>CAYJPW010000010.1:88473-109820 GCA_964372055.1 uncultured Polyangiaceae bacterium
GGGGGGGTGTCGTGGGGGGGGGGTGGGGTTTCGTCGCGCGGGGGGGGGGGGGGGGGGGCGGGGCCCGCCTCGGTCGCGGCGGCGACGAGCCCGTCGCGGAACCCGCCGGCGGACTCGCCGACCGCGAACGGCGTCGCGCGCCCGCCCGCCCAGAGCACGCCGCTCGCCGCGCTCGCGCCCTCGACCTCGCCGCGCTCGGCGATCACGCCCGCGCCGGGCACGACGAGCGCCGGGACGCCCTTCCAGACGTCGCGCACGAGCGCGGCCACCTGCCCGATGCGCGTCGCCAGCGTCCCCGACACAAACACGACGCCGGCCGCGGGGCGCGCCACGCCGGCGCGCGCGTCGGTGAGGAGCCGGCCGAGCCCATCCCCTCCGGTGGGCGTGCCCGGCCTCCGCGCCGACGCCGGCCCGGACGCCGACGGCGCGGACGACGGCGGGCCCGAACCCCACGAGCCCAGAAAGGACCTGGCCGACATCCGGCCGCCATTCTAGCGGAGCCTCGCGGCGCGGGTTGCAAGGAAGACGCGCGATCCCGATCGCACCGCGGCCGGCCGACCGCCCTCGACAGGCCGGCCCGGCGACGTCTATCGTGGTGCAATCGCCACCTCGAAGCCTTCGACCCCTCGGATGATGGCCGTGGATCGCGCCACCGCGCGGCCCGCAGGCGCCCGCATGCCCGCGATCCGCTCGTTCGGTCGCACCGACGTCGGCCGCCACCGCAAGGCGAACGAGGACGCCTTCTTCCGCGACGACACCATCCACCTCTACGTCGTCGCCGACGGCATGGGCGGCCACGCGGCCGGCGAGGTCGCCTCGAGCGAGGCCGTCGATACCGTCTTCGGCATGGTCAAGCGCGGGCTCAACGCCATCGGCGACGAGTCCGAGCCGCTCAACGAGGCGCGCGCCCGCGCCGCCTGCCGCGTCATCGAGGGCGCCATCCAGGCAGCCACCTACATGGTCTTCGCGATCGCCGAGCTCGAGCGCGACAAGACCGGCATGGGCACGACCATCAGCGCCGCCCTCGCCGTGGGCGGCTCGCTCGTCGTCGGCCAGGTAGGCGACAGCCGCATCTACCAGATCCGCAACGACGCGGCCGTCCAGATCACCGAGGACCACACCCTCATCGCCTGGCAGATCAAGCAGGGCATCATCTCGGAGGACGAGGCCAAGACCTCGCCGCACCGCAACGTCATCACCCGCGCCGTCGGCAACCGCGACTACGTCGAGGTCGACACCTCGATCATCGAGATGGCGCGCGGCGATCGCTACCTGCTCTGCTCCGACGGCCTCCACGGCTACCTGAAGGCGAACGAGATCCCCGCGATCTCGAACCTCGGCGGCGACGCCGCCGTCGACAAGTTCATCGAGCTCGCCAACTCGCGAGGCGGCAAGGACAACATCACCGCGGTGCTGGTCGAGGTCCTGTAAGCCTCTCGCCCTTTTGTTGACCTCCTCGGCGCATCTTGATACCCGGTCGCTTCGTGACGCGCCGTGGGCCTGTGGACACGGGGCGTGGGCCGGGCTGGCCACATGCGTGGCTCCGATGTGGGAGCTTTCCGCGGTTCTGGGCTGGTTCGGTTCTTGATCCCTTCGCGTTTTCGAAGGCATGTGCGGCCCGTTGCCGGGTAGCCAGCGCTCCGGCGCGGGCGCGCGCGGCGCGGAGCAGAGGGAGCTCGGCATGAAGAAGCGGCAAGTTCGGCGCAGGGTCGGGGTGGTGATGGGCGGCTCGTCGGGCGAGCGCGACGTCTCGCTCCGCTCGGGCGCCGCGGTCGCCGACGCGCTCGAGGCCCGCGGCCACGAGGTGGTCCGCATCACGTTGGCCGACGACTTCGGCGCCGATCTCGGCGCGATGATCCGGCGCGCGCGCATCGACGTCGCCTTCCTCGCGCTCCACGGCCGACACGGCGAGGACGGGTGCGTGCAGGGCCTCTTCGAGCTGCTCCGCATCCCGTACACCGGCTCGAGCGTGCTCGCGAGCGCCCTCGCCATGGACAAGCTCAAGGCGAAGGAGATGTTCCGCCTCCACAACGTGCCGACGCCGCCGTACTACACCGTCGCGGCGACCGACGACCTCGCCGATCTCGAGGCGATGCACGGATCGTTCGGCTTCCCGGTGATCGTCAAGCCGCGCGGCGAGGGCTCGAGCCTCGGCGTCACCAAGGCGGAGAGCCTGCCCGAGCTGGCGCGCGCCCTCGAGTCGGCGCTCACGTTCGACGAGACGGCCATCGTCGAGCGCTTCGTCGCGGCGACCGAGATCAACGTCGGCATCCTCGACGGCCGCGTGCTCGGCGCCATCGAGATCGCGCCCAAGAAGGGCCTCTACGACTACGAGGCGAAGTACACGCCGGGCATGACCGAGTACTTCATGCCGGCGCGCATCCCGCCGACGCGTTACCGGGGCGTCTGCAACCTCGCCGAGCGCGCCGCCCGCGCCCTCGGCTGCACCGGCGCGGTCCGGGTCGACCTGCTCGTGACCAGCGGCGAGAACGAGTACGTGCTCGAGGTGAACACGCTCCCCGGCATGACGCAGACGAGCCTCCTCCCCAAGATCGCCGGCGCCGCCGGCTACGACTTCGGCCGCCTCTGCGAGGCGATCCTCGACGGCGCGCGCCTGCACACGCCGGCGCGCCGGCGCGCCCCGGCCCACTCGGCCGAGATCACCGCGGCGGCGAGCGAGGCGGCCGGGCCGATCTACCTCGTCAAGTCGGTGGGCTGATCAGCCGCCGCGGAGCTCGGCGCGGAAGGCCATCAGCGCCGCGTGCTGATCCGCGTGCAGCGCGAAGTGCGCGAGCCGCCCCAGGTCCACCTCCGCAAGGATCTCGCTCCCCGCGATCGGCTCGTACCGCTCGCCGCGGAGCGTGAACACCTGGAAAGCTCCCGCCTCGAAGACCCACACCTCGCGGACGCCCAGCCCCCGATAGACGTCGAGCTTGTCGATGAGCCCGCGCGAGACCACGACCTCGAGGGCGACGTCGGGAACCTCCTTGTCGGTGCCCCGGCAGTAGCACTCGTCGGGTTCGAGGCCGCGCTCGCGCTCTTCGTTCCGGAACGTCGTCGAGCCGTAGCCGAAGAGCGGGATGTCGCGCTCGAGGCAGAAGAGCTCGAGCAGCCGGGCGATCTGCTTTTTGCCGACCTCGTGCGTGCGCGACGGGCGCATGATCTCGAGGGCTCCCTCCAGATACGTCGTCCGAACGCCGGCGCTCTCGATCGCGTCGCGCAGCACGACGTAGGCGGCCCACGGCACGCCATGGAGGAGCACGCGCTGCTCCTCGTCCTCGCGGCGCGGCTGGACCGGGAACGCCGCTGCGGTCGCCATGAGCCGTAGCCTAGCAGACGCGCGCTGCCGCCCCGGCGCCGCGCGGGCCGTGCACCGCCGTGCGGGACCGAAGGGAGCTCACGCCTCGAGATCGATGGCGTACGAAGCCTCCGGGCTCGTGAACGCGCTGGGGAGCATCAGGTCCCACACGGCCTCTTCGAGGCAACGGCTCTCGGCCGCGCCGTCCGCGCCCGAGCCCGCGATCGACACGCCGGTCACGTCGACCACCTCGCGCAGCGTCGTCTCGAGCGTCACGCGCGCCGAGCGCGCCGTGGGTGCGCAGCGCGCGAGGTGGGGCCCGAGGGCGCTCGCGAGCCAGCCGCGTGGATCGATCCCGCCGATGCTGCCCAGGCCGATGCCCTCGCCGCGGCCACCGCCGCCCTCGCCGATGCCGGAGAGGCCCAGGCCTTCGCCCTCCTCGAGGCCCTCGGTGGAGGGGCGCACACCCGGCTCGATCGCCAGATAGCTCGTCACCGGCGACACGGCGCGCCCGCGCATGGCGAGCACCATCATCGCGGGCTCGTCGATCGACCCGAGCAGGTCCGAGCCGAAGACGAGCGCCGACCAGAGCCTGCCGTGCGCCTCGTCCGGGCTCATCGTCTCGCGGAACGGCCGCGCCCAGAGCTCGCCCTGCACCGAGAGCTCGCGCACCGCCTCGTCGTGGACGCGGTGCTCCTCGAGGCCCTCTCCCTCGTGGAGCTCGGTGCGATCGGCGAAGAGCGCCTCCTCGATCCCCTTGGCGCGGACGACCAGCTTGTGGAGGCGCGTCGGACGCGCCCACTCCTCGTAGACCTTCGCCATCGGCTCCGCCGCGATCGGGGCGATGCTCGCGCCTCCCTGCCAGACGAGGCCCCCCGTCGCGCGCACGGGCGCGGCCCACGGGCTCTCGTCGTCGCGCTCGAGCGAGGGCTCGCCCTCGCCCACGACGCCCACGTGCACCAGCGCCCCGCTCTTCACGGCGGCCCCCACGACCGACGGCGTGAGCCGCGAGCGCGTGCGCAGATCGGTGAGCGCGAGGATCCGGCGGGGCGCGCCGCGCGGCGCCTTGGCGAGGAGCGCGTCGGCGCGGGCGAGCGCGTCGTCGATGCGGCTGCCGTTCCGGCGCGACAGGGCCAGGACCGCGAGCGATGCGTCGGCGGTCGCCGCCGGCACGAACCGCCCATGGAGCGCGCGGACCTCGCGATCGAAGGTGAGCACCTCGACCTTCGCGTCGGGGAGGTGCGCGAGCATCGCGCGCGCGGCGGCGATCGCGGCCGCGCCGTCGCGCTGCCCGATCGACCGCGAGGCGTCGACGAGCACGACGACGTGCGCGTTCCGCGGCGGCTCGGTCAGGCGCGCCGCCGCGTCGACGCGGAGCTCGACCAGGACGCGGTCATCGTCGAACGGCACGCTCGCCAGCGCCCCCTCGATCGCGCCCGGCGCTCGCGGCGCGAGCGCGATGTCGGTCGTCTCCTTGTCGAGCGTCACCGACGTCCCGGCGGCCACCGGCTTGCCGTCGAGGAAGAGGCCGTCGCCGGGCTGGGCTGCCGTCACCGTGAGCTCCGCCGCGAGCCGCTCGGTCCCCATGCGCGGCAGGACGAGGTGGTGACGGCCCTCGCGGTACTCGGTCGGCATCTTCAGCGTGTACTCGACCGTCTTCGGCTGCCCGGGGGCGCAGGGGAAGACCTGCAGCGCGAGGCGGTCCTGCGATCGCCACGAGAGCAGCGCCGGGTCCTTCGGGTAGTAGCCGCCGAGCCCGGTGAGCTCCTGGTACTTCGCCGCCGCCGCCTCGGCCTCGAGCAGCTCGCCGTCGAACCAGGAGGGCTGCGCGTCGCGGTAGCCCAGCGTGCGGAGCCCCGTCGCGACGGCGCCGGCGGGTAGGTCGATCATGAACGTCGCCTGGTCGTGGCGCGCGCCCCCGTTCCAGACGGTCCGGCGCACCGTGAGCGCCGCGTGCCCGCGGTCGAGGCGGAGATCGATCCGGTGGCTCCGCTCCTGCAGCTTCTCCGAGCGCGTGCCGCGGACGTCGTCGGCGCGCCCCTCGGAGGCGAAGAGCGCGAGCGCGGCGGCGCACAGCCCGCCGAGGCAGGCGGCGCGGCGAAGGGGAGGGTGGGATCGGGGTGGGCGCATCGTCACGTGCGACAAGGCGCTCGCCCGCCGGTTCCCCTCGCGCGTCCGCCCGCGCGCAGTTACCGCGGCGCCATCACAATGCGCTCGGGGAGGACGGTCCGGTGGCGTCGGCGGCCGCATCTCTGCTAGAGCCTGGGGCGTGCCGGACCTCCTCGTGCACCCCGCGGACAAGCCCCTCGTCGGGAGCGTCCCGGTGCCGGGCGACAAGTCGATCACGCACCGGGCGATCCTCCTCGGCGGGCTCGCGCGCGGCGCCACGCGCATCCGGGGCGGGGCCATCGGCGACGACAACCGGGCGACGCTCGCCGCGCTCCGGGCGATGGGCGTCGGCGCGCGCGAGGCGGCGGGCGAGCTCGTCCTCGAGGGCGTGGGGCTCGGCGGCCTGCGCGCGCCCGCGGGCGATCTCGACTGCGGCAACTCGGGCACCACCATGCGCCTGCTCGCGGGCCTGCTCGTCGCGCAGCGGTTCCCCACCCGGCTGGTCGGGGACGCTTCGCTCTCGCGCCGCCCGATGCAGCGCATCGCCACGCCGCTGCGGCTCCGGGGCGGGCGCATCGAGGGCGTCTTCGATCCGCGCCGGCCCGGCGAGATCACCGCGCCGCTCGCGATCGAGGGGCTGCCCGAGCCGGCGGTGCTCTCGGAGCTCGAGTACGAGCTGCCGGTCGCGAGCGCGCAGGTGAAGAGCGCGATCCTGCTCTCGGGCCTCTACGCCGCGGGGCCGACGTTCGTCCGCGAGCCCACGGTCTCGCGCGACCACACCGAGCGGATGCTGCGCGCCCTGGGCGTCCCCATCGGGTCGGTCGGGGGCATGGTCGCGCTCGATGGTCCGGCCTGGTCGGGCGAGCTAGCATCGTTCGACATGAGCGTGCCCGGCGATCTCTCGGCGGCCACCTTCCTCCTGGCGGCGGCGGCGCTCGTGCCCGAGAGCCGCGTCGACGTGCGCCGCGTCGGCCTCAACCCGACGCGCACCGGCGCGCTCGAGGTGCTCCGCGACATGGGCGCGACCGTCCTCGTCGAGCCCAAGGGCGACGAGCTCGGCGAGCCGATCGGCGACGTGCGCGTGGGCGCCTCGCGCCTCGCTTCCGCGCGGATCGGCGGCGAGACGGTCACCCGCGCCATCGACGAGGTGCCCGTGCTCTGCGCGCTCGCCGCCCGCGCCCGCGGCGAGAGCGCCCTCTTCGACGCGGCCGAGCTCCGGGTGAAGGAGAGCGATCGCATCGCCACGATGGCCGAGGTGCTGCGCGCCTTCGGCGTCGGCGTCGAGGAGCGCCCCGACGGGCTGGTCATCGAGGGCCGGCCCGAAGGGCGCCTCCGCGCCGCCGACGTCGCGAGCCGCGGCGATCACCGCGTCGCCATGAGCGCCGCCGTGCTCGGCCTCGTCGCCGACGGGACGACGCGCGTGCGCGACGCCGGCTGCATCGCCACCAGCTTCCCGCGGTTCGTCGGTACGCTCCGCGCCTTGGGCGCCACCATCGAGGTCCTCGAGGCATGAAGCGCCCCCGCCCCCTCGTCGCCATCGACGGCCCCGCCGGCGCCGGCAAGAGCACCGTCGCGCGCGGTCTCGCCGCCCGCCTCGGCTACGTCCTCGTCGACACCGGCGCGCTCTATCGCACGGTCGCCCTCGCGGCGAAGCTGCGCCAGATCCCCTGGGACGACGAGCACCGCGTCGCCGAGCTCGCCCGCGAGCTCGTGGCCGCGCGCGCCATCGTGCTCGAGCGCGGCGGCGACGCGCCCGACTCCTCCGCGGTCGGCGCGCCCGGCGGCAGCGGCGTCCGCGTCCTGCTCGCGGGCGAGGACGTCTCGCTCGCCATCCGCGCCCCCGACATGAGCCTCGGCGCGAGCCGCGTCTCGGCGATCCCCGCGGTCCGCGCGGCGCTGCTCGATCTGCAGCGCCAGGCCGGGGCCGAGGGCGGCGTCGTCCTCGAGGGCCGCGACATCGGCACCGTCGTCTTCCCCGACGCCGAGGTGAAGTTCTTCCTCACCGCCGCCCCCGAGGAGCGCGCGCGCCGGCGCTACGAGGAGCTCACCGCGCGCGGCGCCGACGTCTCCTTCGAGGCGACGCTCGAGGACGTGGTGCGCCGCGATCGCGCCGACACCGATCGTCCCGTCGCGCCGCTCCGCCAAGCCGACGACGCGATCCTGGTCGACTCCAGCGGCCGGCCGGCCCAACTCATCATCGAGGAGATGGCCCGTGTCGTCGAAGCGCGCGCCGCGCGCGGTTAGGTCCGCCGCCGCGCTCGCCGGCGCGCTGGCGATCGCCGCGCTCGCCGGCTGCGGGCAGGAGGTCCCGCGCGGCGGCGTGGCCGCGCCGACGCGGCCGGACAAGCCCAACCTCATGCGCCGCGTCGAGGCGACCGACCTGGTGCCGGCCGATCTCGATCTCGTCGTGCGCGTCGACATGGCGCGGATGCGCGACGGGCTCGGTCGCGACGCGACGGCCGCCCTCCTCGATCGCGCCGCCGGCGGCGCCGACGAGGAGTGGCTCGTCGAGGCGCTCTCCAAGGCGGAGGTGGTGTGGGTGGCGACGCGCGCCGCCGACGCCGCGTCGGGCGACCGCCTCATCGTGGTCGAGGGCCGGCTCGGCGCCCCGTCGCCCGATCCCGCCCGCTGGCGCAAGGCCCCCTCCGCCAACGGCGCGCTCGCGCTCTACGACCGCGTCGGCGAGGCGCCGCGCGCCGGCACCGCGCGCGTGCTCGCCGCCGGCGATCGGCTGCTCGCCTTCGTGTCGCCGGTCGAGCTCGACAGCGTCGCCCGCGTCCTCCGCGAGGGCCCGGACGAGAAGCGCGGCGATCCCGCCGCCGAGGGCGTGATCAGCGCCGACTTCCGCGCCCGCCGCCTCCCGCCGCCGCTCGAGCTGCGCTTCCCCTCGCTCGCCGGCATCGTCTCGGGCCTGGAGCGCATCCGCGCCACCGTGGCGCTCGTCGACACCGGGGCGCGCCTCGAGGCTGAGATCCGCTGCAAGGACGCGGGCGCGGCCGACCGCGCGCTCAAGTTCCTGATCGCGATGCGCGACAACGTCGAGGACCCGCGGTACGCGGCGGCGCTCAAGCCGGCGAAGCTGGAGCAGACGGGCGCCGTCGTCGAGCTCGACTGGGTCGTCCCCACGTCGGTGGTCCTCGCGCTGCTGGGCTCGGCGTCGTAGCCTCGGCGTAGCGATGGCCGACACCCTCATCGACAAGCCGGCGACCGAGACGCTGCCCGACATCGATCCGGCGTTCGCGCACCACGGCGCGACCGGGCCGGTCCAGGGCGCCCCGCCGGAGCCCGCCGGTCCCCGCCCGCCGGCCCCGAAGCGCGGGCCGATGCTCGTCATCGTCGCCTCGGTCCTCGCCGTCCTCGCCGTGCTCGCGGGAGCGGCGGCCTTCTACCTCCTCGTCTGGCGCTACGAGCCCACCGCGAAGAAGCACATCCCGGGCAACGCCACAGTCGCCGTGCGGCTCGAGGCGAGCGACATCCTCCTCTTCGGTCCGGTGCGCAAGCACCTCTGGCCGCTCCTCGAGGAGCCGCCCTCGTCGGCGCCGCCTTCGCCGAAGCCCGCCGGGAAGTCGCGCATCGATCGCATCAAGGAGGAGACGGGCGTGAACCTCTCGCGCGACCTGCGCGAGATCGTCGTCGCCTCGGTCGACGCGCAGTCGTGGGTCCTCGCCGCCGGGGGCAACATCCCCAAGGGCCGCTTCGTGAAGGGCCTCGACAAGGTGCTGCGCGAGGAGCACGCGAGCGGCTGGTCGCTCTCGGGCGATCTCCTGATCGGCCCCAACGTCACCATCGGCCAGGCCGAGGACGGGACGCTGATCGTCGGCACCGACGTGCGCATCGTCAACGCGGCGCTCCCCGCCTCGGAGGAGCACCGCTCGCTCGGGCTGCCCGACGGCGGCGCGGTCTCGTTCGCGATCACCCACGACGCCTGGAGCGGCGCCGCCGGCGTGCTCCGCGCGATGCCGCGCGGCGCCGTCTTCGGCAAGGTCGACCGCGCCTCCGGCACGATGACGCTCGGCGACAAGCCGCGCCTCGACATGCGCCTCGAGCCCATGCAGGGCACCGATCCGGCCGCGCTGTCCGGCGACGTCGACGGCATGCTCACCGACCTCCGCCTCATCCTCCTCCTCGCGCCCGACGTGGCCGGCGAGAAGGAGGCGATCGCCGGGACCAAGCTCGAGGCGAAGGGCGGCGTGGTGCTGGTGACGACGCCGTGGCCCTACGACGGGCTCGACCGCGGCGCCGCCACGCTCGCCAAGATCATCCGCTTCGGCCGCGCCGAGCCCCAGCCGACGCTGAAGCTCCCGGGGCTGCCCTTCTGATTCCGGCAACCGACTTTTCGCACCTCACCCCCCGCCCCCTCTCCCTAGCGGGAGAGGGGGTGCCGCTTGGTCGGACCGGTTCCCCCTCTCCCGGTTAGGGAGAGGGGGTCAGGGGGTGAGGTCATGGCTCGATCGTGATCGGCACCTCGACGACCAGCGACTCGCTCCCGCTCTTCGCCTCCAGCCGCAAGGTCGGGTTGGTCACGCTGGTGTCGTAGACGAAGACCTGCACGTTCTCCGAGAAGGTCCACTTGCCGCCGCACGCATCGAGCGCGATCTGCGTGCCGCCGACCGACGCCCCGGCCGCGTTCGTCAGCTGGAGCGCGTAGGTCCACTGCGCGGCCGTCGGGCTGTAGAGCTTGATCGACACGTAGACGTGCTGGCCGCCCTGCGGGCCGTAGTTGAGCTTCACCGGCGCCTGCGCGCCGAGCTCGACGAACGCGCCGCTCGGTCCCTGTCCCAAGAGCACCGCCGCCTGGCCGTCCGCCGGCGGCGCCTCCTGGATGCACGTGTCCTGCTGCTCGGGCGGGTCCGGGAACGTCTCGCCCGGCCCGCAGCTCATCCCGAGGTTCACGATCCCGAGAGCGGCCACGGCCGCCACGCCAAGCAAGGTCCTCATCCGCATCCGTCCTCGATGGTACGCCAACCCGGCCGATCCCTCCCGGCGCGTCGGTGCGCTCCAGCCTGCGTGGTTGTTCAGGTCGGTGGCTCGGGGATTGCATTGACAGTCGTGCCGCTCCGGACTACACGCTCGCGGCTCCCTGGGGCGGCTGGGCACTCGTGTCTTCGCCGCCAGGTCTAACGGCGCGCCTCGCGCGCTGCCCGGGGACAGAGAAGGAACTCGAACAGATCACATGGCCCCTAACCCCAACGTTGAATCGGCCGCCGCCGGCGGCATGGAGACTTTCGCAGCGCTCTTCGAGGAGAGCGTCGCGGGTGGCGACCTCGGTCGCGAAGGCGAGATCATCGCCGGCACCGTGGTGCAGGTCGGGCGCGACTACGTCGTCGTCGACATCGGCGGCAAGAGCGAGGGCGTCATCTCGCTCCGCGAGTTCGCCGACGCGGCCGGAGCCGTAGCCGTCAAGGCCGGCGACAAGGTCGACGTCTACATCGAGAGCCGCGAGAACGACGACGGCCTGGTCACCCTCTCCAAGGAGAAGGCCGACAAGATGAAGGTCTGGGATGAGATCTCGAACGCCTGCGAGGCGGACGAGCTCATCGAAGGGACCATCAGCCAGCGCGTGAAGGGCGGCCTCTCGGTCACCATCCGCGGCGGCGTGAAGGCCTTCCTCCCCGGATCGCAGGTCGACCTCCGCCCCATCCGCAACTTGGACAAGCTGATCGGCCAGACCTACAAGTTCAAGGTCATCAAGTTCAACAAGAAGCGGGGCAACATCGTCCTCTCCCGCCGCGTCCTGCTCGAGCGCGAGCGCGACGAGATGAAGGCGAAGACGCTCGAGACCCTCACCGAGGGCATGACCGTCAAGGGGACCATCAAGAACATCACCGAGTACGGCGCCTTCGTCGACCTCGGCGGCATCGACGGCCTCCTCCACATCACCGACATGAGCTGGGGCCGGGTCAACCACCCGTCCGAGGTCTTCCAGGTCGGCGACGAGGTGCAGGTCAAGGTCCTCAAGTACAACGCCGAGACCGAGCGCGTCTCCCTGGGCCTCAAGCAGACCCAGGAGGATCCGTGGAACCACGCCGAGGAGGCCTACCCCGCCGGCAAGAAGGTCCGCGGCAAGGTCATGTCGATCACCGACTACGGCGCGTTCGTCGAGCTCGAGCCGGGCGTCGAGGGCCTCATCCACGTGAGCGAGATGAGCTGGACCAAGAAGGTCAAGCACCCGTCGAAGCTCCTCGAGGTCGGCCAGGAGATCGAGTGCCAGGTGCTCGAGGTCGACGCGCGCGCCAAGCGCATCAGCCTCGGCCTCAAGCAGCTCGAGCCCGATCCGTGGATGATCTTCACGGACAAGTACCACCCGGGCGACAAGATCGCCGGCAAGGTCCGCTCGCTCACCGATTACGGCGTCTTCGTCGGGATCGAGGAGGGCGTCGACGGCATGGTCCACAAGAGCGATCTCTCGTGGTCGGTGCGCGTCAACAACCCGAGCGACCTCTACCACAAGGGCGACGACGTCGAGGCCATCATCCTCTCGATCAACCACGACGAGAAGAAGGTCTCCCTCGGCATCAAGCAGCTCTGGGACGACCCGTGGCCGTCGATGCTCACCGAGTTCCCGCTCGGCCGCGTCTTCGACGACGCCCTGGTGCTCTCGGTGGTCGACTACGGCGTCTTCGTGCGGCTGCGCGAGGGCGTCGAGGGCCTCATCTCGCAGAGCGACGTCGTCGAGCCCGACGACGCCAAGCTCAAGCCCGGTGACAAGGTGAAGTGCGAGGTGACCTCGGTCGACACCGTCGACCGCCGCCTCTTCCTCACCATGAAGAACATCGGCGCCGAGCGGCCGGCCGAGGAGAAGCCGGCCCCCAAGGCCCGCGGCAAGAAGGCGGGCGGCGCCGAGGCCGAGGAGAAGGCGGTGCCGGGGACCCTGGGCGACCTCATCAAGGAGAAGCTCGGCGGCAAGCTGGGCGACCTGAAGTAACAACGAGCCCGAAGGCAGTGCGGCACCCCGCGCGTCCAAGGACGCCGCGGGGTGTCGTGCTTTCGTGGCCCCGAGAGAGACAGCGGTCGGGTATCGGCCGCTCGAGCCCAAGCGCGATCCGCGTTCGCGGTCGCGCGAGCCCGAGCGCGATCCGCGTTCGCGGTCGCTCGAGCCCAAGCGCGAACCGCGTTCGCGGTCGCTCGAGCCCAAGCGCGAACCGCGTTCGCGGTCGCTCGAGCCCAAGCGCGATCCGCGTTCGCGGTCGCTCGGGCCGTGGCGCGTCCCACCTCGCGGCCGCTCGAGCTCTGCGGCGCTCCTCGCGCCGCGCTTGACGGCGCCGGGGCCCACGCGCGAGGTTCTTCTCATGCGGGCTCTCCGGCTCTTGCTCGTCGTCGCGCTCGCGGCGCTGTTCGCGACGCGGCCCGCGCGGGCGCAGCAGGCCGCGGCCGATCCCGATCCGTGGCTCGGGCCCGACAAGGCGCTGCACGCCGGCGCCTCGGCGGTGATCGCCGGCGGGGGCTACGCCGTCGGCGCCCTCGTCTGGGACGACTACCTCGGTCCCATCGCGCTCGGCAGCGGGCTCGCGCTCGGCGCCGGCGTCGCGAAGGAGAGCCTCGACGCGGCGGGCCTCGGCGATCCCTCGTGGCGCGATCTGGCGTGGGACGTCATCGGGACCGCGATCGGCATCGGGATCTCCGTCCTCGTCCACGCGGCGATCCGCGGCGGGGATGAAGGCGCTTCGCACGCGGTGCCTGCCCGATAGCACGGCCGCTCCGGCCGTGAGATGCTAGCGTCACCTCCGATGGGCAACCCGCTCTGGGCGCCGTGGCGCATGGAGTACGTCCTGTCTCCGAAGGACAGGTCCGCGTGCATCTTCTGCGGCGTCCCCTCGGCGTCGGACGAGGAGCGGCGCGCGCGCCTCGTCGTGCACACCACCGAGCGGGCGTTCGTGGTGCTCAACCGCTACCCGTTCACCGCGGGCCACCTGCTCGTCGTCCCGCACCGGCACGTCGACTCGCTCGAGGCGCTCGACCCGGCCGATCACGACGCGCTCTTCCGCCTCGTCCGCGACAGCGCCGCCATCCTCCGCCGCGCCGTGCGCGCCGAGGGATTGAACGTCGGCATCAACCTCGGCGCCGTCGCCGGCGCCGGCATCGCCGAGCACCTCCACGTCCACGTGGTCCCGCGCTGGGGCGGCGACACCAACTTCATGCCCGTGCTCGCCGACGTCCGCGTGATCCCGCAGGCGCTCGAGGACACGCGCGATCACCTGATCCCCTTCTTCCAAGGCCTCGGCGGGGAGGCGCGCCCGTGAACGAGGGCTGGGGCGCGTACGGCCTCCGCTCCTCGCAGCGGAAGGTCTTCCTGGCGATCTCGGCGATCATCGCCGCGATCGTGGTGGTGGCGGCGAACGCGGTCATGCTCCCGTTCGTCCTCGCGCTCGTCGTCGCCTACGTCCTCACGCCCGCCGTGCGCCGGGTCGAGCGCGCCCGCGTCCCGCGCTGGGCCGCGATCCTCATCGTCTACGCCCTGACGCTGGGCAGCGTCGGCTACTCGATCTCGGTCATCGTCCCGCGCCTCGTCATCGAGGGCCAGGCGCTCGGCGCCGAGTGGCCGAGGCTCACCCAGAAGGCTCGCGACGAGGTCCTCCCGGCGATCGACGCGAAGCTCGCGGCCTGGTCCGGCCGGCCCCCCGAGCCGGAGGTGCCGGCCCTGATCGAGCGCGACGACACCCCCGCGCCGCTCCACGTGACGCGGCGCCCCGACGGCTCGCTCGACGTCGAGATCCAGAAGGGCGTCCAGCTCCGCGAGGTGCGCGAGGGCGTCTGGCAGCTCGAGCAGGTGGAGGCGCAGAAGGGGGTCTCGAGCGCGGCGATGATCCGCGCCGGCTTCGAGAAGGCGGTGAGCTACCTGCGCGAGAACTCGCTCGAGGTGCTCAAGCTCGGCCAGCAGGTGGTGGCGTTCGTCTCGCGCGGCATCTTCAACCTCTTCATGACGCTCATGCTCGCCGCGTACATGATGCTCACGCACGAGAAGATCATCCACTTCTTCCGCGAGCTCTGGACGCCGGCGTCGCGCGAGTCATTCGACCGCTTCATGCGCCGCCTCGACCGCGGCCTCTCCGGCGTGGTGCGCGGGCAGCTGCTCATCTGCCTCGTCAACGGCGTCCTCTCGGCGATCGGCTTCTGGCTCTTCGACCTCAAGTACTGGCCGATCCTCGCCATCGTCGCGGCGATCATGAGCGTGATCCCGATCTTCGGCTCCATCTTGAGCAGCGTGCCCGCCGTGGCGATCGGCCTCACCCAGTCGTTCGGCACCGCGCTCGGCGTGCTCGCCTGGATCATCGGCATCCACCAGCTCGAGGCGAACTTCCTCAACCCGAAGATCATCGGCGACGCCGCCAAGATCCACCCCGTCCTGGTCGTCTTCTCGCTCCTGGTCGGCGAGCACTTCGCCGGGATCACGGGGGCGCTCTTCGCGGTCCCGTGCATGTCGATCGCCCAGACGATCTTCCTCCACTTCCGCGAGTCGACGCTGGGCCTGGCCGATCCCATGGCCTCCATCCGGCCTCCCGCCCCGGCGATCAAGACGCCGGCCACGCCGGCCCCGGCCGTATCCCCGGACGAGCCTGCACCGGATACCGCCCGGGCGCCCTGACCGTGCTA
Organism: uncultured Polyangiaceae bacterium; assembly: GCA_964372055.1. GTDB lineage: Bacteria > Myxococcota_A > Polyangia > Polyangiales > Polyangiaceae > CAYJPW01. Next base: position 103,472 of record CAYJPW010000010.1, read on the forward strand.
TGAGCCCTCGGCCATGGCCAAGGGAAGCGCGAACAAGCCGGGCAAGCCGACGCCCGACGATCTGGTGAAGGCGGCGCGGGCGAAGAACCTGCCCCCCGATCCGCTGTCGATGCTCACGCTCAAGTCCATCGGGCTGCGCGTCGGCATCCCGGCGCTCATCGCCTGGGTCATCGCGCTGCTCATCCCGGGCTGGATCCCGAAGGCCATCGTCGGCGTGCTGACGCTCGCCGCCGCCGGGCTGCTCCTCTGGGCGATGAGGTTCGCGAACCGCTCGCGCGCCGTCGCCCAGATCGTCCAGAAGGCCGACACGCCCGAGGCGCGCAAAGAGGCGCTCGAGAAGCTCGAGGCCGGCTTCAAGAAGGACGACACCGCCGCCGTCTTCGCCAAGGCGCAGCTCCAGATGCAGGAGGACCCGCGCACCGCGCTGGCGACGCTCGAGACCATCAAGCTCGACAAGGTCATGGCCCCGATCGCCGACGAGGCGCGGGCGCAGCGCTCGATGATCCACCTCATGCTCGGCGAGACCGAGGAGGCGCGGATCCTCGCCGACAAGGTCGACATGACCCGCCACAAGGAGCCCAAGACCCGCGCCACCATGGCCGCGGTCGTGGGCGAGGCGTGGGCGCGGACCGGCCAGGCGAAGAAGGCCGTCGAGCTGCTCGAGACGTTCGACCCCAACGACGAGACGTACGCCGATCTGCGGCCGCAGCTGCTCCGGGCGCGCGCGTTCGCGTACGCGTGGGCGAACGACACCAAGCAGATGAAGCAGACGCTCCGGCGGCTGCAGTCGATCAACGTGCAGTACCTGATGGGGTTCGTGACCAAGAAGAAGAACCCGATGGGGGTGCCGTCGAAGGGGGTGCACCCGCTGCTCGAGAAGGAGGCGTACGAGATGATCGCGCGCTCGGGGCAGGTGCCGCGCAAGATGGAGTTCAAGCGCGGGTAGCGCCGGGGGACGGAGGGCGGCCGACGGTCTGCGAGGGGCAGTCGCCCGGCGTTCGCGTCCACGTCCACGTCGGTGGTCGGGAGGGGGGACGGGGTCGTACCTATCGTTACCCGGGGGGTTGAACATTTCCTCCCGGGCGGGGTCTCATCGTCCTGTAAGACCGAGGCGGCGACGCCGTACGTCGAAGGGCATCGGGCTGACGGGAACCGAGATGGCTCCCCCCGAAACGAGGGACTCGACGATGACTGGACGGACGCGGTGGCCGGGGTGGATGGGGATCGGGCTCGTTCTCCTCGGCGCGGGGGGGCCGGTGGGCTGCACGCGGGCGAAGTCCGAGGCTTCCCCCACGGCGGCGAGCGCGGCGGGCGACGGGAAGGACCGGCCGGCCGAGGCGGAGCCGCCCGCGGCGACGGCGATGGCGGCGCCGCCCGCTGCGGCCCAGGAGCTCGCCGAGGGGCGCGCGGGAGCCAACGGTCTCCTGGCGCCCGCCGAGAAGCCGGGCGCGCCTCGCCGCCTCGACGCGGTCGGTGGCAAGGGAGGGCCCGAGAGCCCCGCCGCCACGGCTCCGCCCGCGGGGTTCGGCCCCGGCTCGGGCGGCCAGGGGCTCGGCGGTCCGGCCAAGGCGCCCGAGGTCGCGATCGATCCGAACGGCCGGTTCGCGACGACCTACCGGCCCGGCGGCGGGCACCTCGCGGCGTTCGAGTCGGCGGTGGCGCGCGGCATCGTCCCCGCGGGCGAGCGCGAGCTCGTCGGCGACGTGGGCGCGCGCTACGCGGCCGACGTGGCCGCGCCGTCCGGCAAGGCGATCGCGCTGCGGACCGATCTCGAGCGCGGCAAGCTCCCGCCCTCGGGCGGGCCGTTCCACGTGCGCCTGAGCTTGCGCTCGACCGCGGACAAGCCTTCGGGGCGCCCGCACCTCTCGGTGCACCTCGTGCTCGACGTCAGCGGCTCGATGGCCGGCGAGTCGATCGCCCGCGCGCGCGAGGCGGCGCGGGCGCTGGTCGACAAGCTCGCGCCCTCGGACGACTTCTCGCTCGTCACGTTCTCGAGCGACGCGCAGACGCTCGTCCCCGATGGGCCCGTGGGCGCGCGCCGCGAGTCGATCAAGCGCACCATCGACGCGATCCACGAGGGCGGCGGCACCAACATCGGCGCCGGCCTCACGCTCGGCTACAAGGAGGCGCAGGCCAAGACGATCCCCGAGGACGCGGTCCGCGTCGTGCTCCTGCTCTCGGACGGCCGCGCCAACGGCGGGATCACCAGCCCCGAGCGCCTCTCCAAGCTGGCGCTCGACGCGTTCCAGAACGGGATCCAGACCAGCTCCTTCGGCCTCGGCGCCGACTACGACGGCGCGCTGATGAGCTCCATCGCGAACGACGGCGCCGGCGGCTACTACTACCTGCGCGATCCGGACCAGATCACGCCCGCCCTCTCGACCGAGCTCGACAAGCGGCTCGATCCGGTCGCGACCGCGGTCGAGGTCCGGGTGCGCCTCAAGCCCGGGACCGAGCTCCTGCGCGTCTACGGCTCGCGCCGCCTCTCCGGGGCCGAGGCCTCGCGCGTGCGCGCCATCGAGGTCGCCGCCGATCGGCAGGCCGAGAAGAAGGACAAGATCAAGAAGGACCGCGAGGACGACACCGAGGGCGGGATGCGCTTCTTCATCCCCGCGTTCGCGCGCGACGACAGCCACGCGCTGCTCCTCAAGCTCAAGGTGCCCGAGGGCACGGGCGAGAGACCCGTCGCGCTCGTCGAGCTCAAGTACAAAGACCGCGTCGCCAAGAAGAACGTCGCCGACGAGATCCCGCTCAAGGTGAGCTTCGCCGACGGCGACGCGGCCAGCGCCGCCACCGTCGACGGCTCGGTGGCGCGCACGGTGCACGGCTTCGCCGCGGGCGAGACGCTGGCCGACGCGGCCGAGCGCATCGCCCAGGGTGATCGCAGCGGCGCCGCCGCGCTCCTGACCGAGCGCGAGGGCATCCTCCGCCAGGCCGCCGACACGCTGGCGGAGCCGCTCTTCCGCAAAGACGCCGATCGCCTCGCGCGTCTCCGCGAGCACACCGGCGCGGCGACGGGGATGGGCGATCCGCTCGTCCTCGCGATGCTGATGGAGACGGCGGCGCGGAGCCATCTCAGGTAGATCCGGGCCATGCCGCTCACGTTCCCCGTCCGGCTCGACGTCCCGGTCCTGCACGTGGACATCCAGCCGGGCGGCGAGATCGTCCTCCGCGGCTCCTTCCGATCGACGCACGACGGCTCCACGCTGGACGCGGCCACGACCACCTGGCCGGCTGAGGCGCCCGGCGGTGCCTCGGTGGACGCGGGCGGCCTCGTCGACTTCGAGGCGGGCGGCTTCCACATGACCTCGCGCGATCCGGCGACGCACGAGGTGCACGCCGTCGCGACCGGCGAGGGCGGCGCGGCCTGCGCCGCCGCCGGCGTCGCCGCGCCCTGCTTGCCGCTCCGCGTCCTTCCGCAGGCCCGCACGCGTCTGTTGACCATGGAGCAGTGGACCTCGTCGCTGAAGGGCGGCATCACCGCCGAGGTCATCGCGCCGCCGGCGTACGCGCCCGCGGCCGACGCGGCGTCGAGCGCGGCGCCGTACCTGGGCGTCGGGGCGGGCGTCCTCGCGGTGGCCGGGGCCGTGCTATTCACGCTCCGGGCCCGCCGCCGGCGCGCGGCCTCGCCGGCGGGGCAGCTCGCCCTCCTGGCGGCGCGCGTCCAGGCGAAGCTCCGCGACGCCGAGGCGGTCGCCGCCGCCCCGCTAGAGCCCGCGGTGGCCCGCGCGATCGAGCGCCTGCGCGAGCGCCGCGTCGACGCCGCCTCGAGCGAGGGGCGCCGCGTCCGCGTCCTCCTCGAGCGCGTCGAGGCCTCGATCGACGCTCGCCGCGAGAAGGCGCGGGCCGAGGAGGAGCAGGCCGCCGCCGACGAGCTGGTGCGCGACATCGAGAGCGCCCTCGAAGCGGCCGACGAGGCGATGCACCTCGAGCGGCCGTCCGCGGATTGATCCACGTCGCGCACACCGCTTGTGGCGCCGCGCCGAAGTCGTCATTCTAGGCGGGCATGCCTGCTCTCCGCGCGAGCGCCGCCGCGCTCGCCGTCCTCGTCGTCGTTCCCGCGCTCGGGTGCTCGAGCGATCTGTTCCACGCGACCGACTGGCAGACCCGCTGCGAAGCCAACCCCGACGCCATCGGCTGTCATCACGGCTCGAGCTCGAGCGCGAGCTCGACCGCCACGACCGGCGGAGGCGGCGGGCAGGGCGGCGAAGGCGGCGCGGCGACGGGCGGAGGCGGGGGCGCGGGGGGCGCCGGGGGATCGGCCTGCCTGCACTGCAGCGAGCTCCTCTTGATGACGCAGCTCACGGTCCCCGCCGACGCGTTCTGCACCACCGCCGGCGAGGCGGCGCACGCCGCGCTCCGCGCGTGCGCCTGCGAGGCGACCTGCGTGGTCGAGTGCGTCGATCCCTGCGGCGGGGGCGCGATCAACGGCACCTGCACGAGCTGCGTGACCGGCAACTGCATGGCCCAGGTCGACCAGTGCAACCTCGACCAGTAGAGGTTCCGCACCTCGCAGCGACGGACCTGGACGTGGCCGGCCCGTCGCCCGCCGACCCCGCCCGTACCCGGCGTCGTCAGCCCCCCGCGCCCGCCGCCGGAACCGGGTGCCCATCCACCCGCAGCTGGAACAGGAAGTACGGCGGCATGCACGCCCCTCCGCCGCCCGGGGTCCGCGCGCACACGTAGTCGTCGCGGCAGGGCCGCGCGATGTCGCACGCGCGCAGCCCCGCGGGCCGCGTGTGCTCGGCGAGGCAGGCGTCGAACGGCGTCCGGCGCGCGAGGCAGTCGTTGAACGCCGTGAGCACCGGGATGCCGCCGCAGACCACGTCCGCGCCGGCGGGGCCGCAGCCGCTCGAGCACATGCCCGCCGGGAAACCGACGCTGCTCCGCTCGCACACGGCGCCGTCGCCGCACGGGCGCTTGATGACCTCGGCCACGCGATCGGCTCGGCCGCGCGCGTCGGGGCCGATGCGCGCGAGCTCGCACGGATCGCCGGGGCGGCCGGGTGCGTCGGCGAGGCACATCCCCACCTCGCCGTCATCGGTCGAAGTGTCGGCGGCGATGCAGTGCAGGCCGGGTGCGCAGATCCACGCCGCGAACCCTGGGTCGCCGAGCCCGCACGGGACGCCCCAGCCGCCGGGCTCGCCGTCGGCGCGCTCGGCGAGCGAGCTGGCGTCCTCGCGGGCGGTGCCCTCGGCGAGGGCACGGAGCTGGCGCCGGCGGCGCGCCAGATCCGCGGCGAGGTGAGGGGACACCGGCACGGCGAGCGCGTCGGCCTGGCCCGTCGCGGCGTCCTCGCCGAGCAGGTGGAATCCGGCGACGCTCCGGCTCTGGTGGCAGCCGGGGCAGGTGAGCTCGTCGAGCCGCCGCAGCAGCGCCGCCGGCGAGCGGACGTGCCGGCTCCGGCCGAGATCGACGCCGGCGACATCCGTGGGGCCGAAGAGCTGCCGGAAAGGACGGTTGCTCCGGCGCGCGAGGCCGCGCGGGCTCACCGAGACGGCGCGCCGGGCGAGGAACCGCTCGGGTACGACGGCGCTTCCGGCGTCGATCGCGGCGAGGCTCGCGGGATCGCGGATCCAGCGCAGCAGATCGGCGCGGGCGGCGCGGTCCGCGCGAAGCCGCTCGACGTCCGGCGTGGCCTCGAGCGCGCCGGGCGCGAGCGCGCCGGCGGCGTCGGGCACGAGCGAGAGGAGCGCGTACTCGGCGTGTCCCGCCATGTCGGGGCGCACGGTCGAGGGCCACCTCACCGTCTGCACGTTGATGCCGATCGACTTGAGGCGCCCGCGCAGGCGCGCTCCCTCATGGGCGGCGCCCTCGCCTTCTTCGACGAGCGATCGGAGCGGGCCGCCGCCCGAGACCAGCCACCTCCCGAGCGCCGCGCCGGCGAGCCCCGCGGGCGCGAGCCACCCCCGCGCCGCGGCGCCGCAGTCGGGCGCGTCCGACGGGGGCGCGGCCCAGAACGCGACGTTGAGGGTGGCCGGCAGACGCGAGGCGATCGCGACCGGGGCACGCCCCGCGGCCGCGGCCGCGCTCCGGTACGCCAGGCGAAAGACGAGCCGCACCTCGCCGCAGCCGCGCGGCTCGAGCGGGAGCCGATCGAGCCGCGCGGTGATCCCGGCGAGCTCGAAGCGCGCCTCGGGCGAGCGCAGGAAACGCACGTCGAAGAGGCGGTGCGGCTTGGCTCCGATCCCGACGCCGCTCTGCCGATCGGTGCGCGAGACGGCGAGGACCTCGCGCTCGATCGCCCCGGCGATCGCCTCGACGCCGTCCGGGCCGACGACGTCAGCGAGCGCGAGGCCGGACGCTTCGGCGGCCGCGAGCGCGGCGCGATCGGTGACGAGGACGAGCT
>CAYJPW010000011.1:0-40545 GCA_964372055.1 uncultured Polyangiaceae bacterium
GAGCGGCGGAAACGACCTTGCCCACACCAGCGGCCTCGCCGGAGCGGGAGCGGCGGGGCGCGCGCCCCCGCGCCCCCCCCCGCGCGGGCGGGGGGGGGGGGGGCGCCCGGGGGGGGCGCCCCGACGCCCTCGCCCCCATCGCGCAGGCCTCGCGCACGCTGGTCGAGCGCTGGGCGGTGGTGGCGACGGTCGTCGGCGCGGTCTCGTCGTTCATCGCCGGCCGCACGCCGATCGAGGTGGCGATGGCGGCCGTCGCCGTGCAGGCGGCGCTGGCGACCGCGATGATCGCGACCATCGCCGCGGTGCACGTCGCGCGCGGCGTCCTCATGGGCATGCGGCGCGGCATCGCCTACAAGAGCTCGGACGCGTGGGACCGCGCCGGGCGCGTGGCGGTGGCGATGTTCTGCGCGCGCGGCACGCTCCTGCTCGGCGAGCCCGAGCTCGCCGAGGTCGAGGCGGGCTGGGGCGGCGCGGCCAGCAAGCTCGAGCCGAGTGACGTCCTCGCCCTGGCGGCGGGGGCCGAGCGCGCGGAGGGGCACCCGATCGCCATGGCGATCCTCCGCGCCGCCCGCGCCCGCCAGATCCGGCCCGACGGCGTGCGCAACCCGACGTCGCACCCGGGGCTCGGCGTCACCGCCGTGGCGTCGACGGGCGAGGAGCTCTGCGTCGGGAGCCGCGCCCTCATGATGGAGCAGCGGATCTCGATCGCCATCGCCGAGCAGCGCATCTCGGAGCTCGAGACCATCGGTCGCACGGTAGTCCTCGTCGCCGTCGGGAGCCGCCTCGTCGGGCTGCTCGCGCTGCAGGACGGGCTCCGCCCCGGCGCGCGCGCGGCGGTGCAACACCTGCTCGACGCGCAGGTCGAGCCGGTGCTGATGTCGGGCGACGCGCGCGAGACCTGCGAGGCCATCGGGAGATCGCTCGACATCGATCACATCCGGCCCGAGGTGCTGCCCGCCGACCGGAGCGCCGAGGTGCGGCGCCTCATCGACGCCGGCATGACGGTGGCGGTGCTCGGCCACGCCGGCGTCGACGACGCCGCCCTCGGCGCGGCCGACGTGGCCGTCGCGCTCGGCGCCGCCGGATCGGCGCCGGGCGACTTCGGGATCGCGCTCGCGTCGGACGACGTACGCGACGGCGCGCTCTCGCTCGCGCTCGCCCGGCGCACGCGCCTCGAGGCCCGGGCAGGCCTCGCCATCGCGGTCGGCCCGGCGCTGCTCGGCGCGGTGACGACGGCCTTCGGCATCATGCCCCCCGCGTTCGCCCCGATCGCCTCCCTCCTCGGCGGGATCATGGCCGTCACCCACGTGCGCACCCTCGAGCGGCTGCGCCACCCGCCGCCGGAGGAGGTGTCGGGCGAAGAGGTCGAGGGCTGATCGCCGTCGCGGTCAGAACCGCGCGGACAGGTGCTCGCCCATGCCGACGACGGCCCAGGCGTCGTCGATGAAGCGCAGCGCGAAGACGCGCTGGTCTTCGCCGTCGTCGCCGCAACAACACGCGCCCGGGGCGCGGATGCAGCGGAAGACGTAATGCACGTGGACCTGCCGCGTGTCGTCGGACGTGCGCACCACGCGCGCCTTCACGATCCGATCGATCATGTACTGTCCGCGGAACTCGCCGCGCTGCGCGTAGAACTGGCGCACCAGCGCGGCGATCGCCTGCTCGCCGATGTCGGGGGGGCCGCCGGCCGGCGCCGGGGTCGGCGGGGTTCCCGCGACCAGGGCCACGCACCCGCGCCCCGCCTCGAACTTCATCCCGGGCGGGCACTCGGTGACCACCAGCGGCACACAGCGCGAACCGGCCAGCGTCGTCCCCGGGGGGCATTCGATCCGCTTCACCACCTCGGTGCGCACGCACTGGAGCCCGTCCCAGTCGCTGCCCTTGGGGCACGCCGGGGCGGCCGGAGCCGAGGCCCCGAGCGGCATCACCTCGAGGCGCAGGAGAGCACCGCAGCCGTCGGGCGGATCGGCGTCGGTGAGCTTTGCCCTCTCGCACGCCTGGGCGAGGCCGTCCCTGGTCAGCGTCTCCCGCAGGGAGCCCGTCTTGGCGCCTCCACCGGCGCCGAGGACGGTGACGCCGCCTCCGGCGGCGCTGTCGGCGCCTGCGAAGAACTCGAACGCACCCACGGTCATGCCGACGATCACGTGCGTCGCCTCGGCGCACTCGCCTTTGAGCTCGTCCTTCCGGAGCACCCCGCGATCCGAGGCCAGCTTGCCGACCAGGGTCATGGCCACGTTGAGCTGCCCGGCCTGGCGCAGCGTGCCCTCGAAGCGCGCCGCGCCCATGGGGATGCTGGCGTAGAGCTCGTCGGCGTCGCGGATCATCACTCGATCGACCTTCGGCGTGAACGGCGCGTAGACGTAGCTGCCGGGGGCGCGGCACCTCGGCAGGACATCCATCTCGCAGCCGCTGTAGCGCACCACGACGAGCCCTCCGCGCGCCTGGGTCTCGAGGTCGCCGCGCGCCGCGCTCGGCCACTCGACGATGAGCGGCTTCTCCTGGCTCTTGGTCACCGCGCACTTGGTCTGCGGTCCGATCGGAATCGGCGGCGGCGTCGGGGGGCCGGGCGACGGCGCGACCGGCGTGCACGCGATCGACGTCGCCGCGAGCGCGCTCAGCGAGAACTCGAGGGGGCGCATGGTCCGACACTACGCAACACGCCGCGCAACCGCAATCGTCAGCGGGGGCGCGATCAGGACGGCAGCCTGCGCTCGCGCATCCTCCAGGCCGCGCGCGTGGCCACGGCCATGATCGAGAGCTGCGGGTTCACGCCGAGGCTCGTGGGAAGGATGCTGCCGTCGGCGATGTAGAGCTCGTCCACGCCCCAGACGCGGCCGTCGGCGTCGACCACGGAGGACTGGGCGCCGTGGCCCATCTGGGCGCTGCCGAGCGGGTGCTGCGAGGCGCACTCGATGCGGCGGCCGGGGACGCTCTCGAGCGGCACCTTCGCGAGCTCGTCGGCGGTCACGCCGCGCATCCCGAGGACCGGCAGGTACACCTCGCGCGCGCCGGCGGCGAAGAAGGTCTCGGCCATGATGCGCACGAGGCGCGGGATCTTGGCGCGGTCGCGCGGCGACATCCGGTAGGTGACGATGGGCTCGCGCCCGAAGCCCGGGTGCACCGTGCCGCCGCCCTCGTCGTGGATGATCCCGCCGAACATGGCGAGGTGATCGATGTTCGCCGCGTTGCGCGTGTGCTCGACGCCGACGCCGGGCATGGTGGCGCCGAGCACGCCGACGGGGACGAAGAGGCCGGTGAGGGTGATGCCCTCGTGCTCGAACGCGTCGGACCAGGCGCTCTGGAGCGCGCCGCGCCAGCCGCGGACCGGCTCGTCGAAGCGCGCGAGGACGCGGAATCCGGGGTGGAGCGTGAGGTTCTTGCCGACGTGGCGCGGGTTGCCGAGGCCGCTCTGCTTGAGGAGCAGCGGCGTGTGCCAGGCGCCCGCGGCGACGACGACGCGGCGGGCCCGCACCTCGAGGCGGCCGCCCGGGCGGCCCCCGGGGCGGCTCAGCACCCGGCCGCGCACGCCGACGGCGCGGCTGCCGCGGGTCACGATGCGCTCGACGAGGCAGTGCGACCAGACATCGGCGCCCGCGGCCATCGCACGCGGGAGGTAGCTGAGGTCGACGCTCATCTTCGCGCCGTGAGGGCAGCCGAAGTTGCAGCGCCCACACCCGTTGCACCCGCGCGTGTTGCGGCTCATCGGCTTGATCGCGTAGCCCCGGCGCGCGGCGCCCTCGGCGAACAGGGCCGTCGAGCGCGAGCGGAGCGCGACGGGGACCTCCTCGACGTGGATCGCGCGCTCGACGTGCTCGAAGTAAGGGAGCATCGCCCGCGGCGTGTAGTCGGCGAGCCCGAGCTCGGTCGTCCAGTGGTGCATGACCGGCTCGGGGATGCGGAAGCACACGCCGCCCGTCAGCACCGACGAGCCGCCGACGCACCGGCCCATGGTGACGTTGATCGCCGGCGTGTCGCCGAGCCCGAGCGCGACGCTGAAGGCTCCGTCGCGCCAGACGTGGCGCATCGACTCGCTGGGGCGCATCGCCCCGAGGCGCTCGGCCGGGACGTTCGGGCCCTCCTCGAGGACGACGACGCGCTGCCCCGAGGCGGCGAGCTCGGTCGCGACGACCGCGCCGCCCGCGCCCGAGCCGACGATGACGACGTCGGCGTCGAGCGAGAGATCGCCGCCGTGGTCGCGCGCGCTGTGAAGGCCGCTCATCGTGCGTCCTCCGGCTCGGGGGGCGCGGCGGGCTCGAGGCAGCCGGGATCGAAGCCGATGGCGCGCGCCGCGTCGGGGTGCTCGTAGTAGACGATCGAGAGCGGCGCCTTCGCCCCGAACACGGCGAGCCCGAGCGGACCGCGCTCCATCCGCTCGAGCGCCTCGCTGCGCGCCTCGCGCGAGAGCCGGCGGAACGGCGGCAGGCGGAGCACCAGCAGCGGCGCGATGATCGAGATCGCCAAGAGGCAGAGGCGGTACACCGAGCGCGCCCGCGGTCCGGCGTGGACGAAGAAGTGGTCGAGGTCGTCGCAGAGCCAGGCAAGCCGGGCCGCCGGCGGGGGTCCGGCGTCGGTGGTGAAGAGCGTCTCGGCGACGGCGTAGGTCGCGGCGCGCATCCGCGGCGTGAGGCCGGCGTGGCCGCCGGCGGCGTCGTCGACGTCGACGCGGAGCGTGGGGAGGTCCGACACGGCGCGCATGATGGCACGATTCGGAGGCGCGGCGCGGGGGCGCGGCGTCAGCGCGCGGGCGCCGTCACGGCCGGCTCGCCGGCGACGGGCGCGAAGAACGCCTCGTGATCGACGTGCCGGAAGCCGAGGCGCTCGGCGAAGGCGCGATCGGCGGGGCCGCGCCCGACGTGGATGGACTGCGAGGGATCGAGGCGGTGCCTCCGGATGAAGCTCACGCCGAGCCCAGGGAGCGGCTCGCGGCACCAGCACACCGGCGGACCGGGCGGGTGCGGGCAGTAGGCGATCTCGAGATCGACGCCGAGCTCCTCGCACATGCGCCGGAAGCAGGCCTCGACGTCGCCCGCGGTCGCGACGCCGCCGGCGATCTCCGGCTGCCACGCCAGGCCGAGCAGCAGGAAGCCCGCGTCACGCCAGCGCCGGAGCACCTCGGCGCGCCCGGGGAGCACCTCGACGTCGGCGGGATCGAGCGGGGCGCGATCGCCGCGGCGGCTGCGCCGGAGGACGCCGTCGATCTCGATCACGAGCGCGCGCTCGGTCCGGTCCGGATCGCGGCGGCGCTCGAACCGCCGCACCTCGATCGCGCTCCAGCCCTCGGCGGCATCGGGCGGCTCGAGCTCGCGCCGGTAGCGAAACTGCGCCTGGGGCCCGAACGCGTTGGGATCGCTCTTCGAGAGACGCGCGAGCTCCTCGGGCGAGGGCAGCGCGCCGTAGCGCTCGACGAGGCGCTCGCAGGCGTTGACCTGCGCGTCCTCGAGCGAGGTGTCGAGCCAGATGCAGCGCGCGGGCACGCCGTGGCGCGAGGCCGCGTCGATCACCGGGCTGCGCAGCCGGCGCGAGGCGTAGGTGTTGTCGAGGACGAACCGGCGGCGCCCCGCGGCGAGGCCGCGCTCGAGGGCGACGGCGAGGCCGGCGAGCCGGCCGCCGGCGAGATCCCGGTTGAGCCGCTCGTAGCCGCGGTCGACGAGCTCGCGCACCTGGGTCGACTTCCCGGCGCCGGGGTAGCCCATGAGGACGACGACCTCGCCCGCGTCGGCGCTGGCCGCGATCGGCGGCCGAGCGGGCGGCGCGCGGAAGCGGGCGTCGATCTCGGCGCGATCGGCTTCGCCGAGCTCGAGCTTGCCCGCGGCCGCCACCGAGCGGGCGGTCTCCACGCGCGTCGCGCCGGGGATGGGCACGATGCCCGCGTCGAGCCGCGCTCCGCTGCTCGGATCCTTCACCGCCGACGAGGCGAGCCAGGCGAGCGCGACCTCGGCGGGCGTGGCCCCGAGCCGCGCGGCGACGGCCTCGAGAGCGGGATCGCGCGCGAGGCGCGCCGGCCCCTTGGGTCCGCCGAGCGGGCTGTGGGCGAGGACGCGGATCCCGTGCCGCGCGCAGAGCTCGACGAGCCCGCCCCGCCAGGCGTCGAGCGCGAGCGGCCCGAGCTTCACCTCCACGGCGTCGATGGGCGCGATGCGCCGCGCCTCTTCGAGCTGGGCGGCGTTCACGTTGGAGAGGCCGATCGCGCGGACCAGGCCCTTCTGCTGGAGCGCGGCGAGCGCCCGGACGCTGGTGGCGAGCGGGGTGCGCGGATCCGGCGCGTGCAAGAGGTAGAGATCGAGGCAGGCGACGCCGAGCGCGCGCAGGCTGGCCTCGCACGCGGCCGCGAGGTGGCGGGCGCGACCGTCGGCGATCCAGCGGCCGCCGGGGCGCGTGAGGCCCCCCTTGGTCACCACCTCGATCCGCGCGCGGTCGCCGCGCCAGCTCGCGAGCGCGCGGGCGACGAGGCGCTCGTTGTGACCGACGTCGTGCTCGTCGCGCGCGTACGCGTCGGCGGTGTCGAGCAGCGTGACGCCGGCGTCGAGCGCGGCGTGCAGCACGGCGAGCGCGCGCTCCTCGTCGCGCGCGGGATCCGTGGAGAGCCGCATGCACCCGAGCCCGACGCGGGAGGCGACGGCGCCGCTCATGGCGGGATGGTAGCGCGGCCCACCCACGGTGCCCGGCGGGCGCACCTCTACTTGGCCGCCTGGGCGAAGGGTGGGCGGGTCAGCTCCTCGAAGGTGCGAGCCCGGATCACGCCCGGGATGCCGGGCGGCCACGGGCCGAGCCCGCCGAGCACGAGGCGCACCCCGTGGGCCCGGGAGGCCGCCGCGAGGACCTTGGCCTGCGCGGCGAGGTTCCGCGGCCGGCTGTACGTCGACGCCGAGACGCCGCAGACCTCCGCCTCGCCGCGCTCGATCGCCCCGAGCACGTCGCCCCTGGGCGTCTGCCGCCCGGCCCACCGGGTCCGGTAGCCGAGCTCGCGGAAGCAGACCTCGGCGAGGGAGAGCCCGAGCGTGTGCTCGTCCCCTTCGGCGACCAGGAGGAGGACGCGAGGGGCGTCCGGCGGCGTGGGGATGCTCTCGGCGATGCGGGCGAGGGCGCGCGAGAGCCGCTCGGCCGCGACGTGCTCCTCGAGCACCGAGAGGCTGCCGCGGCTCCAGCGGGCGCCGATCTCGTCGAGCACCGGGCCCATGGTGTCCGCCACGCGCCACCACGCGCCCAGACGTCCGCGCTCGGCCAGGAGCTCGGCCGTGACCTCGTGGATGTCGATCTGGGCGCAGAGCCGGCCGATCCAGAGGCCGATGCGCTGGTCGTCGACAGGCTCGCCCGCGCGCTGGCGCCGGTACCGCTCCACCTCCTCGCGGTCGAAGCGCCGGTGCGCACCGGCCGTCTTCAGACAGCGCAGCGTCCCGGCGTCGGCCCAACGCTTCACGGTGCTCGTGCCGACGCCGAGCAGGCGCGCCACCTCGAGCGTCGTCATGGTCCCCGCCGTCACGGGCGCAAGATTGGTCGGTTTGGTCGTTTTGTCGAGCCCTGAGCCCCTGAATCGATCGCAAACCGACCACGTGGAGGGCGTTGCCGGTCGGGAGCAGGCGTGGCACGAGCGTCGGCCATGCCCACCCGCCCGCTCGCGCTCGGTCGTAGCCGCGTCCTCGGCCGCTCCGGCGGAGCGAGCCCCGCCGGGGGCGAGCCGCGCGCCTTCGAGCTGCCCGCGCACCACCTCGTGACCCACGGCGTGGTGGTGGGGATGACCGGCAGCGGCAAGACGGGCCTGTGCATGGTGATGGTCGAGGAGGCGCTGCGCTCGCGGGTGCCGGTCCTCATGGTCGACATCAAGGGCGACCTGCCCAACCTGCTCCTGCTCTTCGGCTCGCTCGGGGCGGCGGAGTTCGAGCCCTGGGTCGACGCCGACGCCGCCGCGCGCGACGGCAAGACGCCCGGCGAGGTCGCGGGCGCGCTCGCGCAGCGCTGGACCGAGGGGCTCGCCGGCTGGGGGCTCGGGGCCCCGGACGTGGCGGCGCTGCGCGACGCGATCGCGGTGCGCGTGATCACGCCGGGCACCACGGCGGGCGAGCCGCTGCACGTGCTCTCGTCGCTCGAGCGCCGCTCGCCGCTCTGGGACGAGGACGAGGAGGCCGCGCGCGAGTCGCTCGCCGCCTCGGTCTCCCTGCTTCTCCGCTTGTGCGAGCGCGACGCCGACGCGCGCAGCCGCGAGCACGTCGTCCTCTCGCACCTCGCCGAGCGGCGCCTCCGCGCCGCCAAGCCCGCCGGGCTGCCCGAGCTGCTCGCCGATCTCCAGAGCCCGCCCATCCCCACGATCGGCGCGCTCGCGTTCGACGACTTCCTCCCGGCGAAGGAGCGTCTCTCGCTCGTGCAGGAGCTCAACACCCTCCTCGCCTCGCCCACCTTCGCCTCGTGGCGGCAGGGCGCGCCGCTCGACGTGGCCGAGTGGCTGCGGCCCGTGGGCGGCAAGACGCCGGCCGTGATCGTGAGCGTGGCGCACCTCGACGACGCCGAGCGGCAGCTCGTCCTCGGGCTGCTCTTCGAGGAGCTGCTCTCCTGGGTGCGCGGGCTCAGCGGCACGAGCGAGCTGCGCGCCCTGGTCGCGTTCGACGAGGTGTTCGGCTTCCTGCCGCCGCACCCGGCCAACCCGCCCACGAAGCGCCCGCTGCTCTCGCTCTTGAAGCAGGCGCGCGCCTTCGGGGTGGGGCTGTGCCTGGCGACGCAGAACCCGATGGACCTCGATTACAAGGCGCTCTCGAACGCGGGGACGTGGTTCGTGGGGCGGCTGCAGACCGACGCGGATCGCGAGCGGGTCGTCGAGGGGCTCGCCGGTTCGGAGGGCGGCGCGGGGGGGCTCGAGGCGGCGGAGCTCGCCGACGTCTTGCGCAACCTGCCGCCGCGGGCGTTCTTCGTTCGCGACGTGCACATGACGCCGGCTTGCCAGCTCGTCGAGACGCGCTGGTGTCTGGCCTGGCTGCGGGGGCCGATGACGCGCCGGGAGATCAGCCGGCTGGTGCGGGGGCGGGCGGCGACCGCCGCGCCGGGAGCGGGCGAGAGCGCGGGCGCGACGCCGCCAACGGCCTCGAGCCTGTCGGCGGCTCCGTCCGCGTCCGCGCCGACCTCCACGTCCACGGGCCCGACCGTGGTGGGTCAGGGGAACGTGACGGTGGGTGTGCCGAGGGCGCCGGAGGGGTGGAGGACGTTTCATGGGCAGGCGCCGGCGTTGCCCACGGGGGTTTGGTTCTACACGCCGCATCTGGCGGCGACGGTGGTCGCGCATGTGCGCGATACGAAGCGTGGGATCGCGGCGAACCGGACGTCGACGTTCGTCGCGCCCTTCGGGCCCGACGGCAAGCCGGACCTCGCGCGCGCCGTCGAGGTCGATCGCAAGAACCTCGAGGCGCCGGCGCCCGAGGGGGCGCGTTACCAGCCGCTACCGGAGATCCTCCTCAAGAAGGCGGGCGCGCAGGCGGCGGAGCGCGCCGTGCGCGAGCACGTGTACCGGTCGCTCGAGGTCGCGGTCGACGTCCAGCCGGAGCTCGGGCTCACGCGCGCCGACGACGAGCCGCGCGAGGCGTTCGCGGCGCGCTGCCATGCCGAGGCCGCGCGGCGCGCCGCCGCCGAGGCGCAGGCGATCGCGGCGCGGCACGCGCCCAAGCTCGCAAAGCTCCAGAACCGCCTCGTCGCCGCCCAGGCCGCATCGGCGCAGGCCGAAGCGGCCGCAGGCGCCGCGCCCGGCGAGATGAGCGCGGCGATCCTCGGCGTCTTCGCCGGAAAGCGCTCCGGGCAACGGGTGCTCGGCCAGCACGACAAGGCGCTCGCCCGCGCCGGGAAGGCGCGCGCCGAGCTCGTGGAGAGCGACGCCGCCCTGCGCGAGGCGATCGCGGCGCGCGACGCCGAGATCGCGGCGGCGCACCAGGCGGGGCAGCGCGCCGCGGCGGGCATCGAGGTGCGCCGGCTGGCGCCGAAGAAGCAGGACGTCGAGGTCACCGAGATCGGCGTGGCCTGGTCCGGGCGCTGAACGACGGCGCTGCGCGGCGCGGTCGACTAGGGAGTGACTCGCACCGCGATGACGACGTCGCTGAGCGGGCTGCTCGCCGTCGGCCGTGTGGGCGCGAAATACAGCGCGACCTCCCACGCGTTGTTGGCGTACGCCAGGTTGTCGAAGCGAGCGTGCGCCTGCGCGCAGTAGCTCTTGAAGGTGGCCTTCGGGAAGGTCTTGGGGCTCGCCGCCTGGAAGAGGGTGACGTGGTAGCCCCTGAGCCTCTTGCGGCTGCCTTTCGCGCCGAGCAGCCTCGTCACCTCGGTGCTGAAGCGGAAGAACCTGCTCACCCTGCCGATGCCGCCGGGCTCGATGAACTGAACGCGGGGCGTGGAGGGGATCTTCACCTTCAGCTCGACGAGGCGCTTGCCGAGATTGCACACCACGCCCGTGATCGTCGGCTGACCGAACGGGGTCCCGCCGGCCTCGGTGATGGCCTGGAGGAACCGCGCCCTGAGCTGCGAGCGCGTGAGGAACGGCGTCGGCTGGAAGAACCCGGTGACGCTGACGTGCGGCGGAAAGCTTGCCGCGAGGTTCCGCCCGTCGTGGTTGGCGATGAACGTCCGCACGGCGAGGTCGAGATTGCTGCCCTGCACCGGCTGGAGATAGACGATGTACGCGGGGAACACCGGGGCGTTCGGCCCTGCACCGACGAAGGGATCCGCGGGCGGGTCGAGCGGATCCTCGCCGTCGCCCGCGAGGGCCTCATCGCCGGCGCCGACTCCGTCCTCCACGGCGCCGTCGTCCGTCACGCCGTCGTCGGCCGTGCCGTCCCCGGAGATGGCCTCCCCGCGGTCGACGGTCTGGTCCTGGAGCGCTTCGTCGGCCGGCTCGATGTCTCCGCAGGCGGTGACGCCGAGGAGACAGGCGACGAGCGTCGTCACCGCAAACAGGTTCTTTCGCGTCAAGGGCTCTCGCTCCTGAGGGTCGGCACGGGCGCTCGATCCATGCGCGCCGTTCGTCCCTGTCGTTGCCTCGTGGTCCGGTCCGGCGGGGATCGCCGAACGGCGGCGGTGCGCAGCCGAGTCCTCAGGAGTGCATCCGCCGCACCAAACGATGGAACCGTCGCGGCGCACGGAGCCGCCCCGGGCGCTCGGCTCGCAGGAGCGACGGCGGGGCGTCGCCGACCCACCTCGGACAGAGGTCCCGAGCTCGAGCCTACGCCGCGCGACGGATCCTCTGCCGGACGGGATCTCAGCCGCCCGACGAGCCCCACGCCGCGGCGAGCTCGAGGATCCTCGCGTTCTCTCGAACACGGGTGAGGAACGTCTCGCGCCACTCGGCGCGCGCGATCTGCCCCGCCCGGGCGAGGACGCCCTCGCGCGCCGCCGCGATCGCCACGCGCGCGGCCTCGTGGTCTCCCCGCGCCTCCAGCACCTCGGCGTGCACCAGCGGGATCCACGCCGCCCGACCGGGGGACGAGATCACGCTCGCGAGCCCCGGGAGCGCGAGCTCGCTCAGCGCGAGCGCCTCGTCGAGGCGTCCGCGCGCGAGGAGCACGCGGGCCAGCGTGGCGCGGCCGAGCGGCGCGAGCGCCGAGCGATCGCGGACCAGCTCGAGCGCGGCGCGCGCGTGGCGCTCGGCGTCCTCCTCGGCGCCGGCGGCGAGGAGGATCTGCGCCAGGTACTGCCGCGACGACGAGGTCATGCGCCGGTCCTGCATCGCCTCGAAGCCTTCGACGGCGAGCGACTCGAGGCGGAGCGCCTCTTCGAGGCGGCCTAGCCGGGCGAGGGCGAAGCCGAGGTTGTTCTGCGCCCGCGCCACGACGTGGCGGAGGCCGACGCGCTCGCCCTCGGCGAGGGCGGGCGCCAGGCACGCCTCGGCCTCGTCGTAGCGGCCGATCTCGGTCCACGCGTACCCCACCGAGGCGCGGTGGCTGGCGAGCCCGCGCTTGTCGCCGGCGCGCTCGAAGCAGCCGTAGGCGAGCTCGGCGGTCTGGAGCGCGCCGGTAGGATCGCCGCGGTGCGCCGCGCGCACGGCGCGGGCGTGGAGCAGCCGGCCCGCCGCCGAGGGCTCGCCGGCCACGATGGCGTCGAGCGACGGCTCGAGCGGGTCGAGCAGCCCGGGGACGAGCGCCGTCCGCCCCTCGAGCAGGAGCATGATCGCGAGGAGCGACGAGGCCAGGACGAACGGGCCGCTCGGCGCGTCGGCGGCTCCGCTCGCGGCGAGCTCGGCGACCTGGCGCGCCGCGTCCTCGACCCAGACGTAGTCGCCGCCGCGCGCGTAGGCCGAGGCCGTGCGCGCGAGCGCGGCGCACCAGCGCGCGCTCCCGCGCGGCAGGAGATCGAGGGCGGCGTGCCCGGCGGTCTTCACCTCGGCGAACTCGCCGCGGTGCGTGTGCGCGTCGATCGCCACGGTGTAGAGCGTCGCCAGCGCCTCACCCTCGGCGCCGGAGGTGCGCCCGCGTCGCGAGCGCTCGATGGCCGCGGCGAAATCGTTGCCGGCGAGCGCCTGCTCGGCCGCGCGCGCGTACCAGCCGGCGGCGCGCGCCGGATCGCCGCCGCGCTCGAAGTGCTCCGCGACGACGATGGCCTCGGTCTCGCCCGCGCCCTCGAGCCACTCGGCGGCGAGCCGGTGCCCGAGCCGGCGGTCCTCCTCGGTCAGCATCGCGTACGCCGCGTCGCGGAGGAGCGCGTGCTCGAAAGCGAGCTCGGGCGTGCCGGGGAACTTCCCCTCCCCGCGCGGCCGCACGATCTCGCGGCGGCGCAGCTCGTCGAGCGCCGGCCCGAGCTCGATGGCGCGCGTCGCGCCGGCGACGAGGGCCGCGACGCCGCCCGCCCAGAAGACCTGGCCGAAGACGCTGGCGGCGCGGAGCACGCGGCGCACCTCGGGGTCGAGCGACTCGAGGCGCGCCTGAACCATCGCGAGCACCGTCTCGGGGAGCTCGCTCCCGGCGCCGGCGGCCTCGGCGCGCACCAGCTCCTCGAGGTAGAACGCGTTGCCGGCGGCGCGGTCGACGATCCACCCGACGCGCTCCTCGGTGGCGCCCTCGCCGAGCGCGGCGCGCACCAGCCGCTTCGACCCGGACTTCGACAGCGGGTCGAGGCGGATCTCCACGGTGCCGCGCTCGCTCCAGAGATCGCCGAAGGCCTCGTGGACCTCGGGGCGCGCGAGCGCCAAGACGAGGAGCGGCGAGCTCGAGAGGTGCGCGAGGGCGCCGTCGACGAGGCGGATCGAGGCGAGGTCGCCCCAGTGCAGGTCCTCGAGCACGAGCACCACCGGCTGCGCGGCGCACTCGGCGGCGAGGAAGTCCTCCCAGGCGAGGCGGGCCTGATCGCCCATCGTCGTCGCGTCGCGCCGCGCCGCCTCGAGCTCGGGGCCGACGGGATCCGGCGGGACGCCGGCGATCTCGCCGAGGAAGTCGGCGACGCGGGCGAGGTCCTTGCCGCCGAGGTGGCGGCCGACGCGCGCGCGCAGCTTGCTGCGGCGGACCGGGAGCGCCTGGCCCTCGGCGACGCCGGCGGCCGAGCGGACCGCCTGGGCGATCATGCCGAGCGTGGAGCCGGCGCGCATCGGATCGCCGCGCGCCATCCAGAGCTCGAGGGGCGAGCCGCCGGCGCCCTGCCGATCGCGCAGCCGCTGCAAGAGCTCGGCGCGCAAGCGCGACTTGCCGATGCCGGGGGGCGCGGTGACCACCACCGCGCGCGCCGCGGGCTCGACGACGCACTCGTCGAAGAGGCCGAGGAGCGTGCCGATCTCGCGCTCGCGCCCGACGCACGGGGTCGAGCGGCCGAGAAGCGTGCGCGTCGCCTCGACGGCGTGCTCGCCGGAGAGGTAGAGGCCGCCCTCGTCGCCGCGGACGTCGAAGCGCGCGTCGAGCAGCCCCGCGGTCACGTCGTCGACGCGGATGGGGCTCGGCGCGGCGGGGGCGGCCGGCTCCGCGGCCGGACGCGGCCGCGCGCGCAGGGAGCTCGCGCGCAGGAGCTCGGCCCCGCGCGCGATCACCTCGCCGGCCGGCGAGCGGCGACCGACGACGCCGCGCCCGGTCGCGAGCGCGATCGGCACCTCGGGCGCGCGCGCCTGGATCGCGATCGCGCAGCGCGCGGCGCGGGCGGCCTGATCGGTCGCGGCGCCCGAGCCCGAGAGCCAGCCGACGATGGACCCGTCCGCGAGCGCCTCGAGCTTGAAGCCGTACGCCTCGGCGACGCCGGTGAGCTCGACGAACCCGGCGGTGATCTCGCCGGCCGCCAGCGTCTCGGCGGTCGCCGCGGCCTCCCTGGCGCGGTACGCGTCGCCCACGAAGAGGACCGAGAAGAGCCGCCGCTCGCCGCCGGTGAGGCGCGGCTGCGTCACGCTCGCCGGGGCGCGCGCGTTCCCCTGGAGCGGCCCGAGGCCCGCGAGCTCTGCCGCGACGGCGCCGCCGTGAGGCGGTCGCCGGATCCTCTCCTTGGCGAGCATGCGCGCGACGAGCTCGTCGAGCGCCGCGGGCACGGCCACGCCGAGATCGCTCACGAGCGGGGCGTCCTCGAGCAGGATCTTGGCGAGCACCGCCATCACCTGCTCGGCGGCGAACGGCGAGCGGCCGGTGAGGCACTCGAAGAGGACACAGCCGAGCGCGAACACGTCGGCGCGCGCGTCGACGTCGCGGTCGCCGCGCGCCTGCTCGGGCGCCATGTACGCGGGCGTGCCGATGACCGCGCCGGTGCCGGTGACGGTCACGCTCGGGCGCGACCAGCGCGCCACGCCGAAGTCGACGAGCGTGACGCGCGCGGGATCCCCGCCGGGGATGAACAGGTTCGAGGGCTTGACGTCGCGGTGGACGATGCCGCGCTCGTGCATGGCCCCGAGGGCGCCGGCGACGCGGCGCGCCAGCGCGACGCTCTCGGCGACCGTCAGTCCCGAGGTCGCGAGCTTGCGCTCGAGGTCCTCGCCGTCGAGCCACTCCATGGCGAGGTAGCGCCGCCCGCCCTGCATCCGGCCGTGGGCGACGTGGCGCACGATGGCCGGGTGCGCGAGCTCGGCGAGCACCTCGGCCTCGCGCGCGAAGCGATCGTCGTCGGGGCCCCCGGCGGCGAGCATCACCTTGAGCGCCACGGCGCCGCCGCTCCGCCTATCGATTGCGCGGTAGACCAATCCCATCCCGCCCACGCCCGCCTCGCGCTCGATCTCGAAGCGGTCGGCGATGACGTCACCCGGGCGCATGGGGGTCTCGTCTTGTCGGCGCGCCGAAGGGCGGGCCGAGCTTCACACCTCGACGGCGCCGGCCTTCTTGAGGAGGGCGCCGATCGGCCCCTTCTTCAGGCCCGCCGCCTCGCCGATGCTCTCGAGCACCTTCTTCTCGGCGGCGTCGATCCCGCCGGTCGCCTGCGCGACGACGGCCGCGAAGAGGACGCCGGCGTCGGGCTGCCCGAGCCCCTTGAGCTCGGCCCCGACGGCCTTGGCGCGCTTGTCCTTGCCCTCGGCTTCGATGCGCGCCTTGCACTCGTCGACGAGCGCCTCGACCTCCCACTCGATCACCGCGCCCTCCGAGAGGATCCGGATGGCGGCGACGATCGCGGCGCGCTCGGCGTCGTCGACCTTGCCGTCGGCGAGCGCCGCCAGGTACCCCGCCTCGACGGCGACGCGGAAGACGTCGTTCTGCTTGTCCACCCGCAGCGCCTTGCGGATCTCGTCGGCGTGCTTCTCGAGGTGGCCGGCGTTGGGCTTCTTCGCGGATGAGCTCATGGTCGTCTCCTTGCCGGGGGAGCATACGCCAAAGCCGGCGCGGCCAACGCGCGCGCTGCCAGCCCGCCGGAAGACCGGCGCGAGGCTACCACCAGGGCTCGCGGCACCCGGCGGACTGCGCGGCGGCCGCGAGCTCCTGCGACGCCTCGGCGGCGGGGCCGCTGCGGAGGAGCGTCAGCGTGGCGAAGCTCTCCTCGGTCCTGGCGAGCGACTCGTCGATCGCCTTCTCGAGCTCGGCGACGCGCGCATCGGCGCACGTCTCTTGCCCGAACGCGCACGCGACGAGCGACTGCTTCGCCTCCTGGAGCCGCTTCAACGCGGCGCCGCACGCGGCGGCCTGCTGGCGCCCGCGCTCGATCGCCGCCTCCACGGCTTTGGGCGGGATCCGCTTGGTGCGCGCGACGGCGTCGGCCGGCCGCAGCGCGTCGAGGAACGCGACCGTGGCGTTCGGCAGCAGCGCCGCGGTGTCGAGGTAGAGGCCGCGCGACGCCGCGCCGGGCAAGACGGCGCCCTCGGGGCCGAGATCGGCGAAGGCGCGGTCCTGCGCGCGCGCGTAGAGGCCGAGGAGCTCGCCGGCGTCGAGCCGCCCCTTGCGCATCGCCCCGAGCTTCGCCTTTCCGAGCTCGCGCATGGCCGGCGCGAGCGCCGCGTCGCGCTTCGTCAGCGCCGCCGCGAACGCCGGGCGCAGGCGCAGATCGGCGGCGCGCGCCAGCACCGCCCGCCCGAGCGCGAGGGCCGCTTCGGGCGCGTTGCTCTTGGCCGTCGAGGCGTCGCGGTCGAGCTCCGCCTCGAACGCGGCGAGCGCGGCGCGGTCGCGCTCCTCGCGCTCGCCCATCGCCAGCAGCGTGGGGAAGCGGCGGAGGAACACCGCGTCGCTCGGGACCTCGAGCGTGCCGAGGGTCACCTCCGTCCCGCCCTGCGCCGATCGGAAGGCGCGCGCGAGCACGATCTGCCCGCCGGCGCACGCCTTCCGCTGGGCGAGGTAGCCGGCGAGATCGAGCGATCGCGCGCCGCACACCGACACCACCGCCCCCGATCCGTCGGCGAGCGCGAGCGGCACGTCGGCGGCCGTGACCAGCGGCGAGTCCGGCCGGATCGCCACCGGCGCCGTCTTCAGCTCGGCGCCGTGCTGCACGATGAGCTCGAGCGCGGCCGTCGCGATGCTGGGCTTGGGAGCGTCGCCCTCCTCGCAGCGCGAGCGGTACAGCTCCACGCCCTTCCAGGCCTCCTCGCACTTGAACTTGTGATCGCAGCGCGCCGCCGCCGCGAGGGGGCCGCGGAGCTCGTCGCAGGCGCGGGTGTCGAGCGTCACGCGGGTGGGCTCGTCGAGCCGGCGCTCCACCGCCCGCTCGAGGAGGCGCTCGGTGATCGGCGACGCCTCCGCCTTCGCGCACCGCGTCGCCCAGCGCTGCGCCGAGAGCTCGCAGGTCTTGTCCTCGGCGCCGCACCCGTCGCGCAAGATCGCCTCGGCCTGGGTGGCGCAAGCGGACGCCTTCGCGTCTGCCTTGTCGGCGAGCGACGCTCGCAGCTCCTTCACCTTGCCGGCGGCTTCGGCGCCCGCGATCGAGGCGCAGCGCGCCAGCCATCCGTCGGCGAGGTCTTTGCCGTGCCCGCAGAGCGGCCCGGTGCAGCCGGCCTCGCCCTCGATCCATTTCGCCACCTGGGCGCACTCGGCCTTGCGATCGCCGCTGAAGTCGCGGGTGACGTGCAGCCACTCGGGCACCGGCGGCAGCGAGGCCCACGGATCCGCGGGCGCCGCCGGCTCGCGCGAGCGCGGCGGCGGCTCGCCCGAGCACGCAGAGGCGACGACGATGAGCAGGCAAGAGAAGCGGCCGCGAACGCCGCCGCGCCGCGATGACGAAGAGAGCTCGTTGGCCACGGTGGGAGATCCGTAGAGGCTCGGGGCCGGTCGCGCAACCGGCGGCGGACCGGCGGATTCGCGCGAGGTCCGTCCCGGCGACGCGCCCGCGAGCTCGCAGGCGGCGCCGGCGCTCGTCAGAAGCCCGGATCGCGGAGCGCGGGCGCGGGGACCGAGTAGCCGGGCTTCGGCTGCTTCGTGGAAGGCGGCGCGGTCCGCGGCGCGCGCGTGCTCTTGCGCGGCTTGGCCTTCGCGGGAGCCGCGGTCGTGACCGGGGCGTCGTCGCGCGGCGCGGCCGGCGCGTCCACGGTCGTCTGGGCCACGTTCGGCGCAGGAGCGTTCGGCGCGGAAACGACGGGCTCCGGGAGCGCCGCGGGGGCCTCGATGGGCGCGGGCGCGGCGGGCGGCGGCGCCGGGACGAACGAGGCGGCCGCGCTCTTCGCGTCGGCGCCGGAGCCCGTCGCGAGCCGCATCGCGGCGGCGCCGCCCAGGCCCAGCACCGCGAGGCCGATCGCGGCCGCGGCGAGCGCGGCGAGCCGCCGGCGGGGCGGCGGACGCTCGGACATCGCCATCGGCGCGGTCGATGCCGGCAGGCGCTCGACGGGCTCGACCACGTCGCGGTCCTCGGTCCAGGCGCGCGACTGCGAGCTGGGCGGCGGAGGCGGCGACAGGGCCGTCCCGCCCTCCCCCGGGCTGGGCGGCGGAATCGGCGCCGTCCGCGGCGGCGGGGCGTCGTCGTCGCGCGTCGCGTCGGCGATGGCGGCGCGGCGCCTCCGTGCGCGCTCGCCGAGCGCGTCGGTGACGAAGCGCGCCAGGTCGTCGCGGCGGCGCCCGCCCGGAAGCTCGCCGAGCGCCCGCTCGAGCGTGCGCCCGAAGGCCAGCATCGTCTGGAAACGCCGCGCCGGATCGCGATCGAGGGCGCTCATGATGGCGTCGCTGACGGCGCGCGGGCACTCGGCGCAGAGCTCGGCCGGGGTCGGGATCGGCGTCAGGTCGTCGCGGATGCGCTGCAGCGTCGCCAGCGCGGTGTCGGCCTGGAACGGATGGCGGCCGGTGATCATCTCGTAGACGACGATGCCGAGCGCGAAGATGTCGGTGCGCCGGTCGACCGTGGCGCCCGAGGCTTGCTCGGGCGACATGTACGAGAGCTTGCCGCCGATGAGCGCCTCCTCCTCGTGCGAGGTGCGGGCCACGGCAGTCGCCTTGGCGAGGCCGAAGTCGACGACCTTCACCAGCCCGTCGAACGTGACCAGGATGTTCTGGGGCGAGACGTCGCAGTGCACGAGCCCGAGGTTCTCGCCGCGCGCGCCGGTGAGCTCGTGCGCCGCGTGCAGGCCCATCGCCGCGTCGACGGCGATGCGGACCGCGAGCGGCACCGGGACGAAGCCGGCCTCGGCGCCGGCCACGTGGCGGATGGCGTTGAGCGGCTCGCCGTCGACCCACTCCATGGCGATGAAGAGGCGGCCGTCCTGCTCGCCGAGATCGACGATCGACGCCACGTTCGGGTGGCGGATGCGCGAGGCGTACTCGGCCTCGGCGAGGAACATCTTCTCGAACCGGGGATCGTCCGAGAGCACCGGCAGCATGACCTTGAGCGCGACGAGCTTCTGGAACCCGCGCGGCCCCTTGAGCCGCGCGGCCCAGACCGACGCCATCCCGCCCCGCGCGATGGGGACGAGCAGCTCGTAGGGCCCGAGCGTCGCGCCCACGCCGACGTCACCGGCGAGATCCGGAAGCTCGCGTTCACCGTACTGCATGACGACCTCGGGAGCGGCGATACCACGGAGAGGCGCCGACGTCCGCCTACAGCCGGCGCGCGGGTCACGGGGCGTACGGTCGACCGGAACGGACGAGCAGCGCGTCTGTCTCGCGGACCGTGACTCGCGACGGGGTGGGCACCGCTTGGAGCTACCGCCTGCGGACGCAGCGGAAACCCGCGAGCTCGCCGAACGCGATGCTCCGATGCGCTGCTCGCAGCCGTTCCGGCGGTTGGCCCGACGCACCGCCGCGATCAAGCGGTGGGACCGGGCATGGTCCTGGGTCGCAATAGGCTTGGGGGCACGACAAGGAGGGTGCCGGGTAACCGGGGGCGACCTCGTCCACTTCGACGAGCTCGGGCGCGTTGCCCGCGAGATCGTAAACGCCCTCGGCCGACGGTGGGTATGTGCCGGCAGCTGTCGTGAAGTGGCTCGCAGGTGTGCTGATCCCGGTGGCGCACGCCTCGAAGTTCGCCAGGGCGCAGCTGGGCGGATCATCGCCCCATGGATACGTGCGCGTCCCGCCGGCCGAGGCAACGAGCTCCCACTCCGCTTCGTTCGGAAGCGCCTTGCCTTGCGAGAAGCAGTACGCCTCGGCCGCCTCGAGCTCCTGGAACGCAGGGACCAGTGAGGTCGCCGCATCCAGGCAATCGAGCGAGGCCGTCGGACAGTCCGCGTCGGGCTCGAGCGCGTTCACCGTCACCTCGACGGCATCGATCGAGAACGGCCCGACCGTGCGCTGGTGTGGCGCATCGGGCAGCTCGCACGGGCATCCCTCCAAGCCAGGAATCACCTCTGGGCAATAGCCGTGTCCCATGAGGAACGTCGCGCCGTCGAAGGGGACCTCCCTGACGACGCAACGCGCGCCCTTCTGTTCGTGGCCCGGAGGGCAGTCGAGCACTCGAAGGGCGCAGGCGCCGTCGGCCTGCTCGTACCCCGCTGGACAGGGCTCCACGATCGCGAGCCCACCGCAGCTCACGGAGAAGAGGGCGAGGAGCGCCGATGCCGTCGCTCGCATGGAAGCGGCGTCAGGGAGGTAACGGAGCGGCATGGTACGCGCGAGCTGCAGCACGTCGCGTGCCACGAGTCACCTCGGCCGAGCCCACGCCGATCGGGCGTGGACCACCACGTGATGCGAAACGAGCGGTCCAGGAGCGTTGATGGACATCAACGCCGCGCCGCACTCCTCGTTTGTAGCGTCTCGGAGGTGAGCCGGGCCGCTGACGTGCTGGCGGTCTTCGTCCTCTGTTGGGGCTGCACGGCGCCCGAGAGCGCGAGCGAAGGACCGCCGCCGCCCGACGCAGGGAACGCCGCCGACGCGAGCGCCGACGCCGACGCAGCGGATGCGGCCGCGCCGTTCGCCTGCCCGACCGACGGCGTCCGCGGGCGCGGCGACCACCGCCTCTTCGTCCAGGGGCACGGCGCCGCGCCCTACGACGACGGCGCCTACCCGCTGCTGCACGAGTGGACGCCGGACGGCGGAGACGCCGCGCTCTGCGACGACGCCGTGTTCGTGAACGACACGAACGGCGACGGCGTGTGGGAGCCTGGCGAGGAGCCGAAGCCGCTCGGGCCCGACGCCCTCGTGCACGGCGAGCACTTCCTCGTCGGCGCCGGCGCGTTCGCCGAGTTCCGGACCGTCCTCTGCGACGACATCACCGGCGACGTCGTCTTCTACATCCCGAACTACGACGAGGCGGGCAGCCAGGCGCTGCACGAGCTCTTCGTCGTCCACGAGGGCCAGGAGCTCCTCGTCGCGTCGGCCGTGGACGACGAGGCCGGGCAGAGCGGCTACAACCCTTTCGTCCGCGTGCTCGCGGGCGTCGATCCCGACGCCGCGCCGGGCGACACGCTGCTCCTCCGCAGCACCAACCTGAACGGCGTCCCGTTCTCGGTGATGGTGTGGCAGCCGCCGAGCGAGTACGAGTCGTGGCTGCGCGTGGAGGTGCCGTGATCCGCGCGGCGGTCGTGACGATCGTCGCGGTCGTGGTCGGGTGCACCGCACCGGGCAACGACGAGGCTTCGGTCCGCGGCGCGGCCGGCGCCGGCGGCGGCCTCGGCGGGACGGCGACGTTCGGCGGCGCGGGCGCCGGCGGCGCCGGCGGCGCCCCGTGCCTCGGCGACGCCGAGCCGGGGCGCTGCGAGATCGCGGGCAGCGGCGCCGACTGCACGGGCGCCGCCGGCGAGCAGCGCCTCTTCGTCCCGCTCGTGGACGGCGAGGCGATGAAGATCGTCGCGGGCCCGCAGGGCTCGATGATGCTCGTCTTCGCCGCGCGCACCGCCGGCGTCGATCCGGCGGGGCCGCTCGTCGACGTTCAGCTCCACGACGCCGACGCGGCGCTGGTCGCGCGCTACCGGGCGCACGTCGATCTGGAGCCCGATCCGGCGGACGCGTCGAAGCTCTCGGTGGTCGGGCTCTTCGTCGTCGTGGACGGGGTCACCGCGCAGATCGCCGGACAGCCGCTGACCGCGCTCGTCCTCATCGAGGACGACGCCGGCGCTCGCCGGTGCGGCGAGGTCCGGATCCTCCCGGCGCCGTGAGGCGGCCGGCGCGATCGACCGCGGCGCGGAGCGCGTCGGTCAGCTGAACCGCGCGCGCGCTGCGCCCCGCCTCGGCGTCGCGGGAAAGGACGTCGGCCAGGCGCTGCTCGTTCCATCGCCACGTCACCTCGTCGAGCCCATGCCGGCTCAGCACCTCGGCGCGATCGAGCGGGGGAGCACCGCCCGCGGACCCCGGCTCGGCCGCCGCTTCCCAGAGGGCCGCCTTCACGCGCGCGTAGGTCTCGAAGGGGATCAGAGCCGCGACGGCGTCCTCGTCGCCTCCGCTCGGGGCGTCGGGACGCAGCGGCTCGGCGGCTCGGCCCATCGGTGCGACCGGCGCGGCTGCGCCGGCGTGGGGATCGAACGGAAGCTCCGGCTCGGCCGCCGGCCGCGCGCCGAACACCGTGCCGGTGCCGCCGAGGACCGGCGCACCGAGGATCGGCGCCGCGGCTCGCTCACGCGCAGCCGGCGCCGGCGCGGCGTCGGCCTGGAACGGCAGCGCCGGTGAAGAGCCGCCGAACGAGGCGATCGTCGCGTTGCGCGCCGCCGGGAGCACGGCCGGCGGCTCGGGGATCGAGGCGTGGGCCCGAGCGGCGGCCGGAGCCTCGGGCGTCGGCGCAGGCGGCTGGGGCGCGGTCGCGGGGCGCGCCGCGAAGGGGAGCTCGGGCTCGATCGAGGGGCGTGCGCCGAAGACGGTGCCCGTGCTCGCCGCCGGAGGCGCCGCCCGGGGTGCGGACGGGGGTGGCGCCGGCGCGGCGCCCCGCTCGAACGGGAGCGCGTGCTCCTCGGACCGGAGCACGTCGGCCACCGAGACCATCACCGTCCCGCCCACCGGCGCGGAGGGCGCGGCCGCGCCCGGCGTCGCGAACGGCACGGCAGCGAGGGGAGTCGCGAAGCCGGCCGCGATCGTCCCCGTCGGCAGCGCCGGCGACGAAGCGCGGAGAGACGGCGAAGCAGGGACGCGCGCCGCCCCGGCGGCGAAGGGGAGCGGCGCCGCGGTGGGCGCGTCGAAGGTGACGACGGTGGCGTTGGGGCCGCCGTCGAGCGGGCGCGCGGAAGTCGAGGGCTCGCCGATCGAGGCCTCGTCGACGATCTTCGGAAGCATCGCGGCGAGGTCCGGAGCCGCACCGCCGACGATCCGGGTGGCGGCGCGGACCGCCGCCTGCATGCCCGCCGCGTCGGCCCAGCGCTGATCGCGATCGAAGGCGAGGGCGCGGTCGACGACGCCGCCGACCGGCGGCGGGACGCCGGGCGAGATCGACTGGAGCTTGGGCGCGTGCTTGGTGGCGGCGGCGAGGAGCTCCTGGCTTCCCTTGAGATCGCCGTGCACGAACCGGCCGGTCAGCAGGCAGAAGAGGGTGGCCCCGAGCGAGAACAGGTCGCTGCGCCCATCGACGCTCTCCCACTCTCCCTGCGCTTGCTCGGGCGAGGCGAAGGCGAGCGTCCCCGCCTCGGTGGGGTTCTGGGCGGCGGCGCGCACCCGCGCGCTCCCGAGATCGAGCAGCTTCAGCGCGCCGTCGCGTGTGACGAAGAGCTTCTCGGGCTTGATGTCGCAGTGGACGATGCCCTTCGCGTGCACGACGGCGAGGGCGCCGAGCGCCTGATCCGCGATCGCGAGCACCTCCGCCGGCGCGAGCCGCCGATCCGGCTTTGCGGCGGCGATGACCTTCAGCGTCGCGCCCTCGAGCACCTCGGTCACGAGGAAGGCGGCGCCATCGTCCGCGGTGCCCTCGCCGAGCAGCGCCGGCACGCCCGGATGAGCGACCCAGGCGAGCAGGCGGGCCTCGCGCAACAGGCGCGCCTTGGCCGGCCCCTCCCCCGCGAGCTCGAGGTGGAGCACACGCACCGAGCTTCGCCGGCCGTCCGCGTGCGTGGCGGCGTAGCGCGCCGCGGTGTCGTCGAGGCCGACGAGGCGATCGAGGCGCCAGCCGCCGGGCAGGATCTGCTGCACGCGCGACGCCGCCCGGCGGGTCAGGGCATCGTCCGGCATGACGAGCAGGCACCTCGCGTCACTTCGCCACCTCGTGGATCCCAGGCCATGGAACGGGGTCGCCGCGTGCCTGTCAAACGGCGTGCCCCAGCGGGATCGCGGTCCGTGTGCGCGCAGTACGCGCCAGAGCTGTGGACCCGTGGTCCCCTGGTCCAACGCTCGTGGGAGTGCGTCGACACGCGACGGAGCGCGCGCGGCGGGGCCGCAGGTGGCACGGCTCCTGCTCGCGCCTGGACTCCACGTCCGCTCAACCGGAGAATGCTCCTCGGCCATGGCCACGCAAGCGATCCAGATGCGGCTCGAGCTCGGCGAAGAGGAGCGCTTCGAGGTGGTCTCGGTCCGGCTGCGCGAGGGCCTCTCGCGGCCGGTCGACGCCGAGGTGGAGATCGCGAGCGAAGGCGACGTCGATTTCGACCGCGCGCTGCTCGGCGACGCCACGCTCACGCTGCTGCGCGGCGACGAGGAGGCGCGCCGCTGGACACTCAAGGTCGGCAAGGTCCGCTTCCGCGGGATGGAGCACGGCTCGACGAGGTACGCGGTCGAGCTCCACGACTCGCTGTTCCCGCTCGGGCTCGTCTCGAACACCCGGAAGTTCCGCGACCGGACGGTGGACGCGATCGTCACCCAGGTGCTCGACGAGGCGAGGGTGCGGTGCGCGTGGAGGACGACCGACGCGCTCGCCTCGCGGCCGTTCACGGTGCAGTACCGCGAGATCACGCGCGACTTCGTGCTGCGCTTGCTCGCGTCCGAGGGCGTCTACCATTCGTTCGATCCCGACGGGACGGTGGTGCTCGGCGATGCCTCCTCGAGCGCGGCGCCGGTGCCCGGGCAGGCGCACTTCGAGCTCCAAGAGGCGGGCGGCGCGCTCGATCGGGGCGAGCCCGGCATCCACGAGATCCGCAAGGGCCGGCGGCTGCTCCCCGGCGCGGTCACCCTCGACGACTCGAACTGGAAGAAGCCCTCGCTCTCGCTGGTGCAGAGCGCCGTCGCCGACCGCGACGCCGACCTCGAGGTCTACGACTACCCCGGCGGCTTCCGCGATCCGAAGGCGGGAGAGCGCGGGGCCCGGATCCGGCTCGAGTCGCTGCGCGTGCGCGCCCTCGGGCTGGAGGGGCGCTCCGACGTGGCCGCGTTCGCGCCCGGTCTGGCGTTCGCGTTCGGGGGATCGGCGGGCCCGTTCTTCGAGGGCGAGTACGTGCTCGTCGCGGTCGAGCACTCGTTCTATGACCGGCGTTTCTCGACGCGGCCCGGCGACGCGGCGAGCGCCACGACGTACGAGAGCCGCTTCGAGGCCGTCCCGCGGTCCGTCCCCTTCCGCCCGCCGCAGCGACCGAGGCCCACCGTCGCCGGGCACCACACCGCGATCGTGCGCGGCCCCGCGGGCGCCGA
Organism: uncultured Polyangiaceae bacterium; assembly: GCA_964372055.1. GTDB lineage: Bacteria > Myxococcota_A > Polyangia > Polyangiales > Polyangiaceae > CAYJPW01. Next base: position 25,230 of record CAYJPW010000011.1, read on the forward strand.
GATCCACACCGACGCGCACGGGCGCTTCAAGGCCCAGTTCCACTGGGACCGCGAGGCGACCGGCACCGACGCCGACTCGCGCTGGATGCGCATGCTCCAGGAGTCGTCGACGTCGATGTTCCTGGCGCGCACCGGGTGGGAGATGACCGTCGGGTACATCGACGGCGATCCGGATCGACCCGTCGGCCTCGCGCGCAACATCAACGGCCTGATGACGCCCGCGTACGCGCAGCCGGCCAGCAAGGCGGCGATGGCGATCAAGACGCCGTCGTCGCCCGCGACCGGAGGGTTCAACGAGATCAAGCTCGACGACAGCGCCGGCGGCCAGCGCTTCGATCTCCGCGCCGAGCGCGACCTCCGCGGGCTCGTGAAGCACGACCAGACCGAGACCATCGGCGCCAACGAGACGCACGTCGTCGGCGCGAGCCTGACGCGGACGGTCGACCGGGACCTCGACGTGGAGATCGCGCGCGACGCGATCGGCGCCGTCAACGGCGACGTGCGCGTGCACGTCCAGCGCGACCGCGCGAGCTCGGTCGCGCGCGACGAGCGCATCGGCGTCGGGGGCGCGCAGAGCCTCACCACGAACGGGAACGAGAGAGAGCGCGTCGGTTCCCTGAGGATGACCATCGCCGGGAGCGCCTCGACCGAAGGGCTGGCGGGGATGGCCAAGGCGCTGGTGCCGACGCCGAGGAGCGCGGTCGCCTCAATCTTCGGCGGGGCGCGAGCGGGCGTCGCGGCGCCGGTGGAGAGCGCGACCGCGGCGGCGCAGGGCGCGGCGGGCGCGCCGCTCTCGGCCGTCGCGGGGTTCGGTGCGATCGGCGCCGCCGCCGGCCCCGTGGGGAAGGCTCTGGCGGCGAAGGCCGCGGTGCAAGGAGCGCAGCAGGCGGCTCACTCGGTGAAGGCCGGCGTCGAGGCCGCGAAGAAGCTGCCCTCGGCCGTGAAGGGCGCGCTGTCCGGTGCGGGCGCCAAGGCGCTGGCGGGCGCCAAGAACGCGGCGCTGTCGCAGCTCAGGTCGCTCGTGCCGAGCAGGGATGCGGTCCTCGCGGCGCTGCTGCACGGCTCGATCGAGCGCAAGGCCGACAAGGGGCTGCGTCGCTCGGTAGGCGGCGGGTTCATCGGGGTCGCGGTCGGCGACGTCACCACCAACGCCGGCCTCGGACACGCCGAGATCGTCGGCGGCGCGAAGGTCACCGTGTCGGGCGGCGACGTCACCGAGAAGGTCGGCGCCGCCCTCGCGACCACCGTCGGCGGCGCGATCCTGCGGACGTCGACGGGGCCGATGAGCTTCAAGGCGCTGAGCTCGAGCGTGAGCGTCGGCGGCGCGGGCGTCTTCGTGTCCGAGCAGGCGATCGAGATCCACGGCGGCACGGTGACGCTGCGCGCCGGCGCCGGCCTCACCTTCGACGCGGGCGACGTCCTCCTCGACATGGCGCCCGGCAAGCTGGCGCTCGAGGGCGAGGTCACCATCGACGCCTCGGCCTCGACCAAGCTCGCGGGCGCGTCGCTCGACGTGACGAAGGGGTGAGCATGGCCGAGCACGCATCCCTCGAGATCGACGGCGCGCAGCACGAGGTCACGGCGGCCGAGGGCGTCGAGGCGCTCTCCTCGGCGTTCCGCTACGACGTCACCTGCGTCGCCGGGCCGGCCTCGCCCGAGGAGCTCCTCGGCCGCGACGCGCACCTCACCCTGCGCGATCCGTTCGGCGCCGAGCGGCACGTCCACGGCGTGGTGCTCGAGGCGGTGCGGCACGCGTTCGACGACGGGAGCGCTTCGCTCGCGCTCGAGATCCGCCCGAAAGCGTACCTGCGCAGCCTCGGGCGCGACTCGCGGACGTTCCGCGACGCGTCGGTCGTCGACGTGGTCGAGGCGGTGCTCCGGCGCACCGACGCCCCGACGCGCTGGGAGCTCGGCGAGGCGTACCCCGCCGTCGAGTACCGCGCGCAGTACCGGGAGGACGACTGGACCTTCGTCTCGCGGCTGCTCGAGGACGAGGGCATCTACACCTATTTCGATCACCAGCCGGAGCGCTCCACGCTGGTCTTCGCCGACACGTCCACGGGCGCGCCCGAGCTCGCAGGCGGCGCGGCGATCGCGTTCGCGCTCGAGAGCGCGCTCGTCGCCGATCGCGAGGTCGTGGTCGAGCTGGGCAGCGAGATCGAGGCCACGCCGACGCGCTTCACCCTGGCGTCGTTCGACCCGGCGCGACCGCTGGCGAAGGTCGCCGCGAGCGAGGGCGACGGCGACCTCGAGACGTACGACGCGCCGGGCGCTGGACCGACCCACGTGGACGCGTGCGCGCGGAGGGCGCGCGTCCTCCGCGAGGCCGCCGTCGCCGCGGGAAACACGGTCGCCGGGCTCTCGTCGAGCGTGCGCCTCGCGCCGGGGCTGGTGATGGCGATCGAAGGCCACCCGATCGCGCGCTACGACCGCCGCTACCTCCTCACCGAGGTGAGCGTCTCGATCGTGCAGCGGCGCCGCGGCGCAGCGGGCAACGTCGAACGACCCTACGCGTGCCGCTTCCGGGCGATCCCGGCCGACCACCCGTACCGGCCGCCCCACCGCGCGCCGCGCGCGGCGCAGGCCGGGCTCCAGAGCGGCGTCATCGTGGGCCGGCCCGGTCAGGAGATCCACCCTGACGCGACCGGCCGCGTGCGCTGCCAGCTCCACTGGGACCGCGAGGGGCGGCGCGACGACACGGCGGGCACGTTCATGCGCGTCGCCCAGCGAGGCACCGCCGACTCGATGCTCTTGCCCCGCGTCGGGTGGACCGCGCTGACCTTCAACGAGGAGGGATCGATCGACGCGCCCAGCGTCCTCGGCCGCGTCTTCGACGCCGAGCATCCACCGCCCTACGCCTTGCCGGCCAACGCGACGCGCGTCGTCTACAAGACGGCGACGACCCCGGGCGGCGGCTCGTTCAACGAGGTCCACTTCGAGGACGGGCGCGGGGCCGAGAAGATGTTCCTGGGCGCCTCGCGCGACATGGGGGTGCTCGTCCAGAACGACGCCGCCGAGAAGGTGAAGGGCGACGCGGCGCGCCAGGTCGGCGCCGACTCCGATCTCGGCGTGGTGCAGTCGTCGGCCGACTTCGTCGGCGGGGACCACGCGCTCGCCATCGGCGGCGACCAGAAGCTCGAGGTCGTGGGCGGGAGCTCGCGCACGGTGGACGGCCGCGAGGGCGAGGCGGTCGGCGGCTCGCGATCGCTCGGCACCGGCAAGCAGCACTCGAACAAGGTGGCGAACCGGCGCGCCCTCTCCGTCGGGACCGCGCTCATCGACGCCACGCTCGGGCCGATCAAGGCCACGGGCGACACGGTGAAGGTGCTCGTCGGCGGCGCCATGGTGAAGGTGAGCGCCAAGACCATCGCCGAGAACGTCAGGCTCGCCTCGGTGCAAGCCGTGGGCGGGCTCAAGGTGGAGCTCGCGCGCGCCGCGCGGAAGATCGAGGTCAAGGGCCGGCACGTCGAGACGGTGGGCGGCTCGATGGTGCTCAAGTCGGCGGCCACCTGGTCGAGCCTCTCGGCCAACTACGGCGAGTACCGGTTCGGCGCCGCCCTCGACGTCGACTCGCCGGCCATCCGCGTCACCGCGCAGCAGAAGGTCCTCGTCGTCTGCGGCAAGAGCTCGATCCTGGTGACGCCCGACGAGGTCGTCATCCGCGGCGCGAGCATCGACACCTCGGGCGCGACGCTCGCGGTCGAGCCGAAGGGGCTCGTCAAGCTCAACCCCTGAGGGACGCGACGATGAGCGACGCAGAGGTCCTCTCCTACATCCTCGAGCTCGGCGAGAGCCGCTTCGCCGCCAGGGAGGTCGCCGGCGAGGAGGCCCTCTCGCGCCCGTTCCGGTTCGAGCTCGCGTTCCGGCTCGCGCCCACGCTGGAGCTCGATCCCGATCGCTGGGTCCGCGCCACGGCTTCGATCGCGATCGAGCGGCGCGGCGAGGTGGTCCGGCGCATCGAGGGCATCGTCACCGAGATGTGGTGCGTCGCCGCCGGCCGCGGCGAGCCCGAGGCGCACGTGGTCCTCGAGCCTCGCCTCGTGCTCGCCAGGCACCGCGTCGACATGCGCGTCTTCCGCGACCGCACCGTGCCCGAGATCGCCGCCGACGTGCTCGGCCCCCTCGGCGTCGAGATCGAGCTCCGCCTCGCCGGCGCGTACGAGAAGCTGCCCTACTGTGTCGAGCTCCGCGAGAGCGACCTCGACTTCGTGAGCCGGCTGCTCGAGTCGGAGGGCATCGCGTACTTCTTCCTCGAGGGGCGCATGGTGCTCGCCGACGCGCCGTCGGCCTGGGAGGCGCTCGCCGAGCCGCGCGCCCTGCCGTTCCGCCCGAGCGGCGGGCTCTCGCACGATCTCGACGCGGTCGTCGAGATCGCGCAACGCGCACGGGTGACGGCGGGCAAGGTCAGCCTGCGCGACTACGATCCCGAGCACCCCGGCCTCGACATGGACGTCGAGGCGGCCGGACCCACGCCGATGGGCCCCGAGCTCTACGACTACCCCGGCGAGTACGCGCTGCCGCAGCAGGGCGCGCGCAAGGCGCGCCGCATCGCCGAGGAGCTCGCCGCTTCGCACGCAGGCCTCGTGGGCCGGACGCCGTCGGGACGGCTCTACCCCGGCTGCCGCTTCGATTTCACCGACGCGCCCGCGCCGGTGCCGGAGGGCGCCGTCGCCGTCACCTCGCTGGCGCACCGCTGGCGCGCGACCGAGGGCGGCTCGTCGGTGCGCTTCGAGGCGATCTCGGCCGCGCTTCCCTTCCGCCCGGCGCGCGTGACGCCGGCGCCGCGCCTCGTCAACCCGCTCACCGGCGTGGTCACCGGTCCGAAGGACGCCGACGTCCACACCGACGCGCTCGGGCGCGTCAAGGTGCGGATGTCCTGGGACCGCCGCTCGCCGCTCGACGACTCGTGCTCCGATTGGATCCCGGTCGTGCAGGACAACACCGGGCACTCCTGCGGCGTCCCCCGCGTGGGCTGGGAGGTGCTGGTCCACTTCCTCGAGGGCGATCCCGATCGCCCCGTCGTCCTCGGTCGCCTCTACAACGGCATGGATCCTTTCCCCGAGGCGCTCCCGCAGAACAAGACCATGTCCTCGCTCGAGTCGCGCACCTCGCCGGGGCGATCGGGCTCGAACCGGATCCGGATGAACGACGCCGCCGGAGCCGAGGAGGTCTACGTCCAGGCGGAGCGCGATCAGGAGATCGCCGTCGCCAACGACAAGCGCATCGACGTCGGCCGCGAGGAGACCCGCCACGTCGAGGGCAGCCAGTCGATCGCGATCGGCGGCTCGCAAACGACGCTGGTCGGAGCCGACGCGTCGATCGACGTCACCGGCGCCGAGGATGTTCGGGTCGCGGGCAGCCGCGCGGTGTCGGTCGCCAAGGACGACCAGGTCGTGGTCGGGGGCGATCACACGCTCGCGGTCGGCGGATCGCTCCTGCGGCGGATCAAGACCGACGACGGCGTGGAGGCCAAGGCGCTCGACGAGAAGGTCGGCGCCGTGATCCTCGAAGCGTCGCTCGGCGAGAGCTCGACGACGTCGAAGAAGGGCACCGCCGTCCTCGTCGGCGGCGCGATCGTCGAGGTGGCGCGCAAGGACAAGGCCGAGTCGACGCGCCTCGCGCGCGCCGAGGCCGTCGGCGGCCTGGTCGTCTCCAAGTCGGGGGCGGCGACGAGCGTGACCGCCGTGAAGAACCGCACCACCACGATCGGCGGCGGCCTCGTGGTGGACGCGATGGGTGCGATCGAGATCGGCGCGTCCAGCGTGTACGTCTCGGTGGGCGGGGCGGGCCGCTTCACCGCCGGCAGCCTCTCGCTCGAGGTCGGCGGGAGCAAGGTCGTGCTCGCCGACGGCGTCCTCTTCATCAAGAGCGCGTCGGTCACGGTGGAGGCGGACGCGGCCGCCGAGCTCCACCAGGACGGCGCGAAGCTGTGGTGACGGCGGGCGCGCCTCGCGGCCGCAGGCCTCCGCGCGTCGTGGTCTCGCGACCGGCGGCGGGCGAGGCGCCGGTGGCGCCCGAGGTGGCGCTGGTGCGCTCGGCGCGCGATCCGCAGCGCGCCGTCGTGATCGCCAAGCTGTCGCTCGTGATGACGGAGGGCGACACGGCGGCGATCGCGCCGGAGCCGACGGGTCCCTGCCTCGACCAGCCCAGCCGCCTCGCAGGCGCCGCCGAGGGCGAGCTCCATTACGCGAGCGACTTCGTCGCGCGCCGCGACGGCGTCGACGTCCTGCTCGTCGGGCACGCCCAGGCGCCTGCCGCGAGCGCGAGGATCGACGTGAGGCTCGCCGTCGCGGGGATGGCCCGGACCTTCTGCGCCTTTGCGGGCGCGCCCGCGCCGGCGATCCCGATGACCTCGGCGTTCGTTCGAGCCGCGGACACCGGTTCGCCCGCGGAGCCGCCGGGGCCGCGACGCGTCGAGCGGGCGCCATCGGGCGAGGACGACCTCGCGGCGGCGAGGTCGGCACCGGCGGGGCAGCGCTTGGCGGCGCTGACCTCCACCGCGACGATCGAGATCATGGGCGTCTCGCGGACGGCGCCGGTGCGCACGGTGCGGCTGCCCGGCCTCTCGGCGCGCGCGCGCTGGTGGCCGGGAGGCGACGCCGACGACGTCGAGGTTCCGCTCGCGTGCGACACCCTCTGGATCGACGCCGACGCCGGCCGCCTGGTGCTGGTCTGGCGCGGACCGCTCACCCTGGTGCGCGCGGATCCGGCCGAGGCGCGGCTGCTCGCGTGGGTGGAGCACGAGGCGGAGCCCTGGGAGGTCGCCGCGATCGAGGCGCTCCGCGTCGATGGAGCGCTCTCGTTCGCGGTCGAGTCGCGAGACCTCGAGCCCGGCGCCGCCGCGCCGGATCCGGCGGAGCTCGTGCTCGCGCGACACGCCGTCGCCTGGAGAGCGGCCCGCGAGCCCGAGCTGACGCTGGCCGAGTACGCGGGCGTCTCGGCCGAGCTCGCCGAGCGGCGCGAGCCGGCCGGCGAGGTGCTCGCGCGGTACGGCCTCGACGAGCACCGCTGGGCGGTCGAGGAGCGTGCGTGGCTCGAGCGCCTCGGCCAGGCGGCGGCCGACGGGGACGCGTCGCTCGCCCTCGAGTACGGAGCCCTGTTCGTCGCCGCGCAGGACGCGCTCGCGCGCCCGGAGGAGGCTTCGATCGTGCTCGACGAGTACGTGGCGCTCCGCGCGCGCGTCGAGACCGCGGAGGATCCCGCGCGCGCCCTCGCCGACCGCCGGACGACGCTGCCCGAGTGGCTGCGGCTCGACCGGCGCTTCCGAGCGAGCGCCGATCAGGATCCTGCGCTCGACGCCGAGATCGAGCGCCGCGTCGAGGCCGAGGTCCGCCGGCTCGAGCTCGAGCGCGATCCGTCTTCGCGGTCGCCCGAGGGCGAGGAGCGCACGACGACATGAGCGCGGCGCTCGCACGGATCGCCGGCGTCGGGGCGCGCGGCCCGCTGGGGTTGAACGCGCTGCAAATGGCGATGTGCGCGCGCGCCGAGCGGGTCGAGCCGCGCTCGACGCCGTTCCTCGATCGCCGCGGAGACGAGATCGGCGCCGTGATCACCGAGGCGCTCCCCGCGGACCTCTTCGGGTTCGATCGGCTGGCGGCGCTCGGCGCGCCGGCGCTCGAGGAGGCGTGCCCGGCGAGCTTCACCGCGCCGCTCCCGCTCTTCCTGGCGCTGCCCGAGGCGGGCCGGCCCGGGGACGATCCGCGCCTCGCCGCCCACCTCGTCGACGCCCTCGCCGCCGAGAGCGGCGTCGCCGTCGACGCGCGGCGATCGCGCGTCTTCCGCGCCGGGCACGCCGGCGGCGCGCTCGCGCTCGAGGCCGCCATCGGCGCGCTCGGCGAGGCGCCCGCCGCGATCGTCGGAGGGATCGACAGCTACTACCACCCGGAAACGCTGGCGTGGCTCGACGAGGAGCGGCGCCTCGCCGGCACCCGCGACGCCGACGAGGGCATCCTCCCCAGCGAGGCCGCCGCGTTCTTCCTGATCACGCCCGCGCAGCGCGGCGGCGGGACCACGGTCCGCCGCGTCGAGACCGGGCGCGAGGAGGCGCTCGGGCCCGACGAGCCCGGCGTCGCGGGCGCGATGACCCGGCTCATGCGCGCCGCCGTCGACGCCGCGGGGGGCTCGCTCGCGTGGGCGCTCACCGACCTCAACGGCGAGCGGCACCGCACCAAGGAGTGGGCGCGCGTGGTCCTGCGCCTCGCGCTCTCGGAGCGCTTCGCGCGCCACGACGCCGTCTTCCTGTTGGGCGAGATCGGCGCGGCGACGGGCCCGGCGCTGGCGGTGCTCGCGACGGTGTGGATCGAGGTCGGCTGCGCGCCGGCGACGCAGGCGATCGTGGCGCTGCACTCGGACGGCCCCGAGCGAGGCGCCATCCTCCTCGAGGCGACGTGACGGTGAACGCGCCCCTGCCCGTGGAGACCGGCGCGCCCATCTGGCGCGAGGCGCTGGACGGCGCGCTCGCCGAGCTGCGCCGCCTCCCGCGCTGGGCCGATCGCGCTCCGCTCGTCGAGAGCATCGAGCGGGCGATCGCCTCCCTCCACGCGATCGACGCCGCCGCGACGGCCGAGGCCGATCGGCTCGACCGCGTGGACCGGGCGCTCGCCGAGATCGCCGCCTGCCGCGTCGCCGCCGAGCGGAGACCTTCCCCCGGTCGCGCCGCCGTGCGGCTCGCGAGCCGGCTCGCCGCCGTGGAGCGGTCGGTGCGCGAGCAGCGCGCCGCGACGGTAGAGGCGCTCGTCGCGCGCGGCGGCGATGCACGGGCGCCGGCCCCTCCGCGGCCGGGCTTCCGGGCGAGCGCCGGCGTCCCCGTGCTCGTCACCGTCGCGCGCGAGCTCGTGCTCCCGCTCGGCGACGTCGATCCGCCGGACGAGGCCGACGACGACGGCGACGACGATCCGGCGCTCGCGTGGCGGCCGTTCCCACCGCCCGCGGCGTTGGCGCCCCGGCCGTCGCGACCCGGAGCACCGCCCGAGGCGTCCCAGCGCGCCGCGGCGCTCGGGCAGCTGAGACGGCTGGCGCGCGGCTGCCTCGAGGAGATCGGCGTGCTCGGGGTGCTCCGCCGCGTCGAGCCGGGCGATCCGCGGCACGGCGGCATCGCCGGCTTCGAGCGGCGTCTGCTGGAGAGCTTCGACGCCCTCGCCGCCCTGGGGACGCCGTTCGCCGTGCGCGCGGTCGGGGACGCGCGGCGGGGGCGCGCCCAGCTCGACGTGCTCGACGAGGCGCTCCGGTACGGCGACGACGCGGTGACGGCGGACCCGGCGCGGGCGTTCGCGCGCGCGTTCGTGCTCTGCTCGGTCGAAGGCACCGGCGGGCCGGAGGCCGCCGTATCGGCGCTGCGGCGATCGCCGGCGGCGACGCTCGCGGCGCAGGAGGACGCCCTCGCGCTCGCCTCCAACCCCCACGTCGCCGCGGCGGTGCGCCGCCTCTACGACGAGGACCCGGCGCGGATCTGTCTCGCGCTCGACGTCACGCGGCGCCGCCGCCAGCCCGATGCCGGCCACGCCTTGATCGCGCTCGGGCACGCCGACGGCGGCGTGCGCTGCGCTGCGGCGCGCTGTCTCTCCGCCTCTTCGGGCGGACGGGCTGGCGTCTCGCTCCTGGAGCGCGCGCTCGACGCCGAGATCGAGGACGAGCCCGCGGCCGCGGTGGCCGAGGCGCTCTTGCGGCTCGGCGCCGCGACCGGCCTGCGCGCGGCGCGCCGGCGCCTCGAGGAGGCGATCGCCGCCGGAGAGCGCGATCCCGAAGCGCGCCAGGCGAGGCTCCGGTGGACGCGGCTCGTCGCGGTCGCCGGCGACCCCGGCGACGTCGATCTCATCGGTCGCGCCCTCGACGAGGACGGCGAGGCGTTCGAGGCCGCGGGCTGGTTCGGCAGCGTCCTCTTGATCGCGCCGCTCCTCTCCGTCGCGGAGCGCGGCCCAGGGCACTACGCGCAGCGCCGGGCGCTGGCGCGGGCGATCGGACGGATCACCGGCTGGAGGCCCGAGGAGGTGGGCGCCACGGCCGACGGCCCCGCGCCGGATCCGGGAGCGTGGCGGCGGCGTTGGGACGAGCTCGGCGCGGGATTCTCGACGACGCAGCGGCTCCGCTTCGGGCAGCCGTGGACGCCGCTCTCGGCGATCGACGAGCTCGAGCGCGACCACGTGAGCGGCGCCGACCGCGAGACGTGCGCCCTCGAGCTCGCCATCGCGACCGAGGGCGCGTCGCTCTTGGATCCCGCCGACTGGGTGGCGCGGCAAGCGCAGCACGCGGCCGCGCTGCGCGCCCACTTCGCGGGCGCGGCAGCGCGCGCGGGAGCGTGGCCTGCGTTCAGACCCGAGCGCTAACGGACGAACGTCCAGCGCCCATCGACGACGCCGAGGTACGCGTGCATGACGTACATCGGCGGTCCCTTGATCCGCAGCGCGGGCGCGAAGCCGCCCCGCGTCACCCAGGCGACGCGGCCCTCGGCGACGAGGTAGACCTCGAGCTCCGGCTCGAGGCGCTCGGCGAAGCTCGAGGCGACGTAGGTGCGCAGATCGATCCCCTGCTCGCCGTCGAGCACCTCGTCGGGCAACGAGAGCATCGCCGCGGCGGCGAGCTCGCCCGCGAGATCGTCGACCGTCGTGAAGAGGGCGCGCGCGATCTCCTGGTTGCGGTAGCGCAGCACCTCGAGCGCCTTCTTGATCTGGAGCCGGTCGAACGCGCGCTGCAGCTCGACGACATGCTCGAGGAGCTCGAGGCGCGAGGCGTCGGTGAGCTCGATGGGGCGCGCCGCACGCCAGTACTCGACGGGAGGCGCCGGCGCCGGGACCAGATCGAGCACCACCTCGTGGCGCCGGCGCTGGGCGGCGCGCGCCACGATGCGCTCGTCATGGTCCTCGGGCGGCCAGGCGTAGGACAGGACGCGCCGGCAGGTCGCCTCCTCGCCCTCGCCGACGATCTCCTGGACCTCGACCGTGAGCTCGCCGCGGAGCGGATCGAGATCGTTCGGCCAGGCGAGCTGGAGCCGGAGCGCGTTCGATCCGCTGGTGAGCCACGGATTGAGGAAGGCCAGCCGCTGCTCGTACGCGGGATCGTCGCAGGTGAGGACGGGCACGTCGTCGAGGACGGCGCGCACCAGGACGCCGCGCGCGGTCGCGGAGAGCTTGTAGAGGGTGCGCACGTCGTCAGGCCGTCGGGGCCCCGAGCATTTCGCGGGTCACGGTGCGGTGGTCCATGGTCTGATCGCCTCCCGGTGCCGCTGGTCGGTGGCACGGCTGCTGCCTAGAGTTGTCGCTCGGATGAACCTCGACGACCGCTGCAACAATGATACCCCGATGGTCGTGCGGTGCCTCGTCCTCGAGGACCGCCACGGACGCGATGTCGTGGTCGTCATCGCCAAGCTCACCTGGTCCGTGTCCGCCGCAGGCGAGGCCACGCTCGGACCCGAGCGCCCCATCCGCATGGGGGACGAGCGCACCGGCCCCGGACCTTGGAGCAGCGTGCGGCTGCCCACCGATCTCTGCGACGAGAAGCCGGGCACCGACGTCCTGCTGGTGGGGACGGCGCACCCTCCGCCGGGATCGGGCGCGACCTACGTCGACGTCGGGCTGCGCGTGGGATCGGCGCGCCGCCCGATCGGCAAGCTGGTCCGCGTCCACGGCCCGCGCGTCTGGTACGAGTCGGCGCTGGGAGTGGCGCCGGGGCCCGCCGCGCCGCTCGCCCCGACGCCGCTGCGCTACGAGCTCGCGTTCGGCGGCGTGGACGAGTCGAGCCCGCGCGAGCCGCTCGTCGACTGGCGCAACCCCTCCGGCACGGGCATCGCCCACGACCGGCGCGCGCTCGTCGGCAGGCCGGCGCCTCAGCTCGAGGATCCGGCGGCCCCGCTCGGCTCGCGGAGGCCGGCACCGGCGGGCTTCGGTCCGATCGCCCCGCACTGGGAGCCGCGCGCAGCGCGCGCCGGGACCTGCGACGACGACTGGCGGCGCGAGCGTGCTCCGGTTCGGCCCGCCGACTTCGACCCGCGCCACCACTCTGCCGCGCCGGACGATCTCTGGTCCCCCGAGCCGCTCGAGGGGGACGAGCCGGTCGAGATCGTCGGCGCGACGCCCGAAGGCGCGTGGCGGTTCGCCTTGCCGCGGTACTTTCCGCGTTTCGCCGCCGAAATCCGGGGCGCTCGGGTCGACCTCGACACCCACCTCGACACGCTCCTGATCGACGCCGATCAGCGCTGCGTCGAGCTCGTGTGGCGCACGAGCTTCCTCGTGCCGAAGAGGCTCGCCCTCGTGGACGGCATCGCGGTCGCCGGGGCCGCGCCGCTCCCGCGACGGGTGCGGGCCGCGTCCGCCGGGCGCTGACCGGTCGGCGCGGCGACGCCGCAACGCACGGCGCGTCGACGAGCGATCGACGAGCGTCGACGGGTGGTCCACCGGGCCACGCCGCTCCTCGGACCCGAGCCGCCGGTCAGATCGGGCGCAGCTCGTCCCACCCGAACCGATCGACGTACTCGCGCCACGGCCCCTCGCACCGCGCTCGCATCGAGCAGGTGCGGCACGGCTCGCCGTGGGCCTTGCCCTCGGCCCGGCGCCACTCGGAGTAGTCGGCGACCTGACCGTCGAGATCGATCACCGTCGTGTGCGGGATCGCGTCCTCGACCGCGAGCTCCGCCATGCCTGGCAGGAAGCAGTACGGGACGGCTTCGGTCACGAGGCGCACGCCGCGCTCGATCGCGATCGCGCGCGCCCGCGCGAGCGGCGCCACCACGTCGGGCAGGCGCGGGACGACCTCGTCGAAGAGCTCCATCGCCGTGCCGACCGGGTGCACGAAGGCGAGCTGCGCCTCGCCGACGCCCAAGAGCGCGAGGAGCTCGACGATGGCGGGCACGTCCTGCAGGTTGGCCCGCGTGATCACCGTGTTGGTCACGATCGTCATCCCGGCGCGCACCACGTTGCGGATCCCCTCGACGGTCTGCGCGAAGCTCCCGGGCGCGCGGGTGAGGGCGTCGTGCATCGCCGCCGTGGAGCCGTGGAGCGACGGGGAGATCTCGGTCACGCCCGCCTCGGCGAGCCGGCGGGTGAGGTCCGGGTACGAGAGCATCCGCCCGTTGGTCTGGATCTGGATGGGCCGGTACCCGAGCCGCCGCGCGACGGCGACGAGGGCGAGGATCTCGCGGTGCAGGAGCGGCTCGCCGCCCGTGAGCACGAGGCCGCGCGACCCCGCGCGCGCCGACGCGAGGCGCTCGGCGAGCTCGGCGATGGGGATCTTCGCGCAGCCGCTCCGCTTGTCGCCCTGCGCGCAGAACACGCAGCGGTTGTTGCAGGCGAAGCCGACCTTGACGTCGGCACGAGGGAGCGGCTGCACGGCGTGGTTCGAGGGCGTCATTCCCGTGCTCGAAAGCGAGCACGATGGACCACGGCTACCACATCCAGCCGGCGCCGCCGCGCTTCGCGCCCGGACCGCCGCCCACTTGCGGCCGGTCAATGCGATCGCGCACGGATCGTGGCAGGCGCCCGCGCCCACGCTTGGGCGTCGATCTCGGAATGACTCCACGCCGCGCAGCGTTCTCGCGGCGTGCGCCCTCGGCCGCGCTTACGCTCCACGCGCGAGATCGGGCGCTTCGTCGCGCTCGCGATCGGCGGCTTCGCGCTCGTCAACGTCGCCGGCGAGCTGCTCCGGCCTCCGTTCGACACGCTCGGCGAGTGGGTCCTCGTGCCTCTGCCCGCCGCGATGCGCGGGGCGATCGAGGCGGCCGCCGCCGTCGCGCTGCTCGCGCACGGCTCGGGGGCGCTCCCACCTCGGTGGCGGCGCCTCACCGCCGGCCTGCTCGGCGCGCTCGCGCTCGCCGCGCTCGCGAACGCGGCGACCTTCTGGGCCGGGCTCGCGCGCGGAGCGTTCCAGACGCCCGCCGTGGCGCCGTGCTCGCTCCTCGTGGCGGGAGTGCTGGCCGGCATCGCCGCGCAGATCGCGACCGACACCGGACCCACCCCGCGCTGGACGGCGCGGCGCGCGCTCGCCGCCGGCGGCGTGGCGGTCGCGGCGCTCGTGGCGCTGCCGCTGCTCCGCATCGCGACCTTCGGCGTCACCCGCTACGAGCGGCGCGCCGACTGCGCCGTCGTCTTCGGCGCCCGCGTCTACGCCGACGGCACGCCGTCGCTCGCCCTCTCGGATCGCGTCGACGAGGCGATCCGCCTCTACCAGCGCGGCCTCGTCGGCACGCTGGTGATGAGCGGCGCCGTCGACGGCGAGAACGGCCGCTCCGAGCCCGAGGCGATGCGCGCCCGCGCCGTCGCGGCGGGCGTGCCCGAGAGCGCCATCGTCCTCGACGAAGGCGGCGTCGACACCGCGAGCACCGTGCGCAACGCCGCCGCCCTGATGCGGGCGCGCCGGATGCGGAGCGCCATCGCGGTGACGCACTACTACCACGAGCCGCGCGTGAAGATGCTCTTCGACCGCGCCGGCGTCCGCGCCGTGACCGTGCCCGCCCGGATGACGCGCCGGCTGGTGAAGGAGCCGTGGTTCGTGCTCCGCGAGGTGGCCGCGTTCTACGACGCGCTCCTGCTCCGCGGCCGGCCCACCACGCCCAGGGGCTGATCGCGATGGCCCCTGCCGCGGCGGTCGAGTATCCACGAGCGCCGCCATGAAGAGCCTGCACCGCCCCGACCTCTACACCTGGTCCACGTTCGATCCCGAGCGCAACGTCGACTTCAACGCCGTCCTCTGGGTCCGCGAAGGCGGCAACGTGCTCGTCGATCCGCTCCCGCTCGGCGAGCACGATGGGCGCCACCTCGAGGCGCTCGGCGGGGCCGCGTGGATCGTCGTGACCAACTCGGATCACGTCCGCGCGACCGAGGCGATCCGCGCCGCGACCGGCGCGAAGGTCGCCGGTCCCGCCGCCGAGCGCGAGCGCTTCCCGATCGCGTGCGACCGGTGGCTCGCCGACGGCGACGAGGTCGTGCCCGGACTCTCCGTCCTCGCGCTCGAGGGCTCGAAGACCCCCGGCGAGCTCGCGCTCCTCCTCGAGGAGACGACGCTCGTGACCGGCGATCTCGTCCGAGCCCACCGCGCCGGCGCGCTCATGATGCTGCCGGACGGCAAGCTCAGCGACCGCGCGGCGGCCCGCGCCTCGGTCGGGCGCCTCGCGGCGCTCCCGCGCGTCGAGACGGTGCTGGTCGGCGACGGCTGGAGCTGCTTCGGCGGGGGCAAGGCGCAGCTCACCGCCCTCGCCGCCAAAGGCTGAGGTCCGCCGCGCCACTCCGGTGGCTGCGATGACAACTCGGGTTGGCGCGCCCCCCCCCCCTACCCCCCCCCCGGCACCCCCCCCCCCCCGGGAAGGGCCTGAAACCCCCCCCCGGCCCCCCCC
>CAYJPW010000011.1:40555-108622 GCA_964372055.1 uncultured Polyangiaceae bacterium
CGCCGCGCCACTCGGGTGGCGGCTTTTAAAAGTGGGGTGGGCGAGCCGCGCCGCGACCCCGCGGGTGGGGCGCGCCGTCGCGCCGGTATCGGACTTGCACGCCGGCCAGGGCGCCGCCGGAGACCGCCCATGCCGAATCGCTCCCTCGCCCTCTCCGCCCTCGTGCCGGTGGCCTGCGGGCTCGCGGGAGCGTGCGGCTCCTCCGTCGAGCTGCCGCCTGCACCCGGGGCCGATCCGCAGTGCACCGCCATCGAGGCGATGACGGACGCTTCGATCGACAAGATCGACGTCCTGCTCGCCATCGACAACTCGCGCTCCATGGCCGACCAGCAGGCGATCCTGGCGCTCGCCGTCCCCGATCTCGTCGACCGGCTGGTGAATCCACTCTGCCTCGAGGCCTCGGGCGCCCCCGCCGCGGCGCAGCCGGCCGGGCCCACCGAAGCGTGCCCGAGCGGCAGCCGGCGCGAGATCGAGCCCATCCTCGACATCCACATCGGCGTCATCAGCTCGAGCATCGGCAGCGCCGGCGGCCCTGCCTGCGTCGCCAGCGCGGGCAAGTCGGCCTCGGTCGACGATCACGCCCACCTGCTCAGCCGCCTCGCGCCCGACACGAGCGCCAGCGCACCGAGCTACGCGGGCAAGGGCTTCCTCGCGTGGGATCCGACCGGCAAGCTCGTCGGCGACGACGGCACGCCGCAGCCGGGCGAGAGCGATCGCGAGAGCCTCATCGGGACGCTCACCGACATGGTCGTCGGAGTCGGTCAGGTGGGCTGCGGCTACGAGGCCCAGCTCGAGAGCTGGTACCGCTTCCTCGTCGACACCGAGCCGTACGCGAGCCTCGACCTCGTGAACGGCAAGGCCACGCCGATCGGCGTCGACGAGGTGCTCCTCGCCCAGCGCGCCGAGTTCCTGCGGCCCGATTCGCTCCTCGCCATCCTCATGCTCACCGACGAGAACGATTGCTCGATTCGCGAGTCGGGTCAGTACTTCTTCGCCGCGCAGCTCGAGGACGGCTCCGCTCCGTACCACCTCCCGCGGGCGCGGAGCGAGTGCGCGTCGGACCCGAACGATCCCTGCTGCAAGTCGTGCGGCCAGGATCCAGGCGTCTGCCCGGTCGATCCGGCTTGCGACCTGCCCCTCTCGCCCCTGGACGACGCCGCGAGCCTGCGCTGCTGGGATCAGAAGCGCCGCTTCGGCATCGACTTCCTCTACCCGGTCGATCGTTACGTCTCGGCGCTGCGGGATCCTCAGGTCGCGAACCGCTCCGGCGAGCTGGTCTCGAACCCGATCTTCAGCGATCTGAACGCTCAGGACGACCTCTCGAACATCCGGGACCCGGGCCTCGTCTTCTTCGCCGGGATCGTCGGCGTGCCCTGGCAGGACATCGCCCGCGATCCGAGCGACCTCACGAAGGGGTTCAAGGGCTCCGAGGAGCTCCTCATGCCGGACTCGAACGGGTGGACGACGTGGGACCAGATCCTCGGCGATCCGGCGGCGTACGTCCCCCCGAAGGACCCGCTCATGGTCGAGAGCATCCTGCCGCGCTCGGGGACGAACCCGACGACCGGCGATCCGACGGCCCCGCCCGGCTCGCCGAACCAGACGAACCCGATCAACGGCCACGAACGCACCATCGTCGGGCAGGACGATCTCCAGTACGCGTGCGTGTTCCCGCTGCTGCCGGGCACCGAGCGCGACTGCGGTCCGAACAGCGCATACGAATCCGACGGGATCGACGGCGCATGCGCGTGTGCGCTCGCGACCAACGACGATCCGCTGTGCGAGCCGAACCCGCTCGACGAAGCGAAGCCGACGCTCCAGGTCCGCGCCAAGGCCTACCCGAGCCTGCGCGAGCTCGCGGTGCTGCGCGGCGCGGGGAGCCAGGGCGTGGTCGCGTCGGTGTGCCCCGCGCAGCTCGCCGACCAGACCGCGGCCGACTTCGGCTACCGCCCCGCGATCGGCGCGATCCTCGACCGCCTCAAGAGCAGCATCGATGGAACCTGCATGCCGCGCGCGCTCGCGACCGGCGCCGACGGTCGGGTGCAGTGCACCTTGGTCGAGGCGCGCCGCGCCGGGCCCCACTGCGCCTGCGATCCCGCTCGGGGCCGGAGCGCCGTCGCCGAGGAGCACGCGTGCATGGTGGAGAGCGCGAAGCAGTCGGCGTTTGCCCAGGCTGCGGGCTGGGACTGCTTCTGCGAGATCGACCAGCTCGCGGGCGCGGAGCTCGAAGCCTGCCAGAACGACCCCGATCCGGCGCCGATGTCGAATGGCGAGACCGTCGACGGGTGGTGCTACGTCGACGCGACCACGGCGCCACCGATCGGCAACCCCGAGGTCGTTGAGCTCTGTCCCGAGAGCAACCGGCGCACGTTTCGCTTCGTGGGCGGCGGCGAGCTGGAGCAGAACGCGACGGTGTTCGTGCATTGCGCGCCCTGACGATCCGAACGGGTTACGATGGCCTGATGAGGAAGCTCGCCGCCCTCGTCCTCGCGCTCGCCGTTCCGCTGCTCGCCGTGGGCTCCTGCGGGACGAGCGTCGCGGACGGCGACGAGTGCGCGTGCTTCCGCGCCGTCGAGTGCGTCGAGTCGTGCGGCGGACCCGTCGTGCAGAGCGGCTGCTGCCCCTGCCCCGAGGGGAGCTTCGACTCCATCGACTGCCCGGGCACCACCGGCAGCGGAGGCGGCGGCGGGGGCTGCGATATCCCCGAGTGCTTCGCCGCCGTCGAGTGCGTGCTCGAGTGCGGCGGGCCCATCGTCTCCTCGTCGTGCTGTCCGTGCCCCACGGGGCAGATCGACGTGCTCGACTGCCCCGACGCCGGCCCCGACGGGGGCTGAGCCGATCCCGAGGACCCAGGGCGACGACGAGCGCTGAAGAGGTGTCGGACACTCGTCCGACAAGGCTTCTCGAGGCGCGAGGTCCGACGCCTCTTCCGTTGCCAGGGCGGGGGAGCTCACCGGAAGCCTGGCGCATGACCTGAGTCAATCCGCCGAGCTCGCGCGGGGAGCGCTGGCGCAAACGACGGGGCGCCGACCGTTGACGCCTGGCACCTGCCGCCGCAGAACGCCCCCATGCGACTTTTCCGCCTACAGTCCGTCACCCCGGCGTCACCGGCGCGGGCTACGAGGAACCCAATGAGATACTTGTCCTCTGCAGCATTCGGCGCGCTCGTCGCGGCCGTCATCGGAACGGGGTTCGGTTGCGAGCTCATCGCCTCCGTCGATCCCGACCTGCTCAACCAAGGCGCAGGCGGCGGCACGACGACGGGCACCGGCGCCGGCGGCGCGGGTGGCTCCACGACCACGACGGGCACGGGCGGAACCGGCGGCACCGGCGGCACCGGCGGCACCGGCGGCGGCGTGCCGTGCAGCGTTCCGGCCGACTGCACCCCCACGGGCGAGTGCGTCGACCCGACCTGCGACAACGGCTTCTGCGGCGAGTCGCCGAAGCCCCAGGGGACGGTGGCCGCCACCCAGACGGCGGGCGACTGCAAGCAGGCCGAGTGCGACGGCGCAGGCGCGGTCGCCGACGTCGACGACGACACCGACGTGCCGCTCGACAACAACGACTGCACCGACGACGTCTGCACCGCCGGCGTCCCGAGCAACCCCAACCAGCCGGTCGACACGCCCTGCGGCGTGAACCTCAAGTGCGACGGCCTCGGCCAGTGCGTCGGCTGCGTCGTCGTCGACGACTGCGGCGGCCAGGACACCGAGTGCGCCGTGCGCACGTGCATCGGCGGGGTCTGCGGCTTCAACAACCAGCCGCAGGGCACGCAGCTCGCCGCGCAGACGCCGGGCGACTGCGCCCTCGAGCAGTGCGACGGCAACGGCGGAGTCGAGAGCGTCGACGACAACGGCGACATCCCCGTCGACGGCGAGACCTGCACCAAGGACCTGTGCTCGAACGGCGCGGCCTCGAACCCGCCCGAGCCGGCCGGCACCGTCTGCAGCGAGGGCACCGGCACGCAGTGCGACGGCGCGGGCAACTGCGCCGAGTGCATCGTCGCCGGCGACTGCCCCGGTCAGGACACCGAGTGCCAGCAGCGCGCCTGCAACGCGGGCGTCTGCGGCGTCACCCTGACGCCGCTCGGCACGGCGCTCGCGTCGCAGTCGCCCTTCGACTGCCTCACGGCGGTCTGCGACGGCAACGGCGGCACGACCACCCAGCCCGACGACGCCGACCTCCCCGAGGACAACAACCCCTGCACCGACGATCTCTGCACCGCCGGGACGCCGTCGCACTCGAACACGATGAACGGCACCTCGTGCGGCGCGAACGAGACCTGCGTCGACGGCGCCTGCACCGGCTGCGCCGCCCCGAGCGACTGCCCCGGGACCGACGACGAGTGCAAGACGCGCACGTGCACGGTCGGCGTCTGCGGGTTCAGCTTCACGCAAGCCGACACCCCCATCGCCGCACAGACCTCCGGCGACTGCCAGGAGCAGGTCTGCGACGGCTCCGGCAACGTGGTGCCGGCCAACGACGACGCCGACGTCCCCACCGACGACGGCAACGAGTGCACGAGCGAGGCCTGCAGCGCCGGCGTGCCCACGCACCCGGCGAAGGCGACGAACACGGCCTGCAGCCAGAACGGCGGCTCGTTCTGCAGCTCCGGCGGGCAGTGCGTCGCCTGCAACCTCGCCAGCCAGTGCCCCGGCCAGGACGACGAGTGCCAGGTGCGCACCTGCACGGCCAACGCGTGCGACTTCTCCTTCCAGCCCGCGGGGACGGTCACGCCCACGCAGACGGCAGGGGACTGCAAGGTCAACCAGTGCGACGGCGCGGGCAACACGGTCGCGGTGAACGCGAACGGTGACCTCCCGGCCGACGACGGCAGCGAGTGCACGACCGAGGTCTGCACCAACGGCGCTCCGAGCCACCCGCCCAAGGCGGTCGACACGGCCTGCACCCAGAACGGCGGCTCGTTCTGCAGCGCCGCCGGAACCTGCGTGCAGTGCAACGCCGCGGCGCAGTGCTCGGGCAGCGACACCGAGTGCCAGGTGCGGACCTGCAACGCGAACACCTGCGGCGTCAACAACACCGCCGCCGGCACGCCGACCAGCTCGCAGACGCCGGGCGACTGCCAGCAGAACCAGTGCGACGGCAACGGCGGCATCGTCGCCGCCAACTTCAACAGCGACCTGCCGCCCGACGACGGCAACGAGTGCACGAGCGAGGTCTGCAGCGGCGGCGTCCCCAGCCACCCGCCCAAGGCCGCCGACACCGCCTGCAGCCAGAACGGCGGCTCGGTCTGCAACGCGACCGGCTCCTGCGTCCAGTGCAACGCCGCGACCCAGTGCCCCGGCTCCGACACCGAGTGCCACGTGCGCACCTGCACCGCGGGCGTCTGCGGCGCCAACGACCTCGCGCCGGGCACGCCCACGGCCTCGCAGACCCCGGGCGACTGCAAGCAGAGCCAGTGCGACGCCGGCGGCAACGTCGTCGTCGTGAACCTCGACACCGACCTGCCGGCCGACGACGGCAGCCAGTGCACCGACGAGATCTGCACCGCCGGTGTCCCGAGCCACCCGCCCAAGGCGATCAACACGGCCTGCAACCAGAACGGCGGCTCGTTCTGCGACGCGACCGGCTCGTGCGTCGCGTGCAACGCCGCGGCCCAGTGCCCCGGCAGCGACACCGAGTGCCACGTGCGCACCTGCACCGCGGGCGTCTGCGGCGCCAACGACACCGCCGACGGCACCCCGACCAGCTCGCAGACGCCGGGCGACTGCAAGCAGAACCAGTGCGACGGCAACGGCAACATCGTCGCCGCCAACTTCAACAGCGATGTCCCTGCCGACGACGGGAGCCAGTGCACCGACGAGGTCTGCACCGCCGGCGTCCCCAGCCACCCGCCCAAGGCGCTCAACACGGCGTGCAGCCAGAACGGCGGCACCTTCTGCAACGCGACCGGCACCTGCGTGGAGTGCAACGCGGCGGCGCAGTGCCCGGGCAGCGACACCGAGTGCCACGTGCGCACCTGCACGGCGGGCGTCTGCGGCGCGAGCGATCTCGCGAACGGGACCCCGACGGGCTCGCAGACGCCGGGCGACTGCAAGCAGAACCAGTGCGACGGCAGCGGCAACGTCGTCGTCGCGAACCTCGACACCGACGTCCCCGCCGACGACGGGAACCAGTGCACGAGCGAGGTCTGCACCGCGGGCGTCCCCAGCCACCCGGCCCAGGCGATCAACACCGCCTGCAACCAGAACGGCGGCTCGTTCTGCGACGGCGCCGCGGCGTGCGTGCAGTGCAACTCGGCGGCGCAGTGCCCCGGCACGAACACCGAGTGCCACGTGCTCACCTGCACGGCGAACACCTGCGGCGCCAACGATCCCGCCTCGGGCACGGTGACGAGCTCGCAGACGACGGGCGACTGCAAGCAGAACCAGTGCGACGGCATCGGTAACATCGTGGCCGTCAATCTCGACACCGACCTGCCCGCGGACGACGGCAACCAGTGCACCGGCGAGGTCTGCACCGCCGGCGTGCCCAGCCACCCGCCGTCGGCGCAGGGGACGAGCTGCACCCAGAACGGCGGCACCATCTGCGACGGCACCGGCACGTGCATCGTGGCGCCCGACGTCGCCGACACGACCCCGTCCGACGGCGCGGCCCCGCTCGCGAGCACGACGATCGCGGTCACCTTCACGACCGCGATGAACTCGGCCACGCTCGGCGGCCAGATCGCCGCCGGCGCGTGCTCGGGCACCATCCAGGTGTCGCTCGACGACTTCGCGAGCTGCATCGCGTTCTCGGCGGCGACGCCGGCGATGTCGGGCAGCAACACCGTGGCGACGTTCACCCCGGCGCCGGGGCTGCTCGTGAACCGGACGTTCAAGATCCGGGTCACCACGGCGGCGGCGAGCGCGGGCGGCGTCCCGATGGCGTCGCAGTTCACGCAGGCGACCGGGTTCGGGACCACGAGCCCGCTCGTGACGTCCACCGGCGTGGTGATCAGCCAAGTGTACGGCGGCGGCGGCAACAACGGCGCGACGTACGATCACGATTTCGTCGAGCTCCACAACCGAGGCACGACGTCTGCCAGTCTGACGGGCCAGTCGCTCCAGTACGCGAGCACGAGCGGCAGCACCTGGAACAAGCTGAACCTCACCGGATCGATCGCGCCGGGGGGGTACTTCCTCGTTCAACTCGCCGGTGGCGCGAACGGCGTCGCGCTGCCGACGGCCGATCAGACGGGCAGCATCGACATGGCGGGCGCAAACGGGAAGATCGCGCTCGTTGCCGATCAGACCACCTTGACCGGCACCTGTCCGCTGGGTGGGACCGTGACCGACTTCGTTGGATACGGAACGGCCAACTGCTCCGAAGGCGGCGCCGCGGTTACCGCCCTGTCGGTGACCACTGCGGCCCTGCGGCGACAGAGCTGCACCGACTCCGACAACAACCTCGCAGACTTCAAAGTCGCCGCGCCGTCTCCGCGGAACAGCGCATCGGCGGCGTTCACCTGCTCGCTCCCGCAGAACGAGTCCAACAGCGCGCTCGAGGCGGACTACTGCACGGTGCAGTCCCCGCTGTCGCTCAACGTCCAGACGGGCACGCCGCAGACGGTGTTCGGCCGCATCTACGAGGCGGGCGTCACCGATCAAGGCGTCGACCCGCCGGCCGGTGTGACCGCCGAGCTCGGGTACGGCCCTGCGACGGCGAACCCGGAGTACGAGTGGGGCTGGAGCTGGACCGCCGCGAGCCACAACCCGGCCTGCGGCAGCTGCGGCGCCAACGACGACGAGTTCCAGGCGACGTTCACCGCCCCCGCGGCGGGCACGTACCGCTACGCGTACCGCTTCAGCCTCGATGGCGGCGCGAGCTGGACGTACTGCGATCAGAACGCCGGCGACTTCGGCGCCGGCTCGAACGCAGGCCTCGCGTTCGACCTCCCCAGCATGCCGGTCCTCACGGTCACGCCGTAAGCGGCCGCACCCCCCCGCCGGCGCGGCTCCCGCGCCGGCCCCGACCCCAGCTCTCTCGCCTGATCGACACCGCGCGGCGACGCGAGGGCGCGCTCCGCCGGCCGACCGCCGCCGGTCGCGCCGCCATCGACCTGGCTCCTGCGCGCGGCCTGGCGCCGCCTCGCCGAGCCTGGCCGACGCGCCAGCTCCCGCGAAGCGCCGCTGATTCAGGGCCCGCGCGCGCGCCGGGTTCGCCGGCCAGCTCGGGTGAGCTCGCGCCTCTACTGCAGCCGGACGATGCGACCGGCCGCGTCGGTCTCGGTCTCGAACAGGTAGAGCGAGCCGTCGGCCTTGTCGTACGACATCGCGTAGTCGCTGCTGGTGCCGAGCGTGCTGATGGCCCCGACGTGGACCGGGCTCGCCGAGGCGGGGCCGATGACGGCGTGCACGTCGCCGAGGGCGTTGCGCACGTAGAGGTACTGGGGGCTCACGAACGCGTCGACCTCGATGTTGGTGCAGAGCGTGCTCGTGTCGATCGAGGCGATCTTCTGGGCGGGGCCGGCGACGTCGGCGCGGCTCACGCGGTAGACGCCCTCGCCGCCCGTGCCGTTCGACGCCACGTAGAAATACTGATCGTCCACCGCGAGCCCGACGATGTACCAGACGGCGGCGTTGGTCCCGAGCAGCGCGGGCACGCCCGGCGCCGCGGTCGACAGCGAGTAGAAGTTCGCGTTGGTCGACGTCCGGCGCGTCGTCATGAAGAGGCCGGTGCCGTCGGTGCCGATCGCGTGCGTCGGCGAGGTCGACGGGTAGGCCGGCCCCAGGTCCCACGAGGTCGGCCCCCACGTCGTGCCGTCGAAGATGCGGAAGAGCCGGCTGACGTTGACGGTCGTGGTGCTGTCGACGCTGAAGAGCGATCCTCCGGCGAAGACGAGATCGTAGCCGAGGTGCGTCGTGGTGAGGCCGTCGCCCGAGCCGTGCTCGACCGCGCTCGCGCCCACCGTCTTCGGGAACGCGAACACCGACGAGGTGTCGCCCATGAAGATCTCGGTCGGGCTGATGGTCATCCCGTACTCGCTGAGCGCGCTCGTCGGGAAGCTGATTTGCATGTCGGTCGCGCTGCCCTGCACGCCGTTGTACGCCACGTCGAGCAGCGTGACCGAGGTGATGGCGCTCGGCGACTGCACGGCGATGTAGAAGGTGTCGCCGGGCGAGCCGAGGAGGCCGATGGGCGAGGTCGCCGCGTCGGTGACGCAGGTCTTCTCCTGACCGCCCGCGTCGTAGACGCCCACGGTGCCGGCCACGTTCGTCCCGAAGGAGAGCGCGTCGTTCGTGAGCGTGTACTTGTACCAGTGGATGTTCCCGGCGGCCGGGAAGCAGCTCGGCGCGTCGAGACGCTGGGCCGACGTCGGGGCGATCGGCCCCGAGCCCGTGAGCGTCTCTGCGGTGGGCCAGCTCTCGCCGACGCCGGGGAAGATCTCGGTCACCTGGACGGTGGCGCCGTTCAGCTCCTCGCTCGTCGCCTCGGTGCTCACCCACAGATAGACGGGCCCGGCGGGAGAGGGCGCCGTGAAGGAGAAGGTGTCCTTGTTCGCGCGGCAGTTGCGCGACACCTTGGCCGGGCTGGTCGGCTCGCAGACATCGAGGACCTCGACGTCGAGATCGCTCTGGGTGAGGACCGGATCGAGGTTCTGCACGTCGACCTTGAGCACGCTCGTGGGCGAGACCTTGTCGAACTCGATGACCGCGTCGACGCCGTGGATGTCGCCGTACGGCGCGGTGTTGTCGCACGAGATCGATCCCGGTGCGCCCCAGGTCGCGCCCATGTCGAAGGAGTTGACGCTCGCCGGCACGCTCCAGGTGTGCGGCTGGCCCGCGCCCGCCGGAGGCGTGTAGATCGCGCTCGCGCTCGTGTACGGGGCGAAGCAGCCCTCGCCCTCGGCCGCGTCGGGCTGGACCTCCTCGGCGAGGATGGTGACGGCCGGGAACGGCGCCGCCGCCGTGGCGGGCGAGTTCTTCTGCACCCAGATGAAGTAGGTCCCGGCGGGCACGTCGAGGTAGGCGTCCCAGTTGTCCTTGTACCAGACGCACTTGTGCGAGGTGCCGGCGCCGGCCGCGCAGGCGCCGCCCTTGACCTCGACGTTCAGGTAGTAGCTCGTCGTGGTGGTGGACGGCGTGTCGGCCTTCACGTGCAACAGCTGCCCGCCGTTCGCCAGCGTGCCCGAGGTCTTCACGTAGGCGACGACGACGTCGGGGCCCTTCGTGTTCGGATCGCACGCAAACTCGCCGTCGGTGGTGGTGACGGCGCCCGACGCCACGCTCCACGTATAGGAGCCGCCCGCTTGAACGGCCTGCGCCATGACCAGCGGGTCGGCGCAGGTCTCGCCGGTGTTGGGCGTGCACACGGAGCTGCAGCCGTCGCCGCTCACCAGGTTGCCGTCGTCGCAGAGCTCGGCCCCTGCGACGATCCCGTCGCCGCAGGTCGTGGCGCACTGGCTGGGCTGCCCGGTGCAGGTGTACCCGTTCTCGATGGTGCACGAGGCGCTGCAGCCGTCGCCCGAGGCCGTCGCCATGTCGTCGCACTGCTCGGGCCCGGCGGTGATGCCGTCGCCGCACGTCGTGACGCACACGCTCGGCATCCCCAAGCACGTGAAGCCGGTCTCGATGGTGCAGGCGGCGCTGCAACCGTCGCCGGGGGCGAGGTTCACGTCGTCGCACTGCTCGGCGCCGACGACGAGGCCATCGCCGCAGACGACGGCGCAGACGCTCGGCGCGCCGGCGCAGGCGTAGCCCGCCTCGACGGCGCAGGTCGCGCTGCATCCGTCGCCCGGCCCCGTGCCGCCGTCGTCGCACGTCTCGGCGCCTGCGAGGAGGCCGTCGCCACACACCGGCGCGCAAGCGCTCGGCTCCCCCGCGCAGGCAAAGCCGGCCTCGACGGCGCACTGGTCGCTGCACCCGTCGCCGGCGGCGGCGTTCAGGTCGTCGCACGTCTCGGCGCCGCCGATGACGCCGTCGCCGCAGGTGGTGGCGCAAGAGCTCGGCTGGCCCGCGCAGGCGAACCCCTTCTCGATCACGCACGCCGCGGCGCAGCCGTCGCCGTCGGCGGTGTTGGCGTCGTCGCACTGCTCCGCGCCGGCGACGATGCCGTCGCCGCAGCCGGTGTTGCACACGCTGGGCTCCCCCGCGCAGGAGTAGCCGTTCTCGACGAGGCACGCGTCGTCGCAGCCGTCGCCGGCGGCCGCGTTCGCGTCGTCGCAGCCCTCCGGACCCGCGACGAGCCCGTCGCCGCAGGTGGTGGTGCACACGCTGGGCTCGGCCGTGCAGGTGAAGCCGGTCTCGACCAGGCAGGCGTCGTCGCAGCCGTCGCCGGCGTCGGCGTTGGCGTCGTCGCACACCTCCGCGCCCGCGATGACGCCGTCGCCGCAGGTGGTGGAGCACACGCTCGGCTCGCCGGTGCAGGTGTAGCCGGCTTCGACGGCGCAGGACGCGTCGCACCCGTCGAAGAGATCGGTGTCGCCGTCGTCGCAGCCTTCGGAGGCGGCCACGACGCCGTCGCCGCACACGGCGCCGCCGCCGGATCCGCCGCTGCCGCCCGATCCGCCGTCGCCGCCGGCGCCTCCGCCGGCGCCGCCCGCGCCGCCCGTTCCCCCAGCTCCGCCGGTGTTGCCCGTGGTGGTCGCGGTGCCGGTCGTGCTCCCCGAGCCTGTGTCGTCATCGCCTCCGCAGGCGGTGACCACCGCGCCGGTGAGGAGCATCGCGCAGAGGAGAGCAAGGGACCGTGCCATGGGACCTCCGGGGGTGGAGTATGCGGGGATTCGCCGCCGACTGGAACCCACGACCGCTCGGGTCGCGCGCTCTCCCGCCCGGCGCACGCGCCGAGCCGAGGAAACGCCGCGGCGGCGTGCGCGGACTGCGTGCACCTCCACTGCCGTCCGCGGACGGGCCGGCGTTCGTGCTCGAAAAGCTCGCCGCCCGCGTCTAGGATTTCGCGACCCGGATGCGGCCGCTCCTCGGCGTCTCCCGCCGGCTACTTCAGGTTCTGGGTGATCTGGCTCGCGGTGTCCGACATCTTCTTCAGCAGGTTGCTGAGCGTCGACATCATCTTCGAGACCCGATCCATCGCCATCTGGAGCCGCAGCGACTCCATCTCCCCCATCTCGGAGAGGCTGTCGAGCTTGGCGTCCTTGTCCTTGAGGCCGGCAGTGAGCTTCTTCGCGAGCTCGTCGCAGCCGTCGGCCACCTCGCGCGCCTTCGCGACGAACTCGGCGTGCGCGGCGGCTTCCTTCTCGGTCAGCCCCTTCGGGGCGGGCTGGCCCGCGAGCCCACGGAGCCCATCGCGCACCTTGAGGAGCGCGTCGCGTCGGGCGGTGACGGACGCGACGGTCGGCTTCTTCTTGGTCTCTTGAGCCGGTGCGGATCGCGCGCCGTCGGCGGGCGAGGCCGCGAGCGCGACGGAGGATCCGGTGAGCGTGACGAGCGCGGCGGCGACGAGGGCCTGTCGAAGCACCATGAGGCGAAGCTATCACGAGCAACCCGCACCGCCGAGGGACGCGATCCGACGCGGGGCGCCGCGAAGACCTCTCGCCCCGCCGCCCACACCGGTACCATCCGGGGAGATGCTCTGGCTCGGTGCCGTCGCCGCCGGTGGGCTCCTCCTCGCGCTCGTGCTCGTCGGGATCGCCCTCCGCGAGCGCCGCGAGCTGTGGATCCGCTGGCGCCAGCCTCGTTACACGCTGCGCGTGCGCGCGCGCGGCCAGGCGGGGACGCACGTGGTGCTCGGGAAGATCGAAGAAGGATCTCCCATCCGGGTGCGGAGCGCGGCGCTCGATCTCCTCGACGAGATGGATCGCGCCGTTCTCCTCCCGGCCGAGCAGCTCCTCGAGATCGAGGCGTTCGAAGGCGCGTTGCGCGACGACGGCGGCCTCTATCGCATCCCGGCCGACGAGCGCTTCTGGGTGCTGGACGCTCCCGGCGGTCCGGACGTCCCGGCCGACGCCGCCGGGCGCCTGCACGTCCCCGGCGCGGCGAAGCCGTACGCCGTCACGACCGAAGCGCGACCCGTGCTCCGCGACGCGCGCGCGGGCCTGCCCGCCTCGACGGCCGCGATCCCGGTGCTCGTCGCCGTCATCGCGGCGGCGAACGCCGATCCCTCGTGGCCCGGGCTGCCGGTGGGCATCGCGGTCGGGATCGCGATCGGCGTCGCCGCGGTGATCTCGCGCGCTCGCGCCCTGGCGCGAGCGCCGCTCCCACCCGCCGGCGCCAAGCTCGCCTCGGTGCACGGGAGCGCCACGCTGTGCGCGATGCCGGCTCCGCTCTGGGTCCACGGGCTGCGCCAGGCGCAGGAGTGGCTGCTGGGTCCCAAGCGCGAGGGCGACACCCACGTGCTCGTCATCAGCGCGCTCGACGAGGGCGCCGAGCCCACGACCAGGACCCGCAACGAGGTCGTCGGGAGCGTGTGCCACCTCCTCGCGGAGGCGGTCTGGACGTGTACCGACCTGCGCGCGCGAGCGGTGGTGCCGCTCGTCGTCGGCCGCGAGCGCCACTACCCGAAGCGCTTCTCGAAGCCGGGCTACGAGGCGCTGCGCGAGTGGGCGCGCAACTACCCAGGCAAGCGGCTCGTCATCCGGACCGAGGTGGCCGGCGAGCGTCCCCTCGCGGGCGGCTTCGTGCTCCACCTGCGCTTCACCGAGCCCGCGGACGCGAAGGAGCACACGCTGCGGGGCACGCTGCCGGCGCTCGTCCCGCAGATGCTCGCGTGGATCGAGCAACACTGGGGCGCGCGCCGCGATCCGCCGGCCGGCGTGGCGCCGCCGCTGCCCGCGGACGACGTGGCCGGCTGGCTCTCGTGCCTCGCGGCGCAGGAGCGGATCGCGCTGGGCAAGCCCGAGTCGCCGCAGCTGCCGGCGCCGACGGCGGAAGAGGGCGACGCCGGCATCGAGCGCGCGCTCGCGTACGCCGATCGGCACGGCGACGCCATGCCGCAGGCGCGCCTGCTCGCGATCTCGATGGGCATCGAGCTCGAGAAGCATGGGTTGCTCGGGGCAGAGCGTCGCGCCCGGCTGAGCGCGATGGTCGAATCGCTCGCGCGTGAGGGCCAGCCGCTCGCGCGCCTCGCGCCGGGGCTCCTGGCCGGCATCGGCGAGCACGCCACCGGCGCCGCGCGCGCGCGCGCCGCGCTCGCGGCGATGGGCGGCGCCTACCGGGCCGCGTCGGACGGCTACGGCGCGTGGCTGCGCGAGATCGCCGCCGAGCCCGACGCGCTCGTTCCGGACAAGCCCGCGCCGCGCGCGTAGCCGGCGCGGCGGAACCCACCGAGCGGCGCCACGTCGCGCCCACGCCCGCGGGCTCGCCGCCGCCCGCCGCGCGCGCGCCCGAGCCGCCTCGCATGCGCCGGCGCACGGGCCTGATCGTGGGGGGCGTGGTCCTGGATGGGTTCGGGGCCATGGCGATCTTGGTCGGGATCGAGCTCGTGGCCATCGGCACGAGCGACCGGTGCATCAGCCTCTACAGCGGCTGCCGCGGTGACGACGCGCTCACCAGGGCCGGTGTGGTCACGATGGTCGCCGGCGGCGCGCTGCTGGCGCTGGGGACGCCGCTCGCGGTGATGGGGCTGCGCAAGGTCCCGGTGGAGGCGCCGGCGCCGCAGCCGGCGGTCCTCGTCGGACCTGGAAGCGCCGCGCTCCGCTGGCGGTTCTGAGGGACCGCGCGATGTCGTGCGCGGCGCGGATCGCGCCGGCGCTCAGGGCGCGCCCGCGAACGAGCAGTCGAAGCGCGCGACCTTCGCATGAAAAGACTCGGGCGACGTCTGTGCCCAGCTCGCGAGGAGCGAGCCGCCCGACGGGCTCCCGAGCAGCGAGACCGGACCCTGCGCGAAGGCGCCGAGCGAGAGGCTCCCCTCGCCGACCAGCTGCCCCGCCGCGTCGAGGACGGCGATCTCGACCCGCGAGCCGAGGTTCTCCTCGTGCGAGAACCAGCCGAGCGCGAGGCGATCGCCGAGGGCCGCGGCGCCGAGCCATTGAGGGTCCGTGGGGATGCTCGTCTGGATCGGACCGAAGAGGAGCTGACCCTCGCCGTCGACGCGGGCGATCGTCACCGGGTGCGAGCTGCCGGAGAAGCGGCTCCAGACGATCCACGCGCCGTCGACGGCGGGAACGGCGTGGAGCGCCGCGATCGAGCCGGGCCCGGGATCGAGCTCGGAGACGATCTGCACGCCGGCCCCGACCCGCGCGACGAGGACGTGCTCGGCCGGGCCCGGGTTGGGGATGGGGCACCCGGGCGCGGCCACGCCGTGCGCGGCCGAGAACGCCACGACGAAATGGTCGCCGACGGGGGCGCCGCTCGCGATCCCCGCGTCGCCCGAGCACCCGAGCGCATTGAGGAGCGTGACCGAGCCGTTGCCCTCGATGCGCGCGACCTCGGTCACGTCCGGCGCCGGGCCGCCGACCGACACGCCGACGAGGTGCGCGCCCGCCCCGAGGGCCGCGAAATGGACGCGCGCGAACGTGCTCAGGACCAGCGTCGACGGGGGGATCGCGCCCGAGCCCGGCACGAGGCCGGGCATGAAGTAGAGCGACGGCTCGGGCGGAGGCGCGAGGGTGTTCGCGAACGCGAGCGCGAAGCCGCCGGGCGCCGGGGCCGTCGCGAACGACTCGCCGGCGTCGAGGTCGGCGAGGAAGCTCGGCCCGAGCAGGCCGTCGGCCGGCCAGCTCGACCACGGCTGGAACGAGGTGTGGCGGATCTCGGCGGGCGGGATCTCGCCGGGACCCTCGGGGATCTGCCAGGCGGCAGCGAGCGTCGCCGTCTCGCCGTCGGCGCTCGAGCGCACCAGCGTCGGCCGGTACTGCGCGTAGAACCCCGTGCCCGCGAGCTCGGCGACGGGGAGCTCGACCACGCAGTCGCCCGGCGCGCCGCCGGCCCCGCCCGCGCCGCCGCTGCCTCCGGCGCCGCCTCCGCCGAGGCCGCCCGCGCCCGTTCCTCCCGCGCCGCCTCCGCCCACGCCGCTGCTCGACGTCGTCGGATCGCCGGAGCTCGTGCTCGACGAGCCGAGCGTGCGCAGGGGCGTCCTGCCGCCGCACGCGGCGGCCGCGAGGACGAGCACGACGCCCCAGGCGCGGCGATGCACTACTTGCCGCCGCCCTTCTTTCCGGTGGCCTCGATCGAGAACTCCTTGGCCGTGCGCTGCGTGCCGGCGGCGTTGAGCCCGACGATGCGGGCCTTGCAGGTGCCGGGCTCGGTCGCGGACGCGCGCACCTGGAAGCCTTCGAGCGCGAGCTCGCAGGGGCCTTCGATCCGCTCGACCGCGAGCTTCGCGTCGGCGCCGAGCGCCTTCACCTGGACGTCGACGACGGGCTCCGGCTTGGCGCCCGCCTTGATGCGACCTCGGAGCTTGACGACCTTGAGCCCGTCGTCGCGGTCGACGGGCGCCGGGCCGGCGGGCGCAGACGCTGCCGCCGTCGCTGCCGGCGCCGCCGGCGGCGCCGTCGTCGTCGCGGGCGGAGGCGTCGCGGGCGGAGGCGTCGTCGCGGCCGGGATCGTCGTGAGCCGCGCGGGCGCCGCCTCGCGCTCGGCGCGCGCGGCCGCCTCGGCGCGGGCGCGCGCCGCCTCGAGCTCCTTCGCCGCCTCGGCGAGCTGCGCGCGGAGATCCTGGTTCTCTCGCTGCATCCGCTCGGACTTCGAGAGCTGCGCCTGCCACTCCTGCTCGGTGTAGCCGCAGCCGGCGAGCGCGAGGAGCGACACGCACGCCAGCGTCCCCCACGGCGCCGCCGCGCGGGCGGGCGGCGCGCACGCGGCGCGGGTGGCACGAGGATCGACGACGCCGGAGGGCGGGAGCGGAACGAGGCGAGCACGCGTCATGGGCTCCACCCTACCATCTGCGCGGCGCGCTGACTCCGCGACGCACGCGCGTGTCGGGATCCGGCGCGCCGTGCGCCGGCGCACCGTGTCCTGGCCTCCAGAGAAACGCGCGCGCGGCGGCGAGCCGGGTCACGGGCGACGGTCGGGCCGCCGGCCGGCGACCATGGCCCGGCGTAGACTCCGGCGCGATGTCGGAACCCGGTCGGGCGTCGATGTGCTCCGGCGCGGACAGCGAGCGCAACGTCGCCCGCAGGACGCTGCCGTACGGTCCCACGGCCGTCGCGATCCCGCGGCTCGAGCTCTGCGTCGAGATCGAAGACGGCCGGGCGTCGGGCCGGCTGGTGACGGCGCAGGGCGAGCTGCTCCGCATCGGCTCGCACCCGAGCAACGAGGTGGTGCTCGCCGACGAGCGCGTCTCCCGCTTCCACTGCCGGCTGCAGATCGGCCCCACGGGCTGGCGCGTCATCGACGCCGGATCGCTCAACGGCACCCGCGTCCAGACGGTGCGCGTCCACGACGCCGAGCTCCCGCTGCCCGGGCGCATCGAGATCGGCTCGTCGGTGGTGCGCGTCCGCGAGCTCGAGACCGTCGGCGAGGAGGGCGTGCCGCCCTCGCCCACCTTCGGATCGCTCTTCGGCGGCTCGCTCCCGATGCGCCGGCTCTTCGCGCTGCTCGAGCGTGTCGCCGCGAGCGAGTCGACCGTGCTCATCGAGGGCGAGAGCGGGACCGGCAAGGAGGTCATCGCCACCGAGATCGTCCAGCACGGGCCGCGCGCCGACGGACCGCTCGTGATCGTGGACTGCGGCGCGATCTCGCCAAGCCTCGTGGAGAGCGAGCTCTTCGGCCATGCGCGCGGCGCGTTCACCGGCGCCGACCGGGACCGGATCGGCGCCTTCGAGGCGGCGCACGGCGGGACCTTGTTCCTGGACGAGATCGGGGAGCTGCCGCTCGAGGTCCAGCCCAAGCTCCTGCGCGCCCTCGAGGCGCGCGAGATCCGGCGCGTCGGCGAGACGGCCGCGCGCAAGATCGACGCGCGCGTCATCGCCGCCACCAATCGGACCCTGGAGCGCGAGGTGAACCAGCGGCGCTTCCGCGAGGACCTCTACTTCCGGCTCTCGGTGGTCACGGTGCGCGTGCCGCCCCTGCGCGAGCGGCTGGAGGATCTCGGCCCGCTGGTGATGCTGTTCCTGCGGGCCCTCGGCGCTCCGGAGTCGCAGGCGCTCTTCGGCCCGGAAGTCCTCGCCGAGATGGCGCGCCACGACTGGCCTGGAAACGTCCGCGAGCTGCGGAATTTCGTGGAGCGGACGGTGGTCCTGCGCACGACGGGCACGGCGAGGCGGCCGGCGCTGCCGTCGTCGGAGGGGCGCGCCGCGGCGATCGATCTCGACGTGCCCTTCCGCGCGGCGAAGGAGGCGGTCGTCGAGGCGTTCGAGCGTGCGTACCTCTCGGCGCTGGTGGCGTGGTCGCGTGGAAACGTCAGCCTGGCGGCGCGCAAGGCGGGGATGGACCGCATCCACCTGCACCGGCTCTTGCAGCGGCACGGCGTGAAGCGCGACGGATCGTAGCCTCGAGGCATCAGGCGATGCCTCGGCGCGACGACGCGGGCCCACGTCGCGGCGCGATCTCGCGCGTGTGGGGCGGGCACCGGGATTGCACCGTCGCGACGTCCCGCGCCGAGAGCGCGAGGAGACCAAAGGAGACACACCGATGAAGACCGAGCTCCTGGCGTTGTTGCTGGTGGGATCGATGGCGACCGGATGCGGCGCGGCCGTGGACGAGGAGGGCCCTGCGGGCGAAGAGGCCATGGGCGTCACCGGCAACGGCGCGCCGAGCGGCGCGCACTTCAACCTCAACATCATCGGCGTCCCGAAGGGCAAGAGCGCCGACATGACCGGCAACAACGGGCATCGCATCTTCGTCCCGCTCACCGGCAAGACCAAGATCATGCTCTCCCCCGGCGACTTCGGCGTCCTCGATGCCAACGGCACCGACGGCAGCGCCTCGTTCCAGCTGCCGAACCCGGACCCGGACGGGACCGGCACCACGACGTACGCCGTCTACGCGCGCGCGCTCGGGACGCCCGGAGGCAGCTCGCAGACCACCACGTGCGCGACCGATCCGGTCACCGGCGACGTCTACTGCAGCGTGAGCTCGATGGTGCTCGTGCGCGACGGCAAGAAGTCGAGCTTCACCAACGTGTCGCGCGACCTCCTGTCCATGTCGGTCGATCTCGACGGCGACGGACAGCTCGAGACGTACTCGCTCTTCGACGAGGCGCTCACCGACTATTTCTGGGACTACGACAACGCGGGACTGCGTCTCGCCCAGCTCCGGTTCTACGAGCTGCCGTAGCCGGCGCGCCGGGCGCTATGCTCCGGGCATGGACGACGCGAGCCCTGCTCCTCCCATGCCCGGCGCCGATCCGCAGGCCAAGGCGCGCGAGCGCGTCAAGACGCTCGGGCTCCTCCAGATCATCCTCGGCGGCCTCGGCCTCGTCGGCCTGCTCTACTCGTACCTGCTCCGCTTCCTCGCGCACGACCCCGTGAGCCGCCGGTTGCAGGACCTGCTCTGGACGGGCGAGATCGGCGACTACCTCATGGCCTCGCTGACGCTGGGCGCCGGCCTCGCCATCCTCATGATCGGCACGGGGATCGCGGTCTCGAAGCGAGCGCCGATCGGGCGCACGCTCACGTTCGTGCACGCCGTGAGCGCCGTGCTCGTCAACGTCGGATCGCAGTACCTGAACTTCACCCTCGTGTACCCCGCGCTCGAGAGGTTCGCCGAGACGGGCGGCCCGGTGGCCCGCGCGGGCGCGATGGGCGGGTTCATCGGCGGCCTCATGGGGTCGGTGCTCGGGCTCGCGTTCCCGTTCGTGGAGCTCTACCTGGTGACGCGGCCCGGGACGCGCGAGGCGTTCGACGGCTGACGCGGCTCGGAGCGGCTGCGGCACCCGTTGCTTGGCCGCGTTTCGGGCTACGCTCGGCACGGATGACGACCGAAGCCGCGCTGCTCGCGGAGATCTGGAAGAGCCCCACCGATCGCGAGCTGCTCGGCGTGTACGCCGATTGGCTCGCCGAGCACGGCGATCCGACCCGCGCCGAGTACATCCAGCTCTCCCTGTTGGGCAAGCCCACGCCCGCGCAGCGCAAGAGGCGCGAAGCGCTGCTCAATCGCCATCGCGGCGCGTGGCTGGGCGAGGCACGCAAGTTCGTCTGGACGTGGCAGGAGAGCGAAGAGTCCCCCGGCTTCGTCGCGCGCGTGCAGTGCTCGATGCCGAAGCTCACCGCTGGATTCGAGCATGTGCGCGCGCTCGGGCCGCGGCTGTTCGTCTCGGTATCGGAGCCGAAGGCGAGGCGCGAGGTCGCGGCGCTCGCCGAGCTCCCGCTCGGCACGCTGTATGGGATGTGCCTCTTCGAGAACGACGCGCAATGGATCACCGACGATCTGCTGGAGACGATCGCTCCACGGCTCGACGGCCTGCGCGCGCTCGTGCTCCATCCGGGCGAAGCGCGGTCGTCCGATCGCGGGTGGCGCGCCATGCTGCCGCATCTCGACGCCGTCGAGTTCCTCGACCTCGCCATGGGGGAGAACCCCGAAGCATGGCTCGACGAGATGCTGGCCTCGCGGATGCCGCGCACGCTGAAGCAGCTCGTGCTCCCCGGGTGGCTCGACCGAGCCCTGCGCCGCCGGATCGAGTCCTCGCTGAGGTCGTGCAAGGTCACCTACCGCCCCGAGCGCCGGCAGCGCTTCGACCGAGCGACCGGGTACTACATCCCCTGACGGCCGAATCGCGGCCGCTTCAGCCTTGGCCGCCCCTCGCAGACCCGGGCCACCGGATCGCCTCGAGCCTCGCCCTGAGCTTCTTGCCCTTGGCCGGGTTGACCGACTCGACCCACGCGACGCGGCCGGTGAGGTGGGCGCGGAAGTCGGCGTGGCCCTCGCGGTTCTGCGACTCGGGGCCGCGCGTGATGCAGTTGTGGAGGATCGCCTTGAGCCGATCGTAGTCTGCGCGCGCGACGTTGGGGCGCACGTTGACCACCACGCCGGTGAGGCGCTGGCGAGCGCTCCGCGCCATCAGCCGCGCCTTGCCGTCGTGCAGGACGAAGCCCTCCTCGCGTGCCACCCGCGCGCAGAGCCGCGTCAGCGCCGCGGCGCGCCTCGCGAAGTCGGGGCCGCCGGAGAGCGCGAGATCGTCGGCGTAGCGGGTGTAGCTCGCGCCCACGGCCCGCGCGGCGCCGGCGAGCCGGAGATCGAGCCGGAACGCGGAGAGGTTGGCGAGCGCCGGCGAGGTGGGCGCGCCTTGCGGCAGGTGCGGCGCACGATAGAAGCGCCCCGCCCGCCATCGCGCGCGCGCCTCGTCCGCCGTTCCCGGCCTCGGGGCCCGCGCCCACTCCGCGAGAGGGACGCGCGTGGTGCAGAGGCCCGCGAGCAGCCGCGCGACCGGCGGCGGGTAGCCCAGCGTGTGGAAGATCGCGCGCACCCGCGCCCGGCTCACCGACGCGAAGAACTCGCGCAGATCGAGGTGGAGCACCGCGTGCTGCGCCACGTGCGGGGCGACGTAGCCGAGCACGCCGCGCCCGCGCCGGAACCCGTGGGACGCGTCGTGCCCCGGCACGCGATCGAGGATCCCGTGGAGCACGCGACGCTGGATGGCCTTGAGGCGCGACTTGGGCGCCTCGAGGAGCCGGTGCGCGCCGGAGCGCTTCTTGGTCCAGCGGAGGCTGTAGTGCTGGAGTGGACCGGCGGCGCCGCGCGCGAGCCGGCCCGAGACGTCGGCGAGCCAGTGGAGATCGGCGAGCGGCGCGCCCAGCCACGAGGCGAGGTCCTGCTCGGTGGGGAGGCTGGGCGGCTCCCATCGCTCGGGCGCGCCGGGCGCGGGCGCCATGCGCGGCTCCGAGAACACGACCTTGCGGAGGAGCAGCGGCTCCCGCCGGTTCTCGCCCTTGAGGCCGCGATCGGCCGCGAGAAAGCGAGCGAGGAGCTCCGCGTCCGGCGGAGCATCGAAGGCGCGGACGACGTGTTTCCCCAGGCGCCCCAGCCAGCGGTAACGATGTCCGAGCGCCTCGGCGCCGCGGTCGGCGAGCGCCGACGGCTGCCATTCGCCCGCGAGGAACGCCTCGGCGAGACCGCGGGCGAGGCTGTGGAGATCGGCCATGGCGACGAAGGCGACGGCGTCTCCAACCCTTCCTGTCTCGCGTGACCTGCTCTGCGCTCGGCGCAGTCTGGGTCATGCGCCGTGATGCCAGCTCTACGAGAAATCCCCGGGGTGGCCCCGGAGAGGCCGGAGCCCGCCCGAAGGCGGGCGCCGCACCCGCTTGGAGACGCCGTCGCGCCGTCAGGCTAGCGCGTCGGCACGCGGCGCGGGTGCGGAGCCTCGGCCGCTTCGATCAGGGCGCCTGGAAGACGAGGCGCTCGTAGGTGTTGCTGTTGTTGAGGCTGGTGTTGGTGCCGCAGCGGTAGCCGCTGTTGATGTTGCCGCCGCCGGTGTGCCAGCACATGCGTCTGTCGTTGTTCGGCGAGGTGAGCACGTCGCACGAGAACTTCTGCACCGGGTCGCCACCCTGGACGAAGCCCCACGACCAGTTGGTGTTGTAGTACCAGCCGACGCCGTTCGCCTGGTGGAGCGTCGTCTGGTCCCCGGTCGTGTCGAAGATCACGTCGGCGCGCGGCGCGTTCGCGGCGACGACGAGCGTCGACGTGCCCGTGGGCCGGCACCCGAGCAGGAGCTTCGCCTGGCTGCACTGCGCGAGGATGGTGGTCAGCGCGGTGGCGCTGTTGGCGTAGGTGTCGATATAGCACTGCGACCAGCCGACGAGCTGGGCGATGGGGACGTTCGTCGCGACGCCGCTGAACGTGTAGAGCGCGAGGCTCTGGCAGGTCCCGGAGACGCACGCCTTCCCGGCGGCGCACACCGTGCCGCAGGCGCCGCAGTTGGCGGGATCGTTCTGGGTGCTCACGCACGCGTTGCCGCACTTGGTCGTGCCGCCGGCGCAGACGAGGCCGCACTGGCCGCTGGAGCACACCTGGCCCGCCGGGCACGTGACACCGCAGGCGCCGCAGTTGCCGGGATCGTTCTGGGTGTTCACGCAGGCATTGCCGCACTTGGTCGAGCCGCCGGAGCACTGGAGCCCGCACTGGCCGCTCGAGCACACCTGGCCCGCCGGGCACGTGACACCGCAGCCGCCGCAGTTGCCGGGATCGTTCTGGGTGTTCACGCAGGCGTTGCCGCACTTGGTCGCGCCGCCCGAGCACTGGAGCGCGCACTGGCCGCTCGAGC
Source organism: uncultured Polyangiaceae bacterium (assembly GCA_964372055.1). Lineage (GTDB taxonomy): Bacteria > Myxococcota_A > Polyangia > Polyangiales > Polyangiaceae > CAYJPW01. The sequence goes on from CAYJPW010000011.1 coordinate 63,596, forward strand.
ACACCTGGCCCGCCGGGCACTGCACGCCGCAGCCGCCGCAGTTGGCCGGGTCGGTCGCCGTGCTCACGCAGGCGTTGCCGCACTTGGTCGCGCCGCCCGAGCACTGGAGCGCGCACTGGCCGGCCGAGCACACCTCGCCCGCCGGGCACGCGTTGTTGCACCCGCCGCAGTTCGCCGGATCGTTGTCGGTGTCGATGCAGAGGCCGTTGCACTCGACCGTCCCGCCGGCGCACGCCGAGGTGCACTGCCCCTGCGAGCAGACCTCGTTCGCGCCGCACGCGATGGCGCAGGTCCCGCAGTGGGCGGGATCCCAGTCGGTGTCGATGCAGGCGCCGCCGCAGAGGGTGGTTCCGCCGGAGCACTCGAGGGCGCAGTTGCCGACCGAGCACACCTCGCCCGCGGCGCAGGCGTTCCCGCAGCCGCCGCAGTTGGCCGGGTCGGTCGAGGTCTGCACGCAGGCGGAGCCGCAGAGCTCGGAGCCGCCGACGCACACCAGACCGCACTGGCCCGCCGAGCAAACCTCCCCGGCGCCGCACGGCTGGTTGCAGCCGCCGCAGTGCGCCGGATCGTTGCCGGTGCTCACGCACACGCCGCCGCAGTCGACCGTTCCGCCCACGCAGGTCAGGCCGCAGTTGCCGGCGGAGCAGACCTCGTCGGCCCCGCACGCGACGTCGCACGCGCCGCAGTTCGCGGGATCGTTCTGCGTGTCGACGCAGGCGTCGCCGCACTTGGTCGTGCCGCCGACGCACGTCAGCCCGCACCCGCCGGCGGAGCACACCTCGCCCGGCGCGCACGCCGCGTCGCAGGCGCCGCAGTGCGCCGGATCGTTGTCGGTGTTCACGCAGACGTCGCCGCAGAGCTCGGTGCCCGGACCACAGATCGAGCCGGAGCCGCCGGTCCCCGTCGTCCCGCTGCTGCTCGAGGTCGTGTTCCCGCCGCTCTTGGTGGTGTCGTCACCGCCGCACGAGACGCCTGCGGCGGCCGTCGCCAAGAGGAGCATCGCCGTCACCGCGAGCGCGACGCCGCGCCCCGTCCCCGGTCCCGAGAAGGGACCTCGCATCGTCTTTTGCCCCATCGACCTGCCTCCTTGAAGCTCTCGAAGAGAGAGGGGGTCATGAGGACCACGGTTACGGGCCGGCCGCAATGCGCGTCCGCACGGGGCTTGCGATCGGTCGCCTACGCCCTCTTCGCGCTGGCGAACGCGGTGCTCGGCGGGGCGCCGCCGGCCGCGCTGCGGGCTCGCCTTGCCGGCGGCTACCGCCGCGTTCTACGTTGTCGGATTATGAAATCGGCCGACGCCGACGCCAAGCCCCAGGTGCTCTTCGAGCACGACAGGAGCTCGCTGTTCCTGATCGTGGCGGTGTTGATGGGCGTCACCTTCATCGGGCGCACCATCTCGACCGGCAAGGCGCCGAGCGCGACGCTGCTCTCGCTCGCGCCGGTCATCGGCGCGGTCCTCGTGCTCGAGCTGCTCTTGCCGCTCCGCATCCTCACCACGTTGCTCGGCGACGAGGTCACCATCACCACCAAGAGCTTCTTCACGCCCCCCAAGAAGACCGTGCTCGAACGATCCAGCGTGCGCGAGGTCCGTTTGGCCGGCGGCTTCTTCGTCCGCAGCGTCGAGCTCGTGCCGCAGAGCGGCGCGCCGGTGAAGATCTGGTCGCAGTACCGGAGCCGGTGGGGCAGCGCCTTCCCGCGGGACGACGCGTCGCGGATCGCCGCGCAGCTCGGCGTGCCGCTGAAGTAGCCATCCAGAACCGACCCGCCCATGGCGCGGACCGCTCCGGCGGCTATCGGGCGCGCTCCAGCATCGCCCGCGCCGCCTTCGCGAACGCCGGCCGCCGCGAACGAGAGAGCCATCCCCGCCGCAGGTACGTCGAGAAGATGCGGAGCGGGTGGCCCTCGACCGGCCGACCTTCGAGCGCGTCCGCGATGAGCTCGAGGTGCTCGCGGTCGAACGCCCAGAGCTCGACGCCTTGCACCTCGACCGCGAAGTAGAGCGGGCCCGCGGCGCGCACCGCGTCGTAGTCGAGATCCTTCGCGCGCCAGGGGCAGCCCTCGCAGACGATGCGCCAGGGCTCGCGCCACTCCGGCGAGCAATCGGAGACGGCGCGGCGCCCCCGCGCATGGCTCGGCTGCGTCGCGAGCGCCATCGCGCCGCAGCGCGGGCACGCCAGCGCGATCGCCGTCGGGCGCGTCGCGTGCGCGTACCGGGCGTGCGTGGCGCCGCTGCTCCGCTTGCCTCCCATGGCCGATCACGATCGCGCGACCGGGGAGTGTCCGACAAGCTCGGCCGTCCACAGGCACCGGCGACGTCCGAGCGCACCTCCACCATGCATGGGCCTGCTACCATCTCGCCGCTTACGAGGTGACCGATGGGCGGCCTGGACGACGCGGAGCGGGCGCTGGAGAAGGGGGACCGGGCTGCGGCGCTCGACGCGCTGCTCGAGGCGTGGCGGGCGCGGCGGGCCGGAGAGCTCGCCGAGGTCATCGACGTCGTCTCGGCGGATCTCGCGCGCTCGCGCCCGGCGCTCGCCGAGGGCGATCGCTACCACGATCGCTGGATCGAGGCCGAGCAGCAGGGCAGCGCGGCCGATGTGCCGCGCCTCTTGCCGGGCCTCTTGGCCGAGCCGCTCTCGACGCTGAAGCTCCGGGTCGAGCGCCTCGTCGCGCGCGGGCCGGATCCGCGGGTGGGGCGCGGGCTCTGGGCGATGGTCGAGGCGACGCCGACGACCTCGAGCTCCAACTTCCCGGTCTGGTCGATGACCTTCAAGGCGCTGCCGTCGATGGTCGACGCGTCGATCGCGCCCGACGTGAAGCGCCTCTCGAAGAAGAAGCCGGGCGGCACCTCGAACTTCTGGCCCAAGTACACGGCGTGGCTGACGAAGCTCGCCGAGCAGCTCGCGCCGGCGGCCGAGCTCCCGCCGACCGAGAAGAAGCGCGTCGACGCGATGCTCGCGCGCGCGAAGGAGCTCTCGCGCTCGGCGCCTTCCAAGGCGGCGGCGCCCGCGGCGAAGGCGGCGGCGCCGCCGGTGGGGCCTGCCGGCGCGGTCGCGGCGGCGCGGCGCGGCGCCGAAGCCAAGGACTGGGAGGCGGCGCTCCAAGCGCTCTTGATCGCGTGGCGCGAGCTGCGCTCGCCCGAGATCGCCGACGCCATCGTCGCGTTGTCGGCGGGCGTGCCGCAGGAGAAGCTCGTGCGCGAGCCGGCCAAGGCGGCGCACGCGGCGTGGATGGCGCTCGAGGCGAAGGCGCGCGCCAGCGATCTGCCGGCGCTCCTCGACGCCCTGACGGTCGGCCAGATGACCGACGTCGAGGCGCGGCTGGCGCGGCTCGCGGCGCGCGGCGACGACCCTCGGATCGGCCGGCGGATGCGGGCCGTCCTCGACGAGGCGCCCGCCGGCAACCGGCCGGTGTTCTGGCAGCAGGTGTTCGATCTCTCTGCCACCAGCGCCGAGGCCGTTCACCTCGACGTCATGAGCCGTCTGGGCGAGGGCGATCCCACGGTGATCGGACGCGGCAACCTCGTCTTCGGCAGCGGGCCGGCGATCCGTCGCAACGCCGCCCGCGTCCGCGAACGGTTCATCGAGCGCGCCGGCGCCGTGAAGCCCCTCCCACCCGCGCTCGCGGCCGATCTGCGCGCCGTGGTGGCGGCGGTGCCCGCGGCGGCGCCCGACGAGGAGGCGTCGATGTACGCGGCGATCGCCGCGGAGCCCGACGACGACGGGCCGCGCCTGGTGCTCGCCGATCGCCTCACCGAGCGCGGCGACGTGCGCGGCGAGCTCATCGCGCTGCAATGCAAGATGGCGCGGGGCGACGCGGGCAAGGCGATCGTCTCGCGCGAGAAGGCCATCCTCAAGAAGCGCACCGAGGTGCTCGGGCCGCTCGCCGACATCATCTGGAAGGGCTCGGAGCGCTTCGAGCGCGGGATGCTCGTCGCGATGAGCCCGCGGATCGAGTCGGCGCGCCAGCGCGAGCTCATCGGCCACCCGATGCTGTCGACGGTGCGCGACGTCGATGTCTGCTGGATGGCCGACCGCGAGGGAGCGGCGCTCCTGCTGCATCCGACGATGGTGTCCCTGAAGAGGGTCGGCTCGCTCTCGCCGCACGACTTCGCCGCGCTCGGCGCGAGCGAGCGGCCGCTCGGCATCGAGGAGATCGACAGCCGGTGGCCGGGCGACGAGCTCTCCGACGCAGAGCGCCGCGCCATCGCCGACGCGCCCGGCTTGCCGAAGCTGCGCGTCCTCAAGGGCGCCTGGTGGGGCGGCGACGGCATGGCGCCGCCCTGGCTGCTCGGCGGCGAGCTGCTGGCGAGGCTCGAGCACCTCCAGGTCGGGGGCCCGAGCTCGGGGCAGGTGCCCGCGGTGGCGGCGTGGCTGCGTGCCCTCGCAGCGCTGCGCCGGCGGCCCCGCCTCACGCTCGAGTTCGGCGACGGGGCGTGCGTCATCGAGGACGGCGTGGTGCGCGCGACGCGCGCCCGTGCGGGCAAGGAGTGGATCGGGGCGCTGCGGGCGGCGCGCGAGATCGCGCGCGAGATCGTGCTCGAGGGCGATTGGTCCGCGGCCGAGCGACAGGCCTTGAGGTGAGGCTCACCGCGGGCACGGAGCCCGATCACGGCTCCGAGGCGAGGATCCGATCCGGATCGCCGAGGAACTCGAAGTGCATCGTGTCCTCGAGCTCGTCGCGGCCGAGCCAGTGGAAACCGAAGCGCTCGAAGCTCGTGACCCAGCAGGCGGGCATGGCCATCGTCTCGAAGACGCTCGCGTACCGCTTGCAGATCGGGTGATCGCCCGCGGGGCCGAGGCAGCCGCAGCAGAAGTTGTGCTCGGGATCGATGTCGACGGCGATCCCGTAGAGGTGGTTCGACGCTTCGCCGTTGTAGAAGGTGTTGTCGCGGCGCAGGCCCGAGATGGTCTCGGGCACGTAGGAGCCGCCGCAGCTCGTGCGGATCGCGTGCTCGACGCAGCGCAGCGCCGGGACGACGCGTCGATTGAGCGCGAGCGGAATCCCGAAGAAGCTGGTCTTCTCCGCGTAGTCGGCGGCGCGGAGCGGGTTCCACTCCGGCCGGCCGAAGCCAAGGACCCACCCGTACTGCTCGGTGCGGTAGCGGATGGCGCGCTGGTGCGCCTGCCTGCGCTTCTGCCGCTCCTCGAAGGTCGCGTCGGAGCGATAGGCGTAGCTCTGCCGCATCAGGAACGCCTGCGCCGGCTGCTCGTTGCAGGTGGGCGGCGGATCGGCCGACGCGCGACGCGGCCCGCCGAGCGCGGCGAGCATGCCGAGCAGGGCAAGCCGGAGGTGCTTCGCGCCCATGTCCCGCCCGAAACGCCCGACGCGGCGACCGCATTCTCCGTCAGGGCGGGAGCTTGGCGACGAAGAGATCCGCCCCGCCCTGCGACGTCATCGCGCCGGCGCCGAGGTCGAGCGTGCCCCGGTAGTCGCCGGTGACGATCACGTTGCCGTCCGCGTCGGCGCTGATCCCGAAGCCCTGCTGGTCGGCGCCGTCGCCCGCGAGGAAGCTCCAGAGGTGGTTGCCGTCGGGATCGAGCTTGAGGACGAAGAGGTCCTCTCCGCCGGCGGACGCGAGCGGGCCGGCGCCGAAGTCGATCGCGCCCCGGGCGCGCCCGGTGACGAGCACGTTCCCCCCCGCGTCGAGATGGAGCTCCTCGCCGTGCTGCTCGGCGGCGTCGCCGTAGCCGCGGACCCAGAGCGGATCGCCCTGCGCGTCGAGCGCGAGCACGTAGACGTCGAAGCTGCCCGCGCTGGTGACGCTGCCTGCGGGACCCGCGTCGATCGTCCCCTGGAACGAGGCCGCGCCGACGACCGCGTCCCCGGGGCCGACGGCCACGTGCGGCGCCCACTGCTGCGCGCCGTCGCCGAACCGCCGGCTCCATACGTGCGTCCCGTCGCCGAGCAGGCGCGGGATGAACGCGTCGTCGCCGCCCGCGTTCGAGAGGACGCCCCCGCCGAAGTCGAGCGAGCCGTTCGAGTCGATCCCCAGCACCACCCCGCTGCCGGCGATCGAGGCGATGCTCCAGCCGTAGTCGCCGCCCGGGCCGGGGAAGCTCTTGGCCGCGAAGGGAGAGCACCCTCCCCCGCCGAGGCGCGCGAAGAAGACGTCGCGGTCCCCGCCGCTGGTGAACGCGGCGGCGCCGAGGTCGATGGTGCCGAAGAACATCCCGATGACGTCGAAATCGCCGTCGTCCTCGGCGGCGACCTCGGTGGCGAGGTCCACCGCGGCGTCGCCGAAGCGCGCCGAGCAGACGGTCGCCCCGCTCGGGTCGAGCTCCGCGACGAACGCGTCGTAGTCGCCGGCGCTGACGAGATCGGCGCCGCCGAAGCTCACCGTGCCCTGGAACCGCCCGACGATCATCAGGTCGCCGGTCGGCGCTACCGCGATGCCCTGCGCCATCTCGTCGAGGGCGCCGCCGAAGCGCTTGCTCCAGAGGTGGGAGCCGTCGGGGGCGAGCTTGGCGACGAAGACGTCGTTCTGCCCCGCGGCCACGAGCGGCCCCCCGCCGAAGTCGAGCGTCCCTCCGAAGTGACCGGTGACGTAGACGTTGCCCGCCGCGTCGGTGGCGACGCGGTGGCCGTGCTGATCGCCCGCGCCCCCGAACGATTTGCTCCAGAGGGCGGTGACGGCGGGGCCGCCGCCGCTGCCGGTCGCGCCCGCGCCGCCGGCCGTGCCGCTGGTCGACGCCGTGGCGCCGCCGGCGCCGGTCGCGCCCCCGGATCCCGCGCCGCCGGTTCCCGCGGCGACCGACGCGGTGGTGCTCGCGGCGCCGCCGGCGAGCCGCGGATCGTAGGCGTCCCAGTCGTGCGAGCACGACCAGGCCAGCGCGCACGCCGACGCGGCGGCGACGAGGCGCGCGCCCCGACGCGAGCCGGCGCGGCCGGCGGATCTGCACGGGACCCCCACCGCGCCAATGTAGCAGCGAGGCAGCGATTCGCGGAAACGCGTCGCCGTCGCGCGCGCGCGGACGCCGCCTACTTGCGAGCCTTCTTCTTGGCGGCGGGCTTCGCCGTCTTCTTCGCGGCGGGCTTGGCGGCGGCCTCCCACACGGCGCAGTGCGCGCCCGTCGGATCGGCGAAGACGCCGAACGCGCCGTGGCCGGGCACCGGCATGTACTCGACGATCGTGCTCGCGCCGAGCTTCGCCGCCTTCGCCATCGCCTTCTTGACCGACGGGACGGCGATGTACTGCAGCCACGCCGTGGGCTGGCCGGGCATCTGGTGCTTCTGGATCCCGCCGCCCTCCTTGCCGTCGGTCGTGAACATCGCGTAGACGCTCCCGTCGGGCATCTTCATGTCCTGGAACTTCCATCCGAAGAGGCGCTTGTAGAACTTCTTCGCGGCGGCCGGATCGCTGGTGCTCAGCTCGTGATGAACGAAGGCGCTCATGCGTCTCTTCTCCTGGCAAGGTGGTCGTGCGAGAGCGACGACGAGACGCAGCCTAGAGGGAGTCCGTGCACCGAGCCAAGGCCTCTCGGTCCACCGACGGGACCAACGTCGAGCCGCGGCAGCAGGCCTGGCGACGGCGCCGCTCCCCGCCGCGAAGCCGTCATCGCGTCGCGCGCGTCGCGAGCATCCGGGCCCACGACCGACACGCGGCGTCGCATTCGGGGAACGACAGCAAGAACTCGGCGGACTCCGCGCACCGACCGGCCAGCTGCGGAGCAGACCGAGCCGCGCCGCAGAGCGATTCCGTCACGGCCCTCGTCTCGTCGTAGAGAGCGCGGCGCTCGGGAAGAGGCAGCCTCTGCAGCGCTCGGCTCTCGGCGCCGGCGGTCCAGAACGACACCGCCATCACCAGGGCGACGAGCAGGACGATGCCCGCGAGCGCGAGACGCTTCCGCGACTGGCCTACGAACCGCCGCGCCACGGCGCCGCTCGCGTGCATTCCCTCAGGGGCAGCACCTTCCATGCCGGCCCTGGACGAGCTCGTCCAAGACGGTCACGACCGCGTCCGGCGCGGGCGGGCGGCATGCAGCCATCGTGGGCCGCCGCGCGTCCAGCGCGACAGGCGGTCACGGAGCCCCTCTCGGGCGAGCACCGGCAGAGCCACGACGAAGAGGGCGGCCAGCGTGGCCTCGACGCCCAGCGTCTCGCGCCATACGACCGCCGCCACCACCCTGAGCAAGCTCGCGATCCAGACGAGCACGAAGACCGGGAGCAACTCGGTGTCCGACGCCGCCTCGTCCGGGGCGTCGCGCCGGGCCTGCTCGGCGGCGGTGCGGTACGGCGAGGTGCCGGCCATCTTCATCACCGATCGACTCCGATCGAGCTCGCGGAGAGAGTCCGCAAGGCCGTCCTGGCTGGGCACATGGATTCCATCGAGACCTGTCGGCGCCGCCGCGCTCGAACGCCGCACATCCTACGCCGGGCGGCATCAAGAACCCGTCAAGGTGGGCGGCCGAGGCTTCTCGGGCGGCCGGCGCCGGCTTATGGAGATCGTCCATGACCGCCCCGCGCGCCGATCCCGACGAGCTGCTGCGGCGGATCGAGGAGCGCGAGGCGCGGGCGCGCCGCGGGAAGCTCAAGGTGTTCCTCGGCGCCGCGCCGGGCGTCGGCAAGACGTACACGATGCTCGAGACCGCTCGTCAGGAGCGGGCGGCGGGTCGCGACGTCGTCGTCGGCGTGGTCGAGACGCACGGCAGGCCGGAGACCGAGCGCCTGCTCGACGGGCTCGAGGTGCTCCCCCGGCGCAGGGTCGCCTACCGCGGCAGGACGCTGCTCGAGTTCGATCTCGACGCGGCGCTCCGGCGCCGGCCCGCGCTCCTGCTCGTGGACGAGCTGGCGCACACGAACGCGGAGGGCTCGCGGCATCCGAAGCGATGGCAGGACGTCGCCGAGCTGCTCGGCGCCGGCATCGACGTGTGGACGACGCTCAACGTCCAGCACCTCGAGAGCCTGAACGACGTGGTCGCGCAGATCACGCACGTCCGAGTCCGCGAGACGGTCCCGGACGCGGCGCTCGACGGCGCCGACGAGGTCGAGATCGTCGATCTCCCGCCCGACGACCTGCTCGAGCGGCTCCGCGAGGGCAAGGTCTACATCCCCGACCAGGCGGCGATGGCCGCCGACAGCTTCTTCCGGCGGGGCAACCTCCTCGCCTTGCGCGAGCTCGCGCTCCGGCGCACCGCCGAGCACGTCGACTCCGACGTACGGGCGTACCGCCGCGAGCACGGCATCGCCGCGACCTGGCCGGTGGCCGAGCACGTGCTGGTGTGCGTCGGGCCGAGCCCCGTCTCGGCGTCGCTCGTGCGCGCGGGGCGCCGAATGGCGGCCGGCCTCCGGGCGAAGTGGACCGTCGTGACCATCGAGTCGCCGTCGGTGAAGCCGATGTCGCCCGAGGACCGCGCGCGGGTGACCCAGCACCTCCGCCTCGCCGAGCAGCTCGGGGCCGGCGTCGTGACGCTGAGCGGCGAGCGCGCCAGCGAGGTGATCCTCGGCTACGCCCGCGCCCAGAACGTCACGCGCATCCTCATCGGCAAGCCCACCCACCCTCGCTGGCGCGACGTGCTCTTCGGGAGCCTGCTCGACGAGGTGGTGCGCGGCAGCGGCGAGATCGAGGTGCACGTCACCCGCGGCGACCCGGGCGGCGACAAGCGGAGCCCGCCTCCGCCAAAGCCGTCGCGTCCGACGGGAGCGGCTCCGTTCGCCTGGGCCGCGCTGGCCGTGGCGGCGGCGACGATCGTCGCCGGCGCGATGTTCCGCCGCTTCGAGATGGCCAACCTGGTGATGGTCTATCTGCTGGCGATCGTGTTCGTCGCCTATCGGTTCGGGCGCAGGCCGGCGCTGCTCGCCTCGGTCCTGAGCGTGGCGACGTTCGATTTCTGCTTCGTCCCGCCGCACCTCACCTTCGACGTGGCCGACGTGCGCTACCTGTTCACGTTCGCCGGCATGCTCCTCGTCGGCTTCGTCATCAGCGGCCTCACCGAGCGGATCCGCAACCAGGCGGAGGTCGCCCGCGTGCGCGAGCGCCGGACGGCCGCCCTCTACGCGCTGACGCGCGAGCTCGCGGGCGCGCGCGACCGCGGCGCGATCGTGCGCGTGGCCGAGGAGCACGTCGCGGCGGCGTACGCGACCAGCGCGAGCGTTCTCCTCCCCGACGACGAGGGCCGGCTCGCCCCGGCGGGGGCGCCGGCGCCGCTCGACGAGCACGAGCGCAGCGTCGCCCAGTGGGCGGCCGAGCACTGCGAAGCGGCCGGGCACGCGACCGCGACGCTCCCGGCCGCTTCGAGGCTGTACGTCCCGCTCGTCGCGCAAGGGCGCGCCATCGGCGTGCTCGGCGTCCAGGCCGGCTCGTCCGGCCGATTGGACGACCCCGAGGCGCGGCAGCAGCTCGACGCGCTCGCGCGCCAGATCGCGATGGCGCTGGAGCGCGTGCGGCTCGCCGAAGAGGCGGAGGGCGCGCGGACGCGCGCCGAGCAGGAGGAGCTGCGCAACGCTCTCCTGAGCTCGGTCTCGCACGACCTGCGCACGCCGCTCGCGGCGATCACCGGGGCCGCGAGCACCCTCCTCGACGACGAACGCGTTCCCGCCGACGTCCGCCGAGAGCTGCTGCAGACGGTGTTCGAGGAGGCCGATCGTCTCGCCCGGCTGGTGACGAACCTGCTCGACATGACGCGCCTCGAGTCGGGCGGTTTGACGCCCAACCAGGATTGGGTGCCGGTGGAGGAGGTCGTGGGCACGGCCCTGAGCCGGCTCGAGCATCTGCTCGAGGGCCGCCCCGTCCAGCTCGATCTGCCTGCCGATCTGCCCCTCGTCCGCATGGATGCGGTGCTCATCGTGCAGGTGCTCCTCAACCTCGTCGAGAACGCGATCAAGTACACGCCCGCGGGCAGCCCGATCGAGATCCGGGCGCGCGCCGGCGCGGCGACCGCGACGATCGAGGTGGCCGATCGCGGCCCGGGCTTCCCGCCGGGCGCGGAGCAGCGCGTCTTCGACAAGTTCTTCCGCGCGGAGGACGTGCGCGGCGAGCGCGGCGCGGGGCTCGGTCTCACCATCTGCCGTGGGATCGTCGCCGCCCACGGCGGCACGATCGTCGCGGAGAACCGCCCCGGCGGGGGCGCTCTCTTCCGGATCACCTTGCCGAACGACGGGGCGCCGCCCGCCGTCCCGCGCGAGCCTGGCAGCGCGCGCGAGGCGGCCACGGGCGAGCACCCGGTCGCGTGAGGGTCCCATGACCGAGCCTGCCCCGCTGGTGCTGATCGTCGAAGACGAGCCGCCGATGCGGCGCTTCCTGCGCGCGACGCTCGCCGGCCGCGGCTACCGCCTCGTCGAGGCCGAGACGGGTGCCGAGGCGCTCACGCAGGCGGCGGCGTACAACCCCGACGTCGTGCTCCTCGATTTGGGCCTGCCGGACATGGACGGCATCGAGGTCACCCGGCGGCTGCGCGAGTGGAGCGCGGCTCCCGTCGTCGTGCTCTCGGCGCGAGGCCGCGAGGCGGACAAAGTCGACGCGCTCGACGCCGGCGCCGACGACTACCTGACGAAGCCGTTCGGCGCCGGAGAGCTCCTCGCGCGCATCCGCGTCGCCCTCCGGCACGCCGCGCAGCTCGGCCAGGGTGCGCCCGATCCGGTGTTCGAGTGCGGCGAGATCCGCGTCGACCTCGGCCGGAGGCAGGTGACCAAGGGCGGCGCCGAGGTCCACCTCACGCCGATCGAGTACAAGCTCCTGACGACGCTGATCCGGCACGCCGACAAGGTGATCACCCACCGCCTGCTCCTGAAGGAGGTCTGGGGCCCGAACGCCGCGAGCCAGACCCACTACCTGCGCGTCTACATGGCCCAGCTGCGCCGCAAGCTCGAGGACGATCCGGCCCGGCCGCGGCACCTGGTCACCGAGTCCGGCGTGGGCTACCGGCTCAAGACGGAGTGAGCGATCCCGGCCCGCCCCGACGCTACGGCTCGCGCGGCGTACGGGGGCGGTCGTCGGCGAAGCTCATCAAGGTGGCGACCGTCTCCATGAGAGACAGCGCGCCGTGCAAGCGGTCGCCATCCATCCTGCCTTTCGCGGCCGTGACCGCGGCGAGCAAGCACGCCAGCACGTCCGCCTCGCTCGGCGGCGCCGCGCAGCACCTCTGGAGGATCCCGCTCGCGATGGCGGGCGCGGCGGCGAGGGCCTCGAGCGTCGGAGCGGCGGCGCCCTCTTCCATCCCATGCGCGTGGAGGATCGGCGCGAGCAGCTGACGAAGCTCCTCGACGTGGGATCGTGGGCGGGGTGCCGGCGGCTCGATCATGCGTGGGGGACGCGCTGGAACGACTAGCGCCGTCGAGCCTCAGGACGGCGTCAACACGGGCGGTGCGGCCGTCAAGAAGACATCAGGAATCTCGCCGAGGGTGCGCGTCCGTGGCCGCCCGCGCCGGTGGCTCCGATGCGCCGCGCGGGCCCGGTCCCAAGGGAGACGACCGTCGAAATGGGCGATCGACTTCCTGGCATCCGTGCCCCGTCTCGAGCTCGACGACGATTGCGCCGGAGGGCGCCGCCTCTTCGCCGGGGGCGCATCAAGATCCCGTAAAGAACGACGCGTTCGGGCCCGCAGTGCTTGCGGCGTCCGTCGCGGATCAGCAACATGGTCTTCGCCGAACGTCCTCTTGTGGGACGACGGGGGACCCACCGCGGCTCTGGCCGGGCGGCTTCCGCGGCGAGCTCGACCAACGCCGTCGCCGCGGTCCGAGCGGGCAGCCTCTCCAGCCCGAGCCCGTCCCCGCAGGCACCCGAGAGACGGGCCATCGTCCGGTGACGACGCCGCGGTCCTCCGGTCGTCCATACGAGGTCACCCTTGTCCGTTCTTTCGCGCGTCCGGCGCGCCGTCTTCGGCGCGCCCAAGGACGTCAAGGACCCGCACGCGTTCCACAAGCTGTCGCTGGTCGCCCTCCTCGCGTGGGTGGGCCTCGGCGCCGACGGGCTCTCGTCGAGCGCGTACGGCCCCGACGAGGCGTTCCGCGCGCTCGGCGAGCACACCGGTCTCGCGGTTTTCCTGGCCGTCGCGACGGCGGCCACGGTGTTCATCATCAGCTACGGCTACAGCCGGATCATCGAGCAGTTCCCGTCGGGCGGCGGCGGCTACCTCGTGGCCAGCAAGATCCTCGGACCGCGCGTCGGCGTCGCCTCCGGCGCGGCGCTGCTCGTCGACTACGTCCTCACGATCACGATCTCGATCGCCTCGGGCGCCGACGCCATCTTCAGCTTCTTGCCGGTCGGCTGGCAGGGCTACAAGCTCCTCGCGGCGTTCGGCGGCGTCGCGCTCCTCATGGTGATGAACCTGCGAGGGGTAAAGGAGTCGGTCACGTCGATCGCTCCCATCTTCGGCCTCTTCATCCTCACCCACGTGCTCTTGCTGGTCGTCGCCATCGGGGGGCACCTCGGCAGCTTGCCGACGGTGACCGCCGACGTGAGGGCGAACCTGAGCCAGACGACGAGCACCCTCGGCATCGTCGCCACCCTGCAGCTCTTCATGCGCGCCTACTCGCTCGGCGGCGGCACCTACACGGGAATCGAGGCTGTCTCGAACGGCGTCGCCATGATGCGAGAGCCGCGCGTCGAGACCGCAAAGCGGACGATGGTGCTCATGTCCGTGTCGCTCGCCGTGACCGCAGGCGGCATCCTCCTCAGCTACCTCCTCATGCGCGCCGCGCCGGTGGAGGGCAAGACGATGAACGCCGTCCTGCTCGAGCGGGTGTTCAGCGGCTGGTCCGTCGGCGGCGTCGGGCTCGGTCGAGGCCTCGTCGTCGTCGCGCTCGTCAGCGAAGGCGCGCTCCTCTTCGTCGCCGCCCAGGCCGGCTTCCTCGATGGCCCGAGGGTCATGGCCAACATGGCGACCGACTCGTGGCTGCCGCACCGGTTCTCGGCGCTCTCGGAGCGGCTCACGATGCGCAACGGCGTCCTCCTCATGGGAGGCGCCGCCGCCGCGGCGCTGCTCTACACCGGGGGCAACGTCGGGCGGCTCGTGGTCATGTATTCGATCAACGTCTTCGTGACGTTCCTCCTCTCGAACGTGGCGATGACGGTGCTCTGGACCAAGAAGCGCCACCAGGATCCGACCTGGAAGCGGCACCTGCCGGCGCACGTCCTCGCGGCCGTTCTGTGTGCGCTCATCCTCGTGGTCACGGTCGTCGAGAAGTTCGCCGAGGGCGGCTGGCTCACCTTGCTCATCACCAGCGGGCTCGTCGCGCTCTGCTTCCTCATCAAGCGCCACTACGGGCTCGTCGTCCGCGCCATCAAGCGGCTCGACCACGAGCTCCCGGGGCCCGAGGAGCCGCACGGCGCAGGCCTCTACGACGGAGCTCCGGGCGATCTCGCCGCCGAGCCCGACGCGTCGAAGCCGGTCGCCATCGTCTTCGTCGGCGGCTACGGCGGCCTCGGCCGCCACGCCATGCTCACCTTGCTGCGCATGTTCCCCGACCACTTCAAGGGCGTGGTCTTCGTCAGCATCGCGGTCGTGGACTCGGACAGCTTCAAGGGGGTCGAGGAGGTCGCGGCGCTCGAGAAGCGCACGCAGGACAACCTCGCCGCCTACCAGAGGTTCGCCACCGCGCTCGGCCTGGCCTCGACGACGGCCTACGCCGTGGGCACCGAGGTCGCGGTCGAGGCGGAAGGGCTCGCGCGGCAGCTCATGAAGCGCTACCCGAAGGGCCTCGTCGTCGCGGGGCAGATCATCTTCGAGGAGGACACCGCCTGGAACCGCCTGCTCCACAACGAGACGGCGTTCCTGATCCAGCGGCGGCTCCAGCACGACGGCATCCCCATGGTGGTCCTGCCCGTGCAGCTCGATCTCGAGGCGACGCGGCAGGAGCGCCCGCCGGTGTCGCGCCTCGGACGACGCGTCGCGAGCCGCGAGAGCCACGGCCCCAGCGCCTGAGCTCGGCGGCGCGTCGGCCCGGGTGCGCGGGGCGGAGCCCCGACACGCGCGGGACGTCACGCGCCGGTGGCGTCCGTCCATTCGGTCGGGTCGGCCGCCCTCGATCTCTTGATGTCTTCCTTATGGGAAGGGCCCATGCCTTGAGGCCTTGTTTCTCTCGCGTTGCCTAGGTTCCTCGCACCCGAAGGGTACCGTCCCCACGCTTCGGGACGGCCTGCTGGTTCGACCAATGCATCCCCACTCCGCGTTCGCCATCGGAGCCTCCCCGTCCATGAGGGCAACACGAACGATCGCGATGGGCGTCCTGTTGTCGGCGCTCCCGGCGGGCCAGGCCTGGGCGCAGGGCGCGCCCGAACCGCCGGCGCCGCCTGGAGCGCAGCCGCCCGCGGCGGCGCCTGCGGCTGAAGCGGGCCCGGTCGCCAAGCTCGATGGGTACGTCGAGGTCGACTATGCCTACAACTTCAATCGTCCGAGCAACGGGATCACGAACTTCCGAGGGTTCGACAACCGGCACGACACGCTGACGCTGTCGAACGCCGTCCTCGGCGCGACGGTGGAGCACGAGTCGTTGAACGGCCGGGTCGCCCTCCAGATCGGGCACACGCCGAGCACCTACTACCTCGGCGAGCCCGTCTCGCCCGGGGCGAGCGGCGCCGCGACGACGGACGCGTCGACCTGGAAGTACATCCAGCAGGCGTACGTCGGCTGGAAGGCCCCGGTGGGCCGGGGGCTCCTGATCGAGGCCGGCATCTTCCTCTCGCCCATCGGGTACGAGGGCGTCGCGGTCAAGGACAACTGGAGCTGGTCGCGCTCGAACCTCTTCTTCGGCCTGCCCTTCTACCACACGGGCGTCCACGCGATGTACGAGCTCACCGACAACCTCTCCTCGACGATCATGCTCTGCAACGGCTGGAACAGCGTCGTCGACAACAACGAGTGGAAGTCGATCGAGAACCAATGGATCTACGAGATCCCCGACCGGCTCACGCTCAGCCTGCTCTATTTCGGCGGCCCGGAGCGGCCGCGCCAGGCGCCGGAGGGGCAGCCCTGGCGGCACCTCTTCGACGTCTGGGCGCGGCTCGACGCGACCGAGTGGCTGTCGTTCGCGGCGCAAGGCGACGTCGGCTTCGAGAAGAACGCCTTCGGCACCTCGTATTGGGGAGCGGGCGCGATCTACGGTCGCGTTCAGCCGATCGCGTGGCTCTACCTCGCCGCGCGCGGCGATCGGTTCTGGGAGCACGCCGCCGAGAACGCCGGCGGCACGGCCTCGCGCATGTTCTGGCCGGCCGACTGGGTGAGCTCGGGGACGTTAACTGCGGACGTGCGCCCGCATCCGAACCTGTCGTTCCGCGTCGAATACCGGCACGACAGCGCCGACTCGGACATGTTCTTCGAGGGGGACGTCGCCGGCGACGGCGTTACGACGCCGTTCGTCGCCAACGCGAGCTACCAGAACACGCTGACGGCCGGCGCGACAGGCTGGTTCTGACGGAGAGGACGAGTGGGATGGACATCGTGTTCCTCGTGCTGACGGTCGGGTTCTTCGCGTTGACCGCGGGGCTGGTGCGGCTCTGCGAGAAGGTGTGAGGCGGGCGATGATCTTCTACTGGATCGGCGGGATCGTCGCGGTCGGCCTGTTCGTCTACCTCGTGTTCGCGCTGCTCAAGCCGGAGTGGCTCTCGTGAGCACCACGGGCATTCTGCAGCTCGTCGTCTACTTCGTCGCGCTGATCGCGCTCTCGAAGCCGCTCGGCGACTACATGGCCCGCGTCTACGAGGGCAAAGCCACGACCGTCGCCAAGGTGGTCGGCCCCCTCGAGCGCCTCATCTACCGCGCGTGCGGCGTCCGCGCCGACCAGGAGATGACCTGGAAGACGTACGCGCTCGCGATGCTCGCGTTCAACGTCGCGGGAATCGCCGCCGTCTACGCGCTCCTCCGCCTGCAGGGTGCGCTCCCGCTCAATCCGCAGTCGATGCCAGCCGCGACGCCGGACCTCGCGTTCAACACCGCGGTGAGCTTCGGGACCAACACCAACTGGCAGGCGTACGGAGGCGAGTCGACGCTCAGCTACCTGTCCCAGATGGCGGGGCTCACGGTGCAGAACTTCGTGTCGGCCGCGACGGGGATGGCGTGCCTGGTCGCGCTCATCCGCGGCATCGCCCGCGCGAAGGCCGACACCGTCGGCAGCTTCTGGGTCGATATGGTCCGGAGCACCCTCTACATCCTCTTGCCCCTGGCGCTCGTCCTGGCGGTCGTCCTGGTCTCGCAAGGCGTCGTCCAGAACCTCGGCGGGTATCACCAGGTCTCGCTCGTCCAGGCCGCCACCGACGCGGACGGCAAGGCCGTGCTCGACCAGGTCCTGCCCATGGGCCCCGCCGCGTCGCAGATCGCGATCAAGCAGCTCGGCACCAACGGCGGCGGGTTCTTCAACGTGAACTCGGCGCACCCGTTCGAGAACCCGACCCCGATCGCGAACTTCTTCGAGCTCCTCGCGATCCTGCTCATCGCGGCGGCGCTCTGCCACACGTTCGGCAAGATGGTGAAGGACGAGCGGCAGGGCTGGGCCATCCTCGCGGCGATGTCGGTCGTCTTCCTCGCGCTCCTCGTGCTCTGCGTGGGATCCGAGCAGGCCGGCAACCCGGCGCTCGGCCGGCTCGGCGTCGACCAGGCCGCGTCGGCGCTCCAGGCGGGCGGCAACATGGAGGGCAAGGAGGTGCGCTTCGGGATCACGGGCTCGGCGCTGTGGGCGACGGCGACCACCGCCGCGTCGAACGGCTCGGTCAACTCGATGCACGACTCGTTCACGCCCCTCGGGGGCCTCGTCCCGATGTGGCTGATCCAGCTCGGCGAGGTGATCTACGGCGGCGTCGGCTCGGGCCTCTACGGGATGCTCATGTTCGTGATCGTCGCGGTGTTCGTGGCCGGCCTCATGGTCGGGCGCACGCCGGAGTACCTCGGCAAGAAGATCGAGGCCTACGAGATGAAGATGGCGGCGATCGCGATCCTCGTCCCGCCGATGGTCGTGCTGGTCGGCACCGCCATCGCCGTCTCCACCTCGTGGGGCCTCAAAGGGATGGCCAACCCCGGCATCCACGGGTTCAGCGAGGTGCTCTACGCGTTCTCGTCGGCGGGCAACAACAACGGGAGCGCGTTCGCCGGCCTCGGCGTCAACGAGCCCCACTACAACACCGCGCTCGGCGTGGCGATGCTCTTCGCCCGCTACTGGGTGGCGGTCCCCGCGCTCGCCGTGGCCGGCTCGCTGGCGAAGAAGAAGGCCGTCCCCGCCGGGCCCGGCACGCTCCCCACCCACACGCCGCTCTTCGTCACGCTCCTCGTCGGGACGGTGCTGCTCGTCGGCGCGCTCACCTTCGTCCCCGCCCTCGCTCTCGGCCCCATCGTCGAGCACCTGGTGATGATCCAATGACCACGAGCCCGAAAGCGGGGCGCGAGCCCGTTGCACCGCGATCCAAGCCCGCCGAGCCCGCGGCGTCGCCGCCGGACGGCGGTGGCACCGCTCCTGCTTCGGCGGCGTCGCGCACCCCGGCGACGAAGAAGCCGACGCGGCCGAGCGAGCGCGCGACGCTCGAGGCCGGGCGCGGAACGGCGAAGGCGCGGCCGCTCTTCGAGCGGCGCATCGTCCAGAGGGCCATCGCGGCGAGCTTCGCGAAGCTCGATCCCCGCCACCAGATCCGCAACCCCGTGATGTTCGTGGTCGAGGTCGGCAGCGTGCTCACGACGCTGCTCTTCCTCCACGCCCTCTTCGCGCACGGCGAGGCCTCGCCCGGCTTCGTCGGCGCCATCTCGGCCTGGCTCTGGTTCACCGTCGTCTTCGCCAACTTCGCCGAGGCGATGGCCGAGGGCCGCGGCAAGGCCCAGGCCGACACGCTCCGCAAGGCGCGACGCGACATCCAGGCCGTTCGGCTCGACTCGGCGAGCCGAACGGCGAAGCGCACCGACGTCTCCGCCTCGGTGCTTCGCAGGGGCGATCTCGTCCTGGTCGAGGCGGGCAGCTACATCCCCGGCGACGGCGAGGTCGTCGAAGGCGTCGCCTCCGTCGACGAGAGCGCGGTCACCGGCGAGAGCGCGCCGGTGATCCGCGAGAGCGGCGGCGATCGCAGCGCCGTGACCGGCGGCACCCGCGTCCTGTCGGACTGGCTCATCATCCGCGTCACCGCGAACCCGGGCGAGGCGTTCCTCGACCGCATGATCTCGATGGTCGAGGGCGCCAAGCGGCAGAAGACACCCAACGAGATCGCGCTCGACATCCTCCTCGCGGCGCTGACGATCGTCTTCCTGCTCGCCTGCGCCACGCTGCTCCCGTACTCGCTCTACAGCGTGAAGGCGGCCGGCCAGGGGACGCCCATCACCCTCACCGTCCTCGTGGCGCTCCTCGTCTGCCTCATCCCGACGACGATCGGCGGCCTCCTCTCCGCCATCGGCATCGCCGGGATGGACCGGATGATCCAGGCGAACGTCATCGCCATGTCCGGGCGCGCCGTCGAGGCCGCGGGCGACGTCGACGTGCTCCTCCTCGACAAGACGGGAACCATCACGCTCGGGAACCGTCAGGCCACGGCCTTCCTGCCTGCCTCGGGCGTCACGCACGAGCGCCTGGCCGACGCCACGCAGCTCGCCTCGCTGGCGGACGAGACGCCCGAGGGGCGAAGCATCGTCGTCCTCGCGAAGGAGAAGCACGGCATCCGGGAGCGCGACGTCACCGCGCTCGGCGCGGCGTTCGTCCCGTTCACCGCGCAGACGCGGATGAGCGGCGTCGACCTCGGGGGCAAGCAGATCCGCAAGGGCGCGATGGATACGGTGACCAAGTACGTCGAGCAGATGGGCGGCAGCGTTCCGCCCGACGTGCGCTCGGCCGCCGAGGAGATCGCGAGGACGGGCGGCACGCCGCTCGTCGTCGCCGAGGCGGCGGATCGGGCCGGCGAGCGGCGCTCGGACGGCCAGGCGCGCGTGCTCGGCGTGATCCAGCTGAAGGACGTGGTCAAGGGCGGGATCAAGGAGCGGTTCCTCGAGCTCCGCCGCATGGGCATCAAGACGGTGATGATCACCGGCGACAACCACCTCACCGCGGCGGCGATCGCCGCCGAGGCCGGCGTCGACGACTTCCTCGCCGAGGCGACGCCCGAAGCGAAGCTCAAGCTCATCCGCGAGTACCAGTCGGGCGGGCGCCTCGTGGCCATGACCGGGGACGGGACCAACGACGCGCCGGCGCTCGCGCAGGCCGACGTCGCCGTGGCCATGAACACCGGAACGCAGGCGGCGAAAGAGGCCGGGAACATGGTCGACCTCGACTCGAACCCGACCAAGCTCATCGAGATCGTCGAGATCGGAAAGCAGCTGCTCATGACGCGCGGCTCGCTCACCACGTTCAGCCTCGCCAACGACGTCGCGAAGTACTTCGCGATCATCCCGGCGGCGTTCGCCTCGACGTACCCGGCGCTGGGCACGCTCAACGTGATGCGCCTCGCGACGCCGCAGAGCGCCATCCTGTCCGCCGTGATCTTCAACGCCCTGATCATCGTCGCGCTCATCCCGCTCGCGCTGCGCGGGGTGAAGTACGTGCCCGCCGGCGCCGAGAAGGTCCTGCGAAACAACCTCCTCGTGTACGGGCTCGGGGGCCTGGTGGCGCCGTTCCCCGGGATCAAGCTCATCGACATGCTGCTCGTCGCGCTCCACCTCGCCTGAGCCAAGGGAGATCGCCATGCTCGCCCAGATCCGTCCCGCCCTCGTCTCGCTGGCGCTCTTGACCGTGCTGACGGGGCTCGCGTACCCGCTCCTCGTGACCGGAATCGCCCAAGCGGCGTTCCCGCGGCAGGCGAACGGCAGCGTCATCGAGCGCGGCGGCAAAGACGTGGGCTCCTCGCTCATCGGGCAGCCCTTCACCGACCCGAGGTACTTCTGGGGCAGGCCGTCGGCGACGAGCCCGGTGCCGTTCAACGCCGCGTCCTCGACGGGATCCAACCTCGGCCCGACCAACCCTGCGCTCATCGCGGCGATCGAGGGCCGGATCAAGGCGCTGCGCGACGCCGACCCCGAGAATCAGGCGCCCATCCCGGTCGACCTGGTGACCGCATCGGCGAGCGGGCTCGACCCGCACATCAGCCCCGCCGCCGCCGAGTTCCAGGTTCGCCGCGTCGCGCGCGCGCGAGGGCTGGAGGAGGCGGCCGTGCGCGAGCTGGTGCAGGCGCACACCGACGGCCGGCAGCTCGGGATGCTCGGCGAGGCGCGCGTCGACGTCCTCGAGCTCAACCTCGCGCTCGACGGACAGCAGTGAACGACTCCTTCGCCAGCAGCGGAAGCAGGAGCACGGCGAGGAACGCCAGGGTCGCCTCGGCGCCGAACGTCTCGTGGCGCACGAACGCGGCCACGACCCGGGCGACGCTCATGATCCAGAAGAGCGCGAGGAACGGCAGGAGCTCGCGATCGGAGCGCGACTCCGTGCTGGCGTGCTCGTCGGTGGCCCGCTCGGTGTTGCGGTAAGGCGAGGCGTCCATGATGGGTCGCTGGGCATCATGGGCCGCTCGGCATAAGGATTCGGCAAGGCCGGTGCCGTCGACGATCAGGATTCCATCAAGATGCCTGACCGGTCTCGACTTTCACGATCGCGCTCCCGACCTACAGATGCTCGTAGTCGATGGGCGGTGGCTTCGGCGCCGGCAGCCCCGCCTTCTCCGCCCGCGCTCTTGCCCGCACCGCCTCCGTGTACACGGCGAGGCGACTCAGGAAGTCCGTCGCGTGCTCGTATTTGTGCGGCATCAGGTTCGTGGCGATCTCCGCGAGCGCGCGCATCGCCCGATCCACGTGCCCCCAGTTGCGGAGCGAGATCCACGCTCAGTAGAAGCCTTGCGGCGTGGCTCTCAAACGGATGAGTAGCTCGAGGCTCACGACGTCGCCTCGGCGGGACGCGGGCGCACGACCGCGAACGGCGGCGACGACGCGACTCGCGAACCCTTGCGGCAGGCCCGCCGCCTCTCCGAACGCGAGCGAGGCCAATCCCTCGCCTCCCACGACGACGTGCACGCGCCACTCACCGGACGCCGTGGAGCCGTGGGCGCTCAAGTCATGATCGATGACGCCCAAGAGCTCGAGGACGAAGCCCCCGAGCTCGAACGCGAATGAGGCAACGAGCAAGACCAAGAATCGAAACGCAGATCGCATCGCACTCTCGTATGCCACCGTCGCGCGTGGCGCACGCGCACCAACGCCCGCCTCGAGATCGCCCGCCTCCGACGCGTCGTGATAGCGTCGGATCGTAGGTCCTCCGCCCCATGGTGCGTCGCCTGGTACTCCTCGCGCTGCTCGCCTCGGCCTGCGACCGCGAGGCGGCCGGCGTCCCGCCGGCGGCATCCTCGGCGCCTCCGGCCGCGACCGCCTCGCAGACGGGCGCGCCTGCTTCGTCGGCGATGCCGGAGACGCCCGACGCGGGACCGGCTCCCACCGACGGACGACGACCGCCGCCGGCTCTGGCAGGGAGCGTCGTACGCTTCGTGTCGGGCAAGCCGGCCGCCGTGGTCATCGCAGGGCCGGCCGGCGAGGTCGTGGTGCGCGGCGTCGACGGGCCGAGCCTCGATTGGCGAGTCGGGGACACCGTCGTCGTCGACGGCCCGGAGCCGGAGGCCGGCTCGGTCGACTGCACCGACGCGACCCGCTGCTCGGTCGGGCTGCGGTCGGGCGGAGACGTCGTGCTCGCGGACGTCGACGCGCACGCCGTCGCCGGGCTCGCCGGGCGTCTCGGGCTCCGGTCGATGGTCGTGGGGCGGAGCCGCCGCGCCTCGCTCGAGGTCCGCGCCACGAGCAAGGACGTGCTCGCGCGCTCGCTCGCCGCCGCTTTCGGCCTCGGGCTGAAGCGGTACAAGAGCCTCGTGCTCCTGGCTCGCCCCGCCGTGCTCGCGACCGCGAAGCCGCGCCGGGTCGCGGTTCCAGGTCGCACGGTCGATCTCGATCTGCGCGGCGCGCACCTCCAGGATCTCATGCGACTGTTCTCCGACATCGCGCAGGTCCCGACGAGCGGCGATCTCCTCGGAGAGGTGACCGTGGTCGCGCGCGGCGTCGACTCCGGCGAGCCGCTCGACGCCATGTTCGGGCTCTGCGGCGTCGACTTCACGCGCGCGGGGCCCGCGCTCGAGCTCTCGCAGAGCGGCGGCGCTTGCAGCGAGGCCCCGCTACCCGAGCGGCGGTGCCCGCGAACCGAGGCGCGGCCGACGCGCGCGGTCCACGCAGGGCTCGCGTGCATCGAGCTGAGCAAGCTCGAGGTGAAGGCGCTCGCGTTCCCACGCACGCCGGGCGCCGGGCCGTTCGCGATGATCGGGCAGGGCGCGCCGCGGGGCGACGAGCTGGTGCTTTCGAGCGGCGACTTCCTCTCCCATTCGGAGCTGCGCGAGACCGAGGGCGGCACCTACGAGCTGAGCTGGAGGGTCTCGGCCATCGGCCGCGACGGCGTCGACCTGGTGCTCGAGGACCCTGGCCTGCCGCACGTACCCCCGAAGCGGGCCCGCCTCCTCCTTCGCTGAGGATCGGCGGCCGGCTCGACCCCGATCCCACCCGCGGAGCACGGGGAGACGCTCGGCTCAGCAGGGTGGGATCGAGCACTCCCAGGCGGCCGATCCGGTCGCAGGATCGAGCTTGCAGATGCAGGTGAAATGGCAGAACCCCGTTCCCTCGCAGGTCTCACCGACCAGCGTCGGGCATGCCTCGCCGGCGAGGCTCTCGACCGGGCTCGGGCACGCGAAGGGCGGGCATTCGACCGGGTTCTTGCAGGACCAAGCGCCGCCTTCGCAATGGCAGATGGGCCCGCAGGGCTCGAAGCCCCCGCAGAACATTCCATCTTCCTCGCAGCAGGCTCCTTCGACGGGCGCGATGGCCGGGAGGGTCGACGGCGGGTCGGCCGTGGAGCAGTACCAGGACGCCGGTGAATCGCCGCACCAGCAGCCGAAGGTCGAGGTCACGCACTGAGCCGTCTTCGGGCACGCCTGCGGCGGTGGCTGGTCGCACCCGCCCGAGGCGCCGGAGCTGCTCGCCGTCACGCCGCTCGAGGTGCTCGCCGTCACGCCGCTCGAGCTGCTCGCCGTCACGCTGCCCGTGGTGCTCGCGCCCCCGGCACCGCCGGCGCCCACCGAGCTGCCGGAGCTGCTCTCCTGCTCGACGACGCTGCCGCACGCGACGCCGAGGGTGGCGAGCCCCGCGAGCACTGCGTACCGGGCGCTGTTCATGGGCCTCCTGGTTGCCGGCGGGCGAGGGGACGTTCCGGAGATCCAATCACGACGACGGTTCGGGGGTCCACGCACTTCTGCACCACGATCCCCGGTGAGACCCACGTCGCCGTCACGTTCGGGAATTCCTCCGACAGGGCGCTCGAGCCGGCCCACATCGACGCGTGCAAGGTCTGCCTACATGCCCTGATCGTCGTCAGCCGTGGCCCGCTCGCCCAGCGCGAGCGCGGCGCGGATCTCCCAGCGGTAGACCGAGAGCCCGTCGCGCTCCAGGTTCGGCAGCAGATCGCCGAACGCGTTCGCCTCCAGCACCCGGTGCCCACGGAAGCCCGCCTCGTACATGAGATCGACGCCGACGTGCAGTAGGCCGGGGTGCGCCGCCGCGACCGTGCGGCAGCTCTGCATCGCCGCGGCCTCGAGCTCGGGCGGGAGCACATCGGCGAGGCGCGCCGGATCGCCGCGGCTGCCGCCGAGGTGGAGGTTGGTGATCGGGTGCGCGCTCCGGCGGATGACGGTGAACGCCGGCTCGCCGGCGACGACGAGGACGCGGCAGTCGAAGAAGCGTCCGTCGAGGCGGGCCTTGGGGACGCTGGCCTCGACCTGCGAGCCCTCGCGGAGCAGGAAGGAAAGGATGCGCTCGATGGCGTTCGGATCGTCGTAGCGGCGGATGCGGAGCGAGTTGTACGAGGCGCGCTCGCCGAGCTCGATGGTGGTGTGGAGCGACTCGCGACCGGCGCGGCGGCGGTAGACGGCGAGGCACGAGGCCGACGATCCCGACGCGAGCTTCACGTACGCGGACTCTTCGCGAGCCTCGGCGAGCCGCGCGCGCAGCTCGGCGGGCGTGGTCACGCCGTCGAACGCGCGCGGGACGGGCACGCCCAGCCCGGCGTACCTCCGCGAGGTGAGGCGCTTGTCGAAGAGCTCGGCGATCGCGGCGGGCGGGTTGAGCACCCGCCAGCGGCGCTTGGTCGCGATCACCGCCTCGAGATCGGCGAGCACGCGGAGGAACCCGAGGTGCTGCTGGCGAGGCGCCAGGATCCTGCCGCGATCCTCGGCCATCGCGCCGATCTCGCGCACCCCCACCACCGACACGCCCTCGGCGCGCGCGTCCACCTCGCCGCGCGCGCAGAGCGCCCGCTCCACCTCCCAGCTCTCGCCGAACGAGTCGATGCGCAGCAGCGCCGGCTCGTCCGGGAGCGCCTCGAGCGCGCCGGCGTCGCGGGCGAGCGCGAGCCACGGCACCACGGTCGCCGGCGCGAGGCCCTCGGCGCGGAGCGCCTCCTGGAAGAGGCCGACGCGGCGGTTCTCCGGGTTCCCGACGATCAGGAACGGGAGCGCTCTCGGCGCCAAGCCGGCGCCCGCTACTCGGCGACCTGAACGTAGCGGTACTCGCCGTCCGGCTCGCCCTGCGAATCGCCGACGACCCGCCGACACACCTTGGCCAGGCGCCCGAGCATCTCCTCGGTGAGGTAGCTCTTGCTCACGTCGAGCAGGTCGAGGTGCCGGAGCGCGGCGGCGTTCTCGACGAGGTGGCGGGCGCCGTCGTCGTCGAGGGTGCCCTTCGAGAGATCGAGGACCTTGAGCTGCTTCAGGATCTTCGCCTTGGGGATGGCGGCGGCGATGTCGTTGGCGAACTCGGCGTTCGAGAGCCCGAGGGTGGTGACCGACCCCAGGCCCTTGCCGTCGAAGATCGGCCCGAGATCATCCACCTCGCAGTTGCCGCCGTAGTTGTCGTCGCCGAAGTAGAGGACGAGCCGCTCGAGCTTCGGCCACTTGGCGGAGATGACCGAGGCGAGGTTCTCCTTGGTGAAGCCGCCGGTGACGACCTCGAAGACGCGGAGCTCGGGTAGATCGATCTTGCCGAGATCCATCGCGCCGATCTTGAGGTGGAGCTCCTCGAGGCGCTTGAGCTTCTTGTACGTCTTGCCGAGATCGCCGAGCTGGGTCCACGAGATCTGGTACTCGCCGCAGCTGATGCGGAGCAGCCGCAGCGCCGCGGGCACATCGCCCTTGGCGATCGCCGCGACGATCGGCGACCAGTCGGGCTGGCCGTCCTCGTCCTCGAGGACGCCGACGGTGAGCTCACGGAGGAAGCGCGCCGCCGGCAGCTTGAACAGCTTCGAGACCATCTCGGCCGCGGCCTCGCCGCTGAGCTCGGCGTACTCCTCGTCGGGATCGCTGATCGTGGCGGCGCGGATGCCGCCGAGCTCCCAGGTCGGGTGGAAGTGCTCCTCCTCGGCGAGATCGCCGAGCAGCGCCTCGGCGTGCTCGGCGAGCAGCTCCTCGTTGCGCGCCTTCAGCTTGGCGTCGCCGGGCGAGGCCGCGAGCGCCGCCTCGACGGCCATGAGCTCGCCGCGCGGATCGTCCTGCGTCTGGAGCCAGTCGGCGTAGACGAGGTAGCCCTCGACCTTGTCGGGGTCCTCGAGGATCGCGGCCTCGAGCGCCCGGTTGCTCGCGCCCTCCACGGCCTCGCCGTCGTCGTCCTCGTCACCGCCCTCGTCGCCCTCGTCGCCGACCAGCTCGTAGCCCTTGTTGACCTTCTCCTGGACGAGCTTGTCGTAGGCCTTCTTGGCGTCGGCCGGGCTCTTGAAGTCCTTCGTCGTCGACTGGCCGTCGGTGCCGATGCGGCCGTAGCGGGTGGTGAAGCTCGATCCCTCGAGCTCGATCTCCCAGAACTTGTTCGACGTCCCCTCGCTGAGCTCGTATCGAGGCATCCCGAAACGCTAGAGAAGGGCGCGGACGAGATCAATCGTGGCCTGGGTCCACGCCTGCCAGCTCCGGCCCTCGGCGACGACGCTCGTCAACTCGACCTTGCGGTCGAGCTTCCGCGCCGACCACTCCTCGCGCCGGTCGTGCTGGCTCACGGGCACGATCTGGACGAGCGCCCGGCGCGACTCGGCGCTCGCAGAGGCGAGCTCCTGCGCGAGCGTGCTCTCGACGACCTCCGCCGTCCCGAGCTCCCGCTGCTCCCGGAGGAGCAGCTCGCAGAGGCCGCGCTCGGGCGCGAGCTCGGACGGGCGCGCCGGATCGCGGAGGAAGGCGACGCGGAAGGCGAGCGCCTCGTCGCCGAGGTGCTCGACGAGCGCGGCGATGGCCGCCATCATCACCCCGAGGATCACGACGAGCCGCTGCCAGGGCACGTCGGGATCCTTGAAGCGCGCCGCGACGAGGTCCTCGTCGAAGAGGAAGACCACCAGGCGCCGGCGGCGCACGAAGGTCGCCTCGTCGCGCGTGTAGTAGAGGAGCTCTCCCTCGGCGTAGCGGACGTCGAAGAGATCGACCGTGCGCGTCGGCGACGGCGGATCCATGTAGACGAGCTCGGAGGTGACCAGGTTCTCGAGCGCCCCCGAGGTGGAGAGCGACGAGAAGCCGCCGGCCGGGTACTCGCTCTCGTCCTCGAGCCGCGTCGCGGTGGAGCCGGCGGAGCGGCGCGATCGGCCGAGGCGCTTGGGCATGCCGCGGCGGAGCGCCTCCTCGGCGTCGAGCACCTGCCGGATGGCCAGGCGCTGGGTCAGGCTCCCGAGGAGCGTGAGGTTCTCGAGCGTGAAGACGTCGGCGTCGGCGAGCAGCGCCGGGGCGCGGCGCGCGTGCTCGGCGAGCGCCTCGTAGGCCTGGGCGATCCGCCGCCGCGTCGCGCCGTCCTCGCGGAGCGCTGCGAAGCCCTGGGCGAGGAGATCGTCGCCCGGGTGCTCGG
This sequence comes from uncultured Polyangiaceae bacterium, assembly GCA_964372055.1. Classification (GTDB taxonomy): domain Bacteria; phylum Myxococcota_A; class Polyangia; order Polyangiales; family Polyangiaceae; genus CAYJPW01. Next base: position 91,375 of record CAYJPW010000011.1, read on the forward strand.
CGATGCGCCGAGCCACGCCCGGAGCGATGGCGACGCCCTCGGCCTCGCCGGCGCGGCCGAGCACGGCGCCGGCGAGCACGCCCACCGCCTGCGCTCGCAGCTCGGCCGGGAGCTTCGCGACCGCCTGGATCGCGGCCTCGAAGCGGCGATCGCCGGTGAGGCGCGCCAGGAGCTGCTCCTCGTAGCGCCGCACCGCGCGCTCGAGCCGGCCGTCGTCGGGCACCGCGGCGGCGGGCACCGGCGCCGGGCGGCCGAGCGGCTCGCCGGCGAGCAGATCGCCGACGTCGGCGATGACGCCCGCGGGCGGCAGGCGCGGTCGCTCGCCCAGCGCCGCGAGCAGCCACGGCCCGATGCGGCGGAGGCCCGACGACGACGGCCGGGCCACGCGGCCGAGGCACACGCCGGCGGCGAGCCACCGGATCGCGGGCTCGCGCTCGCGCACGGCGGTCACGAGAGCCCGAGCAGCTTGGGCACCTTCTCCTCGAGGAGATCGACCTCCTCGCGCGTCTCACCCAGGTACGAGAGCAGCGAGAGATCCTGCCGCTCCACCGCGCCGCCGTGGAGCACCCAGGCGCGCGTGCGGAGCAGGCGGTAGAGCTTGATCACCTTGCGATCGCTGACGAAGACCTGGTCCTCGCGCACCAGCGTCTTGAGGACGCGGCGGAGCTCGCGGAGGAGCTCGTCGGGGAAGTAGCGGTGCCGATCGCGCCGCTCCTCGCCGTCCGGCCCCGTCTCGACCCGGCCCATGAGGATGGACAGGTAGCGGTTCGCCTTGAGGAAGTCCTCGAGCGAGGCGTGGCCCTCGGCCCAGGGCTTCTGGTTCTTCTCGCGGAACGAGTGCATCGAGAGGCCCATGTCGACGAGCTCCTCGAAGTGATCGTCCTGCACCGAGCGGCAGGCCGCCTTGAGACAGAAGCGATCTTTGAGAGCGCCGAGCTCGGTGTGCTCGGGGATCTCGTTGGTCGCGGCGAAGAGGATGGAGAGCTTCACCGGGAGCGGGGCGCCGTCCTGGTAGAACTTGCGCTCGTTGATGATGGTGAGCAGCGCATTGAGGATGGCCGAGTTGCTCTTGAAGATCTCGTCGAGGAACACGAGCCGCGCCGTGGGCAGCTTGCCGCGCTCGCGCCGCACGTAGCGCCCCTCGCGGAGGAGGTTCACGTCGATGGGGCCGAGGATCTCGCTCGGCTCGGTGAAGCGCGTGAGCATGTACTCGAAGTAGTCGGTCTCGCCGAGGGCGAGCGCGTCCTTGAACTTGAGCACCAGATCGCTCTTCGCCGTGCCCGGCTGCCCGACGAGGAGCAGCGGCTCCTGGGCCACGGCGGCGACGGTCATCAGATCGATGAGCGGCTGCTTGGCCACGAAGAACCGGCCCAGGGAGACGCGGAAGCGGTTGAGCCGCTCGCGGATCGCGGGCGCCTCGGCGGCGAGGGCGTCGAAGGAGAGCTCGCCGATGTTCTCGAGCGGATCGCGCAGGGTGGTCATGGGAGGAGGAGCTCGCGGTGGATGCGCCGGCGGATCAGGTATTCGTCCTCGTCGAGCCACTGCCGGCCCTGCTCGCCGAGCGCGAGGTCCTCGCTCGCGTAGCCGAGCACGAGGGACTCCATGAAGCTGACCACCGACAGGCAGAAGTGGCTGTTGGTGTTGAAGCTGTCGGTGATGCCGGCGAGGCCCTGGGCGAGCTTGCCGAGCGCCGCGACCGCGAACGCCTCCGGCGCCTGGCCAAGCGCGCGCGCCAGGCCGCGGGTGAGCTCGAGCCGCTCCGACATCGGCATCCCGGCGGCGCCGAGGACGCCGAGCGCCTCCTCGAGCAGCGGCCGCGCCCGGTCGAAGCGGCCGAGGTGCGCGAGCCCGGCGCCGAGGTGGACGCGCGCGAGCAGCATTGCCGTGCCCTTGCCGCTCGCGCGCGCCGCGGTGGCGTCGAGCAGCGCGGCGGCCTCGTCGCGCAGGCCGACGCGGCGGAGGGTGCGCAGCGCGCCCCCGGTCATGGCGGCGATCTCGGCGGCGTGCTCGGCCCCGAGGCCGGCGAGGATGGGCTCGAGCGCGGCGAGGATCGACCGCACGTGCCCCTCGAGGCCGAAGTGGCCCGAGAGCATGAGCGCCTCTTCGAGCAGGCGCGCGCGCCGGAGCGGCGGCACGTCGGTCACGCCGCCGATCACCTGATCGAGGAGGCGGCGCGCCTCGCCCGACGGAAGCATGGGGAAGAAGTCCATGGCGCCGTCGAAGAGGCGGGCGCGCTCGTCGGGCTCGCTCTTCGCGGCGCGCTGGACGATGCGCGCCACCTCGGCGGCGAGCGCCTCGACGTCCTGCATCCCGCGCAGCGGCGCGAACTCGGGGCCGCGCGGATCCGCCTCGCCCCGCTGGTAGGCGACGACCGGATCGAGGCTCTCCTGCGGCTCGAGCACGGCCGAGAACTGGCGGAGCCGATCGACCTTGTAGCGCTGGAAGCGGTCGAGCTCGTTGAGCCGCGCGGCGACGTCGGCCGGCAGCGGCGTCTCGGGGGCGAGGCCCTCGATGGCCTGGGCGACGCGCGCCGCGTAGGCGCGCCCGAGGAAGCCGTGCACCGGCTCGGCGAGATCGAGCGCCGCCGTGGCCGCCGCCGCGAGCGAGCGCGCGCGATCGACGTCGCCGAGCCGCGCGAAGCCGTAGGCGAGGACGAGCTCGACGTAGGCGCGCGTGAGGCGCGGGTCGGCCTCGATCGGCGCCTGCTTGCGCTTGGTCTTGACGAAGAGCGTCGCGAGCTTGTCGAGCTCGGCGCGGAGGCGCTCGGTCGTCGCCGTCTGCGCCGCGCCCTGGCCGGCGAAGCGGAGGAACATGGGGACGTCGCGCTCGACCGAGAGCCCGCGGTGCAGCCGCCCGAGGATGCGGTCGCGCGCGCGCGCCAGGGTGAGCGCGTCGCCACCGGCGAGGCGCGAGAGCGCGACGCGTCCGAGCCAGAGCGAGCGGACGTCGAGGCTGTCGTCGTGGCGATCGAGCCAGCGCGCGACGGCGGGGGGATCGGCGACGCGCGCGCCGGCGCCGCTCGCCGCCACGACCAGCGCGACGAGCGCGCGGACCTCGTCCCGGCCCGGCGAGGCGATCGCGAGCAGCCGCGCTTCGTCACGCGCGCCGCCGCCCGCGCCCTCCGAGCGCGCCCACGCGGCGGCGAGGCGGTCGGCTTCGGGCGAGCCGGCGTCGTGCTCCCAGAGCGCCCGCGTCCAGCAGAGGCCCGCCTCGCGCGCGCGGCCGAGGCGCGCGTCGAGCTCGCCGAGGCGCGCCCAGAGCTCGGTCCGGCGCGGATCGTCGAGGGGCACGTCGAGCTCGAGCATCTCGCGCTCGGCGGCGGCGAGGTCCTGGACGAGCGCGTCGGGCGCGCGCTCCTCGGGCACCGCGAGCGGCGCCGCCGGCGCGGGCGTCGCCGCGGCGGCGCGGCTCGTCTTCGGCTTCTCGGGCGCGCGCTCCGGCTCCTGCCGCGCGCTCGAGGCGCGCGCGCGCGGGCGCTCCGGCTCGTCGGGCTCGCCGCGGCGGCGCGGCGCCGCGTCGGGCGGGAGCGCGGCCACCTCGAACGCCTCGAGCTCGAACGCCGCCGACCGCACCCAGGGCGCGAGCTCCGCCGCGCTCCGATCGACGACGTAGTCGACCCAACCTCGGAGCGGCTGGAAGGCCGACTCGGCGATGCGCTCGGGCCGGAACGCCCCGTCGCCGACGGGGCAGAGCCAGGTGACGTCGTCGGCGTCGGGCGCGCAGAGCTCGCGGACGATGTCGCGCCGGAGCGGCGGCTCGACCACCGACGCGCAAGGGAGGAAGAGGTTGGAGATGGCCGGGTGCTTGGCGTACGCCTCGGCCTGGAGCTGGGGCTCGACGTGGCGGCGCGCGCCGGCGCGGGCGCGCAGCACCACGATCTCGTCGCCGGGCTCGCCGGCGACGGCGAAGAGGAGATCGTCGAGGACCTCGTCCGGGACACTGGCGACCATGCGCTCGACCTGCGAGGGCGCGTCCTTGCGGACGACCCAGAGCGCGGCGGGGAGGCTGCGGCCGGCGCGCGCGAGGCGCAGCGTGACCTTGACCCGCGCGGGGAGCGGCGCCGGCGCGATCCGCGCGGCCGGGCTGGGGACCGCGACGTCGAGCGCGTGATCGATCTCGGTCCAGGCGCCGTCGGCGAGCACCGTCCAGCCGCCGTCGCCGCCGATGAGCACGAGCGTCCCCGGCTCGGGGCGGATCTGGGCGGCGAGCGGGTGGCCATAGCCGAGCTCGACCCAGACGGCGCCCTGGCCCGGAGGCGAGGGCGCGAACGCGCGGAGCTCGCCGCGGCGCTCCATCGCGCGCGCGAGCGTGTAGTACGGCGGCGAGCCGACGCGCAGGAGCCAGACGCCGTCGGCGGCGGCGTACGCCTGCCGATCGCAGCCGAGGCGGAGCATCTCGGCGGCGGCCTCGAGCATCGCGGCAGGCCGCTCGGTCACGAAGAGCACGGCGCCGCGGCCCGCCTCGGGATCGGCCTCGCGGCGCACGCGCACGAGCTCCGCCCAGCAGCTCGCCGATCGAGGCTCGCGCTCCGCCGGCGGCGCCGCCTTGGGGCGCGCCTCGACGCCGGCCGCGGCCAGCTTGCGGAGGGCCTCGCGCGCGATCGGCTTCGCCGGCCGGATCCAGAGCTCGCCGTCGGCGCCGCTCCAGGCCTCGGCGGGGCTCGAGAGCACCTCGGGCGGCACCAGCGCGCCGGCGATGGCGACGCGGAGCGCGTCCTCGCTCGGGAAGAGCAGCGCCTGCGTCACGACTTCTCTTCGACCGATCGCCGGGCCCCCGCCCCCACGGCGCGCGGCCCGTCGGCGGCGACGGGGCCCTCGCTCTGTCGCTCGACGAGGATCCCGTCGCCGGGCTTCACGAGGCCTCCCTCGAGGAGCTTGCCGACGATGGCGCGGTGCTCCTCCTCGTGCTCGACCGGCAGGGCGTCGGCGTCGCTCGCGTACGAGATGACGATGGTGCGGCGCCCGTTGCTCGGATCGATGTCGAGGCGGAGCGTGACGGTGGGCATGCTCGGTGGACCGAGCTTAGCGGATGGTCAGGACTTCACGAAGACGAAGCTCGGATCGCCCTTCTTCTCGCTCGCGCAGGTGAGCTTGCCGCTGCCCTTCGTGCACTTCAGGGGCTTGCCGTCGGCCTCGAGGATGACCGAGTCGCCCTCGACCTTCCAGGTGCCGTCCTTCTCCTCGGTCTTGGCCGGCTTTTCCTTCTCCATGATGTTGGGCATGGAGGTCTTCATCTTCAGCTTGCCGCCGCCCTGGAGCTCGACGCTCATCTCCATGGCGTCGATGAGGGCGAGGCCGAGCTTGCCGAAGCCCTGCTGGTCGGCAGGCATCTTGGCGATCTCGGCCTCCATGCTCTTCTTCATCTCGGCCTTGTCGATCTTGTAGGTGCCTTCGACGCCGCCGCCGCAGCCTGCGAGGAACGAGGCGGCGAGAGCGAGCGTGGCGGTCGTGACGAGCTTGATGTTCATCGGGGCGTCTCCTGGGTGGTCCGGGCGTGATACGCGCACGCTGCGTATTTGTCCCCCCCGATCCGCATGTCGCCGTGTTTGGTGGGATCGCTCACTCCGAGCGGATCGAGCTACGCTCGAGGGCCCAGGGGGTGCGCATGTCCAGCATCGAGGTCGGATCCGAGACGAAGGCGAGACCGGCGGCGAAGGCCAAGGCCGCCGATCCGCCGCCGAGGCCACGCGACGCGGCGGGGGCGCATCCGCCGATCGAGCAGCTGTCGGCCTCGATCGAGAGAGCGCTGGCGAGCATCGACGCCCAGCTCGCGACGAAGGCTTGGCTCTTCGCCGATCCCGAGCGGCGCAAGGCGCTGAGCCGAGGCCGCGACTTCCTGCAGCGGATCCGCGAGTCGCTCGACGATCCGGCCACGTCGTCGATGGGCCCGCTCCCCTGGGCCGCGACGAAGGCGCTGGTCGCGCGCGCCGGCGACGAGAAGCAGCGCACCGGCCGCGAGAACGCGTGGGACCTCGCCGAGGAGCTGCGCCTGGCTTCGTGGTCGTTCTCGTCCGACGAGGCGCTCGCGTGCCTGCTCGAGAAGGAGAAGGCCGACACGACGAGCATCACCTGGACGACGCTGTTCCCGAAGGAGCAGCTGGAGCGGCTCCTCGCGCGGCCCCGACCCGCGGGCTTCCGCGCCGAGGCGCTCGAGCACCTCCGCCGGTTGCACCACGAGCGGGTCGACCGGGTCCGCCACGATCGCGCGCGGGACAAGCTCTGGCAGCACTTCGTCTGGAAGCTCATCCCCATCGCCTATGCGCTCCACATCGTCTGCCTCGTCTCCACGAAGCCGCAGCCCATCCTGCCGGTCATGGCCGGCGCCATCGGCTCGATGCTGAGCGCGGTGATGAAGCTCCGCGAGGGCGAGCAGCGTATCCGGCACCTGCGGCGCTCGGCGTCGTTCCTGCTCCTGCAGCCGCTCATCGGGGGGACCGCGGCGCTGGTGATGATGTGGATCGGCGTGGGCGAGCTGCTCAACATCAAGGCGGTCGACATGAACGCCACGCTCGGGTTCCTCGCCGGGTTCTCCGAGCCGTTCTTCCTCGGGACGGTGGGGCGGCTCGTCGAGGTGGCGGCGAACGGGAAGAGCAAGAGCGAGGGGGAGAAGGCCGAGGGCGCGCTGCGGAAGAAGGCGAGCTCCTGAGCGCGGTGGGCAGCTCGGCCAGCTGTCTTCGCGTCGCGCTGCGCCGGCTGGCTGCGGGCTCGCTGGTGCTCGCGCTCGCGCTCGCGCTCGCGAGCTGCTCGAGAAAGCCGGCGGGGCCGCGCCACCGCGAGCACGACGCGCAGCGCGATCGCGAGTGCAAGGACCCGGCGCGGCCGCGTGCCTTCTTCTACCCCGCCGAGAACAGGACCGACTACCGGCCCGACGACCCCCACGCCGACGGCTGCGAGCTCCTCGTCGCCGATCACCTCTTCTGCTGCCCCGACGTGCACCGGCCGGAGGACAGGTAGGCTACGGCCCGGGGGCCCGAGGGCCGGGAGACGCGAAGTCGAAGCGCTGGGCTCGCTGGCCATGACTGGACGGCGACGTCGCGCTCGCGTCCTGGTCGGGCTCGCTGGATGAGCTCGACGCGCCGGCCGTTCGCGAGCGAATCGAGGGCCGTCGTCATCCCCAGGGGTTTCGGCCTTGCTCGAGGCTCGGCACGATCCAGAGGACCTCCTCTGGGTTCGTGATCGGCCGGTAGACGAGCTCCGCCGAGCCGCGCGCGAACGTCAGGAGCACGCCGCGGTCGACGAGCATGCCGCTGCGCGTCCGCTGGATGATCCGGCGCACGCCGCGGAGCTCGGCCCACGGGTGGTGCGCGCCGTTGCGCATCGTGACGCCGGTCGGATCGATGTAGCGGGGGATGCGCGCCTTCTCGGCGGCGAGCACGAGCGGGATGACGAGGAACACGAGCCCGAGGGCGCCGAACGCGAGGAGCCCCAAGGGGAACGGCTGCTCGGGCCTGGCGGCCGCGGGCGGCGGTTCGCCTTGCTTCGCGATGGAGAGCACGAACGGGTAGCCGCCCGCCGGCTTGGGGTCGTCGCTGATCGAGACGGTGCACTTGCCCGCCGGCAGCGCCGCCGAGGTCACCGTGTCGCTCCCGGGCGTGCCCGTCTGGTACGCCGCGGTCGAGAACTTCGCGTCGAGCACGTGGATCTTCCGGGCGACGCGCGCCCCGGGCGCCGACTTGACGGTGAACGTGTACGTGCCCGCCGCGGGCGCCGTCCAGTCGTAGTCCTTGCTGCCGGCGCTCGTGCTGTCGTGGCAGAGCCTCGGGCCGCTCATGCCGCTGAAGCACTTCTCGCCGGCGTCCATCGGATCGGTCTTGGGCGGCTCGGACAGCGCCCAGTCCGCGACGACGAAGACGCCGATCAGCAGGAACACGGCCGCCGCGGCGAACGCGCACCCGAGGCGCGCGCCGTACGAGACCTTCACCTCGATGCGGCCCGGGACCTGCTGCTGCGGTTGCTGCTGCAGCGGCGGCTGCCCATACGGGCTCGGGGCCGGGCCCTGGGGGGCGTACCCGTGGCCGGCGTAGCCGGGGTGCGCGGGAGGACGGTAGCCGCCGGGGGGTTGCACCTGCCCCTTCTACAGGAGCGAGCCGAGGAGTGAATCATTCGTTCGCGGTGCGCTGCGCGCGCAGACCGCAGCTCGCAGCAGTCGACACCGGATCGACGGCTCGCCGCGTCAGGCGATCGTGGCCTTCCTGGAGCTTTCCGCGATGGCGAGGACCCCCGCATCACCGTGTTCGATCGGGAAGGCGAATGGGCGAGCCTCGTCGCCGGGGTCGGCCGCGCGAACGTGGTCTTCGAGGAGCCGGCGGACGTTTGCCGGCGGCGCGCCCGATCAGGGCGTGCCCTCGAGGCAGAGCCGCTCGCCGCCGCCGACGGCGCTCGGGAAGTAGACTTCGCCGCCCGTGTCGAGACGCCCGAAATGGCGCGCGGGCCAGCGCACGTAGCGATAGACGCTCACGATCCGGCCGCGGGCTTCGATGCGCCGGCCGATGAAGCGCGTCGGGCCCATCGTGGGCGGCATGTCGGGGACGTCGTCGCGCTCGTCGTGGCTGAAATGGAGGCGCGCGCCGGTGGCTCTCGGCTCGATCGCCGCCACGCAGCCGCGCACCACGGCGAAGCGCGCGTCGTCGTCGGGCGGAAGCGCGACATCGCCGAGCGCCCGAAGCCCCACGCCGCCCGCGACGGCGCCGATGCCGAACCACGCCACCAGCACCACGGCGGGCAGCGCCACGAGCGAGAACGACGCGAGCTCGTCGGCCCGCCGGTGCTGCGCACCCACCGAGAGCTGGGCCGCTCGCGCATGGCGCGACTCGCGCTCCACGCGCTCCACCACGGCGGGCGTGGCGAGGCTGTCGGCGGTGCAGTACCTGCAGCGCAGCACGGGCGCGACGACGGCGGGGAGCGGCGCGCCGCAGACGCGGCAGCTCAGCCCCGCGACGCCGGGCAACCGGAGCGCCGTCCATCGGCCGACGATCCCCCACGTCACCTTCGGCACGAGCTGTGCGGCCCAGGCGCCCGTGACGAGCGCGACCGGGATCGCGACCACCGCGAACGCGACGAAGCCGTGCCAGCTCGAGTCCCTTGCGCGGTTGAGCCACCCCCACGCAGCGGCCAGCGCGGCGCAGGCGACGAGCGCCGCGACCCATCCGCCGAGACGCCCGCGCAGCGCTCGTTCGCGGCCCGGCAGCGAGGCGATCGTCTCGGCGATCTGTCTCTCGGCGACGGCCTGCCCGCGCACGGCGTCCGCACCGGCGGCGAGCTGGCGCGCGAGATCGTGGGGCAGCTCCGAGCGGAGCTGGCAGTGCACGCACACTCCGTACGTGGGGGTCTCCATCCGGAGCGGCACGGGGCTTCCGCAGCGGGGGCACTGGATGGTCGCCGGGAGGCGATCGCCGCCGGTGGGCATCGGCCTCGAGGGGTCGATCGCCGCAGGTCGCTTCGCAGCCGCGCGCAGCGCCCGGAGCGACGGAGCTCCGAGCGCGGCTCCGGCCACGAGGAGGACCACGCCGAACGGGAGCGCCTCGGTCGTGTGGCCATCGAAGCCGAGGCCGAACAGCACGAGGCCTACGCCGCCCGCGACGATCGCGCCCAGACAGCCCCACTTGCCGCGCACCTGAGTCATCGCTCCACCTGGTCGAGCCTGACTTACTCGAACCGGGGGGCACAGTCAGCCGAGCTCGTGATTCACCGGCGGAGGCGCGGCAGCTTCTCGCGCGGAGGTCCGGAAGAAGGCGAGCTCCTGATCACAGGCAGACCCCGTGCGTGCAGACTTGCCCGGGCTGGCAAGGCGCAGGGCACGGAGCCGGCTCGCACGCGCCGGCGTTGCAGGCATCCACCAGGGCGCAGTCGGCGTCGGCGACGCAGCCCGGCGCGCAGCGCAGCTGCTCGTCGGGATCCGGCTCGGATCGGCAGTGGGCGCCCGCCGGGCAGCTCTGGTCCTGGTCGCAGGTCGTGCATCGCAGCATGGCCTCGGCGCACTTCGAGGGATCGAGCACGCACTCCGTCGCGGTCAGCGCCCGCAGGCAGCTCTCGTCGCCCGGGGCGCAGTCCCGCCAGCCACAGGGGCCGCCCGAGCAGAGCGTGTCGCACGCCTCGACCGCCGGATCGCAGACGCGGACGAGCTCCATCATCCCGTGGTCCTCGTGGTTCAGCTTGTGGCAGTGGTAGACGTACGATCCCGAGAACCGGTACTCGGTCAGCATGTCGAGCCGCCGATCGAGGTTCACGAGGTACGTGTCGCGCCAGTGGGCGAACGGAGGCTCGAAGAGGCGGCCCTTGGCGTTCGGATCGCTCGATCCTTCGGCCGGCAGCGGACAGACGAGGAACGGGTTGATGTGGATGTGGAACGGGTGGCCGTCGAAGCCGGAGACGACGCGCCAGTGATCGACCTTGCCCTTCGCGAGGACGCGATCGTACGGGTACTTCTCTCGGTCGGTGACCTCGAAGTTCTTGCAGTTGATGTTGTGGTCGGAGCACGAGCAGCCGTCGAATCCCTCCGTGTTGGCGAAGATCATCCAGAGCGCGCTGAGCTGATCGATCGAGTCGATCGCGTCGATCGCCTGGACCTCCTCGCAGCGGGCGAGCCCGTCGACCTGGCCGCCCTGGAGCGTCATGCTCGGGGCCTCCTTGGCCACCGCCTCGAGGTCGGGCATCTGGGTCTCGGTGGGCGGGCCGGCATCGCGGGTGACGTTGACGATGGCCACCACGTCGCCGTTGGATGCCTTCGCGAGGATCTCCTCGGGCGTCGGCGGCGTCATGATGCCCACCGCCTCGTCGGTCGTGCCGGTGCCGTCCTCCTGGAGGAAGCGGGCGCTCACGAGGCAGAGCGTCTCGCCGTCCTGGAGCGCGCTGCCGTCGAGCATCGCCTCGACGCGGTAGCCGGGTGACATGAAGATGTAGTCCGGCGAAAACGGCCAGTCGGCGCCCGACGGAGGCTTGGGCAGCGCCAGACCGTCGCGCCCGATCTGCGTCAGCCGGACCGGCGGCCGGGCGAGATCGAGGCTCGTGCAGTCGGCGTCCTTGCCGTGCATCACGAAGAGGAAGACCTCGTCGAGGAAGGAGCCGTGGAGCAGCCGCCAGCGCTCGATCTGCCCCGGCGCCATCAGCATCCTCGGACGGCGCGCGCCGTTGATGAGGTTCGTCTGCTTCTCGGCGGTGTCGCCGAGCACGCTGAAGTCGTCGAAGGTCAGGTGGTCCTCGTCGCACGGCTCGCCGTCCGCGAGGGGCGTGTATCCGACGGGTGGGGTGGTCAGGACCATGACGCGCTCGCGCGCGTCCTTGATCCCGGGGATCTCGTCCAGCGGGCCGCGCACGATCCAGGCGCCGGTGGCGCCCGACGCGACCTGGATCGCCGTGCTTCCGTGGATGTGCGGGTGGTACCAGTCGAGGCCCGCGTGGTGCTCGCCGTCCTCGTCGATGTCCCAGCGGTGCTGGACCCCCTCGCCCGGGTCCACGCGGGAGAGGACGTCATCGGCGAGGAAGCAGTCGTGCGGCCCGTCGTCTGGATCGCCGCTGCAGGCGCGGCAGCGGAGGCCGTCCTTCTCGACGCAGCCGCCGCCGGTGGCGTAGTCGGGGCGCACGTGGGAGCCGTGCGCGTGGAGGTTCGTGACGTTGAAGTCGAAGACGTGGCACATCTCGCCCTGGTCGGTGGTGCACTCGCACGTGTCGGGCCCGTGGTGGGCCGGCGTGCAGCTCGTCATCGTCGTCGAGTCCACGCAGGTGCACGGGTCGGCGCCGAGCGGACGGTAGTCGCTCTTGGTGAACCGGTTCCTCAGGTTCACCCGCACCTGCCGCTTCTCTCCGCCGCTCGCCCCCGGCGTGTCGATGGTCGGAGCCGGGTACATGCCGTTGTACCCCCGGCCGCAGTGGCGCTTGCCGTCGATCTGGAGCTCGGTCGGCCCGAGCTCGAGCTCGTAGACGCCGTCGGCGTTCGGCTCGAGGACGGGCGGGTTCTTGAAGGTCTCTTGGAGGCCCGTCGGGCCGCCGGTCGCAGCCGCTTCGTCGCCGCCGCACCCTGCGGCCGCGACGCCGATCAGAGCCGACGCCACGAGGCCCGCCGCGCGCCCGGTCCGCACTGTGAGGCTGAGAGCGATGGTCATGATCCCAGCACTACCTCGGCCGCGGGCCGTGCGGGTGCCCGAAGACGGCCAGCGGATGTCGTGGATCCGGCCATTGCCTTCTGGGGATAGGCTTCCCCTGGGGGAGCGACGCCATGGACCTCGAAGAGCTGCACGCGTTCTTGCGGGTCGTGGACTCGGGCTCGTTCCTCTCGGCGGCCGACAGCCTGGGGGTCGCGCGCACGACCCTGCGCCGCCGCGTGGCCTCCCTCGAGGCGCGCGTCGGCGTCCCGCTGCTCGAGAGCACGCAGCAGGGGGTCACGCTCACCGACGCCGGGCGAGCGCTGGCCGACCGAGGCAGAGGGCTCGTGGAGGACGCCGGCGCGCTCGTGGCGTCGATCCGCGAGCTCGGCAGCGAGCCTTCGGGGGTGCTCCGGGTGTCGCTGCCGGTGGGGCTGGCTCCGCACCTGCTCACGCCGCTGTTCGCGGCGCTGCGCGAGGCCTGCCCGCGCCTCTCGGTCGAGAGCCGGTGCAGCGACGATCCGCTCGGGGAGTCGCTCGTCGACGTGGACATGGCGGTCCACTTCGACGACGTGAGCCCCAAGGGGAAGTGGCAGTCGTGGGTGGTCTTCCGCGTCCCCGAGCGTCTGGTCGCGAGCCAGGCCTACCTCTCGCGCCGCGGGACGCCGCGGTCGATCGACGATCTGGCGCGTCACGAGCTGTTGTCGTGGCGCGCGCCGGGGGAGGACGCGCGCCTCTGGCCGGCGCGCCACGGCGCACCCTTTCCGGTGGAGCCGAAGCTCGTGTCCTCGGACATCCACCTGGTGCGGCACTGCTGCATCGCGGGGCTCGGGATCGGCCTCGTGCCCGACGCGATGGTGCCGGATCCGGGGCTGGACGACGCGCTGGCTCCGGTCCTCCCCGATCTCGTGGGGCGCGAGCGCGCGATCCGGGTGAGCGTGCCGGAGGCGCTCGCCGAGGCTGCGAAGGTCAAGGTGGTGCTCTCGCGGGCCAGGGCGTTTCTGGCCGAGGTCTGACGTTGGCCGGAGCGCGCGATGGGCTCGTCGAACACGCCATAGCTGCGATACGCCCCTTCGGGCTGGTAGCGACGGCAAGGGCAGAATCAGCGCGGAAAGCGGCCACCCAGTCGGGCCTCTCCGTCCGCCGGGACTCTCCTCAGCTCGAGCGTCGCTCACCGGCCGCAAGCCGCCTGCCTCTCCATCCCGGTGAGGACCGGCGCCCCGGCCGACAGAGGCTGGCGCGTACGACGACAAGCTGGTCGTGGTGGATGCCAGTGATCGAAGCGCCCGCCGGGGTATTCCGCCGCCGTTTATCGTCGATCTGGCCGCAAGCCATTCTTCTTGCACGACGCTTCCGTCCCCACCATGGAGGCGCTGTTCGTCCACGGCGGGGGAGCCAGGAGCCTCACCCGTTCTACGTCGATGACAGCGCCGACCGCGCGGACCTGATCTTTCTTCCGGCCCTATGGTGGACGACTGGACACGCTTGAGGATCCTCGGATCGCATCTTGCCATAAGAGTCAGCGGTGCTTCGGCAAGATGCTTGGCTCCAACGGAAGAGGAGACAAGAGCGATGAGCAAGTCGACTCAGCAGGGTGGGCATCTTTACATGCAGACGAACGAGACGCGGAACGCGGTCATCCACTACCTTCGGTCTGCGAGCGGCATGATTACGGAGGCGGAACGTGTCGCCACAGGCGGCTCCGGTTCCGGGGAGTTCAAGCCGATCAGCGGCCAGGAGAGCGCTCCGAATGCTTTTGAAGGCGCAGGTAGCGTCATCCTCGCGCCGGATCGGCGGTTTCTGTTCACGACCAACGGCGGCGACAATTCGGTCTCCAGCTTCCGTGTCGGCGAAGACGGCCGGCTCACACTGCTGGACGTCAAGCCGACGGGGAACCCCGTAGAGGGAAGGAGCGGCACTGCCAAATCACTGGCCTATGCCCCCTCGAGCGGCACGCTTTTCGTGCTGCACTCGTTCGGCCCCGATCATGTCCGGCTGATGTCGGTCGATGGCGAAGGCAAGCTCACGGCGCGTCCGGAGCGATACACGGTGAATACCCATGGCAAGACGAATCGGGTGTCCACCATGGTCGTGGTCTCGCCCGATGAGAAGCTCGTCTTTGTCGGCGTCGTGTTCGACGAGCCGATCGTTTCCACAGGCTTGTATCCAGACGGCTCGCCTATTCTCTGGGTCCAGCGGGGCGGCGGCGCATTCCACTCGATCGCCGCGAATGCGCCGGATCCCGATGGCCTCGCCGTCTTTCCCCTGCGCGAAGACGGCTCGCTCGGCACAGCCAGGTTCTACGACGCGGGAGGCGGCTCTCCGTTCTACCTCGCCTTCCTGCACAGCCGTCCAAATACCTTCGTCATCGGATATGCCGTCGGCGACGGATGCGCCATGGGCACCATCGAGAGAGACAGCAAGATCAGCATCGGCCCGCTCGCAAAGATCGACACGAGCGCAGGCGTGCCCTCCGAGCTGTGCTGGCTGGCCGTCTCCCCGGATGACCGAATGGTGTTCGCCACGAACTTCGGCTACAGCAACGTCAGCAGTTACCACATCAACGACAGCGGCCTGGAAATCGCGCAGGATCCCGCGTGCCCGAAGGTTCCGGGAGACGGCACCGCCAGGGGACTCTGTGGAGACGTCACCAGCGGCCCGTCCGACAGCTGGATCACGCCGGATGGCGCGTATTTCTACCAGATCTACGGCAACGCCGCGAAACTGGTGGGCTACGCCACGCAGCCGGACGGGTCGCTCAAGGAGATCACCAGCGCGCAGATTCCCCACAACAGCCCGCAGGGCCTGGCGGGATTCTGATTGCACTCAACCGAACGCGATTTCATGGACGCGAGCCCGCGGGCTCCACACATTGGGCCGGGGAATGCACCCTCACACCTCGTACGCCCGGCCTGCGCCGGAGGAAGGTGAACGGTCGGCCGCCCACGCCGCGTACTCCTCCGGGCGGCGCTGCTCGCCGGCGGGTCAGGCCCTGCCACCGGTCGATGGATCCCGAAAGCGCGTCAATTTTTCGGAGGAGGTCGGCCCTCCGCGGTGTTCGCGGATCGGCGATGGCGGTCTCGGCGGTCGGATACGTGGAACCGTGGCGAGCGAGTACGACCGCGCGTCATCGCTCTCTCTTCGAAGAACCGCTCGCCCCGGAGTACCGGAGACCCGCGAGGCGCCCCAGGTTACGTCTCATCGGGCGCCCGGCGGCACCGCCGCCCATGCCGGAGCACGCCCGAAGGGAGAAGCCGTGCGAACGTTCACCAAGGACCAGGACGCAATCCAGAAGCTCTCGCCGGAGCAGTACCGCGTCACGCAGCAGAGCGGGACCGAGCGCCCAGGAACCGGAGAGTATCTGGACAACAAGGAGCCGGGCATCTACGTCGACATCGTATCGGGCGAGCCGCTCTTCGCTTCGCAAGACAAGTTCGAGTCGGGATGCGGCTGGCCCAGCTTCACCAAGCCCATCGAGCCCGCCAACGTCCACGAGCTGCAGGACACCACGCACGGCATGACCCGCACCGAGGTGCGCTCGGCGCACGCGGACAGCCACCTCGGGCACGTCTTCCCAGACGGCCCGAGGGACCGCGGCGGACTGCGCTATTGCATCAACTCCGCCTCGCTCCGGTTCATCCGTCGCGACGACATGGAGGCCGAGGGTTATGCGGCCTACCTGAGCCAGGTGGAGGACATCAAGTGACCACGGAGCGCGCCGTTCTCGCGGGCGGTTGCTTCTGGGGCGTGCAGGACCTGATTCGCCGCCAGCCCGGCGTCCTGTCGACGCGCGTCGGATACACGGGGGGCAGCGTGCGTGACGCCACGTACCGCAACCATGGCACGCACGCCGAGGCGGTCGAGATCATCTTCGATCCTGCCCGCATCACCTATCGCCAGCTGCTCGAGCTGTTCTTCCAGATCCACGACCCGACCACGCGCAATCGCCAGGGCAACGACGTCGGGACCAGCTATCGATCGGCGATCTTCTACACCAGCGACGAGCAGCGACGGATCGCCGACGACACGATCGCCGACGTCGATGCTTCAGGCCTCTGGCCCGGCAAAGTCGTCACCGAGGTCGTTCGAGCAAGCGACTTCTGGGAGGCCGAGCCCGAGCACCAGGATTACCTCGAGCGACGCCCCGGCGGGTATACCTGCCATTTTGTAAGGCCTCACTGGAGGTTGCCGGTTCGCGCCGACAAGGTCGCCAAGCGGGCGTGACCTCCCAGCGCTGCCGTGCAGGAATCGAGCATCGTACCGTCGATGTGCGCCGGCTCCCCTTGCGGAAGAGCAAGTGGCCGCGAGCAAATCGCGCATTCGCGTTCACGCGCGAGAATCTGGGTCACGCGAACGGACTCGTCGAGAACGGCGCTCGTGCAGCCAATACCGCGTGGACCGTCCTACGAGGAGACGCGGATCCTCGTCGCGATGCTGGCCGTAGCGACGCTCCGAGAGCGCCCATCTCGGACGGTTGCGCTTCTGGCCCGTGAGGTCTCAGCCACGCCGGTCACCGATCGTCCGTGGTGATGGAGATGCCCGCGTCCGCCACGACCACGGCGAGGAGCCGCGCCGGCTCGGTGGCGCTGGCGTTGGCGCTGACGCCGTGTGCGGCACCGGGCGGCTCGTACCAGAACTCGCCGGCGTGGTAGACGGCCTCCGGCCCGTCGTTGACCTTCGAGCGCACGGCGCCGGACACGACGTAGACGAACACCTCGGCCTGCTTCGGGTGGTGATGCGGGCGCGAGGCTCCACCCGGTTCGTAGTCGACGGTCATCGCAGTTAGGCTCTTGCCGGGAACGGTCTCCAGCCTCTGGACGAAGATCGGCGTCACCTCCTCGCCCTTGCCATGGGCTGTGGCGCCACCGGCATAGCCACCGACCGCTGCGAGCGCACAGAGCCCGGCGGCGCCGAAGAGCCCACGCAGGCTATGCGGCGTTTTCATGATGTCCCTCCCTCACGCGGCCCGGCGGACGCAATCCCCGAGCCACCCTGTGCACGCGGAAGCAGTTGCCGGTCCATCGTGTCGATCGAGGTGGTGCTGTGCACGCACCCCTCGCCTGCGTGGTGTCACGCGGGAAGCCATCGAGCGCTCGGCCGCGAGTAGCTCCGAGCTGTGATGGTTCCGGAAAATCTGCGGCACCCCGTTCCGGAAATTCTGCGGCTCCACGA
>CAYJPW010000012.1:0-85513 GCA_964372055.1 uncultured Polyangiaceae bacterium
GTCGCGTCCTCGGTGGCGCCGCGAGCGTCCGACGCGCGCTCCCCGCCGGCGCCCCGCACCGCGCGCTCCGTCGCACCGGATCGCAAGGCCGCCGGCGGATCGGGATCGTCCGGCCACACGTCGGGGGCCGCGACCTCGGCGCCCACGGCGTCGCCCGTGGCCCCGCCCGCTCCGACGCCCCCCGACGCGCCCCCCGCGACGGCGACGCCGCGCAAGGTGGACCCGCTGGAGGAGCGCGACTGAGATGCGCACTTCGTTGGCGGCAAGCGCGATCGCCCTCGCCGGTCTCGTGGCCCTCCCGCCGCGCGCCGTCTTCGCGCAGGAGCCGTCGGCGGCCGAGAAGGCGGTGGCCGAGCAGCTCTTCCAGGACGGCCGGCAGCTGCTGCAAGAGGGCCGCCTCGCGGAGGCGTGCGCCAAGCTCGCCGAGAGCGAGCGCATCGAGCCGAAGCCCGGTACGCTGCTGAACCTCGCCGTCTGTCACGAGCAGCAGGGCAAGACCGCGAGCGCCTGGGTCGAGTTCCGCGAGGCGCGCACCCTCTCGGCGCGCGCCGGAAACCAGGACCGCGTGGAGCTCGCCGATCAGCACATCGCCGCGCTCGAGCAGCGCCAATCGCGCCTCGCCATCGTCTTGAGCGTGCCGCCGCAGGGCACGACGGTGGCGCTCAACGGCGTCACGATTGGCGCCGCCGCGTGGGGCACCGCGTTCCCGGTCGACCCGGGCCCGCAGCGCCTCGAGGTGAGCGCGCCGGGGCGGCGCACGTTCACGCGCGACTTCGTCGTCCCGGTGGGCCCGAGCTCGACGACGATCCAGGTGCCCGCGCTCGTCTCGACGGCGCCTCCGTCGGGCTCGATGGCGCCCCCGCCGGACGAAGGCCTCGGCGCGCAGCGCGCGCTCGGGTTGGCGACCGGCGGGCTCGGCCTGGTCGGCATCGGCCTCGGGGCGTACTTCGGCGTGCGCGCGCTCGATTCGAAATCGGACGGCGAGGCGCACTGCAACGGCAAGTACTGCGACGCCGCGGGTCTCGACCTGATGGACTCCGGCAAGTCGCAGGCCACCGCGGCGACGGTGTCGCTCGCGATCGGCGTGGCTCTCGCCGGCGCGGGCGCGGCGCTGGTGATCACGTCGCCGGGGAGGAGCGAGCCTCGGCTCGCGCTCGCGCCCGCGATCGGGCCGAAGGGCGGCGGGGTCGGCGTCGGAGGTCGATGGTGAGTCGCGCGCTCGGGGGCTCTCCCATCGTCTGGGTGCGCCTGCAGCACGGGCGCAGGAGCATCGACGCGCCCGTGGGCGAGCACGTCGTGGGGCGGGGCCCGGAGTGCGCGATCTGCATCGACGCCCCGCTCGCCTCGCGCCGCCACGCCGCGATCGTGGTCGCGCCCGAAGGCGTCACCGTCCGCGATCTCGGCAGCCGCAACGGAGTGCTGGTCAACGGCGTCCGCCTCTCGGCGCCGCGCGAGCTCGCGCAGGGGGACATCGTGAGCGTGGGGGGCCAGACGATCGGCGTCGTGGCGATCCAGCGCGGTCGCGCTCTGCCGATCCCCTCGGCCCCGGGGCGGCGCGAGACGCTCGGCGAGGTCGACCTCGCGGACGCCTTCAACGTCGCCACCACCCTCAGCCACGTCTCGTCCGGCCCGGAGAAGCGCATCGAAGCATTCCGCGTGCTCGGCGAGCTCGCGAGCAGCGCCCTCGCGGCCGGCGACGCCCCGAGGGCCGAGGCATTGCTCGAGCGGGCGCTGGCGGAGGTGCTCTCGACCGTGCGCGGGAGGATCGCCATCCAGCCCGAGCTCGTCCACTTCGCCGGCGATTACGCGCTCCGCCTCGCGCAGGCGGCGAACAAGCCCTATTGGCTCGACTACGTGTTCGACCTCTACACCACGCACAGTTCGGTCATGCCGGCGGATCTCGTCGAGCGCCTCGAGGGCGTGTTCGAAGAGGTCGCGCCCAGCGATCTCGCTACGGTCAAGGCGTACGCCGACGCGATCAACCGCGAGCCGCCCGGCTCGCACGAGCTGCAGGCGGTGCGCACGCGCATCGCAGGGCTCGCGGCGCGGTTGGGGCCGCCTGCTCCGGCGACCCACGCGCCGCGGCGGCGATCGCCGTAGCTGCGCTCCTCACCGGCGAGCGCGACGCGGGGCCACTCGCGCGTATGCCAGGCGACCGTCGAAGCCAGAGCCGTTCCGCCGGGCTCGCGCGGCGCCGCGGCGCGAGCCCGGACGGAAGCGCGGGGGGGTGACCCCGCGCTCGCCTGACATCCGAGTCGGCGCCTGTCGATCGGCGGGACGATAATCTCGACGCGCCGGTTCTTGAGTCGAACGCGCTCGGGGCGAGCGGGCAGAACCAACCGCGTCCGACCCGCCGCCACGCTGGGGTTGACGGCGCCGTCGAAGGTGTGACGATGCAGCCGGTGAACCGCTCAGTCTTGGGGGAGAGCTGCTGGTGACCCCGGAGCTTCGCCGCCTCGTGGGCGAGCAGGCCCGCTCGCTCCAGCTCCGATTGGGTCACGGGCGCGTCGATCCGATCACCGCCGCGACGGAGGCGTGCCGGGTGTTCACCGACGCTGCGGACGCGGTGCGCGCGCGATGGCTCGGCCTGGAGCTGAACGGTTACGGAGACCAGGTCGACTCGCGGCCGCTGCACGTCGTCCTGGGCGTCACGGTGGGCGATCGGCTCGCAGCTCACGTCGTCGCCTACCGGACGCAGCGTGGGTTCGCGGCAGACGGCCGCGAGTTCAGGCACTTCTTCGTCGAGCCGTTGAGCGACCTGATCGTCACGAGCGCGAGAGTCGCGACGTCGGGTGGCACATCCGCCCTCGAGCTCGAGTTCGCGCCGGCGCCCGGTGCCCCCGGCCACCCTCGCTCCGGAACGTTCGGGCGAGACGTGTTCGAGCGGGTCGTCGCCGGCTTCGTCGCGGCCCTTCACCTTCAGCTCGGAACCTTGGCGAAATGATCGACCTCGACGCGCTCGCCGATGTGCTGGGGCTCCCCGAGGAGTCCGCGATGCCGCTCGCGCACCGGGCCGCGGTCGCGCTCGAACGCCGCCATCGCCCGGGCGTCCACCTCGCTGCAACGGTCCAGGGAGCGGCGAACGACGAGGAAGTCTGGTGGCGCGTGAGGACGGCCGGCGCGGCAGCCTACGAGGATCTGAACCGCGTGACCGAGGAGGGGGCGGAGGCGATCGCGCTCTCGCTCGCGTGCTCGCACCGCGCCTGGCGCATCGAGCGGCGGCTCCAGTCGCGGCTCGCGGAAGGCGCCGACTGGCTCATGGTCGATCCGTCGACCGGCTCGGAGGTGGTCCTGGAAGTTGGAGGAACGGACGAGCAGGACCTCGCCGACCTCTTCGCGCGCAAGATCGCGCAGGCGCGACGTTCCCCCTTCGCCGCCGTCGGCACCGCGGCGGCGTGCGTGGTACGCTTCCGGGAACCGAGGGCGAACCTGTGGAGCGACGATGGACCTCGCCGAGCTGAACCGTAGCGTGACGAGCGCGATCCTCCGCGCGGAGGCGCTCCCGGCCGGCTCGTGGAAAGCGCAGCGCGCGTTCCGCGAGGTGGCGGATCTGGAGGAGGAGATCGCGACCATCGTCGGCGCCCGAACGGCCGCGGGCGAAATCGCGAGACTGGGGGCCGTAACCGCCGCGTTGAGCGCTGCCGAACCGCTGCGCGCGCTGCAGCTCGGGGAGCGATACCTCGCCGATGGCCTGAGCGACGGCTCGCGAGTCAAGCTCGCTCAGCTGCTCGGAGAAGCGGAAGCGGAGATCGGGCGCGGCGCGTCCAATGCGCCGAACGTCGAGCCGATCCGATTCAACCTTCGCGCGGCGTAAGGTAGCTGCACAAGCCAGCCCGGCGCGCAGGACGAGCACCGCCGGCCAAGCGCATCGCGAACGCCCGCTCGAGTATTGCGGCGCACGCCGCCGCAGCCCGCTGGCGACTTCGTCAGAACGTGTACCGGGCGCCGACGCTCGGCGCGACGACCACCATGAGATCGCCGACCAGCGCCTCGTCGGGGTAGGTGCTGAACCCGTCGCCCGGGACCACGAGCGGCGGGTTCTCGTCGGCGCCCCAGCGCGGCTTCGAGATCGCGATCAGGAACAGCGCCTGCACGCCGGCGCTGAGCTCGAGCTGATCGAGGACGCGCACGCCGATCCTCGCCTCCGGATCCAGGTAGAGGAACGAGGCCGACGGGGTGTTCTCGACGTCGGGCGCCTCGTACGATCCCGACCGCGTCGCGAAGGTGCCGCCGCGCACGTTGCGCGCCGAGCCGACGAGCGCGCCGACGCCGAGGCGGAGGAGGGCGGGGACGCGCTCGGACGCGTCGAAGCCGAGGCCGGCGGTGGCGCCGACGAGGAAGCCGCCGAGGCGGAGGTCCTCGTGCGTCGTGCCCGAGCTCGGGCTGAGGCCGGTCGACTTCAGCGTCGCCGCGCGGCCCTCGACGCTCTGGACGAGGTGGAGCCAGCCGCCGGCGACGCCGACGCCGAAGCCCGAGCCGAACTCGTAGGTGCCGTGGAGCATCCCGAGCGCGCCGACGCCGACGCCGCGGCTGCAGTCGCCCTCGCAGCCGCCGGCGACGTCGCCGCCGAACGAGGGGGTGAGGCCGAAGCCGCCCACGAGCTCGACCTTGATCTTGGAGGGCTTGCGCCACTTGTCGGCGTCCTCGTCGCGCTCGAGCTTGAGCGTGACCTGCTCGCGCTCGCCGCGGTCGAGGCTGACGTCGACGGCGCGCGCGAAGAAGCCGTCGGCCTTGGCCTCGACCCGGTGCGCGCCCTTCTGGAGGCGGCCGTCCCACACGCCGCTGCCCACCGTGACCGCGTCGATGGTGATCGCCGCGCCCGCGGGGAGCACCGAGACGGCGAGCGACGACTCGAGCCGCGCGGCCTCGAGCGTGAGCGTGCTCGTCTCGCCGCTCTTGACCTTGGCGGCGACGGGCGGGCTGCCCCAGTCCTCGTCGCCGCGCAGGAGCACCACGCGGTCGCCGATCGAGAGCACGCCCTCCCACGGCGTCACGCCGACGACCGCGCCGTCGACGACGACCTCGAGCTTCTTGCCGCCCTTCTCGGCCACGCGGAGGCGGCCCGAGGCGCGGAGCGGCTCGAGCTTCGCGGGGACGCGGATCGTCTGGCCGCCCGCGACCTCGACGCGCGCCTCGAAGGGCTCGAAGCCCTCCTTGAAGACGCGCACCGCGTGCGAGCCGGCGCCGACGCGCAGCGGATCGATGAGCGGGTAGTCGGCGCGGTTGTGCCCGTCGACGACGATGCTGGCGCCCGGGACCGATCCGGTGATCTCGATGGTGCCGACGAGCTCGCGGAGCTCGGCGACCGATCGCTGGGCGAGCTGCTTCTCGGCCGGCGGGAGCTCGCCGAAGTCGCGCAGCACCGCCTCGAACATGTCGAGCGACTCGTCGAACCGCTCGAGCTTGCGGAGCACGACGCCGGCGTTCGTGGTGGCGCTGCGCGTCGGGTAGAGCTCGCGCGAGAGGAGGAACTCGGCGAGCGCCGCCTGCCACGCGTCCTCCTTGAGCAGCTTGAGCCCGCGGAGGAAGTGCTCCCGGGCCTCCTCCTTCTTGGCCGGGTCGGGGCCGGCGGGCGCCTCGGCGTCGGCGGCGGCCGGCTTGGGCGCGTCCTCGCCCGGCGGCGTCGCGGGAGGCGTCGCGGAGCTGGCCGACGGCGGCGGCTTCGGCGTCTCCTGCGCGGCGGCGGGCAGCGGGGCGGCGATCCAGAGCGCGGCGACGGCGGCGGCGAGCGTGCGCGAGAGGCTCATGCGCGGGACCCTCCATCGCGACGAGCGCGGCGTCGGCCGGCCGCGACACCCGCGATCGCGGCCGCAAGGACCAGCCACGCGAGCGGGTCGAGCCCGCGCTCGGCCCGCGCCGGCCCCGCGCTGCAGCCCGCGGGCGCGGTCGGGGCCGGCGGCGGATCGACGCAGTGGCCCTCCGTATCGCAGACCGCCGGCGCGACGCATTCGTCGATGCTCGAGCAGGTCTTGAGGCAGGCGCTGCCGCTGCAGCGGTACGGCGTGCAGTCCTCGGGCGGCTCGCCGGCGTTCGACGACACGACGGTGTGGTCGAGGTCGCACTGCCGGCCCATGGCGACCTGCGCGCAGACGTTCTCGTTGGTGCAGACGTGCTGCGCCGCGCACTCGGCCGTCGTGGTGCAGCTCGTGAGGCAGGCCTTGCCGTCGGCGTCGCAGGCGTACGCCTCGCACGAGATCTCGGCGGTGCCGCAGGCGCCGTTCGCTTCCTGGTGGCAGACGCCGCCGCTGTATACGCCGCCGGCGCAGGTGCCGGTGCCGCAGGCCTTGGGCAGGTAGTCGCACTCCGTGGTCTTGGTGCCGCAGGTGCCCTCGCACTCGGTGCCGGTGCCGTCGCACGCGGGCTTCTGCGGGCGCGGCGGCCCCTCGACCTGGCCGCAGAACCCGGGCGAGCCCGGGAGATCGCAGGCCTCGCACTGCCCGTCGCAGGCGGCGTTGCAGCAGCGGCCGTCGACGCAGTGGCCCGAGACGCCGTCGACGGCCTTGCACTGGTCGTCGTCGCCCTCGCACTCGGTGCCGACGTCCTGCTTGGGGGCGCATTTGCCGGCGGCGGTGCACCAGCCGTCGGCCGAGCAGTCGCCGTTCGTCGTGCAGCCGTCCTGATCGTCGCGGCACCGCGTCGCGATGCACGCGTAGGGCGCGCAGAGCTGGATCTGGCCGGCGACGACGTTGCCGTTGGCGTCGCAGACGAGCTCGAACTCGACGTCCTGCTGGCAATCGGTCTTGGTGCCGGTGCCCGCCGGGACGAGCGCGCAGGTGCCGTCGCCGAGGCCGGTCTTGGCGCCGAGGCACGACTCGCAGATGTCGTCGCAGGGCTGATCGCAGCAGATACCCTCGGGATCGGCGGGCTCCTGCCGGAAGCAGACGCCCGACTTGCACTCGCCGGCGTCGGTGCACGGGTCGCCGTCGGCGCGCTGGAGGATCTCGCCGTAGTGCTCGGGCGCGGTCTCGCCGCCGGTCACCAGCACCTGGCCATTGTTGAGGAGCGACGCGGCGTGGCGGCTCCGGGCGAAGCTCATCGTCGTGGCGAGGGTGAACGCGTTGGGGCTGAGCAGATCGAAGACCTCGGTGTTGGCGAGGTCGTTCGCGCCGTCGAAGCCGCCGGTGAGCAGGACCTTGCCCTCGCCGAGGAGCGTGGTCGCCGTGTGGAAGGCGCGCTTCGTCTGCATCTGGATGAGCTGCGACTGGAAGGTGTCGGTCGAGGGCCGGTAGATCTCGGCCGTCTCGAAGGTGAAGCCGCTCTCGTTCCGGCCGCCGGTGATGAGCACGCTGCCTTGCGCGTCCTCGAGGCGTGCGGCGGCCGCGAAGGCGCGCACGCTCGTCATGTTGTCGGCGCTCTTGGCGAACGTGCCCGCGGTCGGGTCGTAGAGATCGGCGTGGCTCACCGCGAGGGCGAGCTGATCGTCGATGCCGCCGGCGAGGAGCACCTTGCCGTTGCCGGCGAGGACCGCCACGTGGGCGCGGCGCTTCCCGGTCATGTTCAGCGGGGCCTCGAAGATCTCGCTCACCGGGTCGAAGAGCTCGGCGGTCGCGAGGCTGACGCCGCCGGCGACGAGGACCTTGTCGCCGGCGGCGGCGCCGAGCCGCGTCGCGGTGTGCTCGACGCGCGCCGCGCTCATGGCGTCCACGGTGCGGAACGATTGCGGACCGACGTCGTAGATCTCGGCGCTCCCGAGGACGGTGCCGCCGATCGCCTGGGTGCGGCCGCCGGTGACGAGGACGCGGTCGTTCGTGGCGAGCAGGGTGGCGGTGTGGCCGCCGCGCGCCGTCTGGAGCGCGCCCGGGAGCGCGGCACCGAAGATGCCGAGGCCGCAGAGCTCGGGCGGGCAGAACATCTCGGCGCTGTCGAGCGCCGCGCCGCTCGCGTCGAAGCCGCCGGCGAGGAGCACCTCGCCCGAGGGCAGCGTCGTCGAGGTGTGGCCGCTGCGGCCGATCATCTGGTTGGCGGTCGTGGTCCACACCGGATCGAGGAGCGCGGGGTATTCGACGGCGGCGCCCTCCCACGAGACGGTGAGCTCGCAGCTCCGCGCGCCCGGAGCCGTGGGCAGGCGGCGCCAGGGCGCGCGCCGGTCGCGGTCGACCTCGCATCCCGCGATCGCGAGCTCGGCCGGATGCCTCGCGCCGGACGCGCCGAGCACATAAGGAGGCTCGACGCGGAGGCGCGGGACGCCGCGCGCGTCGACGACCTCGAGGGTCCGCGCGACGAGCCGGAGGCCTGCGACGGCCTCGCCGAGCTCGAGGCGGTACGAGACGCTCTCGCGCGCCGGGCGCGCGGGGAAGAAGACGAAGTCCTCGACGCCGGTCGCGCGGACGCGGTGCACGAGGCTCGCGCCGCCGAGCGCGGCGCGGTAGATCGCGACGCCGCCGGCGATCTCGATCGCCGCGTCGTCCACGCCCTCGAGCGCGAAGGCGACCGCGACGTCGCCGGTCGCGTCGCGCACCTCGACGGGCGCCGTGGCGCGCGCCGGGAGGACGACGTGGGCCGGCATCGCCGCGCGCGCCAGCGCGGCCGGCTCGATCACGGCGGCGACGCCGGCGCCGCGGCGCTCGAAGCGCAAGCCCTCGGCCGCGCCGGCGGCGTCGCCGAAGCGGGCGCGGATGGCCGCGAGCTCGGCGGAGGCGGCCCCGCTCTCGACGAGCGCGGCGGGCGCCGTCGAGGCTGCCTCGGCGGCGGCCTGCTCCTGCCGCTCGATCTCGCCCTGGGGTGCCGGCGCCCGATCGTGCACCGCACACGTGACCGCGCCGAAGAGGAGAGCGTTCGCGAGGAGCCAAGGGTAAGCGCGCCGCAGCATGTCGAGCATGGATACCAGATCGTGCCGATCCGGGGCGAGCGCCGGCGGTCGCGATTGCCAGCCGGCGCCGCTTCGATGAACATGAGCTGTCGGCCTGTCTTCGCGCTCGGAGGCTCACCTTGCGTCCCATCACCAAAGCTTTCTTCCTGGGCTGCGTCGCGCTCTCGTGCGCGGCCTTGGCCCGCCCCGCGCTCGCGAACGGCGACGGCGTGCTCGGAGCGGGCTACCAGGCGACGCTCGTCGGGGGCGGCGTGGCCACCGCGAGCGCCGGCTTCGCCGGGCGCGACGGTACGACCGAGACGAGCGCGACGCTGACGCTCGCCGGCGTCCCGGCGGGCGCCACCATCGCCCGCGCCGACCTCTACTGGCAGACCCTCGGCGGGGCGGACGACACCGTCAACTTCGCTGGAGCCGGCGTCACCGGGACGCTCGTCGGCACGCAGAGCGGATCGATCTGCGGCTGGAGCGGCCTCAGCACCCTCCGCACGTATCGGGCGACGGTCACCGGCAGCGTCACCGGCGACGGCGGCTACGCGTTCGACGGGCTCGCCTCGAGCCCGACCGGGACCGACTCGCAAGGCGTCTCGCTCGTCGTCTTCTACGCGCAGCCGGCGGCCACGACGTCGACCCGGATCATCGTGCACGACGGCGCCGTCGAGGTCCCGAGCGGCACCTTCTCCGACACGTTCACCTTCACCGGCCCCAACGGCGCGACGCTGCCGAGCGTCAGCGCGGGCTTCCGGCTCCTCGCGGGCGACGGCGAGGCGGGCGCCGACGGGGCGCTGACGTTCGGCGCCCAGGCGCTCGGCACCGATCAGCTCCAGGGAGCGAAGGGCGGCTTCTGGGACGACCAGGCCTACGACGTCACCCCGGCGCTCACCGCGTCGATGGTGTCGGTGGGCTGGTCGTTCGCGTACGGCGCCGACTGCGTCACCCCCGCGGCCGCGATCTTCACGATGACGTTCCCCGACGCCGACGGCGACGGCGTGGTCAACGATGCCTGCCCGACCGATCCCACGAACGACGTCGACGGCGACGGCGTCTGCGGCGGCGTCGACAACTGCCCCGGCGTCGCCAACGCCGGGCAGGAGAACGCCGACGCCGACGCCTTCGGCGACGCCTGCGACACCTGCACCGACACCGATCTCGACGGCAAGGGCGACCCCGGGTTCGCGGCGAGCACCTGCCCGCTCGACAACTGCCCCGGCGTCGCCAACGCCGGGCAGGAGAACGCCGACGGCGACGGCTTCGGCGACGTCTGCGACACGTGCACCGACGGCGACGGCGACGGCAAGGGCGATCCCGGCTTCGCCGCCAACACCTGCCCGGCCGACAACTGCCCCGGCGTCGCCAACGCGGGCCAGCAGAACGCCGACGGCGACGGCTTCGGCGACGCCTGCGACACGTGCACCGACACCGACGGCGACGGCAACGGCGACCCCGGCTTCGCGGCGAACACGTGCCCGGTCGACAACTGCCCCGCGCTCGCGAACGCGGGGCAGGAGAACGCCGACGGCGACGGCTTCGGCGACGTCTGCGACACGTGCACCGACCTCGACGGCGACGGCAAGGGCGATCCCGGCTTCGCGGCGAACACCTGTCCGCTCGACAACTGCCCCGGCGTCTCCAACGCGGGCCAGCAGAACGCCGACGGGGACGCGCTCGGCGACGCGTGCGACACCTGCACCGACACCGACGGCGACGGGTTCGGCAACCCGGGCTTCGCGGCGAACACCTGCGCGGTCGACAACTGCGCGACGACCGCGAACCCGACGCAGGACAACGCCGACGGCGACGGCTTCGGCGACGTCTGCGACACGTGCACCGACACCGACGGCGACGGCAAGGGCGATCCCGGCTTCGCGGCGAACACCTGCCCGACCGACAACTGCCCCGGCGTCTCCAACGCGGGCCAGCAGAACGCCGACAACGACGCGTTCGGCGACGCCTGCGACACCTGCACCGACACCGACGGCGACGGGTTCGGCAACCCCGGCTTCGCGGCCAACACCTGCCCGGTCGACAACTGCCCGACCACCAGCAACGCCGGCCAGCAGAACGCGGACGGCGACGGCTCCGGCGACGCCTGCGACACCTGCACCGACACCGACGGCGACGGCAAGGGCAACCCGGGCTTCCCGGCGAGCACCTGCGCGCTCGACAACTGCCCGACCGTGGCGAACGCCAACCAGGCGAACGCCGACGGCGACGCGACCGGCGACGCGTGCGACACCTGCACCGACACCGACGGCGACGGCTTCGCCGATCCCGGCTACCCCGCGAGCACCTGCGGCCTCGACAACTGCCCGCTCGTCTCGAACGCCGACCAGCTGAACCACGACGCCGATCCGAACGGCGACGCCTGCGACGCCGACGACGACGGCGACGGCGTCAACGACTGCCAGAACGCCGCGCCGACCTGCGCCCCCGCGCAGGCGCTCGACAACTGCCAGCTCGACGCGAACCCCGGCCAGGAGGATCAGAACCAGGACGGGATCGGCGATGTCTGCGACAGCGACATCGACGGCGACGGGCTCACCAACACCGAAGAGTCGGCCATCGGGACCAACCCGCAGCTCGCCGACAGCGACGGCGACGGGATCCCGGACGCGATCGAGGTCGGCCCCAACCCCGGCTCGCCGTACAGCTCCGACGCCCCCGGCTCCGGCGCCGCCACCGAGGACAACGTCATCGACGCGAGCGACGTCGACAGCGACGGCGACGGGATCCTCGACGAGGTCGAGGCCGGCGACAACCCGCTCTCGCCGGCGAACACCGACGCGATGCTCCCCGGCGGGGACGCGATCCCCGACTTCCAGGACTTCGACTCCGACGCCGACGGCGTGACCGACGACGCCGACAACTGCGTCCTCGTGCCCAACGCCGATCAGCTGGACAGCGGCGGCAGCCCGCTCGGCGACGCCTGCGACGGCGACGCCGACGGCGACATGGTGAAGGACGAGGACGACAACTGCCCGCTCACCCCGAACCCGATGCAGGAGAACGCCGATCTCGACATGGAGGGCGGCGACGCCTGCGATCTCGACGACGACAACGACGGCGTCGACGACTGCGTGGGGGGCAAGGCCTCGTGCTCGCCCCAGGAGGCGCTCGACAACTGCCGCGTCGACCCGAACGCCGGACAGGAGGACACGGACCTCGACGGCGAGGGCGACGTCTGCGACGCCGATCTCGACGGCGACGGGGTCGACAACGCGGGCGACAACTGCGTCGACGTACCCAACGCCGATCAGGCCGACGTCGACGGCGACCAGCTCGGCGACGCCTGCGACTCCAACAACGACGCCGACGCCGACGGCGACGATATCCTCGACGACGTCGACAACTGCCCGGACGACGCCAACGCGGACCAGCTCGACACCGACGGCGATCTCGCCGGCGACGCGTGCGATCCGGACGACGACGGCGACGGCGTCGACGACGGCGTCGATCTCTGCCCGCTGGTCGCCGACGCGGATCAGGCGGACGCCGACGGCGACGGGCAGGGCGATCTCTGCGACGACGACGACGACGGCGACGGCATCCCCGACGCGACCGACCCGTGCCCGGCCGATCCCGACGCGCAGTGCTCCGAGGGGCCCATCGGCGGCAAGGAGGGCGTGCCGCTCGAGGGCGGCGGCTGCGGCTGCGAGGTCGCGGGCGCGCGAGGGGCGAGCGGCGCGGCGTGGGCGGGCCTGCTCTTCGCGGCGGCCGTCATGGTGCGGCGCCGGCGCGCCCGGCGATGCGGACGAGCCCCTTCCGTCGATCGCGCTTGATCGCGGCCCCGAGCTCCGGCGATAGAGACCCGTGCTCCGCGCTCCCACGGTACGCCCGAAGGCGCCGGCGCGACGCGCCCAGGCCGGCGCCGTCGCGGCGGCGCTCCTCTGTGCCGCCGGCGCGGGGCTCGCCCCGGCGCGGGCGCAGGCGCAGGCGCTCGGCGGGATCGCGCTCGATACGTTCGATCCGGCGCCCGCCGGCGACGATTTCTTCGGCGTGCCCTCGGCGTCGACGCCGGGGCACCTCACGCCCCGCGTCCACGCGATCTTCGACTACGCCGACGCGCCGCTCCGGCTCGGTACGGGCGAGGACATCGTCGCGCGGCAGGGCTTCCTGCACGTCGGGGCCTCGCTCACCGTCGCCGATCGGCTGATGTTCTCGCTGAGCTTGCCCTTCGCGCTGCTCCAGGACGGCGACGACCCGGTCGTGAGCGGGGTCACGCTCGAGTCGCCTCACTCCGCCGAGCTCGGGGATCTGCGGCTCGGCGGGCGCCTCCGCCTCTTCGGCGGCGACTTCGATCCGGTGCAGCTCGCCCTGGGCGGCTACTTCTACCTGCGCACCGCGGGGGACGACTCGTTCGCCGGCGAGGGCGCCGTGCGCGGCCAGCCGCACCTCAGCCTCGGCGGGCACGTCCCCGGGAAGGTCGGCTTCGTCTGGAGCGCGAGCACCGGGGTGATGCTCCGCGCCTCGGACAACCCGCACCTCTTCACCTACGGCGCCGGGGCCGCGCTCACCTTCGCCGACGCGATGGTCCAGGTCGGGCCCGAGCTCTACGGCGCCACGCAGCTCGGCGACGGCGACGCCCTCGAGAGCCCCGCCGTCACCGTCCAGGCGCAGAGCCGCACCAACCTCGAGCTCCTCGGCGGCGCCAAGGTCCGGGTGCTCGACGGGCTCACCTTCGGTGCGGGCGCGGGCCCCGGCCTCTCGCCCGCGATCGGGACGCCGACGTTCCGCGCGCTCGGCCTCGTGGCCTGGGCTCCGATCCCGAAGCCGGCGGCCCCGAAGGCCGACAAGGACGCCGACGGGATCACCGACGAGCTCGACGCCTGCCCCGACAAGGCCGGCGTCGAGAGCGACGATCCCGAGAAGCGCGGCTGTCCTCCGCCGGATCGCGACGGCGACGGCGTCGCCGATCGCGTCGACGCCTGCCCCGGCGAGAAGGGCCGCGCCAACGCCGACGTGACGCGCAACGGGTGCCCCGCCGACTACGATCTCGACGGGATCCCCGACGCCGTCGACGCGTGCCCGAACCAGAAGGGCATCGCCAGCGCCGACGAGTCGCGCCACGGCTGCCCCGGCGAGGTCGACGGCGATCTCGACGGCGTGGCCGATCGCTCCGACGCCTGTCCCAAGGTGAAGGGCCTGCCCAGCGAAGACCCCGCGAAGAACGGCTGCCCGCCCGACAAAGACTCGGACGGCGACGGGATCGTCGACGCGCGCGACGCGTGCCCCGCGCAGCCCGGCCGGCCGAGCCCGGATCGCGCGCAGAACGGCTGCCCGGAGAAGGGCAAGCCGGCCGAGCCGCGCCCCGTCGCCGCCGGCGCCGTCGATCTGCCGCGCATCTTCTTCGAGTTCGGCCAGGCGGCGCCCGCCGCCGGCGCGACGCCCGACCTCGAGCGGGTGCTGGCGACGCTCAAGTCCCACCCCGAGCTGAAGGCGCTCGAGGTGCAGGGCCACGCCGACGAGGTGGGCGACCCGGGCTATAACCAGGAGCTCTCGGCGCGGCGCGCGCAGTCGGTCGCGACCTGGCTCGTCGCGCGCGGCGTCTCGCCCGCGCGGCTCGCGGTCAAGGGCTACGGCTCGGCGCGGCCCGCGGCGAGCGGCACGGCCGACGACCAGCGGCGGCAGAACCGGCGCGTCGAGGTCGTGGTGCTCGAAGCGCGCTAGGATCCGCTCGTGTGGCTCGAGGCGGCGATCTACGACCGGTTCATGCGCGCCTCGGAGGAGGCCTCGGTCGCGCGCTGGCGCGCCGAGCTGCTCGCGGACCTCTCCGGCGAGGTGCTCGAGGTCGGCGCCGGCACCGGCCTCAACCTCGCCCACTACGGGCCGGGCGTCACCCGGCTGGTGCTGAACGAGCCCGACCGCCACATGCGCGCGAAGCTCGCGCCCAAGCTCGAGCGCACGCGCCTCGCGGCCGAGGTCGAGCTCGGCGGGCACGCCATCGAGTCGCCCGCGATCCCGGCGGACGCGTTCGACGCGGTGGTGTGCACGCTGGTGCTCTGCTCGGTGCCGGACCAAGCCACGGCGCTCGGCGCCATCCACCGCGCGCTCCGGCCCGGCGGGCGTCTCGTCCTCATCGAGCACGTCGCGGCGGAGGGCGATCCGCGCCGGCTCGCCTGGCAACGGAGGCTGGAGCCGATCTGGACCCGGGTCGCGGGCAACTGCCACCTCACGCGACGGACCGAGGCGGCCGTGTCCGCCGCCGGCTTCGTCGCCGAGCGGGTCGAGCGCGAGAGCATGCGCAAGGCGCTCCCCTTCGTGCGCCCGACGATCCGCGGCGTGTTCAGGAAGCCCGAGGCCGCGGCGCGCGCGGCGAACGCGTGACGGCGGCGCCCCCGCCGTGGGGGCGGTGGCCCGCCTCGCGAAGTACGACGCGGGCACAAAAAAACACCCAGCCGTGGTAGCCTGGCGATGAAGGTGCTCTTCGTGGAGCGATCCGCGACCGAGCGCCGGCCCGACCGCTGTTTGGCACCACCCGTGCCTGCCCGCGCCTGACTTCGTTGCTGCCATCCGCCTCCGGCCCGTGCTCCGCCCGAGCGCGCGGCGACAGCGCCGAGGCGAGACGACCATGATCCGAGGAGACCTCGTCCATGCATGATGCTTCGGTGCAGCCGGCCCCCCGCCGGCGCACGCTCCGCGCCCTCGTCGCATCCGCCGTGTCCGCCTTGGTGGTCGGGGTCTCGGCCCCGGCTTTCGCCCAGGGGCTCTCGCTCGCGCGGTTCGAGCCCTCGCACGCCGGCGATCGCTTCTTCGGCGTCGACTCGCCCTACGTCGCGGGCCACCTCGCGCTCCACGCGATGATCCTCGGTGACTACGCCCACGATCCGCTGGTCTTGCGCACCAGCGACGGGATGACGGTGACGAAGGTCGTCGAGCACCAGCTCATCGGCCACGCCAACGTCGGCTTCGCGCTCTGGGACCGGGTCGCGCTCAACGTCGACCTGCCGGTCGCGCTCTACCAGGCGGGCGAGAGCGGCTCCACGCTGGCCTCGCCCGAGACGGCGGATCTCGGCGATCTCCGCGTGGGCCTGCGCCTCCGCCTCTTCGGCGACTACTTCGACCCGTTCCAGATCGGCATCGGCGGCTACGTCTGGGTCCCCACCGGCGGCACCGACGGCTACATGAGCGACGGCGAGCTGCGCGGCGAGCCGGCGCTGCTCCTCGGCGGTCGCATCGATCGCCTGGTGTGGTCGGCGGCGGCGGGCCCGCAGTTCAGGCCCTCGCAGGCCATCGTGGGCGCGTCGAGCGGCAAGATGCTGCGCTGGGGCGTCGGCCTCGGCGTCCTGCTCCTCGACGACAAGACGCTGCAGATCGGCCCCGAGGCGAGCGGCACCGTCGTCTTCGACGACATCCAGAAGCGCACCACCAACGTCGAGGGGATGCTCGGGATCAAGTACCGCTTCCTCCACGACTTCGAGATCGGCGCGGCGGGCGGCCCGGGCTTCACCACCGGCCTCGGCACGCCCGACGTGCGCGCCGTGGCGAGCCTCTCGTACACGCCCGAGGTCAAGCCGCCGGTCGGCGATCGCGACGGCGACAAGATCCTCGACGACGTCGACGCCTGCATCGACACCCCCGGCGTCGCGAGCTCGGATCCCGCGAAGCACGGCTGCCCGCCGCCGAAGGACACCGACGGCGACGGGATCATCGACGACAAGGACGCCTGCCCGGCGGTGCCCGGCGTGGCCACCGCCGATCCGAAGACGAACGGCTGCCCGCCGCCTCCTCCGCCGAAGGACACCGACGGCGACGGGATCATCGACGACAAGGACGCCTGCCCGACGGTGCCCGGCGTCGCCACCGAGGATCCGAAGACGAACGGCTGCCCGCCGCCGAAGGACACCGACGGCGACGGCGTCGTCGATCCCGAGGACGCCTGCGTCGACATCCCCGGCATCAAGACGGCGGACCCGGCGACCAACGGCTGCCCCGGCGATCGCGACGGCGATAGCTTCCGCGACGACAAGGACGCGTGCCCCGACGAGAAGGGCGAGGCCAACGCCGATCCGAAGAAGAACGGCTGCCCGGCCGCGGTCCGCGTCACCGAGACCGAGATCGTCATCCTCGAGCAGGTGCAGTTCGACACCGGCAGGTCGACGATCAAGCCGGTGAGCGATCCGCTCCTGAACCAGGTGGCGCAGGTGCTCGCCGACCACGCCGAGATCCTCAAGATCGAGGTCCAGGGCCACACCGACAACAAGGGCTCG
This sequence comes from uncultured Polyangiaceae bacterium, assembly GCA_964372055.1. Lineage (GTDB taxonomy): Bacteria > Myxococcota_A > Polyangia > Polyangiales > Polyangiaceae > CAYJPW01. The sequence continues at coordinate 17,014 of CAYJPW010000012.1, forward strand.
CCGGCGATGAACAAGAAGCTCTCCCAGTCGCGCGCCGACGCCGTGAAGAAGGCGCTGGTGAAGCGGAAGATCGACGAGGGCCGTCTCACCGCCAAGGGCTACGGGCAGGACGTGCCCATCGGCGACAACAAGACCGACGAGGGCCGCCAGCAGAACCGGCGCGTCCAGTTCAAGATCACCGAGAAAGCAGCGAAGAAGTGAGCGGAGGAGCCATGAGAAACCAACGATGCATCACCGGGTTCTTCGCGGCGGGGCTGCTCGCGCTCGCCGCCGGCGAGGCGCACGCCGCGCCGAACCTCAGGATCCAGGTCGATCAGAAGGGCGACTTCGTCCTCCTCGGCAACACGCTCGGGTTCGAGTGCGGGGGCGGGACGCCGAACCCGGTGGTCGGCAACGTCGGCAACTGCGGCAACAACGGCCTCGGCGACTCGGCGCCGGACGTCTTCTGGCGCGCCGACGCGCCCGGCAACGGGCAGGCGCAGGCGAACAACAACATCACCGTGGCGCAGGCGCGGAGCACGGCGGTGCTGGCGATCCCGCCCGGCGCGACCATCACGCACGCGTTCCTCTACTGGGGCGCGTCGCTCGCGGTCCCCGGGGCGGACACGACCGTGACCCTCGACCGCGTCGGCGGCTTCAGCTCGACGGTCACCGCCGTCCAGAGCTACCAGGGCCCGAACAACGCGTACCAGTCGGTCGCCGACGTCACCGCGGTCGTCCAGGCCAACGGGCCTGGCGCCTACCGCGTGAGCGGCGTCGATTCCGCCAACCTCGTCAACGTCAACAACAACACCAACTTCGCCGGCTGGTGGATGGCCGTCTTTTACTCGAACCCGGCCGCGCCCCTGCGCAACCTCGCGCTCTTCGACGGCCTGGACGGGGTTGACGGCGTGAACCCCCAGAACGTGAACCTCTCGGGCTTCCTCGTCCCCAACGCGGGCTTCGACGGGAGGCTCGGCGTGATCACGTTCGAGGGCGACAACAGCATCAACGGCGATCAGCTCTTCTTCAACGGCGGCGCGGCCCTCGCCAACGCGCAGAACCCGGCCAACAACTTCTTCAACGGGACGCGCTCTCTCCTCGGGGCGGCCGTGTCGGTGGCCGGCGATCTGCCGCAGCTCACCGGCACCGCCCAGAGCATGTCGGGCATGGACCTCGACGTCGTCGACGTGACCGCCAAGCTCTCCGCAGGGCAGACGTCGGCCGCCATCCAGGCGACGAGCACGGGCGACGTCTACTACCTCGCGGGCTTCATCACCTCGATCTCGACCTTCAAGCCCGACTTCGCGAGCTCGACGAAGTCGGCCGCCGACGTCAACGGCGGCGCGCTCGTGGCAGGCGACGTCATCGAGTACACGGTCGTCGCGACGAACAACGGCAATGACACGGCCGTCAACGTGGTGCTCACCGACGCGCTGCCGGCCGGGGTCACCTACGTCCCCGGCTCGCTCCAGATCACGAGCGGCGCCAACACCGGCGCCAAGACGGACCTCGCCGCCGACGATCAGGGCGAGTACGACGCCGGAACCAACTCGGTGGTCTTCCGCCTCGGCGCCGGCGCGAACGGCGCGCAGGGCGGGACGATGGCGATCGGCGAGTCGTCGACGATCAAGTTCCAGGTCACGATCGACGCCGACGCCTCCGGCACCATCTCCAACCAGGCCGTCATCACGGCCTCGGGCCTCCTGGGCGCGCCGCCCTCGGACACGCCCACCGACGGCAACGGCGGCGGGGCCGGCCAGCCGCCGACCGACATCCTCATCGACGCCTGCGCCGACGACTCGAATTGCCCGGCGAACACGCCGAAGTGCGACACCTCGCAGGACCCGAACGTCTGCGTGCAGTGCCTGACCGACGCCGACTGCTCGGGGCTCACGCCGACGTGCGATCCGGCGACGAACACCTGCGTCTGCGTCCCGACCGGCGCCGAGACCTGCGACGGTCTCGACAACGACTGCAACGGCATCCTCGACGACGGCTTCGACGTCGGGACGATGTGCTCCGCGGGCGTCGGGCAGTGCCAGACGGCCGGCACCATCGCCTGCGACGGCATGGGCGGCTCGGCGTGCAACGCGGTGGCGGGCTCGCCGCAGCCGGAGGTCTGCGATGGCCTCGACAACAACTGCGACGGCACCAACGACGACGGCTTCGCCCTCGGGCAGCCCTGCACCAGCGGCCTCGGCATCTGCGTCGCGAGCGGCCTCTCCATCTGCGACGGCATGGGCGGCCTCGGCTGCGATGCGGTCCCGGGCCAGCCCCAGACCGAGATCTGCGGCGACGCGCTCGACAGCGACTGCGACGGCAACCCGAACAACGGCTGCGACGACGCCGACGGCGACGGCCTGCTCGACTCGGAGGAGGACACGATCGGCACCGACAAGAACGACGCCGACAGCGACGACGACGGGGTGCCCGACGGCGCCGAGCCCCTGTACGACACGGACAGCGACGGCGACGGCCTCATCAACGCGCTCGATCCGGACAGCGACGACGACGGCCTCCTCGACGGGACCGAGCTCGGCCTCGACTGCAGCGATCCGGCGACCGATCCCGCGGCGCAGAGCTGCATCCCCGACGGCGACTCGGGCGCGACGGTGACCGATCCGCTCGACGCCGACACCGATGACGGCGGCGTCTCGGACGGCGCCGAGGACGTGAACCTCGACGGCGTCGTCGACGCGGGTGAGACCGATCCGACCGTCGGGAACGGGGCCGACGATCCGCTCAACCTCGACACCGATGGCGACGGCCTCTCCGACGGCCTCGAGACCTTCCTCGGGACCGATCCGAACGACGCCGACACCGACAACGACGGGGTCATCGACGGGCAGGAGCAGAACCTGTCGGTCGACACCGACGGCGACGGGCAGATCAACGCGCTCGATCCGGACAGCGACGACGACGGGCTGCTCGACGGCACCGAGCTCGGCCTGCTCTGCGACAACCCGGACACCGACGCGAGCGTTTGCGTGCCCGACGGCGACGGCGGCGCGACCAAGACCAGCCCGCTCGATCCGGACACCGACGACGGCGGCGTCGACGACGGCATCGAGGACGCGAACCACAACGGCGTCATCGACGCGGGCGAGACCGATCCCAACGATCCGTCGGACGACGTGCCGACGGTCGCCTGCCAGACCGACGCCGACTGCGGCGGCGCGACGAGCGGCAAGGTCTGCGACGACACGCACGTGTGCGTCGACGGCTGCCGCGGCGAGGGCGGGAACGGCTGCCCGGACGGCCAGGTGTGCACGTCGCAGGACGGCAACATCGGCGAGTGCGTCGACGGCGCCGGTGGTTCGGGCGGCGGCACCGGGAGCAGCAGCTCCGGCAGCACCGGCGGCGGGACCGGCGACAACACGCTCGACGGTCCCTACGCCGAGGGCAGCGGCTGCGCCTGCACCGTCCCGGCCCAGGGCGGCGAGGGCCTGCCGCGAGGGCTCGTCCTGATGGCCGCCGGCTGCGCGGTCGCGCTCCTCCGGCGCCGCCGCGCGGCCTGACCTGACCACGAAGCCCCGGCGCTGCGAGCGGCGATGGCAGCGGCGTTCCGCTGCCATCGTTCGTCCTCGGGCGCGCGTAGCGCCGATGGGCTGGGGGGCGGCGTCGGGAGCGCCGCGCTCAGGACGCGTCGTCGTCCTCGTCGTCGAGATCCGGCCCGAGGTCGTCCGGCCCGATCGGGGCGCCGTTGCAGTGCGCCTCGGCCGCGACCGCGCCGGCGTTGAACGTCATGAACGACCGCAGCGACCACCAGACCAGGTTGAACCAGCTCGGAACCGGGAGCTTGCCGGTGGCGGCGATCTCGGCGAAGCCGCCGGCCGCGAACGCGACCGGCAGGAGCGTGGCCAGATCGGCGCGGTGATCGAGGGCCTCGCTCACGCTGGTGTTGATCTCGCGCGCGGCGTGCGCGACCGCGTGGGCGACCCGGGTGGGGCCGGGGTGGCGCTCGGGGCGGTGGGCGGTCAGCGGGTGGCCGTCGGGGGCGCGCTCGGCGGCGACCAGGTCCGAGACACGGCGGGCGATGCCCTCGGCGTCGAGGTTCGGGCCGGCGCAGGCGGCGCCGTCCTCGCGCTCGATCACGATCGAGCCGGTCCACGGCCGGGCGCTCACCCGCTCGTGCGCCGGATCCTCCGCCAGCGTGCGCGCGACGCGCGCCATGGCGTCCGGGTGGCCCGAGAGGGCGGGGGCGCGCACGTGCACCCGGCAAGCGAGCGCGTGCACGACGTGGGCGTAGGGGCTGGGCATGGGCTCTCCTCCCTCACGCCGCCGATCGGTGCGACGCGGCGCCGTTGACGGTGTGCGCCTCGGCGCGCACCGGCTTCGCGCCGCGAGCGCGCTCGCTCGCTCGCGCGCGGATCTCGGCCCAGAGATCCTCAGCGTGCTCGCGCTGCCGCTCGATCACGCCCCTCGCGATCTTCGCGGTGTGCAGCCCCAGGCTCGTCAGCTCGACCACCACCGGGCGCAGCGGGCGTCGTGCGGCCATCAGCGTCACGGCGCTCGCGAACCCCAACACGAACGAGGGAGGGTGGAACTTCATCGGTATCGCTCCTTGTCTCGGTGGTCGGCGCGCCGGCGGTCTCCAGAAGCCGGCTCACGTCGCGGTGGGTGAAGAGGATCTCGTCGGCCGGCGGCCCGAGGCGCGGCAGCCCGCGCGCGAGCAGCGTGGGCACGGCCCCGGCGGCGAGCGCGAGCGCGAGGTCTGCGCCCCCGAGCCCGCCTGCGAAGAGCGCGCCGCGCAGGGTCGCGCTGGCGAGCGCCACGGCCTGCGCCGACGCCGACGCGGCGACCGCCGTCGAGAGCTGCGGGTTGGGCGCGCGCGCGCGCGCACGGCAGGCGCGCGTGTGGAGGATCTGCGCCTCGACCAGCGCCATGAAGCCCATCGCCGACGCGCGCGCCGGGCCACCGCGGAGCGCGCCGAGGCCGTAGGCGCCGAGCGACGCGAGCGCCATCCCGCCGGCGTCACGCCCGAGGCGCCGGTAGTCGCGCGGCCCGAAGAGCGGCACGCCGGGATCGCGCGGCGGCCGCTTCATCACCGACTCGTCGGCCGGCTCGAGCGTGAGCGCGAGCGCCGGGGCGACGTCGGTGAGGAGGTTCAGCCACAACAGCTGGAGCGGTCCGAGCGGCGGCGTCGGCAGGGCCGAGCCGACGACGGCGACGAGCACCTCGCTCATGTTGGTGGCGATGAGGTAGTCGATGGCCCGGCGGATGTTGTCGTAGAGGCGGCGTCCCTCTTCGACGGCGCCGGCGACGGAGGGAAGGTCGTCGTGCGCGAGGACCACGTCGGCGGCGGCGCGCGCCAGGTCCGTCCCGCGCTCGCCCATGGCGATGCCCACGTCGGCCGCCTTGAGGGCGGGGCCGTCGTTGACGCCGTCGCCGGTCATCGCCACGACGCGCCCCTCGGCCTCGAGCTCCTCGACGATGCCGAGCTTGTCGGCCGGAGTGACCCGGCTGTGCACCGCCTCGGGCGGGATGCCGAGCTCGGCGGCGATCGCGCGCGCGGTCGCCTGCTGGTCTCCGGTGAGCATGACGGTGGTGATGCCCGCCTCGCCGAGCTTCGCCAGCGCCTCGCGCACGCCCTCGCGCGGCGGATCGCGCATGCCCACGAGCCCGGTGAAGGTGAGCGCGGCGCCGTCGCCGGCGGTCTCGAAGGGAGCTCCCGAGCGCGCGGCCTCTCCGGCCTCCTTGCGCCACGCGAGCGCCAGCACGCGGAGGCCGCGCGAGGCCATGCGCTCGTTCGCCGCGAGCAGCGCCGTGCGCTCCGCGTGGTCGAGGCGGCAGCGATCGAGCACCTGCTCGGGCGCGCCCTTCACCAGGGCGATGCGTCCGAGCTCGGGGTGGTCGTGCACCGTGATCATGAGCGGGTGCTCGGCCGAGCGCCGCGTCTCGCGCACGCGCCGGGCCGTGGCGCGCCGCCGCGCCACCGGGTAGCCGATGCCGAGGGCGAGCTCGGCGAGGGCGCGCTCGGTCCCGCTCCCGTCGTGGACCACGCCACGGTCGTCGACCTCGACGTCCGAGTTGAGCGCGGCGATGCGCGCCAGCTCGCGGAGCCGCTCCGGTGAAGGCGCGGTGCCGTCCTCGCGCGTGATCCCGGGGCGGAGCGCGGAGCCGTCGCCCCAGCGCACGCGCACCAACCCCTCGCCGGTGAGGAAGAGCTCGGTGACGCGCATCCGGTTCTCGGTCAGCGTGCCCGTCTTGTCGGCGCAGATGACGCTGACGGCGCCGAGCGTCTCGGCCGCGGGGAGGCGGCGGATGACGAGGCCGCGCCGGAACATGCGCCGGCTCGCGAGGGCGAGCGCCGTCGTCCCGGCCGTGGGCAGGCCCTCCGGGATCGCCGCGACCCCGAGGGCGACCGCCTGCTCGGCGATGGCGCGCAGGCTGCGGCCGCGCAGGAAGCCCACGCCGGCGACGATCCCCGAGCTCGCGAGGCAGAGGACGCCGAGGCGCCGGCCGAGGTCCCCGAGCTGCTGCTCGAGCGGCGCCGTGCGCTCGGAGGTCCGCGCCAGCGCGCGCTGGAGCGATCCGAGCTCGGTGCGCGAGCCGGTCCCGACCACCACGGCCTCGCCGCGGCCGGCGGCCACGAAGGTCCCGGCGAACAGCATCGAGCTCCGGTCGGCGACCGGCGCGACCTCGGTCACTGCGGCCGGAGACTTCTCGGCCGGCTCGCTCTCGCCGGTGAGCGTGCTCTCGTCGAGCGCGAGGCCGCGCGCCGTGATCACCCGCGCGTCGGCGGCGATCGCCTCGCCGGCCCGCACCAGGAGCACATCGCCGGGGACGAGGTCCACCGCGCGCACCGTGAGCTCGCGCCCGTCGCGACGCACGCGCGCCCACTCGGCGCGGAGCGAGCCCCACGCGTCGAGGAGCTCCTCCATCCGCGCCTCGACGACGTAGCCGATCGCGATGTTCGACCCGATGACGAGCGTGATCGCGCCCGCCTCCAGGAGATCGCCGAGCAGCGCCGAGATCGTCACGGCGCCGGCGAGCAGCCCGACCGGGAAGGTCAGCACCTGACCGGCGAGGATCTGGGCGCGCGACCGGGGCTCCACGCCGGCGAGCATGTTGGGCCCCGACTCACGCAGCCGCCGGGCGGCCTCGTGGTCGTGCAGGCCGAGCGTCGGTTCGACGTCGAGGAGGCGAGCCGCCTCGACGGGGTCGCGTGCATGCCAGGGCTCGAGCGCCTCGCCGGGCAGCTCGGCGGCGAGCGCCGCCGGCTTGCCTCGCACGCGACCCCACGCCCCCCGGACGGCGCCGGCCGCTTCCTCCGCGACGCGCCGCAGCGACGGCGGCTCGGGTGCGTCGTCGGTGGCGGCGAGCGCGAGCGCCTCGAGCGCGCTCGCCAACGCCTCGGGGTCCGGCTCCCGGAACCTCACGAGCACGCGCCCGGTGCGCGGGCTCGCGCGCGCCGCCTCGACGCCCTCGATGGCGCCGAGCGTGGCTTCGAGGCGGCGGGCTCGTCCGGCGTCGCCGAAGAGGCCGCGCACCTCCTCGCGGATGCGACGCGGCGCGCCGTGCACGGGCGGTCCGCCGCGAGCCAGCGCTGTGATCCTGCCACTCAGAGTCCGAACCAGACGGCGCACCTCCGCGTTTGCCCGCAAGAGGCGCGCCACTCGTCGCGGCAGCAATCGACGAGCCCGCCTGTCCGCGACCGCGCGCCTAGGACGACGCTCGCCACCATTTCACGACGCGCGCGACCCGGAGACGACACGAGCGATCACGACGATGGGCGTCGTGAGGCGCTCGCCGTTCCGTGTCGAGGCCGTCGGGTGTCGCGTGCGAGCTCCGGGCGGTGGTTGCTCGTCCCGGCGCGCGACCGGCCCGCGCTTTGCACCGCATGGTCTTTCGACAGCAGAAGCCGGCGCGGACGTGGAGGACGATGAGCCCGTGGGTCTACGCGATCGGGAGCACGCTGCTCGTCAGCCTGGTCTCCCTCGTGGGAATCGTCTTCGTCTCGCTCGGCGCCAGCCGCCTCCGCTCGGTCGTCACGGTCCTGGTCAGCCTCGCCGCGGGCGCGCTCTTCGGCGACGCGTTCGTGCACCTGTTGCCCGAGTCGTACGCGCGGCTGCCGAACGATCTCACGACCTCGATGCTAGCGCTCGGCGGCATCATCACGTTCTACTGCCTCGAGTCGATCCTCGGCGGGAAGCACTCGAGCGCGCACGCCGTCGCGCCCGTCGGGATCCTGAACCTGGCCGCGGACGGCGTGCACAACTTCATCGACGGGCTCCTCATCGGCGCCTCGTACCTCGTCGACGTGCACACCGGGATCGCGACCACCGTCGCGGTGCTGCTCCACGAGATCCCGCAGGAGATCGGCGATTTCGGGGTCCTCGTCCATGCGGGCTTCGGCAAGGCGAAGGCGCTCGCGCTGAACCTCGCCACCGCGCTCATCGCCATCGCGGGCGCCGCGGCCGCGGTCTTCGCCGGCGAGCACGCGGCGCGGGCCTCGATCTCGCTCGTCCCCTTCGCCGCCGGGAGCTTCATCTACATCGCCGGCTCGGATCTCGTGCCCATCCTCCAGAAAGAGCCGCGGCCCGCCCGGCGCCTGATCTCGCTGGTGGTGATGGCGCTGGGCGTCGGGCTCATCGTGCTCCCCGAGCTCGGAGCCTGATCAGGGGAGGGCTCACTCGGTGCCGCCGCCCTCGTCCCCGCCGTCGCGCGTGCCGGCGAGCGCTGCGCGCCGCAGGATGTCGAGCTTCATCGCGGGCTCGGTGGGGAGGTCGTCCGTGTCGACGTCGGCGATCGCCTCGGGCTCGCGCTCGGCGGAGCGGATCTCGCTGCCGACCGGCGCCGCCGGCCCCGTCACCGCCGGCTCGGGCGACGCGGGCGCCGGCGCGCCTCGGTGCCCGCGCGGCCGGGGAGCCTGCAGCGTGACGGTGTGGGTCAGGTCCTCCTCGAGCGGGATCCGGATCGCGGGCTCGAAGCTCCACGGGGAGCCGGGGAGCGGCGCGCCCTGCGCGTGCGGGCCGGGCGCCGCGACCTCGAACGGGGCGAGGGGGCGGCCCGCGATCGCCGCCGGGTCGGATCCGGCGAGGGTCAGGGTGCTGGTGAGATCCAGCGCGGCGGGGCGGACGCGGTGAGTGGTCTCCGTCGACGAGTCCTCGCGCACCAGCGTGACCGCGCCCGACAGCGGAAGCGCTTCTTCGGCGTCGTCCGGCGCCGCCGCGGGCTCGGCGAGCTCCGCGGCCGCCGGCCACGCGATGGCCGACCCGCCGATCTTCACCCCCGCGACGATCCGGAGCCGAGCGGCCTCGTCGGCGCTCTCGATCGGGAACGAGCCGCGCCACGTGACCGAGCACCGCTCGCGATCGGCGTCGATGAGCAAGGTGTCGCAGGCGAGATCGACGGGCGTGGGCACCTCGCCGCGGCCGGGAGCCGGATAGCGCCGCGCCACGGCGCGCACCGAGGGGAGGCGCGACTGCAGGCGGGGCAGGGTGGGGTGCATGCCGTCGAGCACGATCCACTCGTCTCCCTCGAGGTCCTCGAGCTGCTGATCGGGCGGCGCGGCGTGGAAGTAGCGCCAGTCGAAGCGCTCCGGGACCTCGGCGACCCCGAGCTCGAGATCCTTGCGGTGGGTGTCGCCGAGGAGCCGCCGGCGGGCCGCCCAGTAGCGGGAGATCGGCGCGAAGCCGGCCGGCGATCGCGGCGCGGCCGGGTCGATCACGTTGGGCAGCGGCGAGCCGGGCTCGGCGCCCTTGCCGATCGGGTTCTCCTCGTGGCCCGGCCCTCCGAGGGCGTGCTCGTAGTCGAGCGGCATGCGCTCGAAGCGGCGCGGCGCTGCGGAGAGCGACTCGCGATCGCCGTAGACGTGGAGCGTCTTGTCGAGCAGCGCCTGCTCCCGGAACACCGCGAGCCGCACCGACGCCGCCGCCACCGGTCGCCCCGGCGGCGAGCAGGCGTGTCCGAAGAGCATCACCCCGACGCCGGGGAGGTAGGGCGCGAGATCGCCCGGCGCCGCGACGCCGCTGGTCGCGTCGTGGGCCCGGTGCTGGTCCCTCGCGACGAGCGGTTCGGGCGCGACGAGGCGCGCGTCCTCGTCGTGCACGAGCGCGAACGTCGCCTTCACGATGACCGTCACTCGCAGCTCGCCACCGAAGCGCCACAGCGCCGCGCCGCAAGCCGCCGGCGTCAGCGCGAGGACGTCGACCGCATGCGCCGCCGCGCTCACCCCTGGAAGGTACGCCTCCGCGTGAGTCGGCGGAAGCCTTGGCGTACGATGCGCGGCCATGAATCTGCGATCCCTCTGCGCCGCCGCCGTGGTCTCGACGACGCTCGCCGGCTGTCCCCTCGGCCGCCCGCGCGAGGTCGACTGCGGCGGCGCGGTCAACAAGGCCAAGTCGGTGGACGACAAGCTCGCCCCGTTCGCGACCGTGAATCCGGCGACCGCGACCGACGACCAGGTCAAGGGCTGGGCCAGCGCGGCCACCGCCGCGAGCGAGACGCTCGCGGGCTACCAGGGCTTCGTCCACAAGGACGTCGCCGACGCCTTCGACCAGTACAAGGCCGCCGTCGACGGGCTCAAGGACGCCGCCGGCAAGCGCGCCGGCGCCAACGACGCTGCCGCGAGCGATGCGGTCGCCAGCGCGCGCGCCCTCGTGCAGACGAAGCGGGCCCAGCTCGACGCGACCTGCCCGGCCGCCAAGCCGTAGTCGCAGCCCGCTTGCGGCACCGCGCCGTCCGCGGGCTTCGAGCATCAGCGCGCGGCGGTGCGGAAGCCCGCGAGCACGTCGCGTCGATCGGGCTTGTAGAAGTTGCGAAACGTGTTGCGGAGCATGCGCCCGCGCGTCGCCCACGAGCCGCCGCGCAGCACCTTGTGGTCGCCGAACCAGGGCGCCGAGTACTCCTTGTAGGGATCGGCGACGAAGCCCGGGTACGGGACGAAGTCGCTCGCCGTCCACTCCCAGACGTTGCCGATCATCTGGCGGCAGCCGACGGCGCTGTCGCCGGCCGCGAACGCGCCGACGTCGGCCGCGCCGCGCAGGCGCGCGTCGAGGTTCGCGCGCCCGGGCGACGGCGGCTCGTCGCCCCAGGGGAAGCGACGCCGCGCGCCCGTCCGGGGATCGAGCGAGGCGGCCGTCTCCCACTCGACCTCGGTCGGCAGTCGCCTCCCAGCCCAGCGGCAGTACGCGTCGGCCTCGTGCCACGACACGAAGGCGACCGGGTGATGCGGCTCGAGATCGATCCAGCGATCGAAGGCGCGGCGGTACCAACGCGAGCCCTCGCGGCGCCAGTAGAGCGGCGTCGGGCCGCCGTCGTCGACGAAGCGCGCATATTCGGACTGGGTCACCGGCGTGCGCGCGATCCGGAACGCCGGCACGCTGACCGGGTGCGCCCACTTCTCGTTGTCGAAGACGAACGGCTCGTCGCCGACGGCGCCGAGCAGCCAGGTGCCGCCGGGCACCTCCACGTCGCCCTCGAGCGATCCGGCCGACGCGAGCGGCGGCGTCTCCGGCCACGGGCTCGGGTACGAGAGCGTCTGGCGCGTATAGAGGAGCGCCTCCCCGTGCATGTCCTCGTGGAACGTGGCGAGCCGCGCGAAATAGGCGTCGTCCGCCGAGAGCGCGCCGGACGCGAGGCGCTCGACGGCGCGGTCCAGCACCTCGGCCGCGTAGGCGAGCGTCGCCGGCATCGAGGGCAGCGGCAGGTGCCAGCGCGTGTCGTGCGCCACCTTGGCCGAGTCGTAGAGCGCGTCCCCGTCCGCGCGGAGGGGCTCCTCGCCGCGGGCGTGGCGCAGCATCCAGCGCTCGTGGAACCAGCCCACGTGGCCCAGCTCCCAGCGCATCGGGTTCACGATGGCGAGGCACGGACCCATGAGCTGCTCTTCGTCGAGCCCCGAGGCCATCTCCAGCGTCCGCGCGCGGGCGTCGCGCAGATCCGCGGCGAGCTGGGCGGCGGCGTCGGAGGGGCTCACCTCGCGCGAGACGCTAGCACGCGCGGGCGGCCCGAGGCGCGACCGCCGCCGGCCGCCCGCCGCGCTATCCTCGGCACCCCCGGCGGTCGAGTCGGGGGCCGATGAACGATGCGCTGCGGATCCGGATCGTCTGCCCCGCGCGTCCCGGCTCGCGCCACGGCAACCGCGTCACCGCGCTCCGGTGGCAACGCATCCTCCGCGGGCTCGGCCACCGCGTCGTCATCGCCGGCTCCTGGACCGGCGAGCCGTGCGATCTCCTGATCGCCCTGCACGCGAGGAGGAGCGCCGCCTCCGCCGCGGCGTTCGCGCGGGCGCACCCCGACCGACCCCTCCTCGTGGCGCTGACCGGCACCGACGTGTACCGCGATCTCGCCACGAGCCGATCGGCCCGGCGATCGCTCGAGCTCGCGACGCGCCTCGTCGCCCTGCAGCCGCTGGCCGCGCGCGAGCTGCCGCGCGCCGTACGCGACAAGGTGCGCGTGATCCACCAGTCGGCGCCGCCCGTGCGCGCGCGGCCCTCGCCGACCCGGAAAACGTTCGACGTGTGCGTGCTCGGCCACCTGCGGCCCGAGAAGGACCCGCTGCGCACGGCGAAAGCGGCCCGCCTCTTGCCGGCGAGCTCGCGCGTCGCGGTGATCCACGTCGGCAAGGCGCTCTCGCCTGCGATGGAGCGCGCCGCCCGTCGCGAGGCGGAGGCGAACCCACGCTACCGATGGTTGGGCGAGCGGCCGCGCGCCCGGGCGCTCGCGATCATGGCGCGCTCGCGGCTCCTGGTCCTGTCCTCCCGGCTCGAGGGGGGCGCCAACGTCGTGACCGAGGCGCTCGCGGCCGGAGTCCCCATCCTCGCGAGTCGCATCCCGGGCTCGACGGGCCTGCTCGGGACGAGCTATCCGGGCCTGTTTCCCGTCGGCGACGCGCCGGCGCTCGCGCGGCTGCTCGCGCGCTGCGAGGTCGATCGAGCGTTCCTGGCCGGGATCCGCCGCGCCTGCCGCGCGCGGGCCTCGATCGCGTCCCCGGCCGGCGAGGTGCGGGCCTGGCGGCGGCTGCTCGCCGAGATCGGTCGATGAGCGCTCCAGGCGAGCCGCGCGGTCGGCGTCTCCGAGGAGGCCCCACCGCCGCGATCCGAAGCACCGCCGCGATCGTGATCCGCCGTCAGACGCCGGGGCGATCGCTCGGGCCCGGCCCGCGCGCCATCGCGGAGGTGTCGGCTCCGCGCCAGGCGCGGTAGACGAGCGCGCCCGCCCCCCAGAGCCCCGCGATCGAGACGGCCACCCAGCCGACCAGCGGAACCAGCGCCAGCGCCTGGAGCACGAGGACGCCCGCCACGACGGCGCGGTACGGGTGATCGATCGAGCCCTCGGTGCGCCGGGCCGGGAGCAGCGCGCGACCGAGCGTCGCGCCGGCCACCAGGTAGCCGAGCAACCAGAGCGCCGGCATCACCAAGAAGAGGATCGCGAGCCCGAGCGGGATCCCGATCACGCTGACCAGCGAGACGAACGCGAGCACCGGGAGCCCGACCCACGCGAGGAGCGCTGCGACCGAGGCGCCTCCCGGGGCGGCGACCAGCGACGACGCCGCGCCCGACAGCTGGCGCCCGCCGACGGCGGCGAAGGCCAAGCCGGACAACACCAAGAAGGTCGTGGCGCTCAGCCAGAACGCCAGGGCGGGCGCCCAGCGCATCCGCGGCGCCGGCGCCGTCTGCACCTCACCCTCGACCGAGGACCCGGGCGCGCGGTCGAGCTCGCCGCGGTAGAGCTTCACGTCGCCCCCGACGCGCGCCGTCGAGGAGAGGTCGACGCGGCCGTCGACCACGGTGACGTCGCCGTCCACCGCGCCGCGGATCCGGGCGTCTCCTCCCACGACCACGAGATCGTCGGTGACCTCCCCCTCGATGTCGGCGTCGCCGCCGGCGACCACGACCGTCGTCACGCGCTCCGCCGGACCGATGCGCACCGATCCCCCGACGCGAACGAGCACGTCGGCCGGCGCTCCCCGCTCGCCCGGAGGGGCCGCCGCGGCGCGACCGGCCGTCGCGAGCGTCGCGAGCACGATCCCGAGCGCACGCAGCCAGGCCGTCCAACGCGCCATCCGACGTCCTCGCGTGGGGCATCGGGCCGGCGAGCCCCGGTCGCAAGGTCGTGGCGGACGAGCGGGAGCGCCGCCGGCCGCGTTTGACGCATGCGACGAGGTTCGGTATTCGGCAGCCGTGGCGGCGCTCGGCTCGTGAAGGTCCTCGGGGCGCCCCGCGCTTACGCGCTCGCGGTCGCGACGGGCGTGCTCGTCGCGCTGACCTTCCCGTTCTTCGATTTCTGGCCGGTCGCGTTCGTCGCGCTCGTCCCGCTCCTCGTGGCGCTCGATGCGGTCACGCCGCGACGCGCGGCGGGCCTGGGCTGGGTGGCGGGCTTCGTCACCATGGCGGTCGGCTTCTACTGGCTGTTCCCCACGCTGCGCGTCTTCGGCGGCTTCCCGGCGCCGCTGTGCGCGCTGGTGATGGCGTTGATCTGCGGCTACCAGGCCGGCCGCACCGCGCTCTGCGGCTTCTTGTTCGGTCTCGCGACGCGGCGCGGGTGGCCGCGGGCGCCCGTGTTCGCGCTCGCCTTCGCGGCCACCGAGCTCGTCTTTCCCCTTTTGTTCCCGTGGTATTTGGGCGTCGGCGTCCACGGCGTGCCGGTGCTGCTCCAGCTCGCCGACGTGGGCGGGCCGATCCTCGTGGGCCTCGTGCTCGTGGCCGCGAACCTCGCGCTCGCCGAGCTCGTGCTCGCGCGAATGGGGCGGCGCCGCGCCGATCGCCGGGTGCTCGCGGCGGGGCTGGCGGCACCCGCGGTGGCGCTCCTCTACGGCGCGGTGCGTCTCTCGACCACGGGCGCCGCGATGCGAGCCGCCGAGCCGATCACCATCGGCATCGTCCAGGCGAACACGCCGCTGCTCGATCGCAAGGGCGCGACCGCCGTGCACCTGCGCCGCACCAAGGAGCTCAAGGAGCGCGGCGTCGGCCTGGCCGTGTGGAGCGAGCTCGCGATCGCGAGCACCTTCTACGAATCGTCGTACGAGAGCGACGTCGAGCGCGACGTGACCAAGAGCCTCGGCCTGCCCGCGGTGGTCGGGGCCACGCTCTACCGCAAGGACGAGGACAAAGCGCTCTTCTACAACTCCGCGCTCCTGACCGGCGACGACGGCCGCGTCCTCGGACGCTACGACAAGCAGTACCTCCTCCCGTTCGGCGAGTACCTGCCGTTCGGCGACACCTTCCCCATCCTCTACACGTGGTCGCCGAACTCCAGCCACTACATGGCGGGCACCTCGCTCGAGCCGCTGGTGTGGAACGGGCATCGGATCTCGGTGCTCATCTGTTACGAGGACCTCATGCCGGCCTTCGTCAACCGGGCCGTCCGCCACGCCGACCCGGACCTCCTGGTGAACATGACGAACGACGCCTGGTTCGGCGACACCAACGAGCCCTGGGGTCACTTGGCGCTCTCCAAGTTCCGCGCCGTCGAGCACCGGCGCTACCTCGTCCGCGCCACCAACTCCGGCATGTCGGCGATCATCGACGCGACGGGGCGCGTCGTCGCGCAGGGCGGGACGTTCCGCGAGGAGACGATCGTGGGCGAGGCGCGCTTCCTCCACCAGCGCACCGTCTACGAGATCCTCGGCGACATTCCCTTCTGGGTGGCCGCCGCCGCGATCGGGTTCATGGCGGCGCGCCGCCGTTCCCGAAAAGAAGGCGCACCGCTCGAAGAAGACGACGGCCGAGGTCCGGGCGCCGACTCTCCCGACCCGTCGTAGCGCACGCACGAGCTCGGCGGCCTCGGGCTGCGTGCGCGATTCGGCTCACGGGCGCGGCGCGAATGCAGGGATTCCGGTGCTTGCGCATACGATCCGAGCGACGGGGGCCGCGATTCGGCGTATGGTCCACACATGAAGCATTCGAAGCGCGACGGTCGAAACCCCGGGTGCCGCCATGGAAGGTGACGCCTGCGCCATCTGCGGAGGCGACGGTCGCATCGGGAACGCGTTCGGTCGGACCACCTCGTGCCCGGGCTGCCACGGTACGGGCCGGCGCTCGCTCGAGGCCTCCGGCATCCGCGACGTGACCAAGACGAAGGCGTCGCACTACCGCCCGACCAACAAGGCGGCCGCCGCCGAGAAGCAGACCTGGCCGACCACCTTCGAAGGCGGGCAGCTCGCCGTCGAGGTGCGCGACAGCCCCGTCTGCGCCGACGAGACGAAGGCCCGGCTGATCCGCGAGATCATCGACTACGAGGGCAGCCACGGTCGCTGCACCGAGACCTTCATCAAGAAGGTCCGCAAGCAGGTCCGCCCACGGCCTTCGGCCTGACGGGCCGCCGCGGCGCCGGCGCCGTCAGGGCGCCGCCATCCAGGTGATCTTCACCGTGCCGGTCTCGGTGCACGGCGACCAGCAGTCGATGCCGGGCGGCTGGACGATGACCGCCTCGGCGTACGAGTAGCTCAGCGTTCCTTGCGAGACGACGCCCTCGATGTGATGGCTCGTCTCCCAGGTGCACCCGTCGGGTCCGAGGACCGATGCCGTCCCGTCGAGCGAGACGAAGCCGTCGACCACCGTTCCGGTGAACGACACCTCGCCCAGGGTGGCGGTGACCTGCCCTCCGGCGCAGGGGTATTGAATGGTCCCCTTGCTCCCCGCTTGAACGGGGAAGTCGATGCAGTTCGGATCCGAGGGCGTCGATCCGGTGACCTCGAGCGTCGGCTGGCAGTCGCCGACCTCACAGTCCGAGTCGACGACGCCGTTGCAGTTGTCGTCGAGCCCGTTGCAGATCTCGAGATCGTCGGGGCCCGGCGAGCAGCCGTTGCACGTCATCACGTCGTCGGTGCAGAGATCGCTGTCCGGCCCGTCGCACGCGGCTCCGACGCCGAAGCCCTCGTCGATCTGGCCGTCGCAGTCGTCGTCCTTGCCGTTGCAGGTCTCGTCGGTCAGCCCGACGACGCCTTCGCAGGGACCGAGGACGCCGTCGTGGCAGGTGCGGTGGCCCTTCGCGCACTCGCCGACGTCGCTGCCGCAGGGCTCGATGGAGCCCTCGACGCACCCCGCGCCGCCGCCCCCGCCTTCTCCTGCTGCTCGGCGCTGGCCGAGCAGCTCGGTGCGCGCCCCGCAGGCCGCGAGCATCGCGCCGAGGGCGAGCGCGATCGCGAACCGCCTGCGGGACCTCGTCTCGGGCTCGGATCGCGTGCTCACGGCCGGGCAGTCTACCCGCGAGGCGCTCGCGCGCGATAGCCACCCGAGCGACGGATGTCCCCGCGCCCCCGGACTGAAGAGGCGTCGGACCTCGGGCCTCGAGGGGTGTCGGTCGACGATTCAGCCGCTACGTGCTCTCGCCCTGCGTCCCCGGCGCGCGCCTCGTCCCGCCGACGTGAACCACGGCCGAGCAGCGGCCGCTGAGCGACGGCCGCACCTGCTTGAACACGCCCGCGACGCACGCGTCGACGGCATCGCTCCCGCTGCCCTTCGCCTCCACCGCGGTGACCGCGCCGCCACCGAACGACCAGGTCACGCGCGGCGCCGCCCCCGCGGGGGCGCAGGCGTCGAGCGCGTCGCGCTGCGCGGCGAGCCCCGCGACGAGCTCGGCGGCCGCGAGCAGCCCGCCCTCGCGCATCGTGCACCGGAGGTCCTCGACCTGGAGCCCATCGACGCTCAGCGAGGTGATCGTGAGCGCCGTCCCGGCCTCCTCGTCGCCCGCGGCCGTCTGCGGGCTGGCCGGGCCGCCGCCGCGAGGCGGCCCCTCGGCGGCCGGGGCGCTCGAGCTTTCGGGCACCTCGGGCCCCATCTCCGCCCCGCCGCAACCCACGACCACCGACCCGAGCGCCAGCAGCACCACGCGCAGAGCCATCCGCCAGCGTGGCCGCCGGACCCCGCGCCGTCCAGCGGGCCCGCGCGGAAGCACGATCGTGACCGCGCGTCGTGTATCGTCGGGGCGGTGCGAGCGACGAAGCGGACGGCGGCGGCGGGCCTGGCGATCGCCGCCGTGCTCTGCCTGGGGCGGAGCCGCGAGGCGCGCGCGAGCGCCTTCGAGGTGATGGGGTTCGGCCCCGAAGGCATCGCCGACGTGAACGCGCGCGCCGCCCGCGCGAGCGACGGCTCGGCCGCGTTCTACAACCCCGGCGGGCTCGGGCTGGGCAAGGGCGTCCACGTCGACCTCGCCCCGATGCTCGCGGTCTCGGCGCTCGAGGCGCAGGGCGAGACGCTCCCGCTCGAGAGCCCCTTCGGGTTCGCGTTCGCCTTCGACGCCACGGTGCCCTTCGAGGGCGTGCTCGAAGACCGGATCCGCTTCGGGTTCGGCGGGTACTTCCTCCCGGACAGCGCCCTCCGACTCATCTCGCGCAGCGGCGACGCCGCCTTCTACCCTTACTACGACAACCGCACCCAGCGCCTCGTCGCGATCCCGGCGCTCGCGGTCAAGCTCGCGCCCGGACTCTCCATCGGCGGCGGCGCCAATGTCCTCGCCGGCGTCGCCGGCCCCGCCGACGTCCGCGTGGGCGCGTCGGGCGCGCCCGAGTCGCGCATCGACGAGGAGGTCACGACCATCATGACCGCCGTCCTCGGGGCGCGCTGGGACCCGACCGACCACGTCCGCCTCGCGTTCGCCTACCGGCAGCGCTTCGCGATCCGCTCGGCGGTCACGACCACCGCCGAGGTCGGCGGCATCCCGCTCGACGTCGACGTCGACGCGAGCCAGGCGCTCTTCGATCCCGACACCTTCGTGCTCGGCACGAGCTTCGACGTCGGCCGCGCCAGCTTCGAGCTCGACGCCACCTACGCGGTCTGGTCGACCTACGACGGCCCCTACGTCGCGGTGAAGGCGTCGCTGCCGGGGGTGAGCATCTCCTCGAAGCTGCCCGAGCCCTTCTGGCACGACGTGGTGAGCCTGCGCGGCGCGGCGAGCTACGGCTTCGACGTGGGCCGGTCCGAGGTGACCGCGCGCCTCGGCCTCGGCTTCGAGCCCTCGATCCTGCGCGAGACGCGTCAAGGGCGGACCAACCTCGTCGACGGCGACAAGGTGCTCGTCGGTCTCGGTGCGACGCTCGCGCTCCGCGAGGTCTTGCCGAAGACGGTGCGCCTCGGGCTCGGCGTGAGCGCGCAGATGGTCACGGCGTACGAGCAGGACAAGGTGGCGTGCTCGTCCTCGCCGTGCCCTCCGAGCACCGTCCCCGGCCCCGACGGCGCGGCGCCCGGCGCCGACATCCAGAACCCCGGCTACCCGACGCTCGCCGCGAGCGGCACGTTCTGGTCGGGCTCGATCGGCCTGGGGGTCGACCTGTGAGGCGCGCGCCCGCCCTGTCGCTCGCGCTGGTGACGCTGCTCGCGGCGCCGAGCGCGTGGGCCACCGCGCCCGGCATGTTCGGCCACGGGCCCGAGAGCGCGGCGCTCGCGCAGGCCGACGTCGCCGGAATGGATCCCACCGCGGCGCCGCAGATCAACGCGGCCCTCGCCGCCACGCGCGGGCTGCGCCTCCGGCTCGGCTACGGCTACGGCGATCTGGCGCTCAGCCTCGATGGAGCGGACGCCGGCGTGCGCCACGCGTCGGGCATCGACCTCGCGGCGCAATACGGCGCCCGCGTCTCGGGCGACGTCGACGCGGGGCTCGCGCTCGCGATGCACTTCCCGGATCAGTACATCGCGCGCATCGCGTTCCGGCCTGCGACCGAGCCGCAGTTCGTCCGCTACGAGACGTCGCTCCAGCGGACCGCCGTCGATCTCGTCGCGGCGCTGCGCTTCGGCCCGGTGTCGCTCGGGGCGGGCGTCGCCGGCGCGCTCGATCTCGGCGGCGAGGGGACCGACTTCCTCCTCGGCCAGGACGCGAACGGCACGCTCGCCGACGCGGGCACGGATCTCGAGCTGCCGTACCATTTCGCCCCGATCGTGGGCGCGCACGTCGACCTCGGGCGCGCCGCGCTGGCCGCGACGTTCCGCGGCGCGCTCTCGGTCGACCTCACGCTCGACAGCGACAACACCATCGCGCTCGCCGACAACCCCCTCAACGGGACGACGAGGGTCGTGGTGCTCGGTCAGAGCGGCTACGATCCGCCCACCGTCGACGTGGGCACGCGCGTGACGCTGTTCGGCGGGCTCACCGCATTCGCCGCGCTCGAGTACGCGATCTGGCGCGTCGCGCCGGCGCCCGTCGCCGACGTGACGGTCGAGGTGAACCTCGGCACGACGCCGAGCCAGCGCGAGGGACGCTTCGTCGAGCCGCGCTTCCGCGACACCATCTCGCCGCGCCTCGGGCTCGAGCTGCGCCGCCCCGACGCGAGCGCCCCGGCCGGCGCGCCGGCCGATCAGGCCTGGCGATGGGCGCTCCGCGCCGGCTACGTGCTCTCGCCCTCGCCGGTGCCGCCGCAGACCGGGTTCACGAGCTACGCCGACGCGACCCGCCACGGGATCACGCTCGGCGGAGGGTACCGGTTCGGCGAGGCCGCGGGGGTGGACCTGTCGGCGAGCCTCGCCGGGCAGCTCCACCTGCTCGCCTCGCGCGTCGAGGAGAAGCCCTCGCCGGTGCTGCCGCACGCCCATTACGAGGTCGGCGGCCGCATCCTCTATGGCTCGTTCGCGCTGGAGGGATCGTGGCGATGAGGCGCGCGCTCGTCGGCCTCGCGCTCGCGCTCCCGGCGTGCGGGCTGCTCACGGACGATCCCGGCTCGGAGGCGGTCCCGTCGGACGGCGTCGGCGCCTTCGGTCCGGGCGGGCCGATCGAGCTCTGCCTCGGCACGGCCCGGGTGGTCGCGCCCGCCGCGGCCGCCGGCGCGGGCGCGGTGTGCGTCGAAGACGGCGCGGCGGCCAAGGCGTGCTCCGCCGACGCCGGTTGTATCGGCATCGAGCGCTGCGTCTGCGGTCGCTGCATCGTGCGCGCCTGCCAGGGCGCCGCCTCGTGCAGCGACGGCCAGGTCTGCCGCGGCAAGCGCTGCACCACGGCCTGCGCCGCCGACGCCGACTGCGCCTCCGGCGAGCGCTGCATCTCCGGCGGCTGCGCGCGCTCCTGCTCGAGCGACGCCGCCTGCCACTACGGCGAGCGCTGCGACTCGCTCGACGACGTCTGCGTGGCCGAGCTCTGCAGCGCCTCGGCGCCGTGCGGCGGCGGCGACGTGTGCGAGCCCGAGGAGGTCGTCGGCGAGATCCACGAGCCGGTCTTCGCGCCGGCGTCGCTGGGCGACGTGGCCTACGTCGAGATCCGCTCCGGGGCGAGCGCGGCGATCCACCGCGCCCGCATCGACGGGCCCTCGCGCTGGGTCACCGATCCGCTCGATCCCGTCGTCATGCCCGGCCCGGGCGAGCGCGTCGGCGCGCCGTCGGTGATCGAGCGCGGCGGCGCGGTCGAGCTCTACTTCGCGATCGATTCCGGCACGGGGTCCGCCATCGCGCGCGCCGTCTCGACCGACGGCGGGCGGACGTTCACGCGCGACGCCGCGCCGGTGCTCGAGCCCGCCGAGCCGTGGGAGGCCGGCTGGGTGGGTTCGCCGGCGGCGTTCGAGTGGCAGGGCGATCTCCACCTCGCCTACGAGGGAGGGCCGCGCGCCGGCATCGGCCTCGCGCGCGTCGGCGCCGCCGGCGCCGAGCGCCTCGGCGGCGCGCCGGTGATCTCGCCCGCGTCGGTCGAGGATCCGATCTTCTGGCGCGCGGTCGGCGAGGTCTCGGCGCCCCATGCGCTGCCGGTCGAGGGGGCGCTGCGCCTCTATTTCACTGCGCGCGGCGCCGAGGGGAGCGACGCGGTGGGGCAGGAGGGCGCGCTCCCCGCCGACCTCAACGACTCGATCGGGATGGCGGCGACGACCGATCTCGCCCGCTTCGACCTGTTCCCGACCGGCCCGGTGTTCGCGCGGGTGACGAACCTGCGTGCGTACCTCGGCGAGCGCGAGGCCTCGGTGCGCCTCGCCCCGGAGGGTGCCGAGATCGTCTTCGTCGCCGCCGACGCGTCGGGCAACAGCGTGAGCGGGCTCGGGCGCGCCGGGCCGGCGGCACCGTAGCGCACCAAATTCGGCACGGAAGGGGCCGCTCCGGTAGCCTCGAGACGGCCCCCACGGGTCGATTCGCGGCATGCAGCGCTCCTCCCACGCGGCGTCGATTCCGGCATGGTCCTGGCGCGCCGCCGCGGCGCTCGGCGTGGCCCTCGCCGCGCCTGCTTGCGCCGATCCGGCCAGCGCCTCGCCGGGCGCGCCGAGCCCCGCGCCGGCGGCGATCTCCGCACCGTCGGCGGCCCTGTCCGCGCCGCCGGACGCGCCCGCTCCTGCTTCGTCGCGCAACGACGAACCGGTCCACCTCGCGCTCGTGGGCGACATCTCGCTCGGCCTCCACGTCGGCCACTACCTCGGGAGGCGCGCGCGCGGCGAAGAGGTGCCCGCGGGGGTGGACGAGGGATACCCGTTCGCCGCCGTGCGCGAGCGCCTCGCCGCCGCCGATCTCGCCATCGGAAACCTCGAGTGCGTGCTCTCGGACAAGGGCTCGCCGTCGTCGCCGTACACGGTGATCCTCGGCCCGCCCGTGGCCGCCGAGTCGCTCCGCGCCGCGGGCCTCGATTTCGTCAGCATCGCGAACAACCACGCCGCCGACATGGGCAAGGACGCCTTCGTCGACATGCGCGAGACGCTCGTCCGGATCGGCGTCACGCCCCTCGGCTCCAGCCTCTATCCGCAGGTGCCGCAGGAGGCGGTGATCCGCGAGGTGCGCGGGCTCAGGATCGGCCTCCTCGCTTACCCCGACATGCCGCGGGTCGAGATGGCGCTGGAGGACGTGCGCCGCGCCCGGCAGGCGTGCGACGTGGTCGTCGTCTTCAACCACTGGGGCGTCGAGGACATCGCGGCCGTGAGCATCCGCCAGCGCACCATCGGCCACGGCCTCGTCGACGCGGGCGCCGACCTGGTCGTCGGCGCGCACTCGCACGTGATGCAGCCGGAGGAGTGGTACAAGGGCCGCCTCATCCATTACGGCCTCGGCAACTTCGTCTTCAGCGGCATGGGGAGCCGCGAACCGCGCCTCGTCGGCGCCTACCTCGAGGTCGACGTGGACCGCTCGGGCGTGGTCGCACGGCGCGTCCGCCGCGTGCACCTCGACGCGCTCGGCGCACCGCGCTGGATGGACGAGGGGCGGCCGTTCGAGCCCGCCAGCGCCGAGCCGCCGGCCGAGCCCTCGCGATCGGCGCGATGATCTCCGCGCGTCTTCAGCTGCCCGCGTCGACGTCGGCGGTGAGCTCGATCGCGATCTCGGAGGGCACCGGCCCCTCGCAGCGATCGCTCTGCATCGGGGTGTACGTCTGGTCGTGCGGCGCGTAGCCCGTCGCGGTCACCTCGATCCGCGTCGCGCCGCTCGTCCACAGCTTGCAGACGAGCTCGGCGAGGTCCTCGGGCGGAGGCGCGCCGGGGTCGAGCTGGCAGACGACGTTGGCCTCGTCGATGGTCTTGTACGTCGAGGGATCGCCGAGCACGAGATCGGGCTCCGGCCCCGCGCTCCAGGTCACCTTGAGCCTCGTGTCGAGCGGCAACGGACCGGCCTTGGCCCGCAGGGTCAGCGTGAACAGCGCCTGCGGATCGTTCGGGCAGCCGCCGTGGCCGCCCTGCCCGGACGAGCCGCCCGACCCGCCGGTCCCGCCGGTCTCGTCGCAGGCTGCGAGCGAGAGCGCGAGCACGAGCGCCGCGGCGGCGAAGGATGCGAAGACGGCTCGGATCACCAACGGGCGATCATAGTGGCCTCGGCCCGGCCGGTAAAGGCGGGCACTTGCCGTCGCTCACGTGCCGGCCGGACCCGGGGGCCCGTCAACGCCAACACCGGAGCGGAGGCCGCTCCCCGGAGCACACCGCGAAGAGCTCCATGTCGTCCGCGGACTTGTCGCCGAGCGGGTGCCCCGCGGCGCGGTAGCAGTCGCGCCGCGCCAGGAGCTGATCCTCGAGCCAGGGGACATGCGGCTCGAGCGCCGTCCAGGCCTCGACGCAGGCCTCCTTCGACGGCAGGTCGGCGACGAGCTCGAGGAGCGCCGCGGTGCGCGCGTCGTCGAGCGCCCGTACCGCGAAGGGCTCGCGCAACGCCGCGTACAGACGCGGGGAGAGCGACGCGTCCTTCGCGGCGACGTCCCGGAGCAGGACGAGGGCGCGCTGCATCACCTGGGGCGAGGGCCACGGATCGCGCCGGTACGCCGAGAGCGCCGCCTCGAGGGCGCGCGCGGCCTCGTCGAGCTTCCCCTGCTTCGCCCGGAGCCGCGCGAGCGCGTAGTCGGCCTCGACCGGCTCGAGGGCGCGCAGCCGCTCGATGACCGGCAGCGCGCCCTCGTCGCCTGCCTCGGCCATGCCCTCGGCGACGAGGCAGAGCTCGGTCGGGCCACGCGGCTCGCGCTCCTGGGCGCGCCACTGGGTGAGCGCCCCCTCGGGGTTGCCGGCGACCCAGTTGATTTGGGCGCGGGCGCGAGCGATCTCGGCGGCGCTCATCCCCTCGCTGACCTCGGGCTCCCCGCCCTCGCCCGACGTCGCGAGGAGGCGCTCGTCGCGGACGCGCGCCCAGTCGACCTCGCCGGTGATCGCCGGCCGGTCGAGGCCCTCGGCGCGCGCGCGGCCCTCGACCGCATCGACGCCGAGATCGAGGCGCCCGACGTGGCGCGCGAAGCCGAACTCGACGCGGTTCAGGTCGTCGGTGTTGACCCGCCCCCCTTCGGCGGCCGTGATCTCGGCGGCCACGCGGGCCTGCGCGACGTGGTGCGCCAGGACTCCTTCGAGCTCGGTCGTGCGCCACGCGACGCGCACCGCCTCGGCGTAGGGCTCCTCGCGGAGGCGCGCGCGCAGGGCGTCCGCGTCGTGCGCCGGCGGCGAGGCCGAGGCGACGAGGAGCAGATCGCTCGCGCCGAGCCGCCAGGTCTCGACCGACGGGAAGACCTCGCCGAGCGTGGCGATGATGGTGCGGATGGTCTGCGCGTCGATCTCGTAGGCCTGGACCCACTGCGCGAAGAGCCCGTGCTCGGCGAGCCGTGCAGAGGCCGCGCGGTAGTACTCGACCGTGAACAGGCTGGCGATTCCGGCGCGGTAAGGGTTCGAGGGCTCGGAGAAGATCACGTCGTAGCGCTCGCGCGTGGTGAGCAGCGTCTCGCGCGCGTCGCCGATCGCCACGTGCACGCGGGGGTTGTCGAGGGCGCCGTGGTTCACCGGCGCGCACGCGCGCGCGACGTCGAGGATCGCCGGCTCGAGCTCGGCGACGTCGACCCGCTCCATCGCCGGGATCGCCCCGAGCCAGCCGGCGCTCGAGCCGGTGCCGAGGCCGATCACCATCGCCCGCCGCGGCGCGGGGTGGAGGAAGGCGGCGAGCAGCCCGCCCATCACCTGCGTGGCGGCGTCGCCGCGCGCGTTGCCGTCCACCTTGCCGTTGACGAGGAACGCATAGGCATCCGACTTGTCGAGGGCGACGCTGCTCTCGACGCCGTCGCGCTCCCAGAAGACCGCGCGCCGCTCCTCGTGGAGGAAGTGGCGGAAGAAGTTCGGCGTCGCCGCGTGGAGCGGATCGACGCGACCGGCGCCGATGGGGCTGTGTCGCCAAGCGGAGGTGGGCCCGGTGGACGAGAGCGCCGCCGCGGCGCCGATCGCCGCCGCCGCCGCGACCGCGATCGCGAGCGGCCCCGGCGTTCGCTTCGGGGCAGAGCGCCCAGTCTGGATCGCGAGCCCGAGCGCCGCGAGGCCGAGGACCCCCAGGAGCGCGGCCGCCGCGCGCCAGCACCCGATCGCGCCGAGGAGCGGGAGGAGGCCGAAGCCGCCGGCGAGCGAGCCCGCCATCGCCCCGGCGGTGTTCACGGCGGCGACCAGCCCCACGTCGCGGCCGACGTCGCGCCGCCCCCGCCCGAGCAGGGCGATGAGCATCGGGTACTGAACGCCGGCGACGAACGAGGCGGGGAGCACCACGAGCGCGGTGATCGCCGCCCACCCCGCGAGGTGCGCCCCGAGGGCGGAGCCGCTCGCAGGCCGCACCAGGATGGTGAGGAGCGCCACGTGATCGCCGGCCGCGAACGGGAGCGCGACCAGCGCCGCCTCGAGCAGGCAGGTCGACGCGAAGCCTCCGAGCCGCGCCGGGCGCTGCGCGCCGAAGAGCGCGTACGCGAGCCCGCCGAGGCCGATGCCGAGGAGCGCGACGGCGAGGATGAGCCCGAAGGTGAACACCGATCCGCCGAGGAGCGGCGCCAGCATCCGGTACCAGACGAGCTCCATCAGGAAGAACGCGAACCCGACGACGCCCGCGGCGACGAGCACGAGCGCGCGCGGCGCCGGGGCCGCGTCCGCCGGCTCGGCGGCCTCGTCGATCTCCGCGACGTCGCCGGCGCCGAGCCGGCGCGCGACGAGCGCGGCGACGCCGGCGACGGCGAGGTTCAGCGCCGCCGCGGTCCAGAGCGAGGCGCGCGTGCCGAGGCGCTCGAGGAGCACGAAGGTCGCCAGCAGCGCGCCCGCGACCGCGCCCACGGTGTTCGCGGCGTACAGCAGCGCCACCGCGCGCCGTCGCGGATCCGCCGCCGCCTGGACGCTGCGCGCGGCCGCAGGGAGCGTCCCGCCCATCGCGAGCGTCGGCACGGCGAGCACGACGGCCGCGAGCACGAGCCGCAGGGCGGTCCCGACGCCGAGCCCCAGCGCCACCGTCCCTCCGAGACGCACGTACGCCCAGCGCGCCGCGCCGAGCAAGAGCGGCGTCGCCGCGGCGAAGCCCCCGACGGCCGCCTCGAGCCGCGCGTAATAGAGGAGGGGCGCCGGGTGCGCGTCGGCCCGCTTGCCGAGCAGGAGGCCGCCGGCGCCGAGCCCGCCGATGAAGATGGCGAGCACCGCCGCCGAGGCGGCCGTGGACGCGCCGAAGACGAGCCGGAACTCGCGCTGCCACGCGACCTGGTAGACGAGCGCGCACAGCCCCGAGGCGAACAAGAGCGGGGCGACCTTCCACGGAGCGCGCCTCATCCGGGGCGCTAACGTAGTCGGAAAGCTGCCCGTGTGGGGCACGGTCGACGCGCGCTCGGCTCCCGTCCGCCGACGTAGGTCGCCCGGACCCGGGCGCCCTTCGCGGCGTCGCCGAGACCGTCGACGATCACGAGGTCGGCGCGCTTGCCGACCTCGAGCGTACCCGTTCGGTCGAGGCAGCCGACGACCTCGGCGGCGCTGCGCGTGTACATCCGCAGCGCCTCGTCGAGCGAGATGCGCTGGTCCTCGTTCACCACCGCCCCCCGCGCGTTCGTTCGGCGGACCGCCGCATGGATGCCGGCGAGCGGATCGAAGCCGTCGACCGGGAAGTCGGAGCTGCCCGCGACGAGGACGCCGGCGTCGAGGAGCCACCGCAGCGGGAAGAACGGCAGGCCCGGCACCTCGACCGCCGTCGAGTACATGTGCATCGCGAGCATGCCCGGCTGGACGACCGCGGCGACGCCTCCTCCCGCCAGGCGGCGAACGTTCTCCCGATCGAGGAACGCGGCGTGCTCGATCCGAGGGCAGCCGGCAGCGCCGACGCGGCTGCCGACGGCTTCGTAGGCGGAGAGGGCGACGTCGATGGCGAGGTTCCCGATCGCGTGCGTGGCGACCGAGAAGCCTCGCTCGACGACGCCGCGGATGACGCGCTCGGCGTCGTCACGGCCGTAGATCGCGATGCCCGAGCGCACGTCACGCCCGAGCCGCGGCTCGATCGAGAGCATCGTCCGGATGGGATCGGCGGAGCCCATGCGGATCGCCAGGCCGAGCGCTCGCATCGTCGAGGCGATCGTCGACCACCACCCGAGGCACATCGAGCAGCCCGGGGCGCCGTCGAAGACGAGCTTCACCGGCCCGATCGTGAGCGGCCCGTCCTCGACGCCGGTGGTCGGGCCGTCGAGCGCGTCCCACGGCTCCTCGAGGTAGCCCGTCCTCGAGACCGGACAGACATGCGTGGGGACGAGCACGTCGCCGCGCCGCGCCGCCTCCCGGTAGAGCGTCATCAGATCGACGGGCACCGCGGTGTCGACCACGCGCGTGATGCCGGCGCGGACGAGCGCGCGGTAGTGCGCAGCGACCCGGTCGAGGATGCCCGCCGCGTCGTGCCTCGCGAGGTCCGGCCGCGCGAGCGCCTCGACGCGGCTCATCCCGCGCTCGACGAGGAGGCCGGTCGGCTCGCCGCCGCGCCCGCGGGCGATCGCGCCTCCTGACGGCTCGGCCGTCCGCGCGTCGATCCCCGCGCGGCGCAGCGCCGCGCCGTTCGCGAGCGCGCGATGGCACGTGTGGTGGAGCGCGAAGAGCGGCCGATCGGGGACCGCGTCGTCGAGCTCGGCGCGCGTCGGAGGCCGTCGCTCGCGGAGGCGGGTCTCGTCCCATCCCATCGCGACCAGCCATCGCCCCGCCGGCAGGTCCTCCGCGGCCCCGGCGAGCGCCGCCTGCAGGGTCGGAATGTCGCGCACGCCGGAGCCGTCGAGCCGCGCGGCGCCGCCGTAGAGCGCAGAGAGGATGACGTGGTGGTGGGCATCGATGAAGCCCGGGAGCACCGTCGCGCCCTCGACGTCCACGACCGCCGCGCTCGTGCCCGCGTGGGCGAGGACCGCGGCGCGATCGCCGACCGCCGCGATCGCGCCGTCCCGGAACGAGAGCGCTTCGTGCTCGCGCCCGCTCGCGTCCATCGAGCGGACCGTCCCGCCGACGATCACGGTCGTCGCGCCCGCGTCCGGCATGCGGCGAGGATAGAGGACGCGGCGGCGGCATGCCGGAGCGCGCAGAGCCCCGACGCGAGCAGGAGCGGGGCGACCTTCGGCGCATCGCGCCTCATCCGGCGCGCCAAGGTAGTCGAAAGGCCGCCGCTCCGGGGCTCGCGGGCCTCGGCGAACGGCG
This sequence comes from uncultured Polyangiaceae bacterium, assembly GCA_964372055.1. Classification (GTDB taxonomy): domain Bacteria; phylum Myxococcota_A; class Polyangia; order Polyangiales; family Polyangiaceae; genus CAYJPW01. The sequence goes on from CAYJPW010000012.1 coordinate 45,734, forward strand.
AAGCACGGCGTGGCAGCGAGGACACCCAAACGGGCAGATCCGCGCGCGTGGCTTCGTGGGTGTCGACCTCTCCCGATGCGAGCGGGAGCTCCTTGACGAATGCCTGACCATCCGTTCAGTATCGGGCTCGTCGATGGACTGCGGCGAGGCTCCTGACTTCCGATTCGTTCACGCCGCGGACCTCCACCTCGGAGGCCGGAGGTGGCTGCGCACGCCGCCGGCCGAGGGCGGCTTCGCCGAGCTCTTGCGTCTCGCCGACCTGCTCGCGCTCCGGGCCCTCGTGGACCTGTGCCTCGCCGAGCGCGCGTCGCTGCTGATCTGCGCGGGCGACGTGATCGACGGCTGGTGTCGCGACCACCACGTGGGTCTGGTGCTCGTGCGCGAGCTCTCGCGCTTGATCGACGTCCCCTGCGAGGTCGTGCTGCTGCTCGGCAACCATGATGTTCGGACGCGCGTGATGACGCCGTTGCTGCTGCCAGGGCACGCCCGTGTCGTCGGCGTCTCGGGCCCCGAGACCCGCGTGATCGAGCGGCTGGGCGTCGCCGTCCATGGATGGAGCCTCCCCTCGCCGGCATCGGGCACCGACGTCGCGTCGCTCTATCCGGCGCCGCTCGCGGGGCTCCTGAACCTCGGACTGCTCCACACCAGCGCCGAGGGCCGCCTCGGCCACGCCGACTACGCGCCTTGCTCCCGGCGGACGTTGCGCGCTCATGGCTACGACTACTGGGCGCTCGGCCACGTGCACGCGCGGGAGGTGATCGCGACGGAGCCGTGGATCGTTTTTCCGGGCAACCTGCAAGGCCGCGGGTCACGCGAGACGGGGCCCAAAGGCGCAACGCTGGTCGAGGTTCGCCGAGGGCGCATCGCGAGCGTCGAGCATCGCGCGCTCGACGTGGTGCGGTTCGAGACGATCGTCGCGGACGCGCATGCCGCCGAGCGCTTCGACGACGTGCTCGTCGCTGCGCGCGCGGCGCTCTCCCGGGCGGTCCTCGGCGCGGGCCGGCCGGTCGTGGCGCGCCTCGTCCTCGCAGGCGCAGCCGGCGGCGCGTGCATGCTCTCGGCGTCGCCGTCGCAGCGACGCGGGGCGCTCGGCGCGGTCACCCGTGGGCTTCCGGCCGAGTCGCTGTGGATCGACGAGGCCTGGATCGACGCGAGCGGAGGCGTGGCTCACGTCGGGACCGCCTGAGCGCGCCTCGACGGCCGGATCCCGTTTCGTCACGCCGCTGCCCCGTGCGGCGCCGCCGCGCTCACGGCGCGCCGCCTCCCTCGTCGGAAGGGACGAGCCGCCCGGCGAGCGGCGAGTCGTTCACCCGCCGGCGTGGGCGTCGAAGCTCGTCGTGATCTGGCAAGGGAACTGCGCCCCGAGGTACGCCCCCACCTGGGCGCAGTCCGACCCGGAGCAGGTCACGTTCCCCGTGCGGCTGCCCGACGCCTCGCTGTCCGAGTCGAAGGTCCCTTCGACCGAGACCTTGACCGAGAGCACCGCGTCGATCCCCGCCTGGGTCACGGTCTCTGCCACCTCGGAGGGGCACTCGAACGCGTCGCCGTCGAGCGTGCAGGTGAAGCGCGCCTCGCTGTCGTCGGGATCGATCACGAAGGTGCCGTCGCCGTTGTCGGCCAGGGTGAACGAGCCGCCGTCGCCGAAGCTCGCCTGGTCGAGGTGGCAGGAGTCGGTCTTCTTCGTCTCGGCGAAGCTCCACGTGCCCTCCTGCGGCGTCACGCCGCCGCACCCCACCGCCGCCGAAGCCATCGCCGCGCACATGAGCCAAGTCGCCGTCTTCATCGCGTGTCTCCTTCTCGCCGAGCGTCGTGCCGTGCTCCTCGGCAACCGGTGCAACCGGCGCGCCACCGCTCGAGCCACGCCGCGATGCGCGTTCGCGGTCGCTCGAGCGGCGGGGCTTGCGGAGCTGTCGCCCGGATCCGGGGCGAGACGCGGCGATCGCGCGGCGCGCTCCGACGCCGGGCGCGGAGTCGAGTCCGCAGGACGCGGAACCGAGTCCGCCGCGGCACCTGGGCTTGCCCCGGGTCGTGGACGCCGGGGCCGCCCGGGTGCGACCATCCGCGCCGATGCGTCGAGCGCTCGCCTTCGTCGTCGGGCTCGCCCTCTGCGGCGCTCCATCCCCTGCCGCCGCACAGGGCAAGCCGCCCCCGGCGGCCCCGGCCGATCCGGCGAGCCGCCTCGATGCCGAGACCCAGAAGCTCTACGCCGAGCGGCGCTACGCCGACGCGGTCCCGCTCGTCGAGAAGGCGCTCGCGCTCCGCGAGAAGTCGCTCCCGCCCGGCGATCTCAAGATCGCCAACTCGGTCCGCGATCTCGCCGAGCTCCGGCTCATGCTCGGCCAGCTCGACCGCGCCGAGCCGCTCTACGAGCGCGCCGTCGCCATGGTCGAGGCCGCGCTCGGCAAAGAGGAGCTCGGGCTCGCGAGCCTGCTCAACAACCTCGGCGTCATCCGCCTCGAGAAGGGCGATCTCCCCCGCGCGCTCGTCCTCTTCCAGCGCGCGCTCGCCATCCGCGAGAAGGCGCTGCCGCCGGCGCACCCCGAGATCGTAAGCTCGCTCGATCGCATCGGGGACGTGCACCGCAAAGCGCAGGCGTACGACGAGGCGCTCGGGTTCTACCGGCGCGCGCACGCGATCCGCGAGAAGGCGCTCGGCCCCGATCATCCCGTCATCGCGGGATCGCTGCAGGCGGTCGCGGCGGTCGAGATCGAGGCCGGCGACTACCGCGGGGCGCGCGAGCGGCTCGCGCGGGCGCTCGCCATCCGCGAGAAGGCCGAGGGCCCCGACACGGTCGACGTCGCGCTGGTGCTCAACAACATGGCCGAGCTCTCGCTGCGCCTCGGCCGCTACGTCGAGGCCGAGCCGCTCTACGTCCGGTCGCTCGCCATCTTCGAGAAGCAGAAGGGCCCCGACGCGCCCGAGGTCGGCACGCTCGCCGGCAACCTGGGCTCGCTCCACGTCGAGCGCGGCGACTACGATCGCGCGCTGCCCCTCCTCCAGCGCGCGCTCGCCGTCCACGAGCGCGCGCTCGGCAAGGAGCACACCGACGTGGCCGGCGATCTCGGCAACCTCGCCGAGGTCCACATGATGCGCGGCGATCTCGCCTCCGCCGAGCCGCTGCTGGTGCGCGCGCTCGCGATCCGCGAGCGCGCACACGGGAAGGAAGACGGCCGCGTCGCGGTCGCCGTGCACAACCTCGCCTCGCTCTACCAGGAGAAGGGCGACCTCGACCGCGCCGAGCCGCTCCTCGTCCGCGCCCTCGCGATCTGGGAGAAGGCGCGCGGCCCCGAGGATCCTGACGTCTCGCGCGCGGCCAACAACCTCGCCTCGCTCTACGACGACAAGGGTGAGCTCGACCGCGCCGAGGCGCTCTACCGGCGCGCGCTCGCCATCCAGGAGAAGGTGCTCGGCCCGGCGCACCCGCTGGTCGCCATCTCGCTCTTCAACCTCGCGGCGACGTACGAGCGCAAGGACGACCTCGCCAAGGCGCGCGAGGCCTACGAGCGCGCCAACGAGCTCGCCGAGCGCCACCTCGCCGTCATGATGACGGCGGGCTCGGAGCAGCAGCGCCTGCGCGCCGCGGACCAGCTCACCTGGCTGACGCAGGGCACCGTCTCGTTCCATCTGGCGCGCGCCAAAGCGAGCGCGGACGCCGCGACGCTGGCGATGACCACGGTGCTCCGCCGCAAGGGGCGCGTCCTCGACGCCGTCGCCGAGGGGCTCGGCGCGCTCCGGGCGCGGCTCACGCCCGAGGCGCGCGAGCGCTTCGACGCCCTCGCCGCCGTGCGGGCGCAGATGGCCGCGGCCACGCTCCGCGGCGGCGCCGGGCGCGCCGAGCTCGACGCCCTCGAGCCCAAGGCGCAGGCGCTCGAGGCCGCGCTCGCGGCGGAGAGCGCCGAGTTCCGCGCCAGCGGTCACGCGGTCGCGCTGGCCGACGTGCAGCGCGCGCTGCCCGACGGCGCCGTCCTCGTCGAGGTGGTGAGCTACCGGCCCTTCGACGCGAAGAAGCGGCGCCTCGAGCGCTGGGGCGCGCCGCACTACGCCGCCTACGTGCTCGGCAGGACGGGCGCGCCGGCGGCGGTCGACCTCGGCGAGGCCGCGCCCATCGACGCCGCCGTCGAGTCGCTGCGCGCGGCGCTCGCCGATCCGCGCTCGCCGCGCGCCAAGGATCTCGGACGCGCCCTCGGCGAGCGCGTCTACCGGCCCATCGCGCCGCTGCTCGGCGGGAGCCGCACGGTGCTCGTCTCGCCCGATGGCGCGCTCAACCTCGTGCCCTGGGGCGCCTTCGTGGGCGACGACGGGCATTACCTGATCGAGCGCGCGTCGTTCACCTACCTGACGAGCGGGCGCGATCTGCTCCGCCTCGGCGCGCGGGCCCCGAGCCGCGGCGCGCCGGTGGTCGTCGCCGCGCCGGCGTTAGACCCCCCCCCCGGGGCGCGCGGCGCCGCCGGGGCGGCCCCCCCGGCCCCCGACGCCCCCCCGAGCCCCCGGGGGCGCGCCAAGCTCAAGTTCCCGCCGCTGCCGGGGACGGAGGGCGAGGCGGCGGCGCTCCGCGAGACGCTCTCCGGCGCGCAGGTCTGGACCGCGGATCGCGCCACCAAGAAGGCGCTCCGCGGAGTGCACGGCCCGCGCATCCTCCACGTCGCCACGCACGGCTTCTTCTTCGGCCCCGCGCGCCCGCCGGCCGCGTCGCCGGGCACGCGCGGCTTCGAGCTCGAGGCGGCCGGCGGCGGCGGCGACGGCGCGCACACGGCCGCGGTCGAGAACCCGCTCCTCCGCTCGGGCCTCGCGCTCGCCGGCGCCAACGCCAAGGGCGACGCCAAGGCCGAGGGCATGCTCACCGCCCTCGAGGCCGCCGGCCTCGATCTCTGGGGCACCAAGCTGGTCGTGCTCTCGGCCTGCGAGACCGGCGTCGGCGACGTCCGCGCCGGCGACGGCGTCTACGGCCTGCGTCGCGCGCTGGTGATGGCCGGCGCCGAGACGCAGGTGATGAGCCTGTGGAAGGTCGCCGACGAGGCGACCAAGAAGACGATGGTCGGCTACTACCGCCGCCTCGCCGCCGGCGAGGGCCGCGGCGAGGCGATGCGCGGCGTGCAGCTCGAGCTCGCCGCCGACGAGGCGACCGCGCACCCGTTCTACTGGGCGAGCTTCATCGTCTCCGGCGATCCCACGACGCTCGAGGGCAAGGCCGCGGCCCCGTCGCCGCCGCCGGTCGCGCCCGGCGCGCGGGGCTGCGCGTGCGAGGTCCCGGCGCGAGATCGCGGCGGTGCGGGCGCGCGATCGCCGCTCATCGCCGCGCTCGTCGCGATCGCGGGGGCGGTTGCCCGGCGCCGCGGCAGACGCGTTCGAGGATGAGGCCCACCGGCCACGTCCACTGGCCAGCGCCACCAGCGCCGCCGAAAGCCCGTAGCGAAACGTCCGCCATCGGAGGTGGCCATCCCCGAGGACAGCGTCGTCTGGGCGCCCGCCGCTCGATGGGCAGGCCTACGGGCGGCCGCGCCGGGTGCTGCGCGCGACGTGGGTGCTGGCGATCTCGCTGCGCAGCTCGTCCACCGCGCGCTCGAGCGCCGCGATGCGGGCTTCGGCAGCGATGCCGCCATCCCTCTCCATGTCGGGAGCGCGTTGTCGCTGCGCGACCGCCTCGCTCGCCCGCAGCGCGCGGGGGTCAGCTGGCGCCGGATACGACGCGCCATGGGCGAGAAGGTTGGCGATCGCATCCCGCAAGAGCTGCCCCGCGACTTGACCCGCCGTCGCGGAAACCCCGTCCCGCCGCATCGACTCGGCGATCCTTTCGAGCGAGGACCAGTCCTCGTCCGTCATCGGGACCTTTTGCCGGCGCACGGCCCCCTCGAGGCCTGGGCGCCCGCCGCTCGATTTGAGGGACGCCATGAGCTCTCGCCGCAGCGCCGCGAGCAGCGACGGGCCGCCAGCGCGAGCCGCGTGCGCGACGCGCTCCGCTCCGAGCGCCTTCCGTACGGCCTCGGGATCCACCCGAGCAGAAGTGGCCGACGTCGACCGGAGGCGCCCGGTGCCCTTCGTCGTGGTCACGATTCGCTTGGTCACGAGGATTGAAGCTCCGTGATGCGGAAGAACTCCCGATCGAACTCCAACGCCACCTCTCCTTGCTTCGTTTCACGTCCCATCCGGTGCAGGAACGCGCGGAGCTCCGGCAAGAGGCTGACGAACTCCTCGCTGCGAACGTACGTGTAAAGGAGCACCGGACGTTCCCACACGATTTCGCCGGTGGCCGGATCGCGCCATCCACCCTCGACGGGTGGATCGATGGTGACGCCACCGCCGATGCGAGCGAGGAGCTTGGCCGCTTCGAGGACCCATTTCCGTTGCGTGCCCAGCTCGATGCCGTGGCGGTCGCGATCAGGGACGTAGAGCACGAGCGCCTGCGCGGACGTCTCCGCTCGGGCGCCGAGGGCACCGGCGAGATCCAGCTCCGAACCTTCATCACGCGGCGGCTTCACTTACGGGCTCATATGTTGCGCTTGTGGTCCCATATGTCAAGACCGCTAGAGGACGGCTGGGATTCCGTCATTCGGAGGTTGCCAGCATCGAAGAGCGCCTCATGCGCCGACCTCGCGGACCTCCGCCTGATGCGCGGGCGCCGGAGGTCGCCTCGACGGCGCCCGCCGGACCTGCGCACGCTGAGAGCGTGGGCGAGCTGTTTCGGCGAGACCACCCGAGTCCTTCGTCTGTCCTGGCCGCCGCCGTGGCAGCGTTGATCGTGGTAGCTTCGAACGTCGACCGATGAAGCGCCCTGTCCTCATCGTCGGCCTTGCTGCCCTCCTCCTCGCCCCTACGGCTGTCGCGCAGGAGCCCCGGCCCGTGGAGATGCTCCCGAAGCCGACTCCCGTGCCGGTCCCGGACCACCGCGCGCACATGTTCGTGGAGCTGATTCCGGGCGCCTCGATAACGTCATCGCTAGGAGGCACGATCGACTCCGGGGCTCCTGCCTTCGGAGTGCAAGCGCGGCTTCATGCGGGCTACGAGTCAGCGAGCGGCTTCTCCTTCGGGGTCGCCGCTGGCTACCTCGCGATAGAGCAGGAAACGATGGATCGTCCGGGCTCGGTCACGCCAGCGGGCCTCGCACCGAACGCCGGCAGGGTGGACGACGACGTCTGGCTATCGGGCGTCATCGTCGGCGCAGTCGCGGGCTGGCGTCCGGGGAGGAAGCGCCGCACCATCCTCCGCCTCGGAGCGGGCGCGCTATTCGGGAGCGCGGAGGACGACCGGAAGGGGAAATTCATAAGGTCCACCGGCGCGGAGTACACGCTCCAGGCATCGACCTCGGTTGCGACGACGTACGTCTACGTCGCTCCCGAAATCCGTCTGAGCCTGCCGATCGGCGAACACTTCGAGCTCAGCTCCGGGCTCGCGCTGATGTTCCTCTTCCGGGTCGCAGGGGGCACGTCGAACGAGAGCACCAAGACCATGGGTCCCGACGGCGCTGTCGAGTTCGGTTTCCACGATGAGACGGTCACCGGCGGGCCGATCTTCGCGATCGCGCCCGAGCCCGGGCTCGCCGTCCGTTTCGCCTTCTAACGTCGTCCGTGGAAGTGAGGCGCGGGGATCGGGGGCGATGAAGCGGCCGCCGATCGCGCCGGCGGCGCGGGGCTGGTCCTGCCAGGTCCCCACGCACGATCGCCGCGCCGCGAGCTCGCGGTGGCTGCTGATCGCGGCGCTCGCCGGGCTTGCGAGCGCGGCCGCCCGTCGCCGCGCCAGACGCGTTCGGGGCGACCCACCGCCTCGCGGGTCGGAACGACGCGACCGCGGCTCGGGCGCGGGCGCCGTCGGTCAGGTGTGCCAGGTGTCGCGCCAGCTCACCTCGCCGGCGTCGGGGACGCGGCGGCGATGGCCGAGGCCCGGCTCTCGCCGGAACCTGGCGTCCCGCCGGACCACGAACTTGTAGTGGATGTCCTTGCCTGCCGAGGCGGTGAAGGGGAGCGTCGTCGCCCACGAGGCCGCGTTGACGTACTCCATCGCGATCGCCTTCTCGATGTCCCAGCCGCCGAGCTCGGGCGCGTCGCCGCAGACGAAGAGATCCTCTCCCGGCTCGGTGCGAATCCCGTGCACCGAGAGCTCGACCGTGGCGCGCGCGTCAGGCGCCGGCGGTCCGGGGTGGTGGTAGACGACGAGGCCGCGCGCCGGGATGGCCACCCGCGCCCCGCCGCCCTGGACCACGAGATCGGGGCCGCCGAGTACGTCGGCGTAGGTGCCGTCGGGCAGCTCGAGGTTCGCGACGTCGAGCGCGACCGCGGCGTCGGTGCGGTTGGCGGCGACGGCGCACGTCTCGCCGAGGAAGGCGCGCGTGAAGACGTAGTGGTCGGGGCTCACCCACTTGGTGCGCGTCCCGGCGCGCTGGATGGCCGATGATCCGCGGCGGAGCTCGGCGAGCCGGGCGACGTCGCGGGTGAAGGCGTTCTCGGCGAACGACGACATCCAGGGGCGGTTGTAGGGATCGTTGCCGCCGTTGGTATCGCAGTGGAGGAGCTGCTCGCCGCCGTAGTAGAGGCAGGGGATCCCTCGCGAGACCATCATCAGCAGCACGGCGAGGCGGAACCTGTCCGCATCGTCGGAGAGCGACAGGAAACGCGGGACGTCGTGGTTGTCGACGAAGGTGACGAGCACGCTCGGATCGCGGAACACCGCGTCCTTGGCGAGCACCTCGTCGATGTCGCAGAAGCCGCGCTTCGAGCCGTGCGCGAGCGCGGCGACGGCGGCGTTGCGCCACGCGAAGTCGATGATCGACATCCCCGCCTTGCCCGCGAACTCGACCGAGGCCGGATCGAAGCAGCCGCCCTGGAACCACTCGCCGAACATGAAGAGATCCGGCCTGTGGGTCACCATGTCGCCGGTGAACTCCTGCCAGAACCAGAGCGGCATGTGCTTCACGGTGTCGATCCGGAAGCCGTCGACGCCCTTGTCGAGCCAGGCCTTCATCGCGTCCTTGATGTAGGCGCGGTAGCCGTGGGTCTCCTCGTTGAAGTCGGCGAGGCCGCAGAGGCCGCGGGTCTGCACCTGGTGGAGATCGTTCCAGTCGTCGACGCCGCCCTCGCGGCGGTACCAGCCGCCGTGGTCGGAGTCGAAGCTCGCGATGAGGCGGCCGTCGTCGTAGAGCTCGCCGCGGCCGCCGCCGGACTGCGGGTTGGAGTGGTTGCAGACGATGTCGAGGATGAGCTTCATGCCGCGCTCGTGCATCGCGGCCACGAGGCGGTCGAAGGCGGTGTCGGTGCGGGTGAAGAGGCGCACCTCGGCCGGATCGTCGACGAGGTGCTCGTCGAGGCGCTTGAAGTCCTTGGCCCAGTACCCGTGGTAGGGCGCCATCTTCTCGTCGCCGATCGGGACCAGCGTGTCGACCTGGTCGAAGACCGGCGTGATCCAGACCGCGGTGGCCCCGAGCCCCCGGATGTAGTCGAGCTTCTGGATGATGCCTTGGAGATCGCCGCCCCAATACTTGTACCAGTCGCGGCGCGCTGGATCGTAGTCGGCGTCCTTGCCGGTGTTGTTCTCGGGATCCCCGTCGCAGAAGCGGTCGATCACGATGAAGTAGATGGTCTCGCCGCGAAAGTCGGCCATGGCGTCCCCCTCGGTGGGCGCCGAGGGTAATCCGTCTCGATGACGCGGGCCATCACCCGCGGTCGTCGCGGTGTCCCGCGGCTTCGAGCTACGACCGGCTGCGGCGACGAGACGTCGGCGGCGAGCAGGTGCGCTCGATCGGACACACGCTCCCGTCGCGGTGCTCGCGTCGCGAAACACCAGGCCGAGGCCTGGCGGGATTGTGCCGGAGCTGCGTCCGGGACGAGGACGCTACCGGGGGAGTCCGGCAGCGCGTCCACGAGCTGGCGCTGGGTGGCCGGATCGGGCGGCAGCAGCGCGCTGCCGAGGCTCAACTGAAACGTGCGAGTCGGGCCCGAACGCGTTCGGGGCCGAGGATCCTGAGCACCTCGTAAAGCTCCGGGCTCTGCTTGGTGCCGCAGACGGCGACGCGCTCGAGCATCGCCACGTCTCCGAAATGACCCTTATACGCCTGCGGGGAGCCCTTGTACTGCTTCACCTCGCCCGCATACCCCGCCGCGACCGCGACGGCGCGGATCTTCTCGAGCCAGATCTCCTTGGAATCGGCGGGATCGTAGACCTCCGCGAGCTTCCGGATCAGCTGCCGCCGGTCCTCCACCGCGAGCGCCTCCGGGAACTCGAACGTCTCCATCCGATCGTAGATCTCGTCGTAGAAATAGCCGAGCTGCGCTCTCAGATCCTGCCACGTAACGATGCGCTTGTTGCCCTTGGGCGTGTCCCGCTCGATGCCGAGCGCGCGCTTGGTGTGCTCGGGGTAGCGCTCCATCAGCTCGGCGAGGGGCGCGTCGTACTTCTTCGCCCACGCGAGTCCTACGGGGTAGATCGCCTCGGCGCCCATCCGGCCGATGACCTCCTTGCTGATGCTCCGGAGCTTCACGATGTCGCTGAGCGCGCCGCCCGCCGCGAGCTTGTCGAGCTTCAGGGGGAACGCGGTGTATGGGGCGTTCGGATTCTTCGTGCGCCATTCCTCGAACGCGGAGTTCGCGATGTTGAGCAGGTACTCGATGGTGGCGATCTCGGGCACGCCGAGCTCGTGATAAAAGTCGACGTTCGCCTCGGCGTCCTTGCGCTTGCTCAGCTTGCGCCGATGCTCGACCACCCTCTTGATCCGGGTCCGCTCGTCGACGACCTCCGTCTGCTCGATCTTCTGGATCGGAGGCACGTGCGCGTACTCCACCAGGCGAAAGCCCAGCGTGCGGAAGAGCTGGATGTGGAGCGGCATCGACGAGATCCACTCGTCGCCGCGAATGACGTGCGTCGTGCGCATCAAGTGATCGTCGATCGCGTGCGCGAAATGATACGTCGGGATGCCGTCTGACTTGAGCAGCACGACATCGAGATCGTTTACCGGCATCGAGATCACGCCCTTGACGCCGTCGATCCACTCGATCCGGCCCGACGTGTCGTCCGGCGCGCGCAGGCGGACGACGAAGGGCGCCGCGCTGCGGAGCTGCTCCTCGACGACGGCCACCTTCGCATCGCGCCACCGCGCCCAGCGCCCGTGGACTCCCGGCTTCACGTTCTCGGCGAGCTGCTGCTCGCGGAGCGCATCGATCTCCTTGACCGTCGAGAAGCACGGATACGCGAGCCCCCGCCGAAGGAGCGAAATCGCGAAATCACGATAAACGACTGCTCGCTTGGTCTGGGTGTACGGACCGTAGGCGCCCCGCTCCACGAGCTCGCCGGCCTCGCTCCGGAGCGGGCCCTCGTCGGGCATGAGATCGTAGCGAGCGAGCGTGTCGATGATCGTGTCGAGCGCGCCCGGGATGGCGCGCTTCGTGTCGGTGTCCTCGATCCGCAGCAAGAACACGCCCCCACTCTGAACCGACAACCGCTTGTTGATGAGCGAGACGAAGATGCCGCCGATGTGCATGAAGCCGGTCGGGCTCGGCGCGTAGCGGGTGACCATGGCCCCGTCGGGCAGGTCCCGCGCCGGGTAGGCGGCCGCGTAGTCCTCGGGCGTCTTCACGTCTCGCACGTCCGGATAGAGCAGGCGGACGAGGGCCTCGCCTTGGTGCGCCATCGGCCCTGGCTCGACCTCCGCTTCTCGCGCCGGCTTGCTCATGAGCCTCTCCCGTCAGCCTAGCCCGGCCGCGTTCGTCGTGCTCGCCCCACTGGGCGTCGCCGCGGACCGCCATTCGCTTCGATCGAGCCGCAGCTCGCGTTCCGGAGCTTGTCTGCAGCAGGCGCCAAGGCAGCTCGCAGCCAAGCGTGGGGCGCGCCGCTCAGCCCTCTCGATCGCGGCGGAGGTCGACCCGGGGTTCGGCGAGGGTCCGTGCGTGTGCGTTCCCGAACCGTGACTTGGGGATACGGCGTCAGGCCCGCCCTTGTTCGCCGAGCCCAATTGAGCGAGCCTCGAAGAGACCTTTGCCCGGAGGCTCCGTGAGCGCTGCTCCCCGTGTGATCGCCCCGCGCTCCGTCCGCGTCTCGTGGCGGGTCGCCGTCGCTGGCCTCGTCCTCCTCGCGACGCCGATCGCGTGCGGCGATTCGGCGGACGACGAGCACGCCGGGACCTCGGCGGGCAGCACGACCACAGGAACCGGAGCAGGCGGTGCCGGCGGCGGGCACCCGACCGGTGGGGGCGGCGACGGCGGCGGAACGAGCGGGGCGACGGGCGGCGGCGGCGCGACGGGCAGCGGCGGCAGTGGTGCGACGGGTAGCGGCGGCGCGGCCGGGAGCGGCGGCGCAGCGGGAAGCGGCGGCACCGGCGGCGCGGCGGGGAGCGGCGGCAACGGTGGCGCGGCCGGGAGCGGCGGTAGTGGCGCGGCCGGGAGCGGCGGCGGCGGCGCCTCCGGCAGCGGCGGCGGCGCGGGCAGCGGCGGCTCGGGCGGCGCCCTCGTGTGCGCGCCCGGTTCCTCGGCGCCCTGCTACGAGGGACCGCCCGGCACGCTCGGCGTCGGCGCCTGCGTCGCGGGCCAGCACACCTGCAACGCCGACGGTCTCGGGTTCGGCCCCTGCCAGGGCGAGGTGACGCCCGCGCCCGAGACCTGCGCCACGCCTGCCGACGACGATTGCGACGGTCAGGTGAACGAAGAGGGGCTCGCGTGCGTCTGCGCGCCGGGCTCGGTCGCGAGCTGCTACACGGGGCCGGCCGGCACGATGGGCATCGGCGTGTGCGCAGCCGGGAGCTGGACGTGCGACGCCCAGGGCACCGGCTACGGCCCATGCACCGGGCAGACCCTCCCCGCGGTCGAGGACTGCGCGACGCCCGCCGACGAGGACTGCGACGGCGCGAGCCCGCCGTGCGTCGTCGGCGGGTTCGTATGGAACAAGAAGTTCGGCAGCGGCCCCCTCGTCTACGATCTCGCCGTCGACGGCGCCGGCGCCGCGCTCGTGATCGGCAACCTCACCGGAGGCGTGGACTTCGGCGGCGGCTTCCTCACGAGCGCGGGGCAGACGGACGTCTTCGCCTTCAAGCTGAACGCGCAGGGCAACCACGTCTGGAGCAAGCGCTTCGGCGGGCCCAACCCCGACAACGGCTCGAGCCTCGCCGTCGACGCCCAGAACGACGTGATCGTGACGGGCACGTACGCCGACTTCATCGACTTCGGAGGCGGCGTGCTCGGGGCGCCGAATCACCTCTTCATCGCGAAGCTGGACCCGAACGGCAACCACCTCTGGAGCAGGTCGTACGGGCAGCAGGGCCAGCAGCCGCGCGTCGCCGTGGACGCGTCCGGCAACGTCTTCGTCACGGGGTTCTTCAACGGCGTCTTGAACCTCGGCGGCGCGCCGCTGACCTCGGTGGGCTTTCACGACCTGTTCCTCGTCAAGCTCGACTCGTCCGGCAACCACCTCTGGAGCAAGCAGTTCGGCAACGCCGGGAACAACCCGCGCAACGGCCTCGACGTCGCCACCGACGCCGCGGGGAACGTGATCGTCACCGGGACCTTCGGCGACGCCAACGGCGACACGCTCGACTTCGGCGGAGGCCCGCTCGCGCATCACTTCGACGACGCGGACGTCTTCGTCGCCAAGCTCAGCGGCGCCGGGGTCCACCTGTGGAGCATGTCGACCGGCGACAACGGCCAGCAGGAAGGGATCGGCGTCGCCGTGGATCCAGCCAACAACCTGGTCCTCACCGGGAGCTTCAACGCCAAGGTGGACTTCGGCGGCGGTCCGCTGCTGAGCGGCACGCTCTTCGACCTCTACGTCGCGAAGCTCGACGGCGCAGGGAACCACCTGTGGAGCAAGAAGTTCGGAACCAACGGCGCGCTGCAAGCCCCATACGGGATCGACACCGACGCCGCCGGCAACGCGCTCGTCGGCGGCGAGACCCACGGCGGGCCGGTCGACTACGGCGGCGGCCCTCTCGCCGGCTTCAACTACGACGCGTTCCTCCTCAAGCTCGCCCCGGCCGGGACGCACGTGTGGAGCAAGCGCTTCGGCAACGACAACTACAACCAGATCATCCGGGGCGTCGGCGCGGCGCCGGATGGCTCGGCCGTCGTCGCGGGCAACTTCCAGGGCGCGATGAACCTCGGCGGCGGGGTCCTCACGAGCCCGTGGCCCGAGAACGCGCTCTTCGTCGCTCGGTTCACGCCCTGAAGCCCGGGAATGCCGGCTCGCCGCATCGATCGCCGCAGGCTCCTCCGCCTCGGCGCCTGCTGCGCCGCCGGCCTCGCCGGCCTCGACGCCGCGCTGATCGAGCCGCGCTGGCTCGAGGTCACCGAGCGCGACATCCCGGTCCCGGGCCTGCCCGCGTCGCTTCGCGGTCTCGTCATCGCGCAGCTCTCGGACCTCCACCTCTCCTCGTTGGGCGCCCTCCACGACCGCGTCGCCGCCGAGATCCGCGCTCGCGATCCCGCGCTCTGCGTGATCACCGGCGACGCGGTCGAGGCCAAGGCCGCGCTCGCCCCGCTCCAGGAGCTCTGCCGCTCGCTCGCCGCGCCCGGCCGCGAGGTCCTCGCGACGATCGGCAACTGGGAGCACTGGGGCGAGGTGCCCATCGCCGATCTCCGGGCGGCGTACGCCCGCACCGGCGCGCGCCTGCTCGCGAACGAGTCGATGGCGCTCCCGAGCGGCCTCGCCGTCACCGCCACCGACGACGCGTGCAGCGGCCACGCCGACGTGGGCACGGCGCTGCGCGATCCTGCCCGCGGCGCCGCGCGGCTGTTCCTCACGCACGCGCCCGGGCTCTTCGACGAGCTGCCTCCGGGCGCGCCGCGCTTCGATCTCGGGCTCGCCGGCCACACCCACGGAGGCCAGGTGACGATCCTCGGGGCGGCGACCCTCTGGGTGCCGCCGGGCTCGGGCCGCTTCCGCGCGGGCGCGTACGACACCGCGCACGGTCCGGTCTACGTGAGCCGCGGCGTCGGAACGAGCGTGCTCCCGGTGCGCTTCACCTGCCGGCCCGAGCTGCCGTTCTTCCGCCTCGTGGCTGGCTGAGACGCGACCCCGCCGTGCCCGACGGCGGAGCGGCCGCACGAGGGGCCCCACCTCTCGCTCACGCTGGCGGCGCGGGGCCCTCTTGAGGCATCGTATTCGTTCGCCTCATGGACGAACCGACCCTCGATCGCGATCGCCTGCTGCGTTCGTTGCCGCTGGACACGCTGCCGCAGAGCGCGGCCACGTCCCAGACCATCACCCCGCTCGCGTACGCTCGCACCGCCGCGGCCGGTCCGCTCCACGCGACGTGGGCAGCCGATCCTCCGCCGGCCCTCCCGCGGATCACGATCGGCGAGGCCCGCGAGTCGGCGGCCCCGGATGGAGACCACGACCTGCAGGTCGTCCGCGTCCTCGGCGAGGGCGGCATGGGCGTCGTCTCGCTCGCGCTGCAGCGGAGCCTCGCGCGCGAGGTGGCCATCAAGACCGTGCGAGCGAGCGGCGAGAGCCGACTCCAGACGGGCGCGCTGCTGCACGAGGCGGTGATCACGGGCGCGCTCGAGCACCCCAGCATCGTCCCGGTCCACGCCCTCGGCACCGACGCGTCGGGGCGGCCCATCATGGTGATGAAGCGGATCGAGGGTACGGTCTGGCGCGATCTGCTCGTCGACCCGGAGCACCCGGCCTGGCGGGAGCTCGTCCCCGGGGACGACGACCGGCTGGGCTTTCACCTCGAGATCCTCGAGCAGGTGTGCAACGCGCTGCGCTTCGCGCACGACAAGGGCTTCGTGCACCGCGACATGAAGCCGGACAACGTGATGATCGGCTCGTTCGGCGAGGTGTATCTGCTCGACTGGGGGATCGCGACGCGCCGGCGGTCCCGCGAGGAGTGCGCCGCGCTGGGTGCGCCGGATCTGGTCGGCACCCCGGCGTACATGGCGCCGGAGATGATCACGCAGGAGGAGTGCACCGAGCGGACCGACATGTACCTGCTCGGCGCGACGCTGCACGAGATCCTGACCGGACGCCCGCGGCACGACGGAGAGACGGTCGCGGAGGCGCTCGAGCAGGCCCTCGCGTCGGCGTCGCACACCTACGACGCGGCCGTCCCGGCCGAGCTGGCGGCGCTCTGCAACCGCGCGACCGCGGCCGACCCGGCGCTGCGGCCCGCGAGCGCGCTCGAGTTCCGCCAGGCCCTGCGCGAGTTCAGGCGTCACCGCTCGTCGATCGCGGCCGCGCGCGCCGCGCTCGAGCGCCTCGACCAGCTCGAGCCGCTCTTGCCGGTCGCGAAGATCGAGGACCCGGTGCGCATGCGCGTGCACAAGCTCTTCGCCGAGTGTCGATTCGGGCTGACGCACGCGCTCAAGGAGTGGCCCGAGAATCCGGCCGCGCGCGCCGGGCTGGAGAGGGCGCTTTCGGCCATGGCCGCGCACGAGATCGAGCGCGAGAACCTCGGGTCGGCGGAGGCCCTCCTGGCCGAGATGGAAGGGCTCGCAGCGCCGCCGCCCTCGCTCGTGGAGAGGCTCGCCGCCGCGAGAGAGCGGCACGCCGAGAAGCTCGCCGACGCCGAGCGTCTCCGAGGGTTCGCCCGCGATCACGATCCTCGCGTCGGGAGCCGGGCGCGCGGGGCGGTGATCGTCGCCATGGGCGTGTTCGGCATCGCGGTGAGCGCGTACGTCCTCCGCTTCGGCGGACGCATGGGCGTCGACGATCAGGCGGCCGCGCTCGAGCTCGCCGTCGTCTACGGGAGCGCGCTCGCCGCCCTGGTGTTCGCGTTCCGGCGCCAGATCCTGGCGAATCGGTTCGGCAGGAAGCTCGCCGCCCTCCTGGGGACCGGCGTCGCGCTGATGATCGTCCACCGCGCCGTCGCGCTCTCGACCCGTGAGCCGATCCCGCTCGTCCTCGCGAACGACATGCTCCTGCTGGCGCTGGCGCTGCTGGCCGTCGGCATCGCGGTCCAGCGAGCGTTCTTCTGGTTCGGCCTGATCGCGGCGGTGAACGCCGTCGCGATCGCGCTCTTGCCCCAGCACGCCCAGGCGCTCTTCTCGCCCGGCGCGGTGCTCGCGATCCCCGTCGGTTGGGTGTCCTGGAAGCGGGCCGCGCGCGGCGACACGCCGGGCGGCGCCTGACGGGCCGCCGCCCCCGCGAGGGAAGGTCGGGGCGTCAGGGCGTGAGGTTCAGGTTGTCGTAGTGGACGCCGCCGGGCGCCGCGAGCGACTGCCAGGTCCCGGCGCCGAGGACGACGTCGAGCGCGGTCACCGGCATCGGGGCCGAGGCCTGAGCGCGCACGACCCAAGCCGCGCCGTCCGGCGCCGTCTCCCAGTAGACCGTGCCGCCTGCCTCGCGGAAGCGCCACCAGCGGTGCGCGTTCGAATCGTATTGGACCGAGGCCAGCACCGCGACGCTCCCGGCGACCTCGCGACGGAAGGAGAGCGTGCCGCCGCCTTGCACGAACTCGAGCCCGTTCTCGTCGTCGACCTCCATGCGCGCGTACGCCTCGGCGCCCGCGACGGGGGCGACCATCTGCGGCACCTCGAAGGCGAGCGCGTCGCCGGTGAGGTCGAACGACTTCGAGGAGAGATACCCGCAGTACGCGAGCGCGTTCGGTCCGAGATCGAGGACGAGGTCGCCTCCCGTCTCCCCCATCGTGCAAGCCGCGTCGGCCCAGGAGCGGTCCCAGATCGGGTCGGTGACCCCGTCGTCGAAGTCGTCGGTGAACGAGCTCGCCTTGCACCACACGCCGGGCGCGCCTCCGCCGTTGAGGTCGTCGAAATGCGCCTCGCCCGGCGCCACCTCGCCGCCGTCCGTCGCGGCGCCGAGCTCGAAGCGCAGCGCGTCGACCGGGAAGAGCGAGGCGGTGCTCGCCTGCGCGCGCACCACCCAGCTCGTGCCGTTGGACGACGTCTCCCAGTAGACGGTGCCCGCCTGCTCCCGGAAGCGCCAGTGCCGGTGGACGAGGGGATCGTACGCGACCGACGCGAGCTCGGCCCAGGCGCCGCCGACGCTCCGGGTGAACTGCAGCGTCCCCTGGGTCAGGTACATCTCGATGTAGTTCGAGTCGTCGAACGCGCCGGAGAGGAAGACGGCCGCCGTCGTCGAGGCGTTGGTCGCCTGGGTGACCTCGACCGAGAGGTGATCGTCGACGAGGCCGTAGAGCCGTCGCGTGACGAAGCCCGACCACGAAGCGCTGCCGTCGACCGGGAGCACGACCACGCCCTCGCCGCCGACCTCTCCGATCGTCGCGCCGTTCGAGGCGACGTACCACCAGACGCTCGTCTCGATCCCGTCGTTGAAGCTCTCGGAGAGGATGTCGGTCGCGCCGCAGTGGAGCGGGCCGCCGCCTCCGCCGCCGGTGCCTCCCGCGCCGCCTGCGCCTCCCGCACCGCCGGTGCCTCCCGCGCCGGCGCCTCCCGCGCCGGTGCCTCCCACGCCGCCAGTGCCGCCCCCTCCCGTCGCGCCGCCGTCGCCGCCGACGCCAGTGCCTCCTGCCCCGCCGCTCTGCGTGGTCGTCCCGCCGCCGCCGCCCACCGCGCCGGTGCCGGTGCCGGTCGACGTGGCGCCGCCTTCGCCGAGGCGCGGATCGTAGCGATCCCAGTCGTGGCTGCACGCACCGAGCGAGACGAGCGCGCCGACCGCGAGAACGACGCTTGTCCGGGCGCGGCCGAGCATGCGACGAGGATACGCCGTGCCGCCGTCTTCGTCATCGAGCGACGGGCGATCGTCGGGTGAGCGCGCGTTGCCGGGCACCGCGCCCGTTGCTCGAGCGACCGCCGACGCGGATCGCGCTTGGGCTCGAGGCGGACCGATGGGCTGTGTGGCCGCGGGCTCGGTGGTCGTGTATTCGCCGCGGATGGACACCACAGGCCACGCGTTCGAGGCCGCCACACGCCCACCGAGCCTTTGGCTCCGGGCGCTCGTCGCGATCACGATGCTGGTGGGCTTCTACGTCGTCGTCCTCGGGACGGCCTTGTTCCTTCTGGCGCTGCCGGTGGTCCATCTCGCGACGGGCGGGCGTTTCAATCTCTTCTTCCTCCTGGCCTGCTTGATCCCCGGCGGCGTCTTGCTCGGCGGCGCGTTCAACGCCCGGCCCGTGAGGTTCCGAGCGCCGGGGCCGCGGCTCTCTCGAGATCAAGCTCCCGAGCTCTTCGCCATCGTCGACGACCTCGCGGCCCGCTCCGGTACCCGCGCCCCGTCGGAGGTCTACCTCGAGCCCACGCCGAACCTCGGGGTGCTGGAGACGGGCGGGTTTCTCGGCCTCGGCGCGCGCCGGATCCTGTGCATCGGGGTTCCCCTCCTCGAGCGCTTGACGGTCCAGGAGCTCAAAGCGGGGCTCGCGCACGAGCTCGGGCACTTCCTCGGCGGCGACACCAAGCTCTGCGGTGTCCTGTCGTACACGATGGCTGCGTTCCGTGCGGTGCTGCGCACCGGAGAGCGGGGCGCTTTCGCCGAGGGCTCGCACCGGCTGGACATCGAGGTGGCGCTCGAGCTGGCGCAAGGGCTCACGCGCGGCATCGTCGGCGTCTATGCGAAGCTGTTCTTCTGGATCACGCGCCCGGCGAGCCGCCGTCAGGAGATCGCGGCCGACGCCTGGTCGGCGGCGCTGGCGGGGCGGCGCGCTACGGTTCGCGCGCTCGAGAAGGTCAGCGTCGAAGGGCCGCTCTACCGGCTGTACCTCGACTCGGACGTCGCGCGCGCCGTCCAGTGCGGCGCCATGCCCTCCGACCTCGCCGGCGGCTTCGAGGCGTTCTGTCGGAGCTTCCGGATGACCGAGGAGGGCCACCGGATCGTCGAGGCGCTGCGGCAGGAGCAGACGGACCCCCTCGACACCCACCCCGCGTTGGCCGACCGGCTGGCCGCGCTGCGCGGCGCACCGGACGACGGTGGCCCCGACGACGCTCGCCCGGCCATCGATCTGCTCGTCGATCTCGAGCCGCACCGCGCGTGGTTGGCGCGCGAGTCGCTGAAGCTCTTCGAGGCGCCCGGCTCGTTCCGCGTCATTCCCTGGGCCGAGATCGCGAGCTCGGCGTACGAGCCCGCGGTGCGCGAGAGGGCGCGGAACGTCGCGGCGGCGCTGTATCCTCGGTTTCCGGAGGCGACGACGCTCGCCGCCATGTTCGTCCGAGTCGTCCAAACGCTCGAACGCGTCGGGCCGGCGGCGCTCGCGGCGCAGTTCAAGATGCGGTCCGGTGATGCGTCGGACACCTCCGCCGAGGTCGTGGCGGCGCTGCTGGAAGGCGCGCTCCTGGAGAGAGGCGGCGTCGTCGAGGACTCGGTCGGCGCCCCGTGCTTCGTGATCCGGCTCGGGGACCAGCGCGTCGAGGCCCGGCGCCTCGCGTCGGCATCGCTCGTCGATCCGAGGGCGCGTGACGAGGTCGGCCGCTGGGCCGAGCGGCTGTCGCGCAATCCCGCCTGACGGTCCACGGCGAGAAGCAGCCGACCCCCGTCGGAGCGCGAGCCTGGATCGCCGCTCCCTCGGCTGGATCCTACCGATCCCATCCACCACCCGCGATCCCACGCGTTTTCTCGCCCCCTCGGCCCCGGCCTCGCCGTTGCATATCCCCGGCCCCCTCCGCGTCCCCAGCCCCCCACGGAGACAACGTGCGGTACCTCTACGGCGACTCGACTCCGTTCCCTCTCACCGAGAACTTTCTCGCCACGCTGAGCGCGGCGACCGAGACGTGCATCGCGCTCCTCAAGGCGGACGAGATGTACACCGTCGGGCGCGAGATCATCGAGCGCGCCGAGGAGTGCTACGCGCAGGAGTCGATCCGTCTCGAGGCGCTCGCGCGGAGCTTCGACGAGTCGGTCGCGGGCTTCCTGCCCGCGGGCGCGGCGGGATCGGTGACCGAGGCCGCAGCGACGCGGCTCTCCGAGCTCGGCCGCGCGACGCTCGACGAGGCGCGGGCTGGGAGCGTGCGCTGGCGCGACGGCGTCATCGGCGCGGCCATGGGCAACGCGACCGAGATCATCCTCTCGTCCTTGGGCGCGTTCCTGCGGCGGCACCAGCTGCCGCGCACGCGCTGGAGCCTGATGTGGCGCGCGGGCGTGGGAGCCGGCGGGCCGTTCGCCGAGGTGCACGGCCACGCGCCTTGCGGGCTCGACGCGACGCTCGCGGTCGAGCTGCCCGCGCAGCACCTCTGGGCTCGGCCGGTGAAGGTCGCGCTGCTCGAGCGCAACCTCGCCGTGAAGATGATGAAGAAGGGCTGGGTGCGCGGCCCGCGGATGCGCGACGAGCGCCTCGACAGGTACTTCATCACCGGCCTGGTGAGCCGGCCCGATCGAGCCGCGCTGACGCTCTCGCGCAGCGCCAAGGAGCCGTCGCCCGGGCTCGAGCTCACCTTCCCGCTCGACGGAGGCGTCGAGGTCGTCGCCACGCCGATCGACGCCCTGGGCGCTCCGGTCGGACCGGGCGTCGCGCTCCAGCCCTCGGACGCCGGCGCGGTCACCCGCCTCTGGCGGCGCGTCGAGGAGCTCGCCGCCGATCTCATCCCGTACCGGCGGCGCTTGCTCGTGGCGACGCTCGGCGGCGTCCCGGTGCTCGAGCTCGAGCAGCCCGAGGTGATCGCGCAGGCGATCGTCGAGTCGATCGCGCCGCTGGTGCGCGAGATCCAGCGGCGCAGCTGCACGCACGGCGAGCTCGCCCTCAAGCGCGAGGTGGCGGACGGGCAGCGCGAGGAGATGTTCATCACCTGCGAGTCGCTGCTGCGCGAGACGCGCGGCCTCTGGCTCGGCCACCGCGCCATCTTCGACGCCTTCGGCCTCGAGGATCAGCGCGAGGGCTCGACGCAGGTCCGCCTGGGCAACGCCATCCCGCGCCGCCCGCCGCTGCCGGCGCTCGGTCTCAACTGAGGCTACGCCCCGACCTCACCGGCCTCGCGGAGCCTCCACACGGGCTCCTCGTCCGGCCCCGGCCAGCCGACGAGGCGCTCCTGCGGCTGGAAGCGCGCCTTGTAGGTCATCGACCGGCAGCCGTCGACGCGGAAGCCGAGGTAGACGTGCGGGATGCCGCGCGCGCGGGCGAGCTCCACCTGGAAGATCTCGTGCGCCACGCCGAGCGAGGAGCGCGCGAGATCCGGGTGATAGAAGAAGTACACGGCGCTCCAGACGCGCGGCGTCTCGTCGCAGATGCCGAGGCCGACGAGGCGAGGGGAGGGGCCGCTCTCGTCGTAGTAGGCGAGCTCGCGCGCCGCGGGGTGCGGGAAGGCGAACTGGAGGAAGTAGTCCCTGGCGCCGAGCGGTGACGGTGGCCAGTCGCGCGCCCGCTCGCGATCCGCGTGCCAGGCCCGGTAGAGCTCGAGCCGCTCCTCGTCGACGCACGGCGCGCCGATGGCGAGGCGGAGGTGATCGCAGCTCCGGCGCGCGCGCCGCTGGCTCTTCGACGGCGTGAAGCTCGCGACGGGCAGGCGCGTGGGGACGCACTCGTGGCACGGCGCGCACGACGGCCGGAAGAACTGCGGGCCGAACCGCCGCCAGCCGCGCACGAGCAGCGCCTCGAGCTCGGCGACGGTGGTGTCGAGGAGGACCTTGTACTCGAGCCTGGCCGTCCGATCGGGCAGGTACGAGCAGGGCCGCGGATCCTCGACGAACTGCGACAGGACGCGCATCGATCGGGGCTCGACGATAGCACGCGCGCCCTCCCGTCTCGCGTGGAGCGGACCACCGAGCCCACGTGCGGCGTGAGGCCGTAGAGGGGGTCGCGCGCCAGCCGGCGAGCGCGCGCTTCCTCGGCGGCTCAAACCCGGCCGGAGGACGGCGCGGCTGTGTCCGCGCGCCAAGGGAATGGCTGGTCGGACACGCTCTCGAACCGGCCGCGCTCCTCGTCGTACAGCGAGTAGCGCGTCGTCCGGATGCCCTGCGCCAGCGTGACCCTCGGGCAGGCGTCGAAGAGCGCGCCGCCCTCCTCGTGGCAGCGGCGGAGACGATAGCCGGCGACGCGCGGGCTCAGGTGGTGGACGTGGTGGTACTCGACGCCGTAGGAGAACCATCGGAGCACCGCGCCGGCGAAGCGCCCGCCTGGAAGCACGACGAAGCTCGAGCCGAGCATGGCGTTGTCGAAGGAGTCCCACCCGCTCGAACGCCGGCGGTAGACGCCGTCGAAGGTGTGCTGCAGGTGGAAGAGGAGGAACCCGGCGACCGCCGCGATCGACAGGGTCGCCGCGAAGTACCCGAGCCGGCCGGTCGCGAACAGCGCCGCCAGGAACGCGCCGGCGACGGCGTTCTCGTACCAGCGCGCGCGCACGCGCATGAAGCCGAAGAAGTAGAAGGCCGGCAGCACGGTGAAGGTGATCCAGCGGGCGTTCAGCAGGTAGTAGAGGCGCCGGTGCCAGGGCGGAGCGCTGCGGTAGCGCGCCGTCGTCCACGACGCCGTCTGGCCGTCCTGCTCGCGATCGAGGTTGTTGCTGTCGCGGTGGTGCCGGTCGTGCTCGCGCTGCCAGACCGACGGCGAGGTGCTGCACAACGCCCCCACCACCACGGCGACGGCGCGCTCGAGGCGGCGGCGGCCGAAGAAGGCGCCGTGCACGAGATCGTGGTGGATGAGGAAGAGGCGGACGTAGGTGCCGATCTGGACGAGCGCGATGGCGACCGCCAGCGCCGCCGACCCCGCGAGGAGCGCGACGGCTGCCCAACCGCCGCCGGCGCGGATGCCCGCGCGCGCGCCACGCGCGACGTCGACGACCGACGGAAACGAGACCAGGCAGGCGACGAACAGCGCGACGGTGCTGCCGAGCTCGAGCCACGCGCGGCGGCCGTCGGGCCGCGCGTAGGCGCCGACGTGCGCGCGCACCTCGGCGCGGAAGGCGTCCGGCCATCGGGGATCGCGGCTCGTGGCGGTCATGCGGGCGGCCGGCGCCCATCGTAGCGCTAGCGCTAGCCGCGGAGATCCACGATCCGGGCGGCCGGGATCTCGGCGACGACGCGCGCCGCCACGTTGCAGAACGCCGCGCAACGATCGAGCACGGCGGCGTCGGAGCTGACCGCGCACTCGGCGGCCGCGACGACCGGATCGGCGTCGGGGACGAGCTCGGCGTTCACGGGAACACCCCACGCCTCGGCGCGCGCGACCAGGCGCGCCCGCAGCCTCCCGGAGTTCGAGACGGGCGCATCGAGGAAGAACGCGGCGCTCGCTACTCGCGCGCCTGCGAGCGCGGCGCCGATCCGATCGAGCGCCTCGTCGGTGTCGTCGACCGGGTGGTAGCTGCCGCGCAGCCCCGCGAGATCGCGGAGGCAGCCGTCGCGTCCGCAGAGGAGCACGCCCCCGCCGAGCGCCACCTCGACCGTGATCACCAGGTTGAGCGCGTCGATGGCGAGCGCTCGCCCCTCGATCGCGTCGACCGGGATCTCTCTCGCGCGCCGCGCCTCGCGCTGGGCCTCGGAGCAGCAGGAACGCGAGAGCGCCACCCGCTGGCGGACGTCGAGCTGGTGATGGTTGCCCACGGTGGTGACGGCCGACGTCATCGGGTAGCCGCGCCCGAGCAACCACACGACCTCCTCGGCGGCGCGGCGCAGGACGGGCACCGCGTCGGGGCCGAAGAGCCCGGCGTCCTCGGGGTGGGGTCCGTGGTGGCGCTGTCGCTGGGACATCGGTCCCCGTCGTGCCATTCCTCGCGGCGGCGTTCAACGGCCCGATGCGCCGTTGCCTGCGCGGCGACCGCGTCGGTTTTCGCACCGCGACGCGAACTGCGCTTCCCGCGGCGGCCCGAGCGCGGAGCGGCCAGCTGCGGCGCGGCGCATCCGCCGCGCGTGGCGCGCGCCGTGCGCGCCCGTGGCCCGTCGTTGCGACGAGAACTCGTCGCTCCCTCTCGGGTTCGCAATTTGCCAGGCGGAGAGTCGGCCCGGGCAGCGCGACCGCGCGCCCGGCGCGACCGCGCATTTCGCGCGCCAAGGAGGGCCCATCGTGCGCTCCACCATCCATGAAGCTTTGCCGCGCACGCTCGGTCGCGCCGCGCGATCGAGGCTCGGCGCGGTCGCCGTCGGCGCGCTCTGCGCGCTCGGCGCGGTCCCTGCCTGGGCGCAGGCGCAGCCGCGCGCCGCGGCGGACGCGGCGCCGGCCGAGGTGACCGGCACCGTCCTCGCCATCGAAGAGGGCGACCTCATCATCGATCTCGGCGCCGATCGCGGGCTCGCCGACGGCGCCACGGTGGAGCTCTGGCGCCCGCTCCACCTCAAGCACCCGGTCACCGGCCAGACGTTCGTCGATCGCTTCCGCATCGGCACGCTGACGCTGACGCAGGTGAGGAGGGCGCTGTCCCTCGCCACGCCCGACGGCGCGCTCGCCCGCGAGCCGCAGAAGGGCGACGTCGTCGTGGTGCCCGGCCGCGTCCCGGCGGCGGCCCCGAGCTCGCCTGCGGCCGCCGCGGTGCCTCCGCCGCCCACGGCTCAAGCGCCCGCGCCCGCCGGCGCGCCGCCCGACCGCGCCGATCTCGAGGCGCGCGCCATCGCGGCGATGCTCGAGTCGCTCCGCGGCGCGGATCTCTCGACGCGCATCCGCCGCTACGAGGACTACGTGCGCGCGCAGCCGAACGGCCGCTTCTCGCGCGTGCTCGGCGAGGAGGCCGCGGCCCTGCGCAAGCTCATCGAGCTCGATCGCGCCGGCGCCCAGGCTCCGCGCTCCTCCGATCGCTCCGAGCCGCGCGCCTTCGCCGTGCGCCACCAGGTCCCCGTCGAGGCGCGCGAGGGCGCGCCGCTCCGCCTCGCGGTCGAGCTGCCGCCCGACGCCGCCGGCGCCGTCCTCCACGCGCGCCACCGCGGCCGCCCGGCGTTCGTCTCGATGCCGATGGCACCTGCGGGCCCCGGGTACTTCGCCGCGGAGGTCCCGCCCTCCGAGCTCGTCGGGCCCGAGCTCGAGTACTTCATCGAGGCGTCCACGCGCTCCGGCGCCGCCGTCCCGGTGGTGGGATCGTCCGAGCTCCCCGAGAAGGTCGAGGTGCGACCGGTCTGGCGCCCGCCCGGCGCGAAGAAGCTCGACGCGACGGTGCACGCGTGGACCGATTACGCCGACTACAACCGGCTCCGCGGCAACGATCGCGTCTGGCAGACGGAGGGCTACTTCGGCCTCCGCTTCGGCGACACCGGCGTGCGCGCGCTGCGCTCCGGGTTCGGCGTCTACCGCGGCCTCGGCGGCACGCTCGAGGAGCTCGACGAGCTCGAGCTCGACGGTCGCAAGGTCGGGCTCACCTACGGCTACCTCGAGGTCGAGGTGGGCGCGACGGCCGAGGTCTCGGTCATCGGACGCGTGGCCGTCGGGTTGCTCGACGACGGCGTCTCCGGCGGCGGCCAGGCGCTCGTCCGCATCGGCAACGACAAGCGCACCAACCTCGTCCTCGGCGGCGAGCTCCTCGGCGGCGTCGGCCTGCGCAGCATCGTCGAGCTCAACCTCGCCACCTTCGATCGTTTCCCGATCCTGCTCCGCACCGAGGTGACGAACCAGCCCGCGGGCGCCTCGCCGAGCACCGATCAAGGCCCCGGCGTCGCCACGGGCGAGGCGGAGATCGGCGCGCGCGGCATCGCGCAGCTCGGCTTCCGCCCCATCCGGCCGCTCGTGCTCTCGCTGCGCGGTTCGGTCCAGGGTCGCAACATCCGACACGCCGGACCCGGCTTCGGCGGGGGAGTGAGCTACGAATGGTGACCCGCACGCTCGCGGCCCTCCCGGGCCTCTTCCTCTTCTCGAGCGTCGCAGCCGCGCAAGCGCCCGCGCCGCCCGCCCCCGCCACGCCGCCGCCCGCGTCCACGCAAGCGGGCGCGCCCGCGACGGCGCCCCGGCCTGATCCGGCCGTCACGCCCGGTGCGGCGGGGCCGGTCGCTCCGGCCGCGCCCCCCGGAGCGGTCGCCGCGCCGGGCGCGCCGCGCGCCGCCGTCCAGCTGCCGCGCCCCGTCCTCCACCACGCACCGATCGCGGTCGCGCGCCACGGCGAGCCCTTGATCATCGAGGTGCTCGTCGAGCACCCCGAGCTCTTGCGCGGCGCCAGCGTCGTCTACAGGAAGTCGGGCGGCGCGTTCGCCTCGAGGCCGCTCGAGCGCGCTCCGGGCGCGGCATACGCTGCCACCATCCCGGCGGCGGCGGTGACGGCGCCGGGCATCGCCTACACCATCGAGATCGAGCGCCTCGACGGCGTGCGCGCCGCGGCGTTCGCCACGCGCGAGGATCCGCATCCGGTGCAGGTGCTCGAGGATCGCGGCGTCGTGCGCGAGACCGCGCTCCTCGATCGGCTGAAGGGCCGGCGTTCGGTCGCGACCGCCTCGGCCGAGCTGGTCCGCTTCGGCAGCACGCGCGGCGACAAGCCGCTGCCGTGCACGCCGAGCCAGGAGGGCTGCGGCGCCGGGGGCACCGGCGTCCCCGACGTCGACGACCAGTACTACCGGGTCGAGGCCGGCTACACCTACCGCCCGCTCGGCGCCGTCGCCGAGTTCAGCCTGCGCGCGGGCTTCGTCCGCGGCACCTCGCTCGTGCCCACCGAGACGCTCGACCCGTCGAAGTACGAGGTCGGCCTCAACTACGGCGCGCCCACCGTGCGCTTCCGTCTCGCCGACGCCTGGCACCTCGAGACCGAGTTCCTCACCAGCATCACCGAGGTCGGCTTCTCGGTCGGCGCGGGCGGCGCGCTCCTCATCGGCGATCCCTACGGCAGCAAGGTGACGCTCGGCGTGGAGACGATCGGCTTCGAGGAGGGCACCTACTTCGGCAGCCGCTTCTACAGCCGCGTCGACATCGCGGCCGCCGATCGCTTCACGATCGCGCCCATCGTCGAGGTGACCGACATGCCCCACGCGACCGCCTTCGGCGTCCGCCTCCTCGGCGAGGCCACGGTCGACCTCGGCGCCGGCTTCGGTGCTTCCCTCCGCGGCGGCTACCAGGCGCGCCGGTCGACCTCCGGCGGTCCGAGCGTCGGCGGCGGCGTCTCGCTCGCGTTCTGATCCGCGTAGGGCCAAGACCCACACCCGCCGCCGTCGATTCCAGGAAGCTTCCGCCGGCCAGGAACGTAGTAGGCTCGAGCTGGAGGTCGTTCCCATGAGCGCAAGGCAGAAGATCGAGGAGCTCACCAACGCCTGGTACGGCTTCGCCGTGTTCGCGGCGATCGTCTCGGTCGTTCAGAACGGCATCGGGATCTTCTCGCTGTTCTTCACCGTGGTCTCGACGGTCTTCAGCTTCGTGCTGACCTGGTTCCTCGGCCGCCGGCTCCTCGCGCGCTCGTCGCTGACCCGGATGGTCCTGCTCGTCCTCTCCACGCTGAGCGCCTGCTTCGGCGTCCTCGCCGTCGGCAAGCTCGCCCTGGCCTTCTTCGGGAGCTGGTCGTTCGGGCTCCTCTTCACGATCGTGCTCAGCGCCGGCTCGGTGATGATGAACGTGCGCTCGTTGCGCGTGCTCACCGACAGCTCGGTCAAGAGCTACATCGGCTGAGGGTCGTCGTCCCGGAGCTTGGCCTCGGCGGTCGCGAGCGCCTCACGCGCGCGCTCGAGGCGCTCGAGCGCCTGCCGCGCGCCGGCCCTCGCCTCGGCCGCCGCCTCCTCGGCCTGCGTCGCGGCGGCCTCGGCGGCCTGAGCCGCGCGCCGCATCCGCGCGGCGCGCTGCTCGACCTCCTGGAGCTCCTCGGCGTGCGCGCGCGCCCGCTTCTCCGCCTGCTCGAGCGTGCGCTTCGCCTCGGCGTGATCCTTCCGCGCCTGCGCCAGGCGGCGGGCCCGCTCGGCGCGCCGCGCCGTCGCCTCTCGCCCCGTCTCTTCGTCGGCGATCGCCTGGAGCTCGCGCCGCTTCGCCGCTGACATCTCTTTCGTCGGAGCCGCGGCGGGCGCCGCCTCTTCCGCCGCGCGCTCGTCGGCTTCGGACCGGGACGCCACGGGGATGCGTGGTGGAGGCGCGTGCACGGGCGGGGCCTTCGCCGGGGGCGCGCTCGGCGCGGCGGGCTCGGGCCGGGCCGGCCGCGTGACCGGCGCGAGCCCTGCCGCGAGGCCCGCGAGCGCGTCGAACCCCGGGGGCTCGAGATCGCGCGCGAGCCGTCCCTCGCCGAGCGCGGCCAGCGCGCCCGGATCGCTGGCGAGCGCCTGGAGCGAGGTCTCGATCCGCTCGAGGACCGCGTCGCCGGCGGCGTGCCCTGCCGCCGCGAGCAGCTCGGCCGCGTCGCGCCGCAGCGCCGCGATGGCGTCGCGCTGCTCGCGGAGCGCGTCGCGCAGCGCCTCGCCCCCGCCGCCGCGGAGCGCCTCGCGCTGGGCGTCGCGCGCGCGCTCGCCCGCCGCGAGCAACGCGTCGAGCCGCGCCCGCCGGTGACGCCGGAGCTGGTTCACGGCCCACGCCGAGACGCTCGGCTTGCCGAGCCCCGCCACCCTGGCCGCCGCCTCGCGCGCGCCCGCCTTCTTCAGCCGCGCCGCGAGCGCGTTGCGCGCCGGCGTGAACTCCTCGAGCGGCAGCCCGTAGAGCCGATCGATTTCGCCCTCGAGCTCGGGATCGTGCGGCGCGCCCACGCGGCGAAGGTACCACCGCGTGGGCCTGCGCACCGGGCGTGTGAGCCCGCTCGCGGGAGCCGAGCGCCCAGGCGCGGTCGCGTCGCCAGGATCTGGCGAGGGGCGGTCGAGCATAGTAGTCGTGGCACCGGTGCATCTCCGCCAAGGCTCCCGGGCCGGTCTCGCGGCGCTCGCCGCCGCGCTCCTCTCGACCGCGTGCGACGGCGGCGACGGGAGGGCCGACGCCGGCTCCGCGACCGCGTCGGCGTCGGTCGCGGAGCCGCCCCACCCCCCGGTGAGCGCGCCCGCGCCCCCCGCCGGATCGGCGCCGGCGATCACCTCCGGACCCTGCCACGGCAAGGCGCCCGGCGCCCACGCGTGCGACGGTGCGCGCCTCGTCCGCTGCGACGACGCGGCGGGAGGCACCTCGCTGGTCGCCACCTGCCTCGACATCGAGCGCTGCGACGCCGCGTCGGGCAAGTGCGAGCCGAGCTGCCCCGAGGGCGAGGTCTACATCCCGCCCACCGGTCCCGCCGGCTTCAAGATGGGCCGCGGCATGAGCGCCTTCGGCTTCGGCAACCGCAAGTCGCAGAACACCGGTCACGGCTCCGCCGACACGCCGCACAAGGTCGTGCTCACGCGCCCGTTCTGCATCGACGCCAACGAGGTCACCGCCGCGCAGATCGTCGCCTGCGTGAAGGAGAAGGGCTGCCCCGAGCCGAGCCGCGCCGATCGCTGGGCGACCTACCCGAAGAAGCCGGACTACCCCGCGAACATGATCGACTGGACCAAGTCGAAGTTCTTCTGCGAGGCGAACGGCAAGTCGCTCCCGACCGAGGCGCAGTGGGAGTGGGCGGCCACCGGCGACGACGGCCGCAAGTGGCCCTGGGGCAACGAGGAGCCCGACTGCGAGCGCACCGACTTCACCCGCGAGACCCTCGTGTCGCCCGGCGGCGACAGCGGCTGCCACGGCGGCGGCCCGTCGAAGGTGGGCGCGCACCCCAAAGGCGACAAGGTCTGGCCTACCGGCAACATCCACGACCTCGCGGGCAACGTGTGGGAGTGGGTGCTCGACAGCTACGTCCCGTACTCGGGCGCCAGCGAGGTCGATCCCGTCCACATCGTCGCGGGCGCCGGCAACAAGGTGGTGCGCGGCGGCGGCTGGAACCGCAGCGCCCGAGGGATCCTCACCGCCTTCCGCGGCGGCGCGATCATCACCTACCAAGTCCCCGGCCTCGGCCTCCGCTGCGTCCGCAACCCGCGCTGATCGCTCGTCGTTCCCAAGCGCCGCCCCGCTCCGCACGCTCGTGGGCGTGGGCGTGGACGCGGACGTCGACCGTGGACGTGCGATGGGCGTACGCGGCCGAGACCCGTCGACTCCGGCCCCGCCCCCGCTCGCGCGGCCCGAGGCCCCACTCTCGCACGGCGCTCGTTGCAGCCCTGGAGGCTCCCGCCGACGCCGATCCCGGAACTCCCCGGAAATGCATAGGGCGCCCCCTGGCCCACAGCGTGCATTGCCCGATGGCCAGAGCGCCTGCGGACGGTTACCCCCCCCAACCGTCGAGTGGGCGCTCTCCTTTTTGTGCCCGTCGTCCGCGGCGAGCACCGCACGGGTCACGCGTGGCTCGCCGCGGGATCATCGCGGCGAGCGGACCAGGCGGGCCCCGGTTATCCTCCGCGCATGATCCCGGCCCGCCCGCTCTCCGCCGCCCTGTTGCTCCTCCTCGCGAGCTGCAAGCCCGACGCCGGAGCCGGCGCCACGCCCACGAAGGAGCCGGCGCCGCCTGCGGATCGCCCCGCTCCCGCGGGCGCGCCGACGAAGGGCGAGCACGAAGGCTTCTCGGTCGTCGACGCGAAGGGGGCGCCCTCCGAGCTCCCCGCGCTGCTCGCGACCGAGGCCGGCCGCGCCAAGTCGAAGAGCCAGAAGCCCTTCGTCTACGTGTGGGCGAGCTGGTGCGGCCCCTGCCAGAAGCTCAAGGCGAGCCTCGACGATCCGCGCATGGTCGACGCGTTCCGGGGCACCTACATCATCAAGGTCGATCTCGACGAGGAGAAGGACGGGCTCGACGCCGCCGGGATCAAGGCCGGCGCCATCCCGCTCTTCGTCGAGATCGACGAGCGCGGCAAGCCCACCGGCCGCCGCATCGACGGCGGCGCCTGGGGCGAGGACGTGCCCGAGAACATGGCGCCCCCGCTCAAGAAATTCTTCGCCGGCTGACCGACGAAGGCGTCTCGAGGCGCGAGGTCCGACGCCTCTTCAGCTCGACTGGACGGGCGGCCCGTTCGCGGCTACCCCAAAGGCATGCTCACCTGGGGGCTCCTCATCGGTCTCGGCGTTCTGCTGGTGCTCCTCCTGGCGCGCGGCTCGAAGAAGCGCGAGGTCGCCGCGGCGCCGTCGCGTCACCCCGTCGACGTCTGGATCGAGGAGGCGCTGGCCAGGGAGCTCGGGCGCGAGCTCGCGATCGACGCGGCGGCGCTCCAGCGCTCCCTCGAGGGCGAGCCCGATCCGGACACGGTCGCGGCGGTCGAGGACGCGGTCCGCTCGGTCGAGGTGCGCTTCTCGCGCCTGCCGCTCGAGGGCCAGTTCGAGGTGCACATGAACGCGAACCTCGAGCGCGGCGGCTCCGTCACCGCGACCAAGCGCCTCGTCGCCAGCGAGCTGCCCGGGAGCGTCGGCGACGACTTCGTCCGCACCGGCGCGGCGATGGTGTTCCGCGCCTGGGACTTCCCCTGGTCGAGCAGCCGCCCCGGTTGGTAGCGCGGCCCTACGCTCCCAGCAGGCTCGCGAGCAGCGCGACGCCGCCCCTCGCGGCGAGATCGACGAGGCGGAGCCGATCGTACGGCAGCGCGCCGAAGTGCTGGCAGCCGAGGTGGAGCGCGCTCGGCGTGCGGGCCAGGAAGCGCTCCATCCTCGGCCGCGCGGCGCCGTAGAACGCGGTGACCGCGCGGGTGCGCACCGAGAGATCGCGCGCGAGGCGCGACGTCTGCACGAACCGCGTCCAGCCGTCGATCGACGGAGCCGAGCCCACCGACGCGCCCAGGAACGTCCCGGCGAGGTGCCCGTACTCGATCGCCTGGGCGATGCCCTCGCCCGTGATGGGGTCGATGCCCGCCGCCTCGCCGCAGAGCATGAGCGGGCCCTTGACGATCGGGCTCCCCGGCTCGTACCCACGCTCGGCGAAGCGCTTGTTCTTGTAGGTGCGGATGTCGAGGCCCATCGCCGCGAGGCGCTCGCCGAAGAGCGCGCCGAGGTCGACCTGCTCGTCGGCCATGCGGAGGTGGTAGATGCCGCGGCAGACGAGCTCCTTGCCGCCGACCACGGTGGGGAAGTCCCAGGTGTAGCCGGGCAGGCGCCGATCGCCGGCGTCGAAGTGGATGAGGTCGCGATCGCGATCGCCCGCGACCGGCTCGGTGTCGAGCTCGAGCACCTGCGCGCGCAGCTTGCCCCTGGAGAGGCCCATGGCTCGCCGGACGACGCTGCCGACGCCGTCGGCGCCGATCACCACGGCGGCGCGGAGATCCCCCGCGGGCGTCTCGACCACGGCGCCCGCGCCCTCGACGCGGACGGCCGAGACGGGCGTGCCGTCCCGCACCTCGAGGCCGCGGCGGGCGACCTTCTGGGCGAGCGCGTGATCGTACTCGATGCGCCGGATGACGCGGCCGATCCGGCCGATCCGGGTCCGCACCTCGGTGCCGTCGGCGCGCAGCGACATGCCTTCGATCGGGGCCGAGGGCACGTCGGGCAACGCGTCGAGCGCCTCGAGGATCTTCTCCCCGCGGCCGCCCACCGCGCCGGCGCAGTACTTCTCGCGGGGGTACCGCTCGGCCTCGAGGACCACGATCCGCGGCTTCAGGTCCGGCCGGAGGGATCCGAGCGTCAGGGCGGCGGTGAGCCCGGCCGGGCCGCCGCCGACCACCACGATGTCACCGCGTCCCAGGTCCATGTCGCGATCCGCGAGAATAGCGCGAAGGGGGCGCTATCATGACTCGGAACGTGGCGTCCCAGGTCCCCGACGAGCCCGACACCGAGGTCGAGCAGCCGACGAAGGTCGAGCCGGTCGCCACCCGCCGGCCCGCCGCCGGCGACCGGTCGCTCGAGGCGAGCACGTCGGGCCAGACCTCCGGCCAGACCTCGGGGCTCACCCGCAGCACCATGGTCGCCACGGCGACCGACACGATGCACCTCGAGGAGATCGGGCGCACGCGCGCGTTCGCGCGGATCACGCTCGCCTTCGGGGTGTTCGTTTTCGCGGTGCTGCCGCTCCTCGGCGGCGACACCACGGCCAAGTGGGTCTTCGCGACCGGCCTCGTCGTCATCATGACGATCGGCGGTTGGCTGCTCTGGCTCTTGCGCGACGACGAGAAGTACTCCGTCGGTCGGGCGCTGGTCTTCGGCTACGCCTGCGTGATCGGCGGCTACGCGGGGATCTACTACTTCGGCATCTTCTCCCCGGCTTCGACGATCATCCCCTTCGGGCTCTACTTCTTCAGCGTCGGGCAGAGCGTCCGCGGCACGGTGGCCATCTGGCTCACCTGCGCGGCGCTGGAGGCCGGCCTCGGCCTCGCCGTGATGACGGGGCTCGTCCCGGATCGCGGGCTGGTTCGGGCCGCCTCGCTCGGGCCCCTCGACCAGGGCGTGATCATCGCCCTCGTCGAGGTGACGTTCTTCGCCACCTTCATGATCGCGCGCGCCACGCGGCGCTCCACGCTCTACGCCATCGAGCAGCACGACCGCGCCGTCCGCGGCGTCGCCCAGCGCGAGGCGCTCCTCAAGGAGGCCCGCGAGGAGCTCGAGCGCGCCCTGCACGCCGGCGGCTTCGGGCGCTTCACCGAGCAGGTGCTCGGCTCGTTCAAGCTCGGATCGATCCTCGGGCGCGGCGGCATGGGCGAGGTCTACGAGGCCTCGCACATCGAGACCCGCGAGCCCGCCGCGGTGAAGGTGCTCCACTCGAGCGCGCTCGCCGACTCCGGCGCCATCCGGCGCTTCATGCGCGAGGCGCGGATCGCGGCTTCGCTCCGCTCGGAGAGCGTGGTCCATGTCCTCGAGGTCGGCGGCCTCGACGCGCCGGTCCCGTTCATCGCGATGGAGCGCCTGCGCGGCGAGGACCTCGCCGAGATCCTCCGGAAGGAGCGGCGCCTCTCGGTCGGCAAGGTGCTCACGCTGGTGCGCCAGGTCGGCAAGGGCCTCGAGGCCGCGCGGGCGGCGGGCATCGTCCACCGCGATCTCAAGCCGCGGAACCTGTTCTTGTCCGAGCGCGGGGAAGGCAAGCCCACCTGGAAGATCCTCGACTTCGGCGTCTCGAAGCTCGCCGGCGATCACGGCGGGACGCTCACGCGCGAGGGCGTGATCGGGACGCCCTCGTACATGGCGCCGGAGCAGGCGGCGAACGGAGAGGTGACGCACCGGACCGATCTCTTCGCGCTCGGCGTCATCGGCTACCGCGCCATCACCGGGCGCCCCGCGTTCAGCGGCGACTCGGTGCCCGAGATCCTCTACCGCATCGTGCACGGCATGCCGCCGCGCCCGAGCGACTTCGCGCGCGTGCACGAGCACGTCGATCTGGTCTTCGCGATCGCGCTCGCCAAGGACCCAGCCTCGCGCTTCGACAGCGCCGCCGAGCTCGCCGAGGCCCTCGAGACGGCGGCGCTCGGCGAGCTCGCCCAGGGCCTGCGCGCCCGCGGCGAGACCCTGCTGGCGCGGCATCCCTGGAGCACGTGAGGGCTCGCACCAGCGGCCGAGAGCGCATCACGACGTGACACACGCGTTCCAGCGGCCTTCGCGTGCTACAGATATTTGCCGTTTAAATTAGATTACTTAGGAGAAATCGGCATCGCGGCGCTTGACGCGTGATACATCCATCCGTATGTATCACGACGTGACACGCGAGGAAGCCAAGAGCGAGCCGGCCCCGGCCGACGACGGCAAGAAGGAGCGGGTCCGGGACGACGACGCCAAGAAGGAGCGCGTCATCCACACGCGGGTCCCCGCGGTGCTCGAGCGCGAGCTCAAGCGGTTCGCCGAGAACCTCCGCATCCCCGTGTCGAACCTCGTCCGCACCATCCTCGAGGACGCGGTCAGCGTGGCCGACGCCGCCGGCGACAAGGTCGAGGAGCGCCTCAAGAGCGCGGCGCGCCAGCTCGAGCACGAGCGCGAGCGGCTGAAGAAGCGCGTGGTCGCCGATCCGCTCGCGGGCGTGTTCGCCTTCCAGGACGTCACCCTGGCGCAGCCCGCCGACTGCGCCCGGTGCGGCACGCCGCTCCGCGCCGGCGCGCGCGCCCACCTCGGCCTCATCGACTCGGAGGACGGCAAGCCGCGTCCTCGCATCTTCGTCTGCGACGAGTGTCTTCCTAGGAGCGCTTGAGCCGCCCATCTGCCCCCTCGCCGGCCCTCGGATCGGGGAGCCGGGTGGATGGGCGTCTCGAGCGCTCGGAGGAAGCGGGGCGGAGCCCTGCCCGCGATCACGACGGTTCCCACGATGGGGGCTCTGCCCCCGAACCCCAGGAGAATCGGCCTTCGGGTCGACAAGGAGCAAGACCATGAACGAGCACGAGACCGAGACCCAGACGACGGCGACCAACCCGGTCGTCGAGACCACGAAGAAGCACGCCGACTCGCTCGTCGACGCGCTCGTCGACGTCGGAGCGGCCTGGGCTGCGTACGGGCTGAAGCTCGGGAAGATGGCGCTCGAGACGAGCGCGCTGACCCTCGAGAAGACGGCGCACGCGCTCGACACGCTCGCGACCGAGTTCGAGAAGAAGGCGGCCCCGCCCCAGGACGCGCCGCGCGCCTGAGGTCGTGACGGCGGCGGCTCGGGCGCGGACCTCCGCGTCCGGGCCGGCGCTCGCGCCGTGGGACGGGCCACGCGCGGAGCGCCGCGAGGTTTACCGAGCGGCCCCCGCGCGGATACGCTCGCCCGAGCGATGGCGCGAGGCCCCTCGATACGCGCGCTCGGCGCGGCGCTCCTCGTCGCAGGCTGCGCTCGCCCCCCGTCCGCCGGCGAGGGCGCGCGCGGCGGCGACGGGGCGGCGGTCGCCTCGGGCGGCGCCGCGGCCTACCCGATCGCGGTCGCGGTGGTGCCGACCACGGCGCTGGTCGTCCCGCCGGGGCTCGATGACGAGCCGGCAGGCGGCGAGGTGCTCGAGGCCGCGGCGGCGCCGTGGGCGCGCGCCCTCGCGCCGCTCAAGCTGCGCAACGTCAACACGCTCCTCGAGGCGACCGTCGCCCTCTACGACGCTCGCGGCGGGGTCGATCCCGAGGCCGCCGCGGCCGTCGACCGCGTCCTCACCGAGCCCCGCGCCGACGCGGTCCGCCCGGCGAGCCGCCGTCTGCTGCAGCTCGCGGCCAGGGCGGCGTGGCACTTCGGCGCGCGCGAGATCGCGGTCGTCTCCGCGTTCCGCGAGAAGAGCGGCAAGAACAGCAAGCACCGGAGCGGAGACGCGCTCGATTTCTCGCTGCCCGGCGTCTCCGCGGCGCGCCTCGCCTCGTACCTGCGCCGCCTCCCGCGCGTCGGCGTCGGCGTGTACACGCACCCGCGGACCCAGTTCGTCCACCTCGACGTGCGCGACACGAGCTACCACTGGATCGACGGCTCGCCCCCCGGCCGCCACTGGCGCGAGCAGCGCCTGCAGGATCCCGGAGGCCCGGCGCGCGACGCGGCGTATCGGCCCGAGCAGGATCTGCCCGAGATCGCGTCGCAGGAGTGACGGGGAACGGGGTCAGTCCCGCTGGGCGCCGCCGGCGACGCGCTCCAGGCCCGATCGATCCGCCACGAGGAAGCCTCGCGCCGACGGGCGCAGCAGCGCTCGAAGCTCGAAGCTGCGCATGACCCGGATCGCGGTCTCGAGCGTGGTCGCACAGAGATCGGCGAGGTCCTGGCGCGTGATCGGGAGGGGGACCCAGGTCCCCTCGCCGCGCCGGTCGATGCCCGACCGCTCCGCGAGCCGGAGGAGGAGCCTGGCGATGCGCTGCTCGACGCGGCCGTTGGACAGCTCCTCGACGCGCCGACACGCCGAGATGCCGCGGCAGCTCATCTCGCTGACCAGCGCCCGGGCGATCGCGGGGCGGCGCTCCAGGATCTCGAGCATGGTGCGGCGCGCGATGCGCACCACGGTGGTCTCGTGCTCGACCGCCACGGCGCTGCAGCAGTACGGCGCGAAGGCGCAGGGAACGCTGCCGCAGAGGAGGTCGCCGGGGGCGGCGAGATCGAGGATGGCGCGGCGCCCGCACTCGGTCGTCTTGGCGAGCTTCACGTACCCGGCTCCCGCGGCAAAATACCGGGCGAATCATGGCGGGAGATGACCGTGGGCAAGGAGCCGACGCCGGCGATCCCGACGGCGCCGCGGCGATCCTCGACTGCGACGAGGGCCGGCGGCTCGGGTGCGCGACGTTCTGCTGCCGGCTCATCGTGCGCCTCACCGCCGAAGAGCGCGGGACGATCGCCGGCAGGCCGTCGGGGAGCTGCCTCGACAAGGGGCCGGACGGGCTGTGCGAGCACCTCGACCGCGCCACCCACCGCTGTCGGATCTGGCAGCGCCGCCCCGAGGTCTGCCGGTCCTACGACTGCAACGACGATCCGCTCCTCGCGGTGGTGCTGCGCGACGGGTTCAGCACGCTGACGCGCCTGGTCCGTGCGCCGCGCGACGGGCGGACGGGACGGCGCGTCCCGAAGCGCGAGGGACCGGAGTCGTTGTGAGCCCCGCCGCGCTCGCGTAGCTTGGAAGGCTGCCATGACCACGACCGACCGACGCCGCCTCGGCGACCTCGACCCGGATCCCGAGATGTGGGAGGCGCTCCGCGGGGGCGCCGGCCTCACCGAGATCCTCTCCGACTTCTACGCGCGCGTGTACGACGACCCCAGGCTCGCGCATTTCTTCGAGGGCGTGACCCGCCAGCGCGCGATCGAGAAGCAGTACTCGTTCCTCGCCCAGGTGTTCACCGGCGAGCCGATCTACTTCGGCGACCGGCCGCGCAACGCCCACCACTGGATGGTGATCTCGGACGAGCTCTTCGACTACCGCGAGGCCCTCATGGAGAGCTGCCTCAGGCGCTACGGTCTCGCCGAGCCGCTCGTCACGCGCTGGCGCGCCATGGAGGAGCGGTTTCGCAAGCAGATCGTCAAGGCGGCGCCTCGCGGGAAGAAGATCCGGGGGATCGAGCTGCCCGTCGACGGCTTCGACGAGCTCTCGCTCGCGATCGGCTCGCTCTGCGACGGGTGCGCCGGGGAGCTCCCTGCGGGAGCCGCGGTCCACTACCACGTCCGCACCGGCAGGACCTACTGCGGCGCCTGCCTTTCGCAACGGCCCGCCGGCGGCGGCGCGCACGGGCCCCGATGAGCGACGCCCCCGCCAAGACTCGTCTCGTCGTGCGGCCGCGCGGACCGCTCGTCGTCGAGGGCGACTTCGAGCTCTACGACGGCGAAGGAAACCGGATCGACTGCGCCGGCAGGACCAAGATCAGCCTCTGCCGCTGCGGCGCGTCGGGGTCGAAGCCGCTCTGCGACGGTTCGCACAACCGCATCGGGTTCGAGCCGCCCGCGGAGCCCTGACGCCGGGCGCGTCAGAGCATCGCAGCGGGCAGCGGCTGGAGCGCGGCGCGCTCGTGCTCGAGCAGCCAGCGCTTGCGGTCGGCGCCGAAGGCGTACCCGGCGAGGCCGCCGTCGGCCGCGATGACCCGGTGGCAGGGGATGGCGAGCGCGATGGGGTTCTTCGCGTTCGCGTGGCCCACCGCGCGCGCGGCGCCGGCGGTGCGGCCGAGCGCGCGAGCGAGCGCCGCGTACGAGAGCGTCTTTCCGGCCGGGATGGCTCGGAGCGCCGACCACACGCTCCGCTCGAACGCGGTGCCGCCGGGGTCGACGGGGACGCGGTCGAGCGCGCCGAGATCGCCGGCCAGGTAGTCGCCGAGCGCGCTCGCCGCGCCGGCCGGATCGTCGGCGTCGACGAACGTGACCTCCCCGAAACGGCGGCGGAGCGCCTGCTCGGCCGATCCCGGAGCGAAGGTCATCGCCCGCAGCAGGCCCTCGGTGGCGTATGCGAAGACCGGTCCGATGGGCGTCTCGATCGTCGCCCGTTCCATGCACGTCATCTAGCTCTCCTCCCCGGCGCCGAGGCCGGTCCACAGGTGAAGGGCGGCGTAGGCGCGCCAGGGGCGCCACGCTTCGGCGCGCCTCGCGAGCTCCTGGGGGCTCGGCCGTGCCCCGGCGGCCACCGCGCGGGCCAGCCCCAGATCGCCGGCCGGGAACGCGTCGGGCTCGCCGAGCGCGCGCATCGCGACGTACGCGACCGTCCACGGCCCCACGCCCTTGATCGCGCCCAGGCGCGCGAGCGTCTCCTCGAGGGGCTTCGAGCCGTCGAGCGCGCGCGCGCCCCCCCCCCCCCCCCCCCCGCGCGCCCGCCCCCCCCCCCCCCCCCCCCCCGGCCGCCCCCCCGGGGGGCCCCCCCCCC
>CAYJPW010000012.1:85523-89109 GCA_964372055.1 uncultured Polyangiaceae bacterium
GTGGGTCTCCCGGGGGGGGTGCGCCCGGTCCCCGGCCTGCCCCCCCGCGCCCCCCGCGCGCGCGCGCCCGCGCAGCGCCTCCGCCCGCGCCGCGGGCAGCCCGATGCGGGCCAGCGACGCCGAGGCGATCCTCTCGGGAGAGGGGAAGAGGTGGGTGAGCTCGCCGTCCAGGCAGGCGGCGGGGAGGCGCTCGCCGAGATCGCGGACGAGCCGCCCGGCGAGCGTGCTCGCGGCGCGCACCGACACCTGTTGCCCGAGGAGCGCGCGCACCGCGAGCTCGAAGGGATCCCACGCACCTGGGACGCGGAGGCCGGGTCGCGCGCGCACCGCGGGCGCGAGGAGCGGATCGAGCGCCAGGTGCTCCGCGATCGCCGCCGGATCGGCGCCCAGGTCGAAGAGGCGCTCGACGCGCGCGACGGTCGGGAGGAGATCGCGCGAGGCGGGGGCATGCAGCGTGAGCTCGAGCGCGGCGCGGCCGCGCGCGGGGCGAACCTCGAGGACGGCGGCGGCGTCGCCGATCCGGATCGTGCGCGCGTAGCGCCGCGGCGAGGCCGACTCCACGCCGGGGATGGCGCGCGCGCCGAGGAATCCAACCAGGCTCGGCCAGTGGAGCGGCGGCCGGTAGGGCAGGAAGAGCGTGAGGGCGGGGCCGCTCCCGGCGCCGCCGGCGCGCCGTCGAAGCTCGCGCGGCGCGGCGTGGAACGTCGACCGGATGGCGTCGTTGAAGCGCCGAACGCTCGAGAAGCCGGTCGCGTGCGCGACCTCGGCCATCGGCAGCGCGCTCTGCTCGAGGAGCTGGCGGGCGAGGTGCGCGCGTCGCGACTGCGCGATCGCCTTCGGCGGCGCGCCGACGTGCGCCGCGAAGAGCCGGCGAAGGTGGCGCGCGCCGACGCCGAGCCGCTCGGCGAGCGCCTCGAGGCCGAGGTCGTCGGCGTCGCCCGCCTGGATGAGGCGGAGCGCCCGCGCCACGGTGGCGGACGTGCCCGCCCAGGCCGGTGAGCCGGGCACGCTCGCGGGACGGCAGCGCAGACACGGGCGGAACCCGGCGCTCTCGGCGGCGGCCGCGCACGGGAGGAAGCGGACGTTCTGGCGTCGCGGGATCGGCGCCGGACACCCGGGGCGGCAGTAGATCCGCGTGCTCGTGACCGCGATGACGAACCGCCCCTCGAACCGGCGGTCGCGGCTCACCATCGCGCGCCAGCAGCGTTCCGCGTCGAGCTCCACGGACGGAGAGGTAGCGCGGAGCCCCCGGCGCGTCTGGCCGTTTTCGGACCTGGTCCGAGCCCATCGCGGTACGCGTCGGAGGTCGTTCGTCTCGATCGCGGCCCGCTTCGAGCCGGCGAGCGCCTGACGAGGGGCGGGGCGAGGGTTGCCGTGGGCGGCGATCGGCTATCATCGCCGTGTGCGCCCGCTCTTCAGCGTGCTGGTCCTGGCGCTCCTCGGCTGCAGCGGCGAGACAGGCGCGAGCGGGTCCACGGGCACATCGCCTGTCCCCCCGTCCGGCGGCTGCCCGACCGGCGAGTGGCTGCGCGCCGACGGGAGCTGCGTCGCGGCGGGTCTTCCCCCGGACATGCCGTGCCCGCCGGGCGAGTGGCAGCGTGACGACGGGAGCTGCGTCGGCGCAGGCGTGCCGCCGGACGGCTGCGGTGGCGGCTTCGCGCACGACGGCGATCGGAGCTGCGAGCCGGTCCTGCCTCCCGATCCGTGCCCACCCGGCATGATCGCCGTGCCCGGCGAGACGAGCTGCCACGAGCTCGCGCCGTGCGGCAGCGGCAAGTGGGGCGACATCCCGGTCGAAGCGACGACCGAGTACGTCGACGCCGCCTACGCGGGCATGGACAGCGACGGCAGCCCCGCCAAGCCGTGGACGACGATCAAGCAGGCGTTCAACGCCGCGTGGCCGCCCGGCGCCGTCATCGCCGTCGCCGCCGGCAGCTACGTCGAGGATGTCGTGCTGCACAGCAAACGCGTGCGCCTCTGGGGCCGCTGCCCGCAGCTGGTGGAGATCGTGGGCACCGGGACCGAGCTTGCGGCCGTGATGGTCCGCAAGAACATCCCCATGACGGAGGTCCACAACCTGGCGATCACGGGGAGCGGTGTCGGGATCTTCGTCTCCGGCTCGGAGGACGTGCTCCTCGATCGGGTCTGGGTGCACCACACCGCCTCTCGCGGCCTCGATGTCGAGGACGCGTTCGGCCCCACGAGCGTCCTCGTGACCTCTTCGCTCCTGGAGCAGACCCGGGAGGTCGGGGCGCACGTGTCGGGGTCGAGGGTCACCGCCCTTGGCACGGTCGTGCGCGGGACGCTGACCACCGCCGCGGGAGCCGGCGGTCGCGGCGTGAACGCCCAGGCATCCAGCGTGACCGGCGCGCGCGCCGACCTGACGC
Source organism: uncultured Polyangiaceae bacterium (assembly GCA_964372055.1). Lineage (GTDB taxonomy): Bacteria > Myxococcota_A > Polyangia > Polyangiales > Polyangiaceae > CAYJPW01. The sequence continues at coordinate 87,911 of CAYJPW010000012.1, forward strand.
TTCGCGCGTCGCTCCTCGATGCGAACCACGATCTGGGAGTCTTCGTCGTCGACTCCGACGCGACCATCGAGGCGAGCGTGGTGCGCGGGACGCTGCCCGCCAGCCAAGGCGACGGGCGCGGGATCGCGATCCAGAACGGAGGCGCGCCCGGCGAGCGCGCCTCGCTCCTGCTGCGGACCTCGCTGATCGAGGAAAACCGCGACATGGGCGTCAGGATCAGGGCGTCGGACGCGACCATCGAGTCCACCGTGATTCGCGGCACCCTGCCCAACGCAACGGGCGGCCGCGGCCGCGGGCTCGACGTCCAGGACGACCCCAGCACCGGCGAACGGTCGGCCGTCACGGTGCGCACCTCGGTGCTCGATCAGAACCACGAGGTCGGCGGCGCGTTCTCCGGCTCGGACGCGACGGTGGAGGCCACGGTCGTGCGCGGGACCCTGCCGATCGCGAACGGCGGCGGGCACGGGTTGTTCATCGACCACGACGCGGGGCAGCGCTCCGACGTCGCCCTGCGGAGCTGCCTCGTGGAGCAGAACCACGAGGTGGGCGTCATCATCGACGGCTCGGACGTCGCGATCGACGCCACCGTGGTCCGCGCCACGTCGCCCAACGCCGACGGGCTCTTCGGGCTCGGCATGCAGCTGCAGCCGGCGTGCACGGCGTCGTCGTGCGACGCCTCGGTCCGTTCCACCGCGGCCGTGCGCGCGACGCTGATCGAGGAGAGCGGCGAGGCCGGGATCTTCGTCTTCACCTCGGACCTGTCGATCGAGGCCAGCGTGGTGCGCGCGACGCGCTCGAACGCCGACGATCGCTACGGGGACGGCGTCGTCGTGCTCGCTGCGTGGGGACCGGCTCAGGCGATCGTCGCCGGCACGCGCATCGAGGAGAGCGCGCGCGCCGCGATCTCGAGCTTCGGCGGCTTCGTCGCCCTCGGCTCGTCGGTGCTCGCCTGCCAGGGCGTCGACCTCGACGGAGAGGACTACGAGGGGGTCGCCTCCGCGTTCGAGGACCAGGGTGGCAACGCGTGCGGGTGCCCCGACGTGAAGGAGAGCTGTCAGCTCGCCTCGAGCGGGATCGCCCCGCCGGAGCCGCTCGGTCCGCCGACCGAGTAGCGCGTCAGGGCCGCCGCCACGGCCGCGCGCCGCGGGGGGGGGGGGGGGGCGCCGGCGCCGGGCGGGGGCGGGCGGCCCCCGGCGGGG
>CAYJPW010000012.1:89119-107576 GCA_964372055.1 uncultured Polyangiaceae bacterium
ACCGCCCCGCCGTAGCCGGTGGGCCCGCCGACGGTGTCGCGCGCCGGGGCCGCCGCCGGGGCGGCCGGGGGGGGGGGGGGGGGCGCGACGACGGCGAAGCTCGAGCGATCGCGAACGCGGTCGCGCCGGCGCGCGAGCCGGAGCCAAGGGGAGATGGCGGCGATCAGCGCGCGCCGGCGGCGACCACCGCGAGGCACCGCTTCTTGCAGGGCACGCGCTCCGGATCGTCGAAGGCGGCGCACGACGCCACGTCGACCCACCGGTCGTCGGACGTTCGCTGGAGGAGCACGCAGTCGCAGTCCTTGCCGAGGCCCGGGCACGCCACGCGGCGCCGGACGGCGCGGACCCCTCGACCGAGCTGCTGGGCGAACGAGACCAGCGCGACGATCCCTGCGATCCCGAAGAGCAGGATCGCGCCCGTGATCCACGAGGCTTGTCCGGTCATGTGGCGCTCCTTTGGTGAGAGCTCTCCGATCTTGTCCCATTTCGGAGCCGCCGGACCGAATTCGGGTTGACCGGTCGCAATCGCCGCGCCGGCCCCGGTCGCCGCGGCCGGTCCAGCCACTCCGTCCCGTCGTGGCCCGCGCGTCGGAGCTTTTCTTGTCCCGCGACCGCGCGCTGTGGCCTCTTCGGGGCGTCGTGGATCCCAGAGCCCGGCCGAGCACCGTCGACCTCCCGCTCCGCGCGTCCGCGCTCGCGGTCCTCGTCGCTGCGCTGGCCGCCTCCCTGACGTCGACCGATGCAGCGGTCGCGCAGTCCTCGAAGACGCGCGCGGCGGCCCGCGGCGCGGCGCGCGCGAGCACCTCCGCCGGCGGCGCGTCGGCGCGGGCGCGCCCCGACCCGAAGAAGGCCAAGCCGGCAGCCAAGACGACGGCGAAGTCCAAGTCGAAGCCCAAGGGGAAGACCGAGCGGCGCGGGCGCACGCGCGCCGACCGCCACCGCCGAGGGCAGGAGCGCGCCGTCCGCGGGCCGTCGGCGGAGGCGCCGCGCCGCCTCGTCCCCTCGCTGCCGATCCTCGACGTCGCGATCCGCTGCCCGCCCGAGATGGTGGCCGTCGCGGGCCGCGTCTGCGTGGACCGCTACGAGGCGACGCTCGTCGACGCCGCCACGGGCGCGCCGGTCTCGCCGTACTACCCGCCTTCGCGCGCGCTCGCCGAGCCGATCTTCGCCGCGTGGACCGAGGCGCGTGCGCAGGCGGCGGCGGGCTCCCTCGCCGAGCTCATGCCCATCCCGCCGCTCGATCCCGAGGCGCGCCGCGACGCGCGCGCGGTGGCGGCGTCGCTGCCTGCCAGCATCCCGAACGGCTACCTGCCCGGCCACCTCGCGGCCGAGGCGTGCGCCGCGGCGGGCAAGCGCCTCTGCCGCGAGGAGGAGTGGGTGACGGCGTGCCGCGGCCAGGACCAGACGCGCTTCCCGTACGGCGCGAGCTTCGCCGATGGCCTCTGCAACGTGTTCCGGGAGGAGCACCCGGCGCACCTGCTCCACGGCTCGGCGTCGGCCGGGCACACCGATCCCCGCCTCAACCAGGTCACCTACGAGGGGCGGCCGCTCCTGCGCCTCACCGGCGCGACGCCCTCGTGCGCGAGCCGCTGGGGCGACGACGCCATCCTCGACATGGTCGGCAACCTCGACGAGTGGATCGAGGATCCCGAGGGCACCTTCGTCGGCGGCTTCTACTCGCGTGCCACGAGGAACGGCTGCGACGCCCGCGTCGGCGGGCACCCGCTGCGCTACTTCGACTACTCGACCGGCGTGCGCTGCTGCAAAGACCCGGAGCCCTGATCGCGGTCCCGCCGCGCCGGCGCGCGCGCGCTCAGGGCTCGTTCGGGCAGCGTGTGATCGGCCGCTCCGGCGCCGGCGCGAGCGCGCGCACCGCGAGGACGAACGCGTCCGCCAGATCGGGATGCGCCTTGAGCACGATCTGATCGAGGCGCGGCATGCGCCGCCGGTCGAGCCGACCTCGAAGGCTCACCGCGCGCCCGTGGACGCCGTGCCATGCGTCGACGGCCTCCTGCCCCTCGAGGTGGATCGAGACGCCGTCGTGGTTGAGCCACTCGTGCCCGTTCAGCGCCAAGACGACGCCCTCGAGGCTCACGTCCTTGCCGATCGCGGCGGAAAGCGCCGCCTCGACGTCCGCGGGGGTGCGGATCAACGTCACGCGGGCGCGCTCGAGCACGAAGCGACGGCGCGCCGCCTCGAGATCGGTCCCCGGAGGCACGGGGATGCCCTGCACTTCGGGCTCCCCGGGCTTCGGAACGAACACGGGCAGATCGGCGCGCCGGGTCACCACGCCCTCCGCCCCCACGCGCGCGCCCGACGGCAGCGCCCACCACGCCTCGTCGCCGCGGGGATCCGCGAGGGCGACCGCGATGGAACCACGGGGCATGACGAGGAGCGGGCCGATCTTCTGCCCGCCGGCCCAGCCCTCCACCTGCACGCACTCTCCCTCGTGGCGTGACCAATCGATCGCCGGCGGCTCGGGAGGCGCGCTCGAGGCCGCCTCGTCGGAAGCCGAGCCGCGCGCGGCGGCAGCGGCGGTCGTCGCCGGCGGGGCGGCCTGCGGCGCCGGCTCACCCGCCGGCCGGCAACCGACCGCCGCCGCGAAGCACGCCAGGAACGCGGCCGTGTACCACGGCGTCCTTCGAGCTCGCCGCTCCATGCGCCCGAGCATAGCCCGCCGCACGCCGCTCCCCTACGGGAGCACTTGCTGCCGACCCAGCGCGGCCGTCAGTCGACGACCGTCCCGACGGTCGCCGGGGTCAGTGCCCACTCGAACGCGTCGAGGAGCGTGAGCGAGTCCCACGCGTGGTCGCCGACGTCGAAGATGATGAACTCGATCGTCATGACCTCGCCCGGGACGATCGGCGACGTGGTGTTCAGCCAGACCGTGCCGCCGCCGTCGGTGAGCACGCCGCCGTTGCCGCCCATCCCGGTGCCGACGAGCTGGGAGGTGCCGGCCGAGCAGCCCTGGCAGACGTCGAAGAACCCGTTGTTGACGCTGACCGGGTTGTTGAGCGAGTCGAACGAGATGTTGTGGTCGGCGGGGATGCCGGCCACGCCCGAGGTGAGGAGCGCGAGGTAGAAGTCGTTGTATTGCGTGCAGACCCACTCCGGGTACTCGGACGAGTAGAACTTGAACTTGTACGAGAACGACTGCGCGTTCGTGGGCACGCGGATCTTCACCCGCAGGTTCACCGAGTCGTTGGCGCCGGTGCCGTTGGGGCAGCCGGGCTTGGACTGGAGCACGCCGCCGTGCGCCGCCAGGTACACCGGAGGCGGCTGCCCCGTCGTCCCGAGCTGCCAGCCGCCGTTCGGCTGGACCCACCCCGGGTCGCCCTGATCGCGCGCCGTGCCCGACGAGATCGCGGCCATGGTCGTGCCCTTCTTCGGGACGACGTTGGGCCCGTAGTTCGCGAGCACGCCGACCTGGATGTCGAGCGGCGGCGCCGCGATCGAGCCCGCGGCGGAGACCAGCTCGTTGGTGATGACGCCCCACTTCTTCTGCGGGAGCGGCGGGTTCAGCGTCGTGAAGTTGCAGAGGTCGATGGCCTGCACGAGCTTCAGGGCCGTGGTCGGCGTTTGCAGCGGCGGAGGCGTGCACGACACCGGCGGGACCGAGTCGCTGGTCCCGGCGTCGCAGTCGTCGTTGACGCTGTTGTTCAGCACCTCGAACGCGCCCGGGTTCACGAGCGCCGGCGTCAAGCTGCAGGGGCCGGGCTTGTCGCAGCAATCGCCGGTGCACGTGCCCCAGCCGTCGCCGTCCTGATCGACGCTCTCGTCGACCTGGCCGTTGCAGTCGTCGTCGAGGCCGTTGGCGCAGATGTCCTGCGCCGCCGCGAACGTGGTCTGCTGGCAGGAGATCACGCCGTTCTGGCAGGTGAGCACGCCGGCCGAGCAGACGCCGGGGAGGCCCGTGTTGCAGGCGCCGCCGCCGCCGGGGTTGCCCTCGTCCACCAGACCGTCGCAGTCGTTGTCGGCGCCGTCGCAGACCTCGGCCCCCGCCTGCTGGTTCTGTACGCAGAGCAGGCTGCCGTTGAAGCAACCGGTGGTGCCGGCGCTGCAGACCCCCTGGAGACCCGTGAGGCAGCCGAAGCCGCCGCCGGGGTTGCCCTCGTCGGTCTGGCCGTCGCAGTCGTTGTCGACGGCGTCGCACTGCTCCGGCGTCGGGCTGTTCGACGCGATGCAGATGATCGCGCCGCCCGAGCACGAGGTGAGGCCCGCCGAGCACGCGCCCGGGCTGCCGGTCGCGCAGGCGAACCCGCTGCCGGGGTTGCCCTCGTCGGTCTGGCCGTCGCAGTCGTTGTCGATGCCGTCGCAGATGTCGGCGGTGGGCTGGACGTTCTGCGCGCAGACCACGGCGCCGCCGCTGCACGCGGTGGTGCCGGCGGCGCACGCGCCGACGTTGCCGGTCGAGCACGCGCCGCCGCCCCCCGGGTTGCCGTTGTCGATCTGCCCGTTGCAGTCGTTGTCGAGGCCGTCGCAGACCTCGGCCGAAGGCTGGCCGGGCGTGCAGACGTTCGGCTGGCCGTTGACGCACGAGGGGACGCTCACCGCGCACTGGCCCTGGCCGCACGTCGTCGGCGGCAGGCCCTCGTCGGTCGCGCCGTCGCAGTCGTCGTCGACGCCATTGCAGCTCTCGGTGCCGGGAGCGCCGGGCTGACACACTTGAACCTGGCCGCCGATGCAATTCGGGGTGCTGGCCTGGCACGCGCCGACGCCGCAGCTCGCGTTGCCGAGGCCCTCGTCGACGTTGGCGTCGCAGTCGTCGTCGATCCCGTTGCACGACTCGGCCGCGGGCAGCGTCTCGCCCATGCACGCGCCCCAGGCGCCGTTCGCGCACGTCTGCGTGCCGCCCGTGCAGACGCCGACGTTCTCGGTGCCCGCCGGGCCCGAGTAGCAAGGCTGCTGGGTGCCGTCGATGCACGAGCAGCCCTCGTCGACCGTGCCGTCGCAGTCGTCGTCGGTGCCGTCGCAGGCCTCGGCGGGCGCCGGCGGGAGCGGGACGCACACCTGAGGCACGCCGCCCGCGCAGAGATCGATCGTCACCTGGCAAGCGCCGAGCCCGCACGTGTCGGTGCCGAAGTCCTCGTCGACGTTGCCGTCGCAATCGTCGTCGACGCCGTTGCACGCCTCCGCGGCCGGCACGACCTCGCCGACGCACGGGCCGAACGCGCCGCCCGTGCAGGTCTGCGTGCCGGCGACGCATTGCCCGACGCCCTCGGTGACGGGATCGCCCGAGTAGCAGGGGAGCACCTCGCCCTCGACGCACGCCGGCGCGCCGCCGCTTCCGCCCGTCCCGGCGCCTCCGGTCCCGGAGCCCCCGGTCCCGGAGCCCCCGGTTCCGCTCCCGCCGGTGGCGCTGCCGCCGCCGGATGCGACGCCGCCGCCGTTGCCTCCGGCCGCGCTGCCGCCGCCGTTGCCTCCGGTCGCGCTGCCGCTCGTCGTCGAAGAGCCGCCCCCATTGCCGCCGGGGCCCGCGCCTCCGGTGCTGCCGCCGCCGGACGTGGTGCCCGCCCCGCCGACGCCGTTCGTCGAGCCGGCATTCGTCGTGTCGCCGCCGCTGCCGCAGCCCAGGCCAAGGGTGACGATTCCGCCGACGAGGGCGATGAGGTGGTGGCGTCGCATCTTAAGCTCCCCTCCTGCGATGGGGTGAAGGGCCGGCGGGGCGCACGAGGCGCGACCAGCCTCCCGACGCTAACGAGTACGTCAACCCGCGCTCGTTCACAACAGGGGTCCGCAGGGAGCTCGCACGGCGTCGTGTCCGTGCATGTGCGCGCGTGTCCGCGGCGCGCGTCAGTTCGGTATCGGCGGGACGGTCAGCGTGGTCAGCGCCGCCGCGTTGCCACCGGCCGGGTAGGCATACGACGAGTAACAGTCGAGCCCCCACACGACGACGCCGAACGGGCCGGCGCTCTCGGCGACGTGGCGGCCGTTCACGCAGGTGCCGACCCCGACGCCGCCGCGCACGAGGTCGATCGCGGCGACCTCGTACTGACCGGAGGCGCCGACCGGCTTCCAGCCGCTCACCGTGCCGAGGCAGTCGATCGTCACGTCCGAGAAGCCGGCGCCGTCCTTCACGCGCGTGAGCACGAGGTGCGTGGTGCTGTACGTCGGGTCGGTGAAGAAGACGTATTTCGAGAGGTACTGCGCCGGAGGCAGCATGACGACGAGCTCCTCGTCGCCGAGCATCGGCGCGAGCCCGAACGAGGCGCAGTAGGCCGCCGAGGCGCCGGCCACGCTGCCGCTCGGCACGTTGGCCGTGTCCATCATCTGCGCCGCGGCGAAGGGGTGATCCGCGTCCTGGCTCGACGCGCGGAAGGGGCCGGTCGCGAGGAAGTCGGCGATCTGGCCGCGCTCGAGCGTGGCGGGCGCGCCCGGCACCGCGGGGTCGAGGGCGAGCACGGTGCCGTCGGCGACGCCGACGAAGCGATAGCGGATCGCCTCCTCGACCTGGTCGGCCCGCCGCGTCGCGAACGGGGCGCCGACGTACTCGTGGCCGAGCGCCGAGATCGCTTGCACCTGCTGGTGCGTCGACTCGGCGCCCGGGCCGGGCACGGGCTGCTGGCGATAGAAGCGGTTGCCGGCGAACACGGCGACCGGCTGATCCGCGAGCACGACGCTGCCCGAGAGATCGGGCTGCCCCGGATCGAGCTGCCACTGCACGTACTCGCCGGCGTTCAGCGTGAAGCTCGCGAGCTGGTTCGCCGGCGTCGCGCCGACGGCGCCCGCGGCCGGGAGGGCCGCCGTCGGGACGATCTGCACGGCGGTGTTGTCGGCGGTGGCGAGGATCTGCCCCCAGAGCGGGCCGGGCGGCGAGTGCGTGCCCGGCGGCGTGGCGATGACGACGTAGTTGGTCCCCAAGGCGCTCGTCGGGAAGAGCAGCTCGGCGCTCGGGAAGTGCGACTGCGCGCCGCCGAAGGGCAGGATGTCGTAGGCGCTCAGCGGCGTGTCGCTGGCGATGCGGAACGCCTCGCCCATCCCCGAGCCATCGACCAAGGTGGCCGCGTCGACGGCGGTGGGCACCGGACAGCTCATCGGCACGCCGTTCTCGGGGAACACCGAGCTCGGATCCGCCGAGAGGAAGAGCAGCGCCACCTGATCGACGGGGATGCCGGTCGCAGGCACCGGCTGCCACTGCGCCGGCGGCAGGCCGTCCTCCGGCAGTCGCGCGAACTGGGTGACGTCGTAGGTGGAGCCGCCGCGCGAGACCGCGATCTTGGCGGGCTGCTGCCAGGTGTTGGCGAGCGCGACGGCGAAGCACGGCGGGAGCGTCGTCTGGTACGCCGGCGGCGTGGGGACGAGGAAGTCGCAGCCGACGTTGCCGTGGCTCGCCGAGGCGGCGTCGCACGCCGGTACGCACTCGTCGCCGGCGCAGCCCTGATCCGGAGGGCACGCCTTCACGAGCATCCCGTTGGCGTCGACGACCGAGTGCAGATCGCCGCTGCAGCCGTAGGTGCCGGCGTCGCCGCCGGCGTCGGGGAGGTCGAGGCCGCCTCCGCCGCCGGCGCCGCTCGTCGTCGTCGAGGTGCTGCTCGTCGTCGCGCCGCCGGCGGGCTGCGGCTGGGGATCGCCGCCGCCCGAGTCGCCGCAGGCCCCTGCCAGCGCGAGCGCACCCACGACCCACGCCAAGACGAGCGAAGTTCGCATGGGTGCGATCGTAGCGCCGGCGCCGTTCGAGCGTCGACGGCCATCGCCCCCGGGAGCGATCTCGCGCGAGCGGGGCGACCTCGCGCGAGCGCCGCCTCAGGGGTGCGCGGCCGCGCGCCGAGAGGTCGAGGCGCGGAACACGAGGAAGTAGTCGAGGCCGTCGCCCTTCACGAAATCGTGCCGCTCCACGAGCTCGAACCCGGCGCGCTCGAGCTCGCGAGCCACGACGGCGTCGCCGAGCCCGTGATCGTCGCCGTGCCCATCCTTGTCGATGATCCCGAGGCGCGCGTGCGGCCGCATCGCCTCGCGCAGGTGGGCGAGGACCGCGAGCGGACGCCCGAGCTCGTGGTAGGTCTTCAGGAGCAGCACGGCGTCGACGCTCGCCGGCGCGAGGCGCGGATCGTCCTCGGCGCCGAGGATCGGGCGCACGTTGGCGAGCCCCTCGCGCCCCGCCCGAGCCGCGATGTGAGCGAGGTAGGCGCGGTTGATCTCCACCGCGTACACGGCGCCCTCGGGGCCGACGCGCCGCGCGGCGCGCACCGTGAACCAGCCCGATCCGGCGCCCACGTCGGCGACCGCGCTGCCCGCCCGGATCCCGAGCACGTCCATGACGCGCTCGACGCCGAGGCGCTCGGCGCGCCCCGGCTGCTCGAAGATCGACAGGTCGCCCGCATACGGAGCGCTCGTCGGCCGGCCGAGCGCGCCGTCGAGGGCGGGCGGCGCGCTCGACGCGACGGGAGCGGGCGCCGTGGGCGCCGGCGTGCGATCGAACGTGGCCGCTGCGCGCGGCGCCGGATCCGCCGACCGGTCGGGAGCCAAGGGGGCGCCGCCGCATGCGGCGAGCCCCACCGCGACCGCGACCGCCAGGACCCGCAGCGGCTTCACCCGTCACGATCGTAGCGGATTCACGCGGCGCGGCGAGCGAACGCCAGCCGCGCCGTGCGGACGGTGACGGGCGCGGCGGCGAGGGTCTCGGCGCGCGCCAGCACCGCCGCGCGCTCTTCGGCGGCGAGCGCGCCGAGCAGCGAGGCCGACATCGCGGCGAAGTCGACGAAGAACGCGCCCGAGACCTCGTCGGCGTCGAGCACGTGCGCGGTGAGCTCGAGCCCCGACGCGGCCGCCACCTCGACGAGCCGGCGCCGCTCGCGCACGCGGGGCGGCGGCGGAGCCGGGGTCCACTCGGTCGCGGACAGACCGAGCTCGGCGAGCGCCTGCTCGATGGGCTTCCTCCAGTCGGGCGCCGGATCGGCGCAGAGCTCGTCGTACGAGTGCCCCCAGAGGTTATAGGCGAGCACGCCACCGGGGACGAGCGCCCGCGCCGCGGCGGCGATCACCGCCTCCTCGTCGCAGAGGTGCATGACGGCGCTCGCGACGATCGCGTCCGCCGGTTCGAGCGGGCGGACGGCCCCGAGCTCCTCGGCGCAGGCGCATCGCGTCGCCAGCGCGAGCCCCGCGGCCTCGCGCTCGGCGAGCGCGATCATCTCGGGCGCCGGATCGATCAGCGTGACGCGCGCGGCGGGGTGGCGCGCGAGGATCCGGCGCGAGACCAACCCCGCGCCTCCGCCGAGATCGACGGCGTGACCGGAGAAGCCCGGCGGGAGCGCGTCGGTGAGGCGGTCGGCGAGCGCGGCGAAGAGCGGCCACCGCCGCGTGAGCGCGAGGTAGGCCTCGGCCCGCGCGCGCCAGCTCCGGATCACGTCCGGCCGGCGCGCGCCCGGGCTCACGGGATCTCGAGCAGCTCGATGTCGAAGACGAGCATGCCGGACGGCGCGCCCGGCCGCTTCGGCTTGTCGCCGTAGGCGAGGTCGGCCGGGATCCAGAAGCGGTACTTGTCGCCGACGACCATGAGCTGGACGCCCTCGGTCCAGCCCTTGATCACCTTGTCGAGCGGAAACATCGCCGGCTCGCCGCGCGTGACCGAGCTGTCGAACATCTTGCCGTCGAGCGTCCAGCCCGAGTAGTGCACCTTCACGCGATCGGTCGCCTTGGGGTGCGCTTTCCCCGTGCCCTTGGTGAGGACGCGGTAGTAGAGGCCGCTCGCCGTCTTCTTCGCGGTGGCCGGCGGCTTCTTCACGTCCTGGGGTACGGGGGGCGGCTTGGGCGCGACCTTGATCGAGAGCAGCTCGACGTCGAAGGTGAGCTGGCCCGTGGGCGCGCCCGGGCGCGTGGCGCGATCGCCGTAGGCGAGGTCGGCGGGGATCCAGAGGCGTCGCTGCTCGCCGACGACCATGAGCTGCAGGCCCTCGGTCCAGCCCTTGATGACCTGGTTGAGCCCGAACTCCGCGGGCTCCTTGCGGACGACCGAGCTGTCGAACATCTTGCCGTCCTTCGTCCAGCCCGTGTAGTGCACCGTCACCTTGTCCTCGGGCTTCGGGTGATCTTTGCCCGTGCCTTTCTTGAGCACCTTGGTCACCAGGCCCGAGGCAGTCTTCTTCGCGTCGGCGGGGGGCGTGGCCACGTCGGCGGGCGCGGGCAGCCCCTCGGGCTCGGCGGGCTTGGTGGGGATGCCGCCGGCGGACGAGGCGGGATCGCTCGGGGCGCTCGCGGTGGGCGCGGCTGTCGCGGGCGGCTTGGGCGGCTCGGGGCGCGTGCTGTGCGCGGGCTCGGGGGTGGCCGAGACGTCGGGCTTCGACTCGCAGCCGGCGGCGACGAGCGCCGTCGCGAGGATGAGGAGGGAGGACCGATGCATCGGGCCCTCTTAGCACGTCGCGCCGCGGGGCACGCAACGCGCGCCGAGCCGCTCAGGCGGCCGGTCGCGGAGGCTTGCCGCCGTGCCGGATGCGCTCGAGGAGGCGGCGCACCGCGCCGGCGCCGAGCACGCGCGTGAACACGAAGAACCCGGCGACCCCGGCGAAGATCACGAACCAGAGCGGCCACCACCGGAGGAGGCGCACCCAAGCCGACGCGGTCCACAAGAAGCTCAGCTGGAACTCCTCGGGCGGCAGCGTCTCGCGCTGGTAGATGCCGATGACGAGCCCCATGGGCGTGAGCACCAGCGTGAGGAAGGCGAGCACCTCGTTGAGCACGGCCTCGCGCTCCGCCGAGAGGTGCTCGTTGATCTCGTTGATCTCCTCCTTCACCTCCTCGAAGAGGCCCTCGATGTCGAGGGCGCGCCGGAGCGCGCGGTAGAACTTGTCGTGCCGCTCCTCGGCGCTGATGTGGCCGAAGTCGCCGGTCGCGGTGTAGCCGAGGAGCTCGAGCCGGAGCCAGCGGAACGTCCCGGGATCGGGATCGTCGCTCATCTTCGCGCACATCGCCGAGAGCCAGATGAGGAAGAGCCGCTGGTGCTCGACGAGGATCCATTTGTAGAGGTACCGATCGCGGACCACCTCGTCGAAGCGCGCCAAGAAACCTTCGGGCTCCGCCGACTCCACCACCCAGGTGACGCCGAGCGACGAGAAGAGGCAGAGCTCGGTCGCCGAGGGGCGCCAGGCGGCCGCGGCGTCGAGCTCTTCGTCCGGCGGCGGAGGGTCGATCTGGTTGTCGTCGTGGGCGAGGCGGATGCGGTACTCGGCGCCGCGCGAGAGGGGCTGGCGCACGAAGAGGGTGTTCACCGCCATCGGGGGCTCGCGGCTCCCCTGGGGCGAGCTCGGATCGAGGCCGGGCACGAGCATGGCCAGCCAGTGGCGGATCGAGGTCTCCTCGAGGCCTCGGGCCTCGGCCTCGAGCGCCCACCAGTGCGGGCGGGTGTCGCCGGCGGCGCTCGCCTTCTTGCGCGGCAGCCGCTCGGGGCTGAGGTGGCACCAGCCCTTGCGCACGATGCGCGCGTACGCGTCCTGGAAGTCTTTCAGCGTGCCGGCGATGGGGCGCACGCCGAGCACCATGAAGACGTAGCCGGTCTTGAGCGCGTAGAGCGTCGGCGCCCCGACGATCTTCACCTGCACCGACGGCGCGTCGCCGCGCTCCGAGGCGGGCTTGTCGCCCTTGGCGCGGCGCCGCGGCTTCTCGAAGTGCCAGGTCGCGCGCGGGTCGAACATGTTGGCGATCTCGCCGCTCGCCTCGAACGCACGGATGACGATGCCCTCGCGGACCTGCACGTCCATGTGCGGGAGCAGACCGGTGTCGTCGATGCCGCGCCGCCGCCAGCGCCCCGTCGCGGCGAGCTCGCGCTCGAAGCGGTCGAGGTTGAAGGGCGCGGTGCGCTCGCGCCGCGTCCGGTACGAGAGGACGAGGTAGAGGATCGAGCGGGCGCCGATCGGGTTCGACGGCGTGGTCGACTTGGCCACGTCGGGATCGGGCATGGCCTAGGCGCTCGCGCGCGCCGGGGCGCGGTGCTCGCGCCCGCGGTGGGGGCGAGGGAAGGCGGCGCGGAACTGCTCGATCGCGGTCACCTCGTCGACCTCGTGGGCAAAGCCGGTCGCCTTCTGGAACGCGGCGGAGTCGATGACCACCGGGTACTTGATGTGGGTGAGCGCCCCGCGCGGGAGCCGCGGCAGCCCGAAGCGCCCCAGCGCCGCCGCGAAGAGCATCTCCGGGAGCGGCACCGCGGTGCGCCCCGTCTCGCGGATGATGACCGAGAGCGGCACCGGCGGCGGGCCGGAGACGTTGTAGACGCCGCGGATGCGCTTCTGGAGCGCGAGCCCGATCGCCGCCACGACGTCGCGCTCGTGCATGAACTGGAAGAGCGGATCGAAGCCGAGGATCGTGGGCACGTGCGCCCCGCGCAGGAACGCCGCGAGCGTCCCGTGGCCGGTGGGGCCGAGCGTGTAGCACATGCGCAGGACCGTGGTGGTGATCTCGGGCATGCGCCAGAGCGCGGTGCACGCGTAGAGATCGGCGGCGACGAGGTCGGCGAGCTCGGGGAAGGTCTCGAGCGCCATCGGGGGCTCGTCCTCGGTGTGGTAGAGCGGCGAGTCGGCCGCGGCGCCGTAGTAGGTGTGGCGCCCCACGAAGATGGCGTGCTCGACGCCGTAGGTGCGGCAGTGGTCGAACACGGCGCGGGTGCCGCCGAGGTTGATGCGGTAGCGCTCCTCGCTGCGCGCGGCGAGGTGGCTGACGGTGGCCATGTGGATGACCGCCTCGGGGCGGCGCTTGCGGAAGACGTCCTCGGCGGCGCGCTTGCGGATGTCGACGTCGTGGACCTCGATGCCGGCCGGCGCGTCGCGCCAGGGCCGGCGGTCGATGCCGATGACCTCGTGGCCCTCGCCGAGGAGGCGCTCGGCGAGCATGCGGCCGAGGACGCCCGAGATGCCCGGGATGAGGACCCTCACGACTCCCTCCGCAGCCGGCCCGCCTCGATGCGCGCGGCGATCTCGGCCTTCACCTCTGCGACGTACCCGTTCACCACGTGGTCCTCCTCGTTGCCGGTGCCCTGGAAGCGCATGGGGGCGCCGTAGTCGACCTCGAGCTTGACCGGCAACGGCACCGCGAAGAGGTACGGCGTCACCGGGACGTAGGGCGCGCCCATGAGCCGGCCGAGGGCGTAGGCGTTGGCGATCGTCGGCATCGCCTCGCCGCCGCCGAGGAAGGCGAAGGGGACGATCGGGGTCTTGGTCTTGAGGGCGAGGCGCATGAAGCCGGTGCCGAACTGCACGAGCGAGTGGCGCTCTTTGTAGAGCTTGGCGGTGCCGCGCGCGCCCTCGGGGAAGACCATGAGGAGGCGCTCGTCCTCGAGGAGCTTCACGGCGTGCTCGGGCAGGCCGGTGAACTGGCCGCAGCGGCTCGACCAGCGCGACATGAAGGGGAGCTTGTTGATGAACTTCTCGGCCATGCCCTGGGCGAGGCGCGGCGGGTCCTTCTCGAGGAACATCGACGCGATCACCATGGCGCCGTCGATCGCGACGCCGCCCGAGTGGTTGCCGACGAGCATGCAGCGGCCCCGCGCCGGTACATTCTCGAGCCCGCGGGCGCGGACGCGGAAGTAGTGCTTGTAGAGGAAGCCGAGCATGGTGAAGCCGCGGGCGAGGTCCTCCTGCGCGATGCCGTAGGGGTCGACGCCGTAGGCGTTGAACGGGATCTCGATGCGGCGGACCCTCTCCATCACCTCGTCGTCGATGAGCAGACCCAAGCGGCCTCCGTGAGGGGGCGAGCATAGCGGATCCGCCGGGGCGGGGCGGGGCGGGGTGGGGGTCGATCGGGCCGCGGCGAAGGGCGCTGGGCGGGCGGGGGCAGGTCGGGGGGCGAACAGGACGATCAGCGAGGTGTCAGGTGCGGGAGCGCTACTTCCGCGTGGTCCCGAAGGACTACTCGCCCGAGTACGGCGAGCAGGACTTGGGGTACACGTGGGCGTACTTCGAGGAGGTCCGGACCCTGTTCATGCCGTGGGGCAGCATCCGCAGCGTCGGACCTAGCCCGAGCCACCATGGCGCGTGGGAGGCCCAAGCGGAATGGACTCGGGCGGGGGGATCGAACGAGCGATCCGCAGGATGTCCTCGGGTGAAAGGTCGCTGCGCTTCCCATCGGTGATGCCGAGCGATTGGAGGGCGTCGCCGGGGTAGAAGAGAAGGTCGGAAATGGGCGCGTGGGGTAGGTTGAGCTCAAGCACCTCCACCCAGAAGGACAGATCTTCCGCGCGGGTTCCTTCGCGTATGGACCGGAGAAGGTCGAGTAGGTCCTCATCATCGAGCCCGGCGTACTCGCCGATGTGCCTTCGCGCGAGCTCGCCGCGAACGAACTCCTCGGCGCTACACGCCCCCGAGAAGTGAAAGACGACGGGATCGTCGATCGAGGTTCCGGCGAGCGCGTTGAAGTGGTCACGTTCACGATGGCAGTCCTCGCCGCAAACGACGAGATCGTCGAGCTCGTTCGCGAGCGGAACCAGCATTGTCATGAGATTCTCGTCGATCGCGGGATATGTCAGGGGTCGGGGCATCCCAATGATAGCTCGGTTCTGTTCGGACCAACGTACCCGCGCGTACCCGCGGCAAGCGCCGGCCGTCGGGTGCAGCGCCTGTTAGCCGACTTGAAACGCGTCACCGCCCTCGAGACCGCGTATGAAGGCTTCAAAGCTCGGGGCGACGATGGTGATCTTGTAGTCCCACTCTTGGTCGACATGGACGACCCGCGGTTCGCCATGGGGGCCGCACTCTCGGTAGTCCAGGCAGAGCATGTGGTGTCCCGCGGAAGGACAGTCGGCGAAGTAGACGCCGATTTCTGGATACCCCCACTCTTCCATCCAGAACTCGCTCCCCATCTCTCCGCGCAGCGAGTAAGGCTTGGTCTCGCCGATTCCGAAGATCCCCGTGATAGCGATGTGATCCTTGGCCCAAGTAGTGCGCTCGCTCGTGCGGTGTCTCGTGCGCACCGGGATTCCACCGTTCTGCAATTTCATCAGCTCCACGTATGCTACCGGAAGCTTGTAGCCCAACGCCTGCTCAACGCGAGCAAGCAGTTCTGGCGTGAGCGGCACATCGACATACGTCTTCGTTGCGTACTCTGAAGCCTTCCAGAATCCTTGCAGATCCAATTGGGTGAGCATGGGCATTCCAAGTCCGGTCGCTTGTGCGGCGCGGTGTTCGGGCAACGTATCGGCGCCCGGCGGCGGGCGCAAGAGCGAGCGATGGCGGGCGACTGCAACTGTCCGATTCAGCGGCTTGTTGAACGAAGCCGCTACGCTCATCCGCGGCGTAAGCGCGGCCCGGCTTTCGCCACCGGCGCCTTGCCTCACGGGGCGTCGACCCCGACGGCCCGTCCGCGGTTCTGCGCGACGGCGAGACCTTCACTGTTGGGCAGCGCAGCGCTCACTTTCGGCCCGGGTTCTGAACCTCGGCGCTTCCTCGCACCCTCGCCTCGCCCTTGAGCAGCCGTCCAGAGCGTGTCCGACCGATGAAGTACCAACGCGTCTCGAAATCGGCGAGGGCATCGCCGCCCGAGTAATTCAGGGGGTCGACGCAGTCTACGCCGAGCGGTACTACCGCGTTTGGACAGGAGTACCAGTCCGCGAACTCGGCGGCATTGAAGGGGCGATTGAAGATCGTGTGCAGCTCCCATCTGTTCCCACGGGACGGATTCCTAGTGAGGGCGCCAAACTCGACAATCGAGATCTCCTCGGAGAGTGCGCCGACCCGAGTCTCGTAAAGCCACGTATATCGTCGACCGCTTCGGCCATGGAGTTGAGCTCTGACCGGATCTGGCAGGTGAGTCACGCGGATTCCGACAGGAAGTGTGGCCAACTCGCGATCCTTTGGATCGAGGTCGAGGCCAGCGGCGCTATCCGGGACCGGGTCGGCAACAGCGCCACCGTCTGAACCGGAGACGGCAGCGATGCCACCATCTTGGAAACGGCCGGGGACCGAGCCGCCGTCCGGATCATCGGGAATGCGACCGGGCTGGTCGACATTCCTGCGGCAAGCGCCAGTGGCGATGCCGACTGCGAAAATCAGAATGGCTATGCGCACGCGGTCGCTCCCGCCTCGGCCCAACGTATTGGGCCTGTGCGGCGGGCGAGCACCCGCTTGAGCGGCTTGTTGGGCAGTTGCGGCCGGTAACGTATCGGCGCCCAGCGTCCGTTGCAGCGGCTTGTTGGCCGGCCCCATCAGAAGGCCCGATCGGTCATCAGGAAGTGGATCGTGTCCAGGAGCAGCACCAGCTTCAGG
Organism: uncultured Polyangiaceae bacterium; assembly: GCA_964372055.1. Lineage (GTDB taxonomy): Bacteria > Myxococcota_A > Polyangia > Polyangiales > Polyangiaceae > CAYJPW01. The sequence goes on from CAYJPW010000012.1 coordinate 105,301, forward strand.
GAGCTTTCTTCGGTATAGATCGCGTCGTCGTGACGGCCATGTTCGACAACGTGGCGATTTGGAAACGCGTCGTCCACGGCGTCCCCCCACTCCTTGAAGCTCGCCAGAACGGGACCGTCGAGCACGAAGGATATCGTCGCTTCAACGACTTTTTCGTAGGCAAAGGCCTTGTCGGGTGCCTGGAGTAGAGTGTCGCGAAACTTCTTCGTCTTGGACTCCTGGCGGAATGGCACGTCGGCGGCCGGAAGGCAGCGCAGCATCCAGTCGGTGACTACTCCCTCGAGCTGCGGAAGCAGTGCGGGAATGCTGAGAACGTACCTCGCCTCCTGGTGGGCGGCGAGCGCCTCGGACAGCAAGGCCTTGCGTCGCGCAAACTCCGGGGCATCCCACCAGGCATCTGCCAGCTTATGAAGCATGGAGGGCGTACAGTATTTGACTAGCGTTTTCCGTGCGCCAGCCATGTCTCCTTCGGACATGCGTCGCATGATGTCCTGAAATGGGTAGGGAACGAGCGCGGGCGCCGGCCACAGGCCCACGGTGCGAAGCTGGGTGCGCAGCAGCTCGTCGATGTTGACGCTTCGTTCGACCAATCCCGCCTGGAGCGTGGCTGCGATCGCCGGCCCGAGCGTCGTGTGCCAATCCGGGATCTCGATCGTTGCGCGATCTGCGTCCGCAAGGTTTGGCGAAAAGTCGAAGATGGTTTGATAGCCCTTCGTCACCTTGAAGAGGTAGACAAAGGCTACTCGCGAACCTGCCACCTGTGGCGGCTCCACCGTCTCCACCCGTCGGACTTGGTCCCAGTAGATCGGGTCGCCGAGACGGAGTCCGTCCTTCTCGGGCATGTCCACACGCATGGCCCAGGCAATCTCGTCATTGAAGGTGACGCTTGGCTGCCGGTCCCTCGGCAGGCAGACAAGAGCGCGACATATCTTGAAGTCGGAGGTCAGCGTTCCGCGCTGCCTTCGTCGCGCGAGTTCGGGCTCTATCCACAGGTCGTGGACATGGCGGAAGAAGTCTGCGTCCATTGGCTGTCCGGCTACCGTATCGGCGCTGAGCGGCGGGCGCAAGAGCGAGCCCCAAGGGCGAGCGACTGCGACCATCCGCTTCAGCGGCTTGTTAACATAGCCGGGCGTGGCACGGATAGCGGGCTCAGAGGCGCTTGGCCGAGACTCCGAGCCGTCGCGCGAACACCTTCGCGGTCAGCCCGCTCGCCTTCCGGCGCTCAACACGCCGTGCCCACGCCGGTCGAGTAGCCACCCGACCGGTGGTACGTGATCAAGCCCGGCCTTTCAGCGACGCGATTCGTCGAAGGGATGCTCCGAAGTGGTGCCCGCGAGCCGGGCCTACCTCGTCGCGCAACAGCGTCGACGAATAACGTAAAAGAGTGCGTTCAGCTCCTGACTGACTAACACGCGGAACCTGCTTGGGTCGCCGAACGCGTCGTCCCAGATGAGGTTGTGGCCGGTCGTGTTGCGCAGCCTCGCGGTGGTCAGTAGGGCCGACTCCAGCGTGTCTTGGTCAACGGAAGCAATCACGTTGGCGATACTATCGGCCGAGCATCGACTTTCTAGCTCCCGTACGAAGTCATTGCCGAAGCTGGGGTCGCTGAAGATGCGGCCCATAGTCCGATTGGCGTCGCCGTTAGAACGCGCCGGATAGAGATGCTTCAGGAGGGACTCGAGCAGCAGTCCGCCACGGAAGAGTAGTCCGATCGCGGGACCGAGAGAGCCACCCGCGGAACTCCGCAGGAAGAGCTCATTGTATCGTGCCTCGGCTTCAAGTACAAAGACGTATGCGCTCGAGATGATCGTGCGAGTGCGCCAGTCCGCGAGCATGGCCGTCACGAACTGATCAGTATAGTCGCTGAGCGTAGGGATCTTGCCGGTGGCGTTCGAGAACCGCTCGAGCTCCCTGCCGAGAAGCTCGCGGACCGCGATGGACCGGCTGCTGCACAACGCGCACGTCGTCCTGATCGAGGACGGCGACTCGTACCGGAACCCCCCGCCGAACCGGGCGCGTAACCGTGGCCGCTCCCAGGCTCAGGAGGGGGCGCGATGATTCCCGACCCCGGGAGTCGTGATCAGATTCGCCGCCCCGGAGTCGTCCGGTGGACGCGGCCGGTCACGCCCACGGTCACGCCCTCGATCACGCGGTCAGTTTGGCCGCCCCTGACCCGGTCTGATCGGCCGCCCCTTGACACGCTACCCGCCGGCACTCACACTCGGGTGCAGATCCCTTTTTGCACCGAGTTTTCACGCGGTTGCCGCATGACATGA
>CAYJPW010000013.1:0-14215 GCA_964372055.1 uncultured Polyangiaceae bacterium
GGGGGCGCCGGGGGGGGGGGGGCGGGGGGCGCCGGGGGGGGGGGCGCGGGGGGGGGGGGCGGGGCGGGGGGGGGCGCGGGGGGGCGCGGCGGCGCCGGCACCGGCGGCAGCGGCGGAGCCCTCATCGAGGACGTGGTCATCGGCGATGATCTGCCCGGCCTCCGCGACTCGCCGCGCCCCGCCTGGATCGCGCGCGAGGGGAAGCCGGCGATCCTGGTCACCCCCGGCGTCGATCTCGCGTCCCCCTCGATCGAGGTGCGCCTCGTCGACCCCGAGACGGGCAGCGGCAGCGTGGCCGCGACGATCGAGCGCTTCTCCTCTGCGCCGATCGGGGCGCTCGGCGCGGCGCTCGTCGGCGGCAAGCTCTACGTGACCTGGGTCGATACCACCGAAGGCGCGGCCACCATCCGGGCCGCGATCGTCGCCGAGCCCTGACGCCCACCGGAAGCCGGCGCACCTCCCTCTCCACTCGCGTGCGATCCATCGTCGCGGCGCGACGCCCCGACCGGGGTGCGCCCCGGGCGCCGGCCCCGGAAAAGTGCCGGCACGGCGCCCGGAACCAGTACAATGCGGACCCGAATAGAACCGTGCCGACCGGCGCTCGCCAGGGCCGGGGGGCGGGTTCGTTGTTCCACGCCATGAGCGCCGAGCCCCAGAACGCCCCCGCGCCGATGTTCGCCGGCAAGTACCGGCTGGTGCGCATCCTCGGGAAGGGCGCGATGGGCGAGGTGTGGCTCGCCGAGGAGGAGGGGCCGCGCAACTTCCGGCGCAAGGTCGCGGTGAAGCGGCTCCTGACGGCGACCGAGATCCCGGACATCGCGACCGAGTCCTTCATCGCCGAGGCGCAGGTCATCGCCCGCATCGACCACCCCAACGTGGTGCGGCTGGTGGAGCTCGGGTCCGCCGACGGCGGCCTCTACCTCGTCCTCGACTACGTCGACGGCGCCGCGCTCGACCGCATCATCAAGAAGGGCGGCGCGCTCTCGCCCAAGGCCGTCGCCTACATCGGGCGCGAGGTCGCGCGCGCCCTCGAGGCGGTGCACTCGATGTGTGACGAGCACGGGAAGAACTACGGCGTCGTGCACCGCGACGTGAGCCCGTCCAACATCCTCATCAGCCGCGACGGGCGGGTGCGCCTCTCCGACTTCGGCGTGGCGCGGATCTCGGGCCTAGGCGGCGAGAAGACCGAGACCGGCGTCTTCAAGGGCAAGCTGCCGTACATGCCGCCCGAGCAGGCGCGGGGCGAGCCGTTCGACGGCCGCGCCGACATCTTCTCGCTGGGCGTGACCCTGTTCGAGGCGCTCCTCGGCGGGCGCCTCCGCCGCGCCGAGACGCAGGCGCAGCTCATCATGAAGATCGCGACCGAGCGCGTCGCCAAGGTCCATGAGCGCATCCCGGGCGCGCCCCAGATCCTCGCGCGGGCGATCGACCAGGCCACCGAGTTCACCTCCGACGCCCGCACCCCCGACGCCGGCGAGCTGGCGTCGGAGCTCGACGAGGCCCTCCGCAGCTTCGGGCCGCGCTCGGACCGCGACGCGCGCGAGGAGCTCAAGGAGTTCGTCGCCACGGTCACCGGCGTGCCCAACACCGGCGCGGTCCCTGCGGCGATGCAGAGCGGCAGCGGCAGGGCGGCGGGCCCGGCGTCGGCGCGGGTCCCGCACCCGTCGAACCATCCTCCGGCGTGGAGCGTGCCGCTCGGCCCGCCCCTCGGCGATCGGCCGCCCGAGGAGGGCTCGAACCCGACGCACCCGAGCGCCCGGAGCTACGGCAGCGCTCCGGCCGTCGCGATCAGCGACGCGCCGCTGCCCTCGGTGAGAACGGGCGAGCCGGAGCCCGAGGAGCCGACGCTGATGAGGGCGAGCCCGGGGTTCTCGACCGGCGTCGGGAGCGTGACGAGCCAGTCGCCCGCCTCGCTCGCGCCGCGGAAGAGCTCCACCCCGGTCGTGATCGCCGGGGTCATCGTGGTCGCCGGCGTCGCGGCCGGCGCGCTGCTGCTCTTGCGGCGCGCCCCCACCGAGACCACGAGCCCGGCAGCGAGCGCCACCGTCGTCACCGCGTCCGGGCCGATCGCCTCCACGCCGACGGCGGATCCGGCGCCGTCGGCGCCCGTCGTCGAGGCGACGGCCACGCCGCCGGCGAGCGCCGCCGCCGCCGATCCGACGGGCAAGGCGACGAGCAAGCCCGGCGACAAGAGCCCCGGCCCGCGCACCCCCGCCGTCCCGTCGACGGCGACGGCGAAGGCGAGCGGAGGCGAGGACGAGTCGGCCGGCCCCGGCACCCTCCAGGTCGTGGTGCTGCCCTGGGCCGAGGTCAGCGTCGACGGCCGCGGCGTGGGCACCACGCCGATCGCGCCGCTGCCGCTGCCGCCCGGGCCGCACTCGGTGGTGCTCCGCAACTCGGAGCTCGGCGCCTCCCGGAGCATGTCGGTCACCATCAAGGCGGGCAAGCCCACGCTCCTGCGCGTGGACCTGAGGCGAACGGAGTAGCGATGCGAGATCGACGCGGTGATCCCCGGCGCGCGCGCCCTGCCCTCCCCGCGGGCGCGCTCTTCTTCTGCGGCGCGCTCCTGGCCGCGCTCTCAGCGCCGCGGGCCGCCCACGCGGAGGATCTGGCGTCGATCGTCGCGCGCGCGCGCGATCAGGTCGAGAACGGCTCGTACGCCGAGGCGATGAAGACGCTGCGCTCGCTCCCGGCGACGGGCGTGCCGACGGCGCTGGCGGTCGAGGCCGGCCTGCTCGAGACGACGGCCTCGCTCGTCACCTCGGGCGCCGAGGCCGGCGAGGCCGCGTGCGCCAAGGCGGTGGTCGCCTCCGGCTACGATCCGGAGGTGGCGCGCGATCAGTCCCCGAAGGTGCGCACGGCCTGCCGCAACGCCTCCATCAAAGAGCGAGGCAAGCGCGTGGAGCGGGCCTCGATCAAGTTCGACGACCTCGCCATCGAGAAGCCGGACGTGGCCTGGCAGCCGGTCCGGATCTCGGTCAAGGCGAGCACGGCGCCCGCCTGGCTCCGCGTCGTGGCGCGGGTCACCTCCACGGCGCTCGAGGGCTCGTTCGACCTGGCGCTGGCGCCCTCGGTCGAGGGGCCGCTCCTCGGCACGCTCGATCCCTCGTGGATGCGCCCCGGCGCGAAGATCAGCGTCGCCGTCGTCGCGCAGGACAAGTTCGGCGATCTCGGCAGCGCCGTGAGCTCGAGCTCGTTCGAGGTGCCCTCGGCCGAGGCGATGGTGAGCCTCGGCGACGTCCCGGCCACGGCCACCGCGTCCATCGACGGCGCGGCGGTGAAGCTCGGCGCGGGCGGCAAGGCGCCGGTCTCGCCCGGCCAGCACACCATCGAGCTCGTGCTCGACGACGGCAGCTCGGCGTCCACGTCGATCGAGGTCAAGCGCGGCGGCGTCGCGCGCGTGGCGCTCTCGCCGCAGAAGCCGTCGACCGGGCGCACCCTCGCCTGGATCGCGACCGGCACCGCCGTCGCCGCCGTGGCCGTCGGCGGCGTGCTCCTCCTCGTGGCCGACAGCCGGCGCTCCGAGATCGAGGAGCTGGCGCAGAAGCGCGAGCCGGGCACCGATCTGCCCGGGACCGAGTACAGCGATCTGCAGGCGAAGGACGACGAGCGAAAGACGTTCGCGACGACCGGCTCGATCGTGATGATCGCCGGCGGCGTCGCGGCGGCGGCGGCGGTCACGCTCTGGCTCTGGCCCGACGGCTCGAGCCCGAAGAAGAAGACGGGCCAGCCGAGCGTCACGCCGGTGATCGGCCTCGGGCACGCCGGCGTCGCCGGGAGCTTCTAGCTGGTGAGGCCCGGGAGCTCGCCGGTGCAGTAGGCCGGGTTGCCGAACGTCGAGACGCCCACGCCCATCGCGCGGCAGAGCGAGACCAGCAGATCGTTGTGCCAGGCGCCCTGGTACGAGACGACCCGGCCCGACTGGTAGTAGCCGCCGGCGTCCCCGGCGATGAGGTAGGGCATGTCGCGTCGCGCGTGGGTGTGGCCCTCGGCGATGTCGGTGCACCAGAGCAGGACGGTGTTGTCGAGCACCGTGCCGTCGCCCTCGGGCATCGCCGCGAGCTTGCTGAGGAGGTACGCGAGCTGCTCGGCGTGCCACCGGCCGATGTCGACGAGCTGCGCGCGAGCCACGGGGTCGCTGCCGCCGGCGTGCGAGAGCTCGTGGTGGATCTGCGTCTGCCCGAGCCAGCTGAACACCTTGCCGGTCTGCACCGTCGTCCACTGCAGGCTGGCGACCCGGGTCAGGTCGCAGGCCAGCGCCATCGCCAAGAGGTCCATCTGCAGCTTGCCGAGGACGGGATAGGCGTCGTTGTCGTAGGTCGCGGGGACGTCGCCGAGATCGGGCAGCGCGCAGATCCCGCCGAGCGCGCCCGGGGCGTCGAGCCGCAGGGCGACGTCGCGGATCGAGTCGAGGTGCTGCTCGAGCTTCTGCCGGTCCTCGCCGCCGAGGCGCTGGTCGAGCGCGGCGTAGTCCTCCATCACCGCATCGAGCACGCGGTGGCGCCGCCGGCTCATGAACGCGCGGACGCGAGGGTTCGCGGCGAGATCGGTGAAGAGCCGGTCGAACACCTTCGCCGGATCGTCCTCGGGGGGCACGGGCACGCCCGGCGCCCGGTACGAGATGCGCGCCGACACGTTCGAGTACTGCACCTGGACGCCGAGCTCGAGCGAGCCGAGCTTCGTCGTCTGGCCGATCTGCTGCGCCAGGAGCTGGTCGATCGAGACGCCCCCGCCCCAGCCCACCGTCTTGTCGGGATCGCAGACGTGCGGGAAGAGCGTCCCCTCCTGGAGCTCGGTGCCGGTGAGCGCGTGGCCGATGCCGAGCTGGTGCGGATCGCCGGGTCCGTGGTGCGCCGACTCCATGTCGACGCCGTCGAGGACCATGATCTTGGACTTGAAGGGCTCGAGCGGGGCGAGCACCTCGCCGAGCGTGAAGTCGGCGCCGCTGCCGCTGGGCAGCCAGCTCTGCTTCACCTGGCCGAGCCCGGTGAAGAAGACGACGAAGCGCTTCGGGAAGGGCGCGGCCTTGGCCGGCCCGTCCATGGCGCCGAGGAACGGGAGCGCGATCGCCGCCCCGCCCGCTCCTCTCAGAAAGCGCCGACGTGAGAGCCTGGTCATCCGAAGCACCCGACCGAGAGCCCCAGGATAGCAGCCTCCGGCGCGGCGCACCCTACCTCGAGCGCCCGAGCATCTCCTGGAAGAGCGGGGTCGTCACGTAGCGCTCGCCGGCGTCCGGCAGGATCACCACCACCATCTTGCCGCGCATCTCGGCGCGGCCGGCGACGGCGACGGCGGCCGCGAGCGCGGCGCCGGACGAGATGCCGGCGAGGATGCCCTCCTCCGAGGCGAGGCGGCGCGCGTGCGCGAACGAGTCGTCCTCGGTCACCGGGATCACCTCGTCGATGAGCTCGCGCTTCAGGATCTTGGGGACGAAGCCGGCGCCGATCCCTTGGATGAAGTGGGGACCGATGCGGCCGCCGGACAGGACCGCGGCGTTCTTCGGCTCGACCGCCACCATGCGCACGCCGGGCTTCTTCTGCTTCAGGACCTCGCCCACCCCGGTGATGGTGCCGCCGGTGCCGACGCCGGTCACGACGCAGTCGACCGCGCCGCCGGTGTCCTCCCAGATCTCGACGGCGGTCGTCTCGCGGTGGGCGGCCGGGTTGGCCGGGTTCTCGAACTGCTGCAGCATCACCGCGCCCGGCGTCTCGCGCACGATCTTGCGAGCCCGCTCCACGGCCTCCATCATCAAGGTCCCCGGGGTGCGCACCACCTCGGCCCCGAAGGCGCGGAGCAGGGCGACGCGCTCGGGGCTCATCGACTCGGGCATCGTCAGGATGAGCCGGTAGCCCTTGGCCGCGGCGATCATCGCCAGCGCGATGCCGGTGTTGCCGCTCGTCGGCTCGACCAGGACCGCGCCGGGGCGGAGCCGGCCGCTCCGCTCGGCCTCCTCGACCATCGCCAGGCCGATGCGGTCCTTGACGCTGCCTCCGGGGTTCTTCGACTCGACCTTGCCGACGAGGGCCGCCGCGAGGCCCTCGCCGAGGCGGGACAGGCGCACGAGCGGCGTCCGTCCCACGGTGGCGGCGATGTCGGGGTGGATGAGGTCGGTCGACACTGGACACCATTGTGCCCCAGCGGGGCACGCGGTCCAACGGTCAGATGGCGTAGTCCTGCACGAAGATCTTCGCTTCGCGCAGGTTCACGAGCACGCGGTCGCCCTCGGCGAGCCCGAGCTCGGCCACCCGCTCCTTGGTCAGCTCGACGGCGAGCGGCTGGCCGTCCGAGAGGCGGAGCTCGATCTTCACCGTCCAGCCCACGCGCGAGAGGCGCTCGACCTGGGCCGTGGCGACGGTGGGCCCGTCCACCGACACGCCGGGCGCCGGCGCGGCCGGGGCCCCTCCCGACTCGGGCCCGCGCTGGAGCTCGACGTCGTGGGGGCGCACGAAGGCGCGCACGCTGGCGCCGTCGCCGGTCCCGGGCGGCGCGTGCACGGCGAGGGTGCCGAGGTCGGCGCGCCCGCCCTTCACCTCGCCCGAGAGCACGTTGATCGAGCCGACGAAGCTCGCCACGAACTCGGTCGCGGGGCGGTCGTAGATCTCCTCCGGCGTGCCGATCTGCTCGACCTTGCCCTTGTGGAGGATGATGACCCGATCGGCGAGGTCCATCGCCTCCTCCTGATCGTGGGTGACGAAGACGCTGGTGATCCCGCGCTCCTTGTGGAGCTTGCGGATCCACTCGCGGAGCTCGAGCCGCACCTTGGCGTCGAGCGCGCCGAACGGCTCGTCGAGCAGCAGGAGGCTCGGCTTCGGGGCGAGCGCGCGCGCCAGCGCCACGCGCTGGCGCTGCCCGCCGGAGAGCTGGCTGGGGTAGCGATCGCCGAGGCCGTGGAGCTGCACCAGCTCGAGCAGCTCCGAGACCGCGGCGTCGATCTCGGCGCGCGGGCGCCTCCGGACCTCGAGCCCGAAGGCGATGTTCTCGCGCACCGTCATGTGGCGGAAGAGGGCGTAGTGCTGGAAGACGAACCCGATGGCGCGGTCCTGCACGCGCTTGTCGGTCGCCTCGTCGCCGTCGAGGTACACCTCGCCCGCGTCGGGCAGCTCGAGCCCGGCGATCATCCGGAGCACGGTGCTCTTGCCGCCGCCGCTCGGCCCGAGCAGCGCCACGAGCTCGCCGGCGCCGATCTCGAACGAGACCTGGTCGACGACGCGGTGCCCGCCGAACGTCTTCTCGAGGTCCTTGACGACGATGGTCACTCGCGAAGCCCCGGACGCTAGCCCCGCATCGCCTGGATTGGGCTCATGCGGGCGGCGCGGAGCGCGGGGAAGAAGCCCCCGATCAGCCCCATGACGGCGGCGAGCAGGACCGACACGCCGATGATCCCCGCCGTGGGCTCGAAGGCGAAGACGATCTCGGACCAGGTGGCGAAGTTCATGGTCGAGAAGCGGACCATGCTCATCGGCAGCGAGGCGATCGCCCCGATGATGCCGCCGAGGATCGCGAGCGCGACCGACTCGAGCAGGAACGCCGTCATGATCGAGAGGCGCGAGAAGCCGAGGGCGCGCAGGGTGCCGATCTCGCGGCTGCGGTTGGCGATCGACGCCTGCATCGTGATCATGGCGCCGATCATCGCCCCGATCGAGAAGAAGAACGCGATCACGAAGCCGAGCCCCTTGATGAAGATGCTCGTCCCCTCGGACTGCTTCTCGTAGAACTCGGTCTCGGACATCGCGAGGAGGCCGAGCTGCTTGTTGGTCTCGATCGAGGTCTTGAAGGCGTCCATCTTGCTCGGCGAGTCGAGCCGGACGCGGATCGACGAGACGAGCCCCTCGCGTCCGAAGGCGCCGCGCACCGCGTCGATGTCGGCCCAGACCTCGGACTCGAACGAGGAGCCGCCGTCCTCGAAGACGCCGACCACCTTCACCGGTCGGTTCTTGCGGAGCTCGAACGACTGCTCCAGGTCGACGCCCTTGAAGCGCCCGCGGATGGCCTTGCCGATGATCACCTCGTCGGTGCCCGGCTGCGCCTTGCGCCCGGCGATGATCTTCACCTCGGGCCGAAAGGCGAGGACGTTGTCCGGCACGCCGCGGACCTGGACGTTGGAGAAGCCGTCGGTCCCGAGCTTGTCCTGGAGGATCACCACCACGATCTCGCCGACGCCCTTGGGCACGCCGCCCTCGCCCTTGGAGACCTCGGGCGACGAGAGCACGATGCCCACGTTCTCGGCCTCGATCCCGCTCGAGAGCTCGGCGTCGGAGCCCTTGCGCATCACGATGGCGGCGTCGGGCGCCGCGGTGCGGCCGAGGGTGCGCTCGATCCCGTTGGAGAGCATCAGCACCGACGCGAAGACGAAGACGACGAGCCCGAGGCCGAGCGCCGTCGCCGCCGTGGTCGCCTTGCGGACGGCGAGGTTCCGGAGGTTGTACTGGATGGGGATCATGCTCAGCCCACCCTCCGGAGCGCGTTGGTGACCGAGAGCTTGGACGCGCGGTACGCGGGCAACAGCGCCGCGACCACCGCGAGCCCGATCGACAGCAGGAAGGCGGCGACCATCGTCGACTTCTCGATGCGGAAGTAGGGGAAGAAGGCCCCCATGTTCTCCTCGAGGAAGCGGCCCATCCCGAGCTCGACGATCGGGTAGGAAATGGCCAGGCCCACGGCGCCGGCGAGGACGCCGATGGTCACGGCCTCGCCGAGCACGAACGTGGCCACGTGCCTCGGCAGGAAGCCGAGCGCGCGCAGGACGCCGTATTCGCTGGTGCGCTCGCGCACCCCCATGGCGATGGTGTTGCCGAGGATCATCATCATGATCGCGAGGATGATGAAGGAGACGATGTTGAGCGCGGTGAGCAGCGCCGAGAGCATCGCCATCGACGCGTTGTTCATGGCGCGCTCGCTCATCGTCGCCGTCTGGGTGTCCTTCTCGTCGAAGATCTTGTCGATGGCGGCGCTGATGGTCGCGGCCTTCTCGGGCTGATCGATGCGGGCCATGATCCAGCCGATCTGGTCCTTGCGTCGCTCGGGGAGCGAGTCGTTGAGGTAGGCCCAGTGGAAGAAGAACTGCGAGCGGTCGATCGACTTCCGCGACGCGGTGTAGATCCCGTCGACGTTGAACTGCCAGTCGCCGGGGTAGATCGTCCCCGAGAGGGTGACGGTGTCGCCCACCTTGACGCCGAGCTTCTTGGCGAGCACGTCGCCGAGGATCGCGCCGCGGCGGTCCTCGAGCCATTTCTGCTTCTGATCGGGCGGGACCACCGCCTCGTCGAACACCTCGAGGAACGACGGCGGCTCGACCGCGATGGTGGCGAAGAAGTTGTTGGGGTCCTTCGGGTCCTTGCCGCCGAACCAGTTCGCGTACGTGGCCGCCTTCACGCCGGAGACGCCGCGGACGTCGTCGATGTACTTCTTCGGCAGCGTCATCACGAACGAGACCTTGTGGCGCGTCGCCAGGCGGTCCTTCGCCGAGTACTCGACGGCCACGTTCCAGGCGCTGAGCACCGTCCGGAGGAGCACGAAGGCGAGCACCGCGATGGCCGCGCCGAGCACGGTCATGACGGTGCGGACCTTGTTCCGGCCCACGTTCCTCGCCGCGACGCCGAAGAGCGTCACTTGAGCGTCCCCTTGTCGAGGCGCCGGATGATCTTGGCGCGCTCGGCGGCCTGGGGGTCGTGGGTGACCATGAGGATGGTCTTCTTGAACTCCTGGTTCAGCTTCTCGAGCAAGGTCAGGATCTCGTCGGCGCTCTTGCGGTCGAGATCGCCGGTGGGCTCGTCGGCGACGATGATCGTGGGATCGTTGACGATGGCGCGGGCGATGGCGACGCGCTGCTCCTGGCCGCCGGAGAGCTGGCGCGGGTAGTGATCCATCCGCTCCTCGAGGCCGACCACCCGGAGCGCCGTCTTCGCGCGCTTCTTGCGCTCGGCGCCGGGGAGCTTCGTGAGGAGCAGGGGCAGCTCGACGTTCTCGAGCGCCGTGAGCACCGGCATCAGGTTGTACGCCTGGAAGATGAAGCCGATGGTGCGCGAGCGGAAGGTCGCGAGCTGGGCGTCGCTCATGTTGGTGAGGTCGGAGCCGGCCACGCGCGCGGTGCCGCGCGAGGGCCGATCGAGCCCGGCGATGAGGTTGAGCAGCGTCGACTTGCCCGAGCCCGACGGGCCCATGAGCGCCTCGTAGGATCCTTCGGCGATCTCGAGATCGATGTTCTCGAGGACCGGCACCGGCTCCTTGTCGCGGAAGAAGGTCTTGGCGACGCCGCGCAGCTGCACGATCGCGTCCGGCCCTTCCTGGCGGTAGGGCCCACGCTCGCCGGGCTTCTCGGTCTCCTCCGTCGCGGTGGCCATCAGTCGGTCTTCTCCTTGATCTTCTGGCCGTCGGCCAGGGTGGGGGATGGGGACTGGACGAGCCGGGTGCCCGGCGCGGGCCCGTCGAGCAGCTCGAAACCGGAGGCGACCGCCTCGCCCAGCTTCACCGGGACGGCCTTCACCTTGCCGGCATCCACGACGAAGACGACCTTGCCACCCTGACGATCGGCGAGGGCGGACGCCGGGACGACCCGCTTGGGGGCCTCCTTCATGGCCTCGGCCGAGAGCTTCTGCGTGAGGAAGCTGGTGCGGGCCGACATCTCGGGCAGGACGCCCTCCATCGGATCGACGAACTTCACCTTCACCACCACCGTGCCCTTGGAGCGGTTGACGCGGCGGCCGAGCTCGAAGACCTCGCCGCGGTAGCGGCGCGACGGGTACGCATCGAGGACGATCTCGCAGGGGGCGCCGGGCTGCACCATGTAGAGGCGGCCCTCGGGCACGTCGGTCTCGACGAGCATGCTGGCGAAGTCGGCGATCTCGGCGATGGGGGCCTGCACGCCCACGAGCTCGCCCACGGCGGCGGGCTTGCTCACCACGGTGCCGTCGATGGGCGCGACGATGGTGCGGTCCTTGAGCGTGACGCGGAGGACGTCGACCTCCGAGCCGACGGCGCGCGCCTCGGCGTCCGCCGCCTTGACCGACTCCTCGAGCGACTTCTGCCGGGCGACGAGGTCGTCGAGGCCGGCCTTGCCCACCGCGCCCTTGTCGACGAGGCCGCGCTCGCGCTCGACCTGGATGGCGATCTCGGCGACGGCGGCGCGCGCGGCCTCGGCCCGGGCGCGGGCGGCGGCGGCGCGGGACGAGGCCGAGGTCACCGAGCTCTTCTGATCGGCGTCCTCGAGCTCGCAGAGGACGTCGCCGGCCTTGACCGTGTCGCCCTCCTTGACGTTCACCTTGCTGATGCGGCCCGGGATCTTGGCGCCGACCTTCGAGGTCGCCTGGGGGACGACGTAGCCGGTCGAGGTCAGCGTGATCGACGCCTGCACCGGCGAGACCATCGAGATCTCGGTGGTGGCCACCTCGGCCTTGAAGATCCGCGCCTCGAGGTGCGGGTAGCCGTAGACCGCGCCGGCGCCGAGCGCGCCGAGGACGGCGACGGTCGCGATCACCGTGCGCGCGGGGCTCTTCCGATCGGGATCGACGTCCCGATGGATGCGCAGCGACGCGAGGTCGGAGCTCAGCTGGTCGGACACGGCGGACCGTGCTCTAGCATGGCGGAGGGCGGGCCCCAACGGAGGGGGGCGGCCTGCATCGTCGGCGCCGAGACCCGGATTTCAGGAGGATCGCGGGCGCGCCTGCCGTCCCCGTCCACCCTGGACCGGGCGCCGGGCTGCAGCCCCGGGCGCCCGAAACGGCCCCCGCGTGCGCCTCAGCCGCCGGCGCCGACGCGGCCGGTCACGCTGGCGCTGGCTTGGACGCTGACCTTGATGCTCGCCGACGCACGCACCGACGCGTCGGCCGAGGCCGCGATGCAGGCGAGGGCGTGCCCGCCGGCCTGGCCGACGATCCGCGGGAGCTGCGCGCCCACCTGCGCGACGACCTCGGCGTCGCCGGCGAGGCGCCGCCCCAGGGCGACCTCGGCGTGGATGAGCCGCGGCAGGTTCTGCTGCAGCGTCGCCGCGAGCCGCGCCGCCAGCTCGACGTTCTGGCTCGCGCGGACGGCGACCACCGCCGGCGTGCACGAGGCCGAGACGTCGGCGTGGGCGCGGCAGCTCGCGTTGCACTCGGCGTCGGCGCTGGGCGGGCGCACGAAGCCGTCGCACCGCGGCGCCTGCCATTGCCCCTCGCAGCGCGCGTGGCAGGTCGCGTCGCATTGGCCATAGCATTGCCCCGAACAGGTGCCGATGCATCGACCCTGCGCGTCGACCTGCGAGCACTGCCCCTGGCACTGGCCGTTGCAGCGGCCCTCGCACTGGCCCGAGCAGCGGCCCTGGCAATAGCCCGAGAGCCGCGCCGGATCGCAGCGCGCCGCGATCTCGCCGGGGTCGACCGAGACGTCGCACGCCCCGTCGCACGCGGCCTGCGCCTGCGCGTTCGCCTGGCATTGCGGCGGAGTGACCTGCACCTGGACCGAGATGCCCTGACGGAGGATGGCGTCGATGCGCGCGCCGACCGCGAAGCACGGGCCGCTGGCCTGACCGCCCGCCTCGCGCCGCGGCTGGAGCTCGGCGGGCGTCATCCCGAGGTCGGCCCCCATGCGGCGGCACGCGTCGGCCGCCTCGCCCTCGATGTACGCCGAGACCGAGGCCATGTCCTTGGCCGCCTGCACGAAGGCGCGCACCTTGGCGTTGGCGCGCGCGTTCGCCGAGTACTGCGCCTGGAGCGCGTCGACGTTGCCGGAGAGCTCGGGGCAGAACGCCTTGTCGAGCGCCCCGCCCTGCCCCGGCCATTGCCCGCAATCGATCAGGAACAACGAGGACAGTCCCAAGCCCGCCAACACCACCGCGCGGTGCGCGTTCGCCATGGACCGGTTCCTCCCATGGATGCCGAGACCGGGCAACTCGGCGGCTGGTCTCGAGGTCCGACGCCTCTTCGGCTCCGGGGGCGCGGCGGCAGAGCCCCCGCTCGCGACCGAGATCTCAGAACGCGCCGCGCACGCGGAGCATCCCGCCGCCCGGGACCATCGTCATCGCCGCGTCGCCCGACGCCGCCTCGCCGGGGCCGCCGAAGACGACCAGCGGCACCGCGACGGCGACGAGCGCCGCGCCCGCGATGAGGGTGATGTTGGCGATCGTCTCGAGCGACTTGCCGCTGTCGATCTCGTCGCCGTACTTGGGATCGCTGCAGCGCACGCCGCCGCAGGCGTCCTCGACCGAGCTGAACTTGGAGCTCGACATCGCGCCGGTGATGCCGAAGACGGCGAGGCTCGCGACCCCGAGGCCGCCGGCGACGAAGCCGGCGATCCGGAGGCCGCCGCCCGAGCGCTCGGCCGGCCCATCGGCGGGCGTCGGCCCCGGCGTGGGCGTGGGGCCGCCGTCGCGCAGCGCCAGCGCGAGCGTCTTGTTCTCGCCGCCGCCGACCGCGATCTCCCGCTTCACCGCGGCGCCGCCCGGCGGCGTCACCTCGACGGCCTGGGACCCGGGCGCGACGGTGATTGGAGAGCCGAGCTTCTCGGCGGCGACCGGCGTGCCATTGAGGGTCACGGTCGAGCTGGAGGGTGCGTCCGCCACCGCGATCACCAAATGCCCGACCTTGGGCCCCATCACCGCGAGCTCGGCGGCCGCGGCGTCGCGGGTGGGCGCGTACTTCGGCTCCGCGTCGGCCTTCGCGGTCGCGTCGCGCACCGTCGCGCTCATCTCGTCGTAGGCCTCGGCGATGCGGCCGAGCTCGCGCAGGCACCGCGCCACGTAGAGGCGCGCGTTCGGGCTCCCGGTCGCCGCGGTGAGCTCCTGGAACTTCGGGAGCGCGCCCGCGAAGTCCTTGGCGTCGAACAGCTTCTGCGCGGCCGCGAACTCTTCTCTCTGGGCGGTCGCCGACTTCGCGCCCTGCGCGAGCGCGGCGCCGGGGATGACGGAGGTGCACGCCGCCGCGAAGGCGGCGACGACGAGGCTGCGGGCGAGCGATCGCTTCATCAGAGGTCCGAGGGGCGGAAGGAGGTCGGTGAGGCGGCGGGCTTGTCGGGCTTGCCGCCCTTGGCGGGGACGGCGTGCGCGGGCGAGCCCTTGGCGGCCGCCCGCGAGGTGGCCGCCGCGGAGGCGGAGGCCGAGGGCGCGGCGCTCGCGGCGGACGCCGTCGCCGGCGGCGGCGCGATCTCGGCGGGCGCGGCGCTCGCCGGCGGGGGGGGGGCGCCCCCCGCCGCCCCCCCGCCCCCCCCCGCCGCGGGGGGGGGGGGCGGGCCCCCCCCCCCCCCC
>CAYJPW010000013.1:14225-61491 GCA_964372055.1 uncultured Polyangiaceae bacterium
GTGCTCCCCTGCGCGGCGGGCTCGGCGTCCGTCACCCTCCCACCGGCGAGCAACGCCGCGACGGCGCCGCCGGCGATGCCGATCACCGCGACCACGACCGGCGCGCGCCAGCGCGGGCGCGGAGGCGGAGGCGTCGACATCACCGCCTCGACGCTCGTCGAGCTCGGGACGCTGCTGATGATCCCCGACCCGCCGGGAGGCGGAGGCAGCGGCGTCTTCGGCGCGCTCGACGACGCCACGCTCGGCGGGCCGAACCCGGACGGCGAGCTCGCCGGGGCGCGCGAGGCCGCCGACGCCGAGCGCTCGGCCTTGCGCGATCCGGGCCCCGAGCCGCCCTCGGAGGGGCCCTCGTGGACGCGGATCTGCTTCACCATCGCCGACACGGCGCGCGGCGTGGCGATGGGCACGCCCGACGCGATGGCGGCGTCCTCGACCGCGTCGGCGAAGTCGGAGGCGGTGGCGTAGCGGTCGTCGCGCGAGAGCGCGAGCGCCTTCATGCAGACCGCGTCGATCGCCTCGGGCACCTGAGGCGCGACCTCACGGGGCGGCGTCTTCACGCCGCCGAGCGCCTGGGCGACGATCGCGCCGTCGTTGTCGCCCTTGAAGAGCTTCTGGTTGGTGAGCATCTCCCAGAGGACGGCGCCGGCGGCGTAGATGTCGCAGCGGCGATCGATGACCTCGGCCTTGATCTGCTCGGGCGCCATGTAGGCGAGCTTGCCCTTGAGCTGCCCGCCGCGCGTCGACGAGAGCCTCGACTCCGCCCGCGCCACGCCGAAGTCGGTGATCCTCGAGATGCCGTCGACGCCGATGAGCATGTTCTGCGGCGAGACGTCGCGGTGGACGAGGTTCAGGTGCTCGCCGTCGGGCCCGATGAGCTCGTGGGCGGCGTGGAGGCCGGCGAGCACGTCCAAGAAGACCCGCATGGCGATGTCGAGCGGCAGCGACTGCTTCGACTTGCGCAGCTCGCGGAGGACGAGGTGGAGGCTCGGGCCCTCGATGTATTCCATCACCAGGAAGAGCGGGTCCTCCTGGACGTCGATGGTGGCGACGACGTTCGGGTGTCGGACGCGCGCCGCGAGCCGCGCCTCGTCGAGGAACATCGCCACGAAGTCGGGATCGGTGGCGATGTGGGGGTGCATGCTCTTGATGGCGACGAGCCGCTCGAACCCGCCCGCGCCGAGCGCTCGGCCGAGGTACACGGTCGCCATCCCACCCGACGCGATGGCCCGGATCGTCTCGTAGCGGCCGACGCGCAGAGACATCTCCGCAGGGTACACCAGTTGCCCGGGCTGCCCAAGGGAGGGTCCCGGCGCGCCGCGTCGAGCCCGCGAATGGCCTCCGGCGGGCGCGTTGACAGGATGTCGCGGACCGGTCAGGCGCGCGACGGATCGGCCAGAGACGCGTGAGATCTCGGCAGAAACGGCCCAAAATCGGCCTGGCACCCAAGTTGCCGAGCGCTCGGGCATGAGCGGACCCTACCGGGAAGGAGCATGCGCCGGCTGCGGGAACGGGAGGCCGGTCTCGGACGCCGTCGGGCTGTGCGCCGACTGCCTGCGCGACACGATGGCGAGGGCACGTCGGATCGTCGACGGCCTCGGCGCCGGGCCGGGGCGCGCCCAAAGGTGGGCGCGCGCCGGCGCGCTCGCGTCCTTCGCCTTGCTCGGCGTCATCGCCTGGAACGCGGCGAGCGTGCTCCGATCGCGGTCGAGCGCGCGCGAGCCATCCACGGACGATGCGGTCCCGCAGACGCGGGAGGCCGCGCCGCACCGGCTCGCCCGAGCGGCGCCGGGAGAGCCCTGGTCCGACGCGGCCGCCGCGAGGCCGCCGCGCCCACTCGAGCTCCGCGCGGGGCCTCCGCCGCGGCTCGAGTTTGAGCGCGATCCGCGTTCGCGATCGCTCGGCCCCGAAGCGACGGCGCCGCTCCCGTGGCCGCCTCACCTCCTGGCGAACGCGGGCCCGCCGACGCACGAGCCCGGCGTCCTGCTCGAGCGGGCACGCCGCCTCGCCTCGGCCGGGCTCGAGCTCGCCGTCGTCGACATGTGGCTCGGTCCGCGACGCGCGCCGTTCCGCGCGTTCGCGATCGAGCCGTTCACCCACGCCGGGGCGGGGCCGATCGGCGTTCGTGTCCTCGGCGGGGATCCGGCGACGGCGGAGATCGGCCTCGCGCCGGACGACGTCCTCACGGCCGTGAACGGGTGGCCCGTCGAGCGCGACAGCGACGCGTGGGCGCGCCCCTTCCTCGCGCCCTCGGGCTTGGCGGTGCTCGAGGTGCTGCGCGAGCGCAGGCGCGTGGTCGTGGCGCTGCGCTGGTCGCCCGGCGCGACGTAGTCGAAGCGCCAGGCGGCCGGATCAGCAGCCCGGCGGGTCGGGGCACGGGCCGGACGCGGGCACCGCGCTGCCCTGACCGATTCCGCACCAGGGCGGCAAATCGGCGGGGAGCCCCGAGAGGTACGGCGACTGGCCGGGCTTCGCCCAGAAGGGGTGGTCGAGCGCGAACTGCCAGAGCGCCTTGAACTTGGACGAGCCGGGCGGCGGCTCGAACGGCGGGACGGCGTGACCGCAGTTGTGGATGCACTCGAGGAAGAAGTGGCCGTCGCTGGTGAGGTGGTCCTCGAGGTCCTTCGACGCCTGCTCGAAGTTCAAGATCCCGAAGCAGCTGTCCGTCGGCCCGCCCCAGAGCACGAAGCCGGGCATCTTGTGCGCCGGCGCCGTCCACGGCTTGACGGCCACGCCGCCCGTGCCCCCCGAGAGCGACATGAAGCTCGCGATCCAGTCGCCCCGGATGCCGACGAGCTGGTCGGTGAAGAGCGCGCCGGCGCTCACGCCGGTGCTCGCGACGCAGTTCGAGTTCACGTTGAACTGCTCCGAGACGCAGCTGAGCATGTCGTCGAAGAACACGCCCTCCTCCTCGAGGCGCGCGGCGCTGTCGATGGCGCTGTAGGGCCACGTGAACGTCAGATCGCCCTTCTCCGCGGGGATGATCGCGAGGAAGCGCTGCTCGTCGACGGCCGCCTGCACCTCGCCCTTGTCGAAGAAGCTCCCGGGGCTCGCGTTCAGCCAGTGCCACAGGAAGATGACCGGGAGCTTCTCGTTCGGGTCGAGGTTCGAGGGGACGACGAGCCAGAACGATCGCGCGCCGCCCGAGCTCTGGATGACGACGTCTTGCGTGGTCACCTGCGGAAAGACCGGGCACGTCCCGCCCGTGTAGGGCTTGGGCGGCGCCGCGAGCGTCGCGCCCGCGGGCGGATCGGCCGCGCATCCCATCGAGAGGTCCTGCATGCCGCCGGCCCCCGTCGAGGAGGCGCCGCTGCCGCCGACACCGGCGCCGCCGCTCGCGCCCGCGCCGCTCGAGGTGGTCTCGCCGGAGCTGCCGGTGCCGGTGGCGCCGCTGCCGCCCGAGCCCGTCGCCCCCGACGTGGACGCGCCCGAGCCTTTCGGATCGGTCGCGCCGTCTCCCCCGCAGGCGACGACGCACGCCGCGAGGAGCCCCACCGTTCCGAAGCCGAAGCGACGCATGACGCACACCATGGCATCCCCTCCGTTCGCCCGAGCGATCCGCGTGCAGCCGCGGTGGCAGTGGATTGTACGCGGGTTCGTGGCGGCGCCAACACGGATGGTGGCGCCGTCCTCGTCCCCTGTCCCTGTCTCTTGTCCTTGTCCTTGTCTCCTGTCGTTGTCGCCTGTCCTCGTCTCCTCAGCGGCAGATCCTGGCCACGAACGCGTCCATGTCGCCCTCCGACACGAGGGGACCCTGGCCGAAGTCGAGCGCCCCCGTGAAGCCCCCGGCGAGCACCACCGCGCCGTCGGCGCTCACCTCCAGCCCCGCGACGAACGCGGCCCCCGTGCTCGGGAACGTCCCCACGAAGGCAGGCTCCCCGTCGGCGTCGTACGCGGCGACGAGGAGCGTCGTCTCCGGCGTCGGCAGGCCGAGGATGTGCATCCCGGGCCGGCCGTTACCCCCGAGGAAGAAGCCCCCGCCGGGCGTGGCCGCGAGTGAGAACGGGTTGAGCAAAATCCTGCCATAGCCGCCGGCAGCGAGGTCGCGGGTCCACAGCTCTTCTCCGTTCGCGCCGAGCTTCGTGACGAAGTGTCGAACGGTACCCGGCGAGCCCTTGGGTCCGCCGCCGAGATCGAGCGTGCCCACGTAGGCCGTCGAGAAGAGCACCTCGCCTGCGCCGGTGAGGGCGACCTTCGCGCCAGAGCTGGACGCTTCATGGGAGTCCGCTCCGGGGAGCGCGATCGCGCCGCTCGCCACCTTGGCGAACACGAGATCGCCGTTCGGCGCGTACTTCGCGACGGCGAAGCCCGGACCCTTGTCGGTGTTGAACGGCACCGGGCCAGCGCCCAGATCGAGGGTCTGCGCGCCTTCTCTGGCGTCCAGCGGCAGCGCCAGGGCGACATCCCCTGCGTCGTCGACAGCGACGTCGACGAAGGAGTTTTCGAGGTGGGTGGTCACGATTGCGCGCGACCAGAGGCACTCGCCCGAAGGCGAGAGCTGCGCGAGGTAGCTGCTCCCGTTCTCGATGCCCTCGCCCGCGCTCAGCGGCCCGCAGCCTACGTCGACCGTGCCGTGGAACCCGCCTACGACGGTCATCCGGCCGTCGCCCGTCACCGCGAGATCCTGCGGCCAATTCTCGCTGCCCATCTCGGACGAGAAGACCTTCGACCACGCCAGCGTGCCTGTCTCCGCGAGCACGCCGATGAAGGTGCACACTCCGACTCCCGGGCACGTGAGCGTCGATCCCAGGACCGAATTCACCCCAGGATCCATGCTGCCGGCGACGAACAGCCTGTCCGCCGCGTCTGGCGCCACTCCCAAAGGAACCCAGGCCACCCCGGGCCCGGCGATCGCGTTCCATGCGACCTCGCCGTCCGGAGCGGGCTGTAACCCGAACAAGCCGCCCGTCGCGACCTCCTCGTCCCATACGGTATCCCACCTCGCCAGCACGACGCTGCCATCGCCGAGGGCCGCGAAGGGTCCCCGCGCCGCGTGGCTCCACACGCCGGCAGCACCGGCACGCACGCTCCACCCGCACTCGGTGGGCTCCGTGAGCGACGAGCGCGCGCCGCAGGCCGAGAGGAGCAAGCCCGACAGGAGCGCGAATGGGAGCGGGAGGGAGCGTTTCATGCCACCTGGTGGCGCCTGTCCCGCGAAAGTGGAGGGGTTGGAGCGCAATGCTCCGACGCCGGGACTCTGCGTACCCTACTCGCCTCACACGGCGATCCGAGCTTCGCAGCAGGATCCTGGCGGAGGGTGCGTCCACCGTGCGGAGCGGGCGCGAGTCGCTCAGAACGACCAGCAAATCCCAGCCTCACGCGCTCCGAGATGCAGCGGGAGCGAAGGCGCCGAGGCGCCAGCCCGGAAGGACGTCGCGTCGGGAAGAGGATCCCTGCCACGCTGCGGGACGCAACGAGCGAGGTAGCGCAAATCGTCTAGGATGGCGCCGTGTCCCGGAGGATCGCCCCCGCCTGCATGCTCGCGGTCGCGAGCTCGTGCGGAGGCACGTCGCCCCCTTCGGCCGCGTCGCTCGCCACGCCGCCCGCGTTCGATCCCGTCGGGCAGGCGCGCTGCGGCGTGGTCAAGAGCCAGGACGAGCCGCTCGTCGTCGAGTGGCCGAGCGCCTCGCGCGCCAAGCTCGAGGCGCAGGCGCGCGCGGGCCTCGTCGCGGTGCGCTACCAGGGCTGCGAGATGGAGGTCCTCGGCGGCTGCTCCGCCCGCGGCCGCTACGGCTACCGCCCGATCACGATCAAGCACGACCGCGTCACGGTGCGCGACACCGACGAGCTCTATGCCCGGCTCCCGCTCGGCGCGGTGAGCCTCGAGGGCACGCTCCAGCGCGCCGGGCAGCTCAGCGTCGACATGACCATCGTCGGCCGGTGGGAGCACGAGGCCGGAGGCGTCTCGGCGAGCGAGCTCGCCGGCGACTGCGCGCGCGCGACGCACGTCGTCACCGGGCTCACCGCCGGCGCCTTCCGCTTCTTCACCGGCGCGGAGGCGAGCGTCGGCGGGGGCGCGGGCGGCTTGGTCCAGGCGGGCGCGAGCACGAGCGCCGCCCGCGAGGTGCTCGCCGAGGACGGCAACGAGAGCGCGTGCGCCCGGTCCAGCGGCGGAGACACCCAGCCGCCCTTCGGCTGCGGCGCGATCCTCCGCCTCGAGGTCGTGCCGATCGGCCAGAAGCGAACGGCGGCCCGCCCCGACTGCCCCGAGGGCACCGGCTACAACGGCACCGAGTGCGTCGCCTTCGCGGTGAAGTGCCCCGGCGGAACGTACTGGGACGGCACCACGTGCATCGGCTCGACCCCCGGTCCTCCGATCGCGCCCGGGTTCCACTGCTACAAGTGGGTGTCGGGCACCAAGGCGATGGAGGACACGACGCACTGCTTCGGCACCCTCGCCTACTGCGAGCTGGCGCGGAGCGAGATGCGCGCGCGCAAGGAGACCGCGTCGATGAGCGAGTGCTTCACCTCGCCCACGGCGACCTGCTTCCTGCACGAGCGCCTCGCCTGCTACCTGGACAAGGCGGACTGCGAGAGGATCGCCCCGGTGTTCGTGACCAAGGGCGGCTGCGAGCCGCGCACGTCTTACCGCTGGTAGAACGCGAGGCGCCGACCGCGACGGCGCGTACGTTCCGCAGAGCTCTTCAGCAGCCGTCGCCGAGCGGTACGGCGCTCGCCGCGAGAGTGCCCGAGAGCTCCAGCGCGTCCGCGCACGAGGGGCTGGCGGGTGCGTCCGTCGCCGCACACCAGTCGCCGGCGAGCACGATCGTCCCGTTGCCGTCGCGCTTGCAACGCTGGGGCGAGCCGCCGTCGCCGTACGTCGTCGGATCGCCGCTCAGCAGGACGCAGAGCGACTGATCCAGCGTCACGACGACGGCCTGGTCCGCGTCCTCCAGGGAGATGAGGGCGTGCACCGTCGCGCCGTGCTCGAAAGACCATTGCCCCTTGTCGGGGTCCGGCAGGCAGAAGTTCGCGGGCGAGAGCCCGTCGTCGTCGAAGGAACCGATGCACCGGCGCGCGGGGGACAGCGTGCCCTCGATGCGCGTCGCGCGCAGCGGAAGCGGCAGCACGTTCGCAGCATCGACGTCGAGGTAGATTGGCAAGCGAAGATCGAACCCCCCTGCGTCGAAGCTCCCGTCGGCGGCCACCGCGGCGGGCACCGTCACCGGCGCGAAGAGCTGGGGGACGCCGCCGACGTCGACGGTCTCGTCGGTGAAGCAATAGGGCTGTCCGACCGGCGCAGGTTTGGCCCCGCCGGTTCGCAGCGTCCCCGCCGCCGAGTCGAACTGCAGGAGCCACGAGAACACGCCACCGCCTTCGAGGTAGCAGGCCGGCATGTCGAGGGTAACGCCGTCGCGAAGGATGCCCGAGACGAAACCCTGGGCGAAGACGGCGGGTTTGGCGAGCGCGAGGTCCGCGACCCGCAGCGTCGCGGCCGTGGCGCCGCAGGGATCGGCGAGCGCGAGGCAGTCCGACGCCACGGCGGTGCAAGCGGGATCGAGCGGCGCGCAGGGGCCGTCGCCCGGGAGCTCGGAGCACGACGGCCCGCCGCTGCCGGTCGTCGTGGTCGAGCCGCCTCCTTCGCCCGCGCCGCCTGTTCCCGCGGCCGCACCCCCTGGGTCGACGGAGCTGGAGCACGCGATCGAGAACGCCACCGAGACCGACAAGAGGATGCTTCGCATGTCCCCCATGGTCTCACACGCCCAGCACGCACCGGCCCCCATCTTTCTCGGCCCTTTGTTGCGCGCGCGGAGGGCCGCGATGCGAGCGCGGTGGCCCCGACGCTCATCGAACCCCGGGCGCCCAGGCGCCACCTGCCCCGGAGGTTCTGATGAAGCGCATCGTTTCGGCCTCGATCGCGGCCGCCTCGTGGCTCGTGCCCGCGCTCGCGAGCGCGACGCCCTCGGTGTGGGTCATCGACGACGGCGAGAAGATCAAGGAGGACGCCACCTCGCTTCCGTTCGAAACGGGCGCCGACAACCCGGTGTGGTCGCCGGGCCGTCCGGTGCGGCTCTTCGCGCTCCGCGGCGAGACCGTGGCGCTCCAGGTGGTGGTCGAGGCGGACGACGCGCCGCTCGAGGGCGTGACCGTCGATCTCGCCGCGCTCGTCGGCCCCGGCGGGGCCTCGATCGAGAACGCCGCCGGCGCCGCCGATCCGACGCGCTTCGTCGGGCGCCCCATCGAGCGCTTCGTCGAGCGCTTCCTCGACGTCGCGCAGCCGTCGGCCGGCAAGAACCCGCGCGAGTCGCTGGGCTGGGCGGACGGGTCCGGACCGCCGGCGGGCGCCTGGCTCGGGCGCGTCCCCGACGCGCTCATCCCCGTCGAGGTCGCGCCCAGCTGGCAGCCGTACCCGATGCGCGTCGAGCCGCGGAAGAACGGGATCGTCTGGATCGACCTCACCGTCTCGGCCGATCGCAAGCCGGGGACCTACCGCGGCGCGATCGTCGTCGGCGCCAAGGGCGGCGAGCTGGCCAAGCTCCCGGTGGAGCTCGAGGTCGGCGCGGCCGAGATGCCCGACCGGCCGCTGAAGACGATGCTCTATTACGATCGCGGGGCGCTGGAGCGGCGCATCGGCGCCGCCGACGCCGCCGAGAGGCACCTCTGGCAGCTGCTCCGCCGCCACCACCTCACGCCGCTGCACGACGCCGAGACGCTCGCCGACGTCGCCCACCACGAGCGCGCGCTCGACGGCTCGATCTACACGCCGGCGCACGGCTACGAGGGCCCGGGCGCCGGCCGCGGCGACGGCCTGCTCAGCCTCGGGACCTACGGAGGCTTCGGCGAGCCCGACGCCGCGAAGCTCGCGCGCATCGAGGAGATCGCGGGCTACCTCGCCCAGAAGCGCCTCCTCGAGAGCGCCGACGTCTTCGTCTACGCGACCGACGAGGACTGCGACAGCTCCTACGGCGCGGGCTGGAAGCGATTGCTCGGGCAGAGCGCCCGCGCGAAGCGCGTCCGCGTGGCGTGGACCTGCAGCGAGGACCCGCTCAAGCAGCCCGTCGACATCCCCATCATGCTCACCGGCTTCGGCGCGGCGCAGGTCGAGGCGGCGCGCGCCGCCGGCAAGGAGCTCTGGGCCTACAACGGCGTGCAGCCGGGCAGCGGCGCCTTCCTCACCGACGCGCCCGCGGTGGCGCCGCGCGTGAACGGCTGGATCGCGGCGAAGCTCGGGATCGGGCGCTGGTTCTACTGGGAGTCGACGTTCTGGTACGACGACAACCGCGGCGGCAAAGGGCCGTACGATCCCTTCGCCACGCCCGAGACCTTCCACAACAAGTCCGGCGACCGCGGGATGGGCGACGGCGTCCTCGTCTACCCCGGCAAGCAGGTCGACCGCTTCCAGGAGCACTCGGTCGGCTTCGACGGCGTCATCGCGTCGATCCGCCTCAAGAACTGGCGCCGCGGCGTCCTCGACGCCGGCTACCTCGAGCTCGCGCGCCGCGCCGACCGCGCCAGGGCCGACGCGATCGCCTCGGACCTCGTCCCGCGCGTCGGCATCCTCGCGCGCGAGGGCTCGCCGCCTTCGTGGAGCCAGCACGGCGCCGACTTCTTCCGCGCGCGCGAGGCGCTCTCCAAGATCATCGCCGAGAGCCCCGGGGCGGGCGCAGGCCCGAGCGCAAGCGCGCCGGCCGCGCCGCGCGCGGGCGCGCGCCCGAGCGACGGCTGCGCCTGCCGGCCCGGGCGCGGCCAGGCGGGGCGGTCGGGCGGGGCGCTCTCGTTCTTGGCCGCGGCGCTGTTGGTGGCCCGGCGGCGGAGGGGATCGCCGCGGTGATGCGCTACCAGCCGCCGACCAAGCTGCCGACGAAGCCGAAGTGGCCGTTCACGATCGCGAAATAGTAGATGCGGCTCCCGTAGTAGTCGCGCGAGTCCCTGAACTCGACCGAGTAGAGAGGCGTGGGCTTCTTCATCTTCTTCAGCAGCGACTGCTGGAACTTCTCGGAAGGGTCACCGGGGCTCACCACGCGGACGACCTTGATCACGGTGTGGCCGCTCTGGATCGCCTCCTTGAAGGGGACGATCATCTCCGGCAGCTTCTTGAAGACGTCGTCCTGCCAATCGGCGTAGAGGCGGGCCCCGAGCTCGGGGCCGAAGGTCGCCGTGAACCACGCCTGCGCGTGCTCGGGCAGGATCGCGAGGTTGAGGAGCGGCTCCTCGACCTTCTGCGAGTCTCCGGAGCGGACGGCGGCCATCAGGGCTTCGGCGTTGCTCTTGAGGACGGCGGATTGGTCGACGTCGTCCGAGAGCGACGAGCCCGACGAGCCGAGCAGCATGTACGCGGCGATCGCGCCGCCGCCGCCGACGAGGAGCACCGCGCCGAGGACGATGGCGAGGATCGTCCCTGCGCCGCCCGTCTTCGCGGGAGGCACGGCTTGGCCGGGGAAATACGGCTGTCCTTGGGGCTGCTGGCCGTACGGCGGCTGCTGTCCATACGGAGGCTGCTGCCCATACGGAGGCGCCTGCCCATACGGAGGCTGCTGTCCGTACGGCGGCGGCTGCCCTTGCTGGGGCGGCTGCTCGTACTGCGGCGCGCCGCCGTAGGCCCCCTGCCCGTACGGCGCCTGTGGCGCGCCGCCGGGCGCGGGCTGCGGGTAGCCAGGCGCGGGCGCATAGCCGGGCGATCCCGGCGGCTGCTGGTACCCAGAGGCGCCCGGAGGCCCAGGCGGACGCCGCGGATCGTGAGGGTTCATCGAACCCCCGAGGCTACGGCTCGGCTCGCGATCCCGTCAACGCTCCGCCGCCGGCACACGAGGTTCGACGCGCCGCAACTGGCTTCGAGCGCCGCGACGATCTCCTCGACGGTGCCTTCCCGGTCGCTGAGCGCGCGGAGCTGGCACGCGTCGGGGGCACGGCGCTCAACTCCTTCTCAGGCGAAATGAAACAACCTGAAATCCTCGCGCCAGCGCCGGTTTGCGCGCTCCACGGCGGTGCCGATCGGTAAGCTCGGAGCATGGCGAGCTTGCGTGTTCCCTCCTTCTGTCTCTTGGCCTGCGTCACCGGGCTCGTGCTTCCCGCGTGCGGCTCGGACTCCGCCGAGCCGCCCGGCTCCCTGACGAGCACGACCGGGAGCGGCGCCGGAGGGGCGGGCGGCGGCGCGGGGGGCGCGGGCGGCGCGGGCGGCGGGCCCCTCGTCCCCGGCCCCGCGTTCGATCGCTTCTGCAAGGGCGCCGCGTGGGACGGCGCGCTCGAGCCGGGCAAGGCGATGCCGCTCGGGGGCGACTACGTCGGCGTCTACAAGGACATGCCGCTCGGGACGATGGAGACGATGCGCGTCTACCCCGATCACCCCTTCCACGTGAAGACGATCCGCGCCGCCTTCGGGAGCGACGGGACGGGCACCGGGCGCATCCGCCTCATGACCACCTTCGGGCGCTCGTATCCGTCGGCGTACCCGGGCGACAAGGACCCGACCGACGACGTCGATCTGATGCCGCCGATCGACATCAACCTCGACGCGGCCCCGGATCCCGAGGTGCCGCTCGAGATCGACGTCTCGGGCCAGGGCATCTTCCTCGAGCCCGGCCAGCACTACGCGATCGTCTACGAGCACACCGCCGACACCGGCCCGTACCTCGCCGTCGAGACGGTGAAAGCGGGCGAGCTCTCGCGCGCGCTCCTCCTCGTGCCCGGCGAGTTCTTCCCCTTCGGGGTCGGCTCGGCCGACGAGGCGGGCAACTACCGGCTCGAGCTCGACGGCGACTTCTTCTGCGCGTGGACCGACGCCGAGCGCTGGTTCGGCGAGGACCTCTCGCAGCCGTTCGCCCAGACGCCCGGCTACTTCGGCGGCTTCACCGATCTCGACGGCGACGGCCACGACGACTTCTTCATGAGCGGCGCCGGCCCGAAGGCCTACTTCGGCGACGGCGCGGGGCACTTCACCGCCGCCGGCTGGGACGTGTTCGCCGAGGCCGGCAACGCCAACCTCATCGTCTTCGGCGACGTCGACAACGACGGCGACGAGGACGCGTTCGCCGCGCCCTACGTCTCGCACGACGCCGACGGCGACGGCTGGACGATCCTCGAGGGCGACTGCAACGACAGCCCCGCCGACGAGGACGCCGATGGAGTCGCCGACGGCGCCGTGATCAAGCCCGGAGGCGCCGTCGACGCGCCGAACGGTCTCGACGACGACTGCGACGGCGTCGCCGACGACGGGACCGACGCCTCGGACGCCGACGCCGACGGCGTCAGCATCGCGGCCGGCGACTGCGACGACACCCACGCCGACACCTTCCCGGGCGCGCCCGAGCTCGCCGACAGCCGCGACAACGACTGCGACGGCGTCGTCGACGACGCCTTCTTCGACCGCATCCTCCTCAACGACGGCACCGGCCACCTCACCATGGTGGCGAGCTCGGGGGTCGAGGCGCTCGATCCGTCGCCCGTCGGCGCGATGGGCGACGGCAACGCCGACGGCTTCCTCGACGTGTACTGGGGCAACTGGCTCGTCCACTACCCCGACCCGGCGGCGGTCGCCTCGCGCTACTTCGAGGGCAACGGCGACGGCACCTTCGTCGACGCGCAGGTCGCGGCCGGCGCGGTGGTGAGCCCGCCCCGGCCCACCTACGGCGTCACCTGGACCGACTTCGACAACGACGGGGCGCAGGACATCTACGCCTCGAACTACCGCGAGACGGCGAACGTGCTCTGGCACAACGAGGGCGACGGCACGTTCGAGGACGTCGCCACCGCGCTCGGGGCCGGTGTCGAGCAGAATGCCCCGCTGCCGGGCGGGCACAGCTACGGGACGGACTTCGGCGACTTCGACAACGACGGGGACATGGACGCGTTCGTCCCGAACCTGTCGCACCCGCGCGAGATGCCGAAGAGCGATCCGAGCGTGTTCCTCGTGAACCAGGGCGCGAGCGCCGCGGTGCCCTTCTCGTTCGTCAACCAGCGCGCCGATCTCGGCTTCATCTACGACGAGGGCGACTTCGCCGCCGCGTTCGCCGACTACGACAACGACATGGACCTCGACCTCCTGGTCACGGCCCTCTACCCGAACCACTTCTCCAAGCTCTACCGGAACGACGGCGACCACTTCGTCGACGTGACCTACGAGGCCAAGCTCTTCGTGAACGACGCGCGCGCCGCCGCCTGGTCGGACATCGACGAGGACGGCGACCTCGATCTCTTCATCGCCGGCGTGTACGGCCCGACGACGGCGCACCTCTTCGTCAACCGCGTGGGCCAGGACAACCACTGGGTGGAGCTCTCGCTCGAGGGCGCGGCCGGGGCGGGCGGCAAGAGCAACCGCGACGCCATCGGCGCGCGGGTCACGCTCACGGCCGGCGGCGTCACGCAGATGCGCGAGGTCAAGGCCGGCGGCGGCCACGACATGCAGCACTCGCGCATCGTCCACTTCGGCCTCGCCCAGGAGACGGCGATCACCAAGGTCGAGGTGCGCTGGGTCGGAGGCTCCACCGAGACGATCACCGGCCTCGCGCCGAACGGGCGCTTCGAGATCGTCGAGGGCTCGGGGCAGGCCTTGCCGCTGCCCTGAAGGCGAGCGTCTCGGCGGCGCGCCGCCCGGCCGCCGATCCGGTGTACGAATCCATCATGCCCCCGCGAAAGCCCGCCGCTCCCCGCGCGCACGACGGCAGGTACGTGGCGCTCCTCCGGGGGATCAACGTCGGCGGCAAGAACAAGCTCCCGATGAAGGACCTCGCCGGCGTCTTCGAGGAGGCCGGATGCGGCGGCGTGACGACGTACATCCAGAGCGGCAACATCGTCTTCGACGCTCCGTCGAGCCTCGTCGAGCGCCTGCCGGCCGATCTCGCGCGCCGCATCGAGCGGGGCTTCGGGCTCCGCGTACCGGTCGTGCTGCGGGCGGCCCACGAGCTCCTGCGCGTCACGCGAGACAACCCGTTCCTGGGTCGAGGCGCGGACGAAGACGCGCTCCACGTCATGTTCCTCGCCGACGTGCCGAGCGCGAGCGCGGTCTCCAGCCTCGACGCGAACCGATCGCCGCCGGACGAGCTCGCGGTGGTCGGCCGAGAGATCTACCTGCGCTGTCCGCACGGGCTCGGGAGGAGCAAGCTCACGAACGCGTACTTCGACGCGAAGCTCGGGACGACGAGCACCTGTCGCAACTGGCGCACGGTGCTGAAGCTGCTCGAGCTGGCGAGCGCGTAGCGCGTCGATCAGGGCCGCGCCCGCGAGGAGCGCGCGGCCGCGGCGTCAGCCGACGACCTCGGAGGGCGCGGTCCGCCGCCGCAGCAGACCGGCGAGGAGCCCGAACGGGGCAAGCGCCACGAAGGAGGCGAACGTGATCCACGCGACGACGCCGCCGAACGCGAGCGCGAGCGCGAACAGCAACGCGTCGCTCGCGCGACCTCGCTCGACACCGGCGCCCTCGCCGCCCACCCGCCGGCGGACCTCGTCCACGCTCTGCTCGAGCAGCTGCTCCAGAGGCTCGCCGTAGAGACTCTTCGAGCGGCGACCGCGGACGAAGGCGCGCCACATCCGCCGGGGCGCCACGAGCACGCCGGTCGACAGGCCGGCGAGGTTCAGCTTCCAGGGGACGTAGAAGTCCTTGCAGCCGGCGCCGAGCTCCCAGGCCGAGATCTCGAGCTCGCCGACGATGTCGGTCGCGTAGCCGGTCACGATGTGGTGAAGGTCGTGGTAGGGCACGGCGCGCTTGCGTGCCGCCGTGTTGGGGAAGGGCATCGGCACCGGGCCCAGCTTGAAGTCCACCCACGCCTCGTCGTAGCCGCCGTTCGGCCCGAAGCCGTTCCGCTCGAAGTACAGGTCGCGCGCCTTCCGCATCGACATCGCCGGGTCGTATTGAGACGGGGTGCCCATCGGATCCTCCGTGTGACTACAGTCAATGACCATGGTCATCATTGGACCGGTCGCCCTGCCGGTCAAGGGGCTGGACCCGAGTGTTTCGCTCAATTTCACGGTCCTTGACGTGCGACGCCAGAACACCCACACTCATGTTCAGTGACCAAGGTCACCGAAAAGAGGGCGGAGCGAAAGGCCGACACCCGCCAACGGATCGCCGGCGCCGCGTGGGAGCTGTTCACCACGGTGGGGTACGACGAGACCACGACCAAGTCGGTGGCGAAGCGCGCCGGCGTGGCGACGGGCACCGTCTTCGTGCACGCCCGCGACAAGGCGGACCTGCTCGCGCTCGTGATGCACGATCGCCTCGCCGCCGCGGTCGACGCGGCGTTCGACTCGCTGCCGCGAGGCTCGCTGGTCGAGCGGCTGCTCCATGTCTTCCGCACCATCTTCCGGATGTACGGCGAGCACCCCAAGGTCGCCGCCGCCTTCGTGCGCACGCTGCCCGGCGCGGACGGCCCCAACGGGCAGCGCGTCTCGGCGCTCACGTTTGCTTTCCTGCACCGCCTCGCGGGTCTCGTGCAGGAGGCGCAGGCCAAGGGCGAGGTGGGCGCCGACATCCAGCCGCTGCTCGCGGCCAGCAACGTCTTCGGCCTCTATTACCAGGCGCTGCTCGGTTGGCTCATCGGCTACGCGTCGCTCGAGACGGCGCTCGATCCTGGTCTGCGCTCGGCGCTCGAGCTCCAGATGCGCGGCCTCTGGCCGTGAGGATCGCGGGCTCGCACCCGCCGGCCTACAGCCCCTTGCGCTTGTAGAGCGCCATCTTGCCGAGGCGCGAGACCTCGATGATGTCCTTCCGCGCGATGGCGCGGTGGTGCTTCTCGAGATCGCCGGCCTTGAGCTCGGACTCGTCGAGGAAGACGTAGTCGACGTTCATCTTCTCCGGCCAGAAGACCGCCGTCTTGCGGTTGGAGACGTGGGGGCCGAGCTTGTTGGTGGCGCCGACGCTCGCGGTGCGGGGGATGCTGCGCGCGGTCTCGTCGACCCAGGCGTACGTCTTCTTCTGCTCCTCGGTGAGCGTCCTCGCCACGCCGGAGAAGCCGCCCTTGAAGCTCCGGTTCTCGACGACGCCGCCGAACTTCCAGCTCACGACCAGGCTCGCCGCGAACGCGGCGGCGAGGAGCCCCTTCCAGAGGCGGCCGCCGTCGAGGTCGAGCGCGCCGGCGAGCCTGCCCTCCTTCACCTGGCGCAGCGCGGTCGCCGTCAGGAAGAACGCGATCGGGTAGATGACGCTCGAGTACTGGAAGTGGATCGAGAAGACCGGCTGCCGCGACGCGAGCGTCGTGAAGAGCAGCCCGTAGACGAGCATCACCCTCCCGGGCTTCGCCGCGAACGGCAGCGCGGCGAGCGGGAGGAAGAGGAGGAGGACGTAGATGATCTTCGGCTCGTCGAGCGCGGTCTTCAGGGCGAAGATCGGGTTCGTGAGGAGCGAGGCGACGAGCCCGCCCGCGCCGGTGCGGCTCGGGTTGAGGGCGTCGTAGTAGTAGTCGTACGAGTACGCGTCCTTGCCGGCGTTGAGGATGCCGCTCGACTTCATGAAGACGCCCTTCGCCACCACGAAGTAGGCGACGCTGAGCGCGATGGTCGCGATGCCCATGCGGGCGCCGTTCGGCCTCTGCGAGACGATGGCGTAGAAGCCCACCACGCACATGAGCAGCGGCACGTCCTCGCGACAGAGGAGCAGGAGGACGAGCACCAGGAAGTAGCGCTTCGTCGCCTGCGTCTCGAGGAAGTAGAGCAGCCAGAGGACGAGCGGCCCGATCAACGTGAGCGAGTGGAACTCGTACATGTTGGCGCCGTGCATCGCCGGGTAGACGGCGAGCATGGTCGCGAGGACGACGCCGGCGACCCGGCTCTCGAGCACGCGCCGCCCGATGAGGTAGGCGGGGATGACGCCCGACCCGAGCCACACCGACTGGAGCACGAGGAGCAGCTCGGCCCGCGGGTAGAGGAGGTAGAGCGGCGAGAGGAGGACGAGGACGGGGTCGAAGTGCGCCGAGACGTGGGTGCCGGCCTTCACGAACGAGCAGCCGAGCGGCCTGCCGTGGATCGACGAGTAGAAGATGTTGTCGTAGTAGCCGAGGTCGGTCGTGCGCGTGACCAGCGCGTGGTGGTGGGTGATCGCGAGGCGGCTGAAGAAGTAGCCGTACGCCGCCCAGAGCCCCGCCACGACGGCGCCGGCGAGGAGCGCGCTCGCCCACTGGAAGCGGGGGCGCGGGGCGTCGTCGGCGTCGGGCCGCGCCGGGGCGAGGGCGCGCGTCCAGTGGTAGACGCTCTTGCCCGCGACGAACGCGCACGCGGCCGCGAGGAACAGCGAGAGCTTGGGGCTGTCGCGCTCGATCCCGGCGAGGCGCAGGTAGCCGAGGCACGGGACGGCGAGCGCCGGCGTGAGCCACCGGTCGAGGAGCGAGACGGTCTCCACCGTGCGCCACTCGCCGGAGCGGACCCGCCGGATCACGATCGCCGCGAGGTAGACGACCAGGAGCGCCGCGGCGGCGCCGCCGACCCAGATCAGCGCCTGCTTGCGGTCGCCGTCGCCGAGCTTGTTGGTGTCGATCGTCGAGAGGAGGCTGTTCCGGTAGAACGACCAGCCCCCCGCCCCGAGCGCGACGGCGTAGAGGACCGGCCAGAGCAGCCAGCTCTTTCCGGCACGGGCCACGCGCGTCGCCAGCTCGTCCGTCGAGGCGAAAGCGTGATCGAGCTTCTGGCGCGCGCGCTCCAGCACGGACTGGCGCGAAGGGCTAACTGAGGGCCCCTCCACTGTCAATTCAACGGACCTCGGGACCCGGCGCCGAGTTGATCGGACCGGGGTCGGGGTCGCGGGAGGTGGGCGGCGGGGCGATTTGCCAGCTGACGAACCCGATGAGGATGGACATCAGGTAGAGCACGACGAAGACGAGCAAGCCGAAGCTCACGCCGGTCGCCGGAGGCAGGCCGAGCACGGGGAAGGCCACGGCGAAGAAGGCCTCGCGCAGCCCGACGCCCGAGACGCTGATGGGGAGCAGGCCGAGCAGGCTCGCGATCGCGAGGAGACAGGTCGCGTCGAAGAACGAGACGTCGAGGTGGAGCGAGCGCGCCATCAGCCAGCCTTGGAGGTAGTTGACGGCGAAGGCGACGACCGTGAGCGGGAGCGTGAGCGCGAGCGCCCGCGCTCGGAGCTGCGCGCGCAGGGCCTCGAGGAACCGGTCGAAGCCCTCGGGCTCGCGGCCGAGGGACACCTTGCGATAGGCGACCGCCATGGTGCGCTCGGCCAGCCCCGGGACGAAGAGCGCCAGCGGCCCGAGCACCGTCAGGCCCACGCCGCCCCAGGCGATCCAGCCGAGCTCGCCCGGCAGCGCGGCGCTGAAGCGCACGACGCCGATCGCCGAGAACACGGCGAGCACGTAGAGATCGCAGAGCCGGTCCATGACCACCGACGCGATGCCCTCGGCGTAGCCGACCCCGGCGTCGTGCTTGAGGTACTGGGCCCGGAGCGCGTCGCCGACGCGGCCCGGCGTGAGCATGCCCACGTACATCGCGCCGAGGTAGGCGACCCAGGCGCGACGCTGGGGATAACGGATGCCGCGCGCCCGCAGGATCACGTCCCAGCGCGTGACCTTGGCCTGCAAGTTGACGTACGTCAGGCCGAGCGCGAGCGCGAGCGGGCCGAGATCGGCGGCGCCGAGCACGCGCAGGATCGCGCCCACGTCTCCGAGTCGGAGGATGACGACGACGAGGAGCGCGGGGCCGAGCAGGCGCAGGCCCAAGCGGAGCGCCCGGCGCTTCATGCGCGGCGAGTACCCACGCGCGCGGATCCCGTCAAGCCGCGAGGAGGCCGCGAGCAGGGCCCGCAGCGCGGACCCACGCGGCTCCAGCGAGCGATCGGGGCTGCAGCGGAGCGAACGCGGATCCGCCAGGTCGCGCCGTGCTTCCCTGGACCGGCTCCCGAGCTCCGGCGTAGACTCCGGTGCTTCCTGCGCGAAACCCGCGTTCCCGAGAGCCATTCGAGATGCGCTGTCTTGTCACCGGCGTGGCCGGCTTCATCGGCTCCCACCTCGCCGAACGGCTGATCGAGCTCGGCCACGAGGTCGTGGGCGTCGATCGCTTCACCGATTACTACCCGCGCCCGCTCAAGGAGCGAAACGTGGAGCGGCTGCGCTCGAGCGACCGCTTTCGCCTCGTCGAGGCCGATCTCGCGACCGCCGATCTCGCACCCCTCGTCGAAGGCCACGAGGCCGTCTTCCACCAGGCCGCCCAGGCCGGGGTGCGCGCGAGCTGGGGCAAGACGTTCGAGACCTACGTGCACGACAACATCGTCGCCACGCAGCGCCTCCTCGAGGCGGCGAAGGACGCCGGGATCAAGAAGCTCGTCTACGCCTCGTCCTCGTCGGTGTACGGCGACACCGCCGACCTGCCCATGCGCGAGACCGGCCTCACCCGCCCCTTCTCGCCCTACGGCGTGACCAAGCTCTCGGCCGAGCACCTGTGCGAGCTCTACCGCACCAACTTCGGCGTGCCGACCGTGTCGCTGCGGTACTTCACCGTGTACGGGCCGCGGCAGCGCCCCGACATGGCGTTCCGGAAGTTCATCGCGCTCGCGCTCGCGGGCAAGAGCCTGCCGCTCTTCGGCGACGGCGAGCAGACCCGCGACTTCACCTTCGTCGCCGACGCCGTCGACGCCAACGTGGCCGCGCTCGCCGAGGGCGCGCTCGGCGTCTTCAACATCGGCGGCGGCTCGCGCGTGACCATGAACGAGGTGCTCGCCGCGATGGGCGAGATCCTCGGCGGTGCAGGCGTGGCCCCGGCCGCGGTCGACCGCCAGGCGCCGCAGAAGGGCGACGTGCGCCACACCTGGGCCGATACTTCCCGGGCGCGCGAGGTGCTCGGCTTCGCCCCCAAGGTCAAGCTGCGCGAAGGCCTCGCCGCGCAGGTCGCCTGGCAGCGCCAGGTCGACGCGCCCGGCGCGGGGAGCCCGTCATGACCGCGATCGCCACGCCCTCCACCGCGGACGTCATCACCGAGGCGCCCTCGCCGCGCCCTCCCGAGCCGCCGTACGTGTCGGTCGTCGTCCCCGTGTACAACGAGGTCGAGAACGTCGAGGAGCTCGTGGCGCAGCTCGTCTCCGCCCTCGAGAAGACGGACCAGCCCTTCGAGATCCTCTGCGTCGACGACGGCTCGAGCGACGGGAGCTGGGAGGCGCTGCTCGCCATCCACGCGCGCGAGCCGCGCCTCCGCGCGGTGCGCTTCCGCAAGAACTTCGGCCAGACGCCGGCGTTCGCGGCCGGCTTCGATCTCTCGCGGGGCGAGTGGGTCATCACCATCGACGCCGACCTCCAGAACGATCCGGCCGACATCCCGGCGATGCTCGAGAAGGCCGAGGAGGGCTACGACGTCGTCAGCGGCTGGCGGGTCAAGCGCAAGGACGCGATGATCATGCGCAAGCTGCCCTCGCGCGTGGCCAACTGGCTCATCGGCCGCGTCACCGGCGTCTCGATCCACGACTACGGCTGCTCGCTCAAGGTCTACCACCGCGACGTCGCCAAGAGCGTGCGCCTCTACGGCGAGCTGCACCGCTTCGTCCCCGCGGTGGCCTCGAGCCTCGGCATCCGCGTCGCCGAGATGCCGGTGAACCACCGCGCCCGCGAGGCCGGCGTGTCGAAGTACACCGGCCTCTTCCGGACGATGTCGCGCACGATGAAGGTCTTCCTCGACCTCCTCACGGTGCGCTTCCTCCTCAGCTACTCGACGCGCCCCATCCACGTGTTCGGCGGCCTCGGGCTCTTCGCCGGGAGCAGCGGCGTCCTGCTCGGGCTCTACCTCACCTACGCCAAGCTCGTGCTCGGCCACGAGCTCGCCAACCGGCCGCTCTTGATGCTCGCCGTGCTGCTGGTGATGGTCGGCGTGCAGCTCGTCAGCCTCGGGCTCGTCGGCGAGCTCGTGGTGCGCACGTACCACGAGTCGCAGCACAAGCCGATCTACGCGATCCGCGAGACGAGCGACGACCCGCCGCGTCCGAAGCGTGTCCATCGCGCCAGGAACCGCAATGCCAAGGGCGGCGCCAGCCAGCTCCCCGCGAAGCAAGCAAAACTGGATCGCCGCGAAAAGGGCACGTAGGCCCCCACCCTCGTCGATCCCGGCGATGTGCCTGGACGCCTGCAGGTCCGCCCCACGACGGACCGGCAGTAGCGCGGGTGTCCGATTCCGGTTGCACCTAACGGCGCGCTTGAACTGCTTGGCGCTGAACCTGCCACATCACCTTACCGGCTTGACAGATCAGCCGGCCCAGCTGGTAAGCTGAACCACGGTTCTGGGCAAGCACGGAGGATCTCCGAGCGGGATCCAGAGCCGATCGACAAAACGAAAGGACTTCCAATGGC
This sequence comes from uncultured Polyangiaceae bacterium, assembly GCA_964372055.1. Classification (GTDB taxonomy): domain Bacteria; phylum Myxococcota_A; class Polyangia; order Polyangiales; family Polyangiaceae; genus CAYJPW01. The sequence continues at coordinate 35,423 of CAYJPW010000013.1, forward strand.
AAGACTCACCACACGTTATCTCATCGCGATGCTCGTGACTGCGGCCGCTGGCGCTGGCGCGATCGGCACCGCGGATGCCGCCCGCACCCTGCTCGCCGTTGCGGGCACGCCGACCAGTCCGTCCGATACCTCGTACTCGTACTCGACCGGAGCTGTCACCAATCCGAACGGCCTCGGTGGCGCCAATCAGGGATGGCACATTCCGCTGTCGATGGACAACACCGGAGCAAAGACCCCGAAGGTCCTGACTGCAGGAAGCGGCGGGATCAACTACGCCAACTGCGAGAGCTTCCTCCGAAACAGCGCGGGTACTATTTCGACCGGTGGCTACACCGCCGGCACCACCAGCACGACTCCTTCATTCACGACGATGCAGTCGCTGACGCTCGGCACCGACGGTGCGTTCGGAATTTACTGCGTTATCTGGCCTGCAACCACGGTGTATCAGGTGTCCTACTCCCCGTAGTAGTTACCCGATTCCCAGCCGGCCAAATACCTGGACACCAACAGAATCTATCGTGCGCTCACAACTGAAACCAGTGCTGTTGGTTGTCGTTGTCGCGGGAGCGGCGCTCGCAGGTTACGCAATTGCACCCGGAAAGATCGCGACGCCGCCTCCCGCGGCTGGAGGCGTTTCCGCCTCGCAGTCCCCCCAAGCCGACCGCCCCTCTCGTCGTGGTCCACCAGGACGGCGCGTGGACCGCTGGATTGAGACCCCGACTATTTCGTCTGCGTTGCCCACTTCGCCGCCTCAACGGCAAGAGGAATCCCTTGGAGAGCTGACACAGGCGGAAATTACGGCGGGCATTGAGGCGCGGTTCGAGCGGGATGGACCCCAAGTTAGTCGTTCGGAGTGGGCCCGCCGAGCCGAGCCCAAGATTGAAAATGCGATCCTCCGGCACCTTCCTGATGACGCTCGGCTCTTGGGCGTAGAGTGTCGTGATACTCTCTGTAGGATCGAGATAAGATACCGCGACAGGTCTTCGTATACCGCCGCGGTGGAGGGCATGTTGTTCACGGCCGAGCCGGTTTGGGAGGGGCAAACCGTGAACTTCATCCTGAGAGAAAACGACAACGAAGTCGTGAGCCGCTCTTATTTTGCGAAGGAAGGCACGCTCCTGACCCCGGAGGATTGAGCTGAGTTGGTGGCTTCCGAACACTTCGAGCACGCAATACCCCGCGTCGGGGCGTTGAATGCACACCGAGCGGCGGGGCCTAGCTCGGCGCATGCCCGGAAAGAACCCCAAGCAAGAGCAACGCGCTCTCGACACGCGGTGCAGCGGGCTCATGGCACGCGTCCCAAAGAACCTGCGTACTTCTCCAGCCCCGCGATGCCGAAGTGGCGCTACGGTAGGGCCTATCGCTTGGCCGACTGGCAGCGCGCCTCAAGAGCACTAACATCGTGCAAATGAGAGTGCTCGTCCTCGGCGCTGAGGGTCAGGTGGGTCACGAACTCATGGGGTCCATCGCCCCTTTCGCGGATGTCATCGGTGCCACCCACCAGGACGCCGATCTCTTGGATCCGGCGGGCCTGCGGCGCGCGATCGGCCACGCGGCGCCGGACGCAATCGTAAACGCCGCATCATACAACGACGTCGACCGCGCCGAGCGGGAACCCGCGGCGGCGATGCGCGCCAACGCCGAGGCCGTGGCGCTGCTCGGTCAAGAGGCGCGCCGCCGCCACGCTGCGCTCGTCCACTACTCGACGAACTTTGTCTTCGACGGCAAGAAGGTCGAGCCGTACGTCGAATCCGACGCTGCCGAGCCGCTCGGCCAATACGGTCGCTCGAAGCTCGCGGGGGAGCAGGTCCTCATGGACCTTGGGGCGCCGGCGATCGTGATGCGCACCTCGTGGGTTTACAGCCTGCGCCGCTACAGCTTCGTCTCGTCGGTGCTGCGCCTCGCCCGTCAACGCGAGGCGTTGCGCATGGTCTCCGACCAGGTCGCTAACCCGACGTTCTGCCGCGATCTCGCCCAGGCGACGGCGCTCCTCCTCTTCGGCGCGCGCGGTCGCCTGTTCGAGACGTTCGACGAGGCGCGCGGCGTCTACCACGTGGCCGGCGAGGGCGGCACCAGCCGCTACGAGCTCGCGAAGGCGGCGATCGAGCTGGATCCGGCGCGCGCCGAGCACAAGGTCCGGTCGCTCGACCCGATCGCGTCCTCCGAGTTCCCGGCGCCGGCGGCGCGGCCGAGCCAGGCGACGCTCGACTGCTCGCGGTTCGCCGAGCGGTTCGGGATCCGCCTGCCGCCGTGGCGCGAGAGCCTCGAGCGCGCGCTCGGCGACTGGCCGGTGGGGGTGTGGACCACGAGCGAGGGACGTCGATGAGGATCTTGGTCACGGGCGGCGCTGGGTTCATCGGGGCGAACTTCTTGAACCTCATGGTCCCGCGCTTTCCGGAGCACCGCTTCGTCAACGCCGACAAGCTCACGTACGCCGCGAACCTCGACAGCCTCGCCGAGGTCGCGCTGCTCCCGAACTACGCGCTCGAGCGGTGCGACATCGCCGACCGCGCGGCCGTCGAGGCCGTGTTCGAGCGGCACGACCCCGAGGTGGTCGTGCACTTCGCCGCCGAGAGCCACGTCGACCGGAGCATCGCGGCGCCCGACGCCTTCATCCAGACCAACATCGTGGGCACGTTCAACCTGGTCGACGTGTGCCGGCGCCGCTGGGGCAAGAGCGAGGGGCGCCTCTTCCACCACGTGAGCACCGATGAGGTGTTCGGCTCGCTGGGCGAGGACGGCCATTTCACCGAGGACAGCCGCTACGATCCCTCGAGCCCGTACTCCGCGTCGAAGGCGGCGAGCGATCACCTGGTTCGCGCCTATCACCGGACGTTCGGCTTGCCGGTGAAGCTCACCAACTGCTCGAACAACTATGGCCCGCGGCAGTTCCCGGAGAAGCTCGTCCCGCTGATGATCCTCAACGCGCTCGGCCGAAAGCCTCTGCCCGTCTACGGCAAGGGTCTCAACGTGCGCGACTGGCTCTACGTCGACGACCACTGCGAGGCGATCTGGCGCGTGATCGAGCGCGGCCGCATGGGCGAGACGTACAACATCGGCGGACGCTGCGAGCGGCGGAACATCGACGTGGTCACCAGCATCTGCGACCTCGTCGCCGAGGCGACGGGGGCGAGCGCGGCGGAGCTCCGCGCGCTCATGACCTTCGTCGCCGATCGACCCGGGCACGATCTGCGGTACGCGATCGACGCGGCGAAGATCGAGGCCGAGCTCGGCTGGGCCCCGAAGGAGACGTTCGAGTCGGGCATGAAGAAGACCATCCGCTGGTACCTCGACAACCAGGCCTGGGTCGAGAAGGTCAGGACGGGCGAGTACCGCCGCTGGATCGAGCAGAACTACGGGGATAGAAAGTGAAGATCACGCCCTCCGAGCTCGAGGAGGTGCTGCTCATCGAGCCCGTGGTCCACGGCGACCAGCGCGGCTTCTTCATGGAGACCTACCAGCGCGAGCGCTACCGCGCGGCGGGGATCCCGGACTTCGTGCAAGACAACCTCTCGCGCTCGGCGCGCGGCGTGCTCCGCGGGTTGCACTTCCAGCACCCCACGGGGCAGGGCAAGCTCGTCAGCGTGCTCGCGGGCGAGGTCTACGACGTCGCGGTCGACATCCGACCCGACTCGCCGACCTTCGGGCGGTGGGTGGGGTACACGCTCTCCGCCGAGAACAAGCGGCAGCTCTGGGTGCCCGTCGGGTTCGCCCACGGCTTCGAGGTCACGAGCGAGTGGGCGCTCTTCGCCTACAAGGTGACGTCGTTCTACGACCCGAAGTCCGAGGTCGCCGTCCGTTGGAACGATCCCGACCTCGGCATCCCCTGGCCGCTCCCGGAGCCGGTGGTCTCGGCCAAGGATCAGCAAGCGCCGCAGCTCCGCGAGATCGCGGCCGACCGCCTGCCGCGCCGTGAAACGTGAACATGCCGGCTCGAAACCGAGGTAAGGGCGGCGACGGAGGCCTCTGTTACGGCAGCCACAGCCCGCCCAGAGGGCACTGAGCTAGTGTCCCAGTTTGGATCCGATGACGCGGCGCCGCAGGACGGGTAGAGACTGTGCCAATGCGTGGGATCATCGTCGCGTGATGGAACCCGCGCAATCCCCACGCCATGCGTTACGAGGACGATACTTTCGGCCGCTATTTCGCCGCGGACTTCAGCCGCGCCTGTAGGTGAACCGGTCGGTCTGGGGGTCGTACGTCGCGCGGCCGGCGTTCGCCAGGCGGCGCCACACCGTGGTCGCGGCCTTGGTGCGGTACTCGTTCGCAAGCCGCGTGCAGTCCGCTCGATTGGAGCTCGACACGAGAGTCCTCCCGCTATCCCGCGCGACAAGCGCGAACAGCGCCTCGGGGATGCCCCTCGCGCTGAACTCAACCTGCCCGTTGAGGTTGATCATCACCGACTGAACCTCCGCTTCGCCCATGGCCACGAAACGGCTCTCGAAGAAGTCGGTGCGGTCCGCCGTCCGGATGCGATACCGCCAGGTCTCACCTCCCGGCCGTCGCTCGTGCTCTCGCTCCACGTCGTAGTCCGTGACGGCCCCGCCGCGGCCGTTCGTCGTGATGGTGATGACGTGCGCCTGCACGGGCGACACCTCCACGAGCGCCCCTGCCCGAACACCCTCCAGGATGACGATCTTAATGAGTCCCGCATCTTCGAGGGCTTGCGCTCCAACATCGGTCTTGCAGCCCTCGGGGACATAGATCCGGGGCGCCGATTCCTCTGGCGCGAGCATACGGCCGTAGAAGTGGACGCGGTCGGCTTGTCCCTTCGTCAAACGCCTTCGGAACTTGTGCGCGCGCCGGCTGGATGATGGCGCCTCCCGCCGCCAAGGCGATGGCCATCGCGCCGGCGCGGGTCTTGGCGGTCGGCTGATGGCCATGACGATGGACGCCGGCGCGAGCCGCGCGCGGGATGGGCATCGGTGGCGGCGCGGTGGACGCGCCGCCACTTGAGGGTCAGTCGAAACGTGCGAGGGCTTCGGCGACCCGCGAGACGGTCTCGCGGTCGACGAGCTTCTTCTTGCGACGCGCGGCCTCACGCAGCGCAGCGGTCGCGAGCCGATCGATCTCGCGGAGGGCCCCCTGCGACAGCTCGTGCAGGGCACCGAGCGCGTCGTCGGGGAACAGCGCGCGATCGACGCCGGCGGCGGCGAGGCGGTAGCGGACGTACTCGGCGGTGTCGTCGACGGTGGCCGGAGCGAGGAGGAAGCGGTGATGGATCCGGGTGAGCAGCGAGCGGTGCGCCCGCCGCGCGAGGCTCGACTCGAGCTCCGGAAGGCCAACGAGGATGAGCGACAGGAGCGCCCTGGCATCCCACTCGTAGTTCAGGAGAATGTGCAGGTGCGCGAGCATGTCGGGATGGAGCAGGTGGGCCTCGTCGAGCAGGAAGACGGGATGCACCTTGTCGCGCCGCAGGTCGTGCACATGCGTCTCGACGGCGAGGAACAGGTTCGCCGCGGTGGCCGTCGGGTGCAGGCCGAGGGCGTGGCAGAGATAGCGATAGAAGTCCCGTCGACCGAGCGTCGCGTTCCGGCAGTACGTCAACCGAAAGCCGCTCTGCGGGAGCTTTCGACGGAGCGCGCGCAGCACGCAGGTCTTTCCGACACCGGGCTCGCCGAGGAGCAGCACGCTCTGGCGCTCGGCGAGCGCTTCTTCGATCTCGGTCACGAGCGCGGCCTTGCTCTCGGGCAGCCAGAGGTCCTGGTCGTCGATCTCCTTGCTGAAGGGACGCGCACGAAGCCCGAAGGCCGTCAGGTCAGGAGAGGTCGTCATCGGAGGCTTCCTCGTCGTCGGTGAGTGTGCGGCCGGGATCGAAGTCGACGGGGCGCTCGGGGCGCTCCGCCGCGGGCTTGCGCGCCGGGCGCCGCTGCTTGGCGTTGCTCACGGGGTCGACGATGCGCAGGGGGATGCGCTTGCCGTCGAGCTCGAGGACGGGATCGTTGCCGTCGAAGAGGCTGGTCGCGATCGTGACGAGCTGGCCCGCGAGGTAGCCGAGCGGGATCTCATAGGCGGTGCCACCGACGCTGACGGTGGTGTCGCGGCGGACGCGGCGGCGGACACGGGCGGTGAGCGCGGCGCGCAGTTCGTCCTCGGCGACGCGGACCTTCTCTCCCTCCGCGAAGACCGCGACCGGCGCGCGGCCGAGGATCCCCGCGTGCGGCGCGCACTGGTAGTAGCGCACAAGCCAGGCGCGGAGCTTCTTCTCGACATCGGCGAGCGAGGCGACCTGACCGATGTGATCGAGGGCCTGCTCGCGCATGCGGCGCCAGAAGCGCTCCATCTTGCCGCGCGCCGGCGCGTCGTAGGCGCGAGCGTGCAGGAGCGTGATGCCGAGGCGGGCGCACGCGACCTGGAGGACCGCACCGCGATACGTCGCGCCGTTGTCGAGATAGAGGGCGTCCGGCTTGCCGTGCTCCATCAGCGCCTGGGCGAAGATCGACAGCATCGTCTCCTCCCGCTCGTCGGAGACGACACGCAGGGCGACGACGTAGCGCGAGGCATCATCGAGCAGCGCGTGGACGCGCACCGGCGTACGACGCTCCGCGAGCGTGAGCGTAGGACCGTGGCAGACATCGCCGTGCCAGAGAGCTCCGGGTCGCTCGGCCTGCCAGCGCAGGCGCGTCTTGCCCCCTTTGCCGTCTTCGGCCGGCGCGCGGACGAGGCCCTTCTCGGCGAGCATCCGGCGCACGGTGCACTCCGTCACCTCCTCCCCCGCGCGCCCATCGGCGCGCAGCGTGCGAAGCATGAGGGTAACGCTCACGTCGGGGTGCTCGCGCCGGATGTCGCAGAGCAGATCGCGCAGCTCGGGGTCGAGGTCGCGCCCGCGGCCGCGGTCGGCGCGCGCGCGCGGCACGAGCGCCTCGAGGCCGCCTGCCTTGAAGGCGTAGAGCCAGCGCTCGAGCGTCGGCACGGAGTAGCAGCGCGTCGTGTCGCAGCCCGGCGGGCGCACGCGCTGTGCGCTGAGCTCTCGGAGCAGCGCGCTGCGCTCGCCGTGGTCGAGCGCGCGCAGCGCGAGCGCGCCGATGAGGCCGTGGCGGAAGACCGCCACCTCCTCGCCGTGATTCTTCGGGGCCAGATGATCCATCGAGTCTCCTTCGCGGGCCTCTCGTGGCCCGCGACGACCTCGTGCCGGATCCAGACCCGGACGTGCCCGATCCTCCTCGGTGGATCGCGGAGGCCCTCACGCGCCGGCGCGCGGCGTCCCTCGCGTCCGGCTCGCTCGCGGCGCGCTCGCGCGAGGTCGATCACGCCGCGATCGCCGCTCCGTGGAACGCGCTCTCGGCAAGATCGGCACCGAGGGCGCGCCCGGCGCGAGCGGCGAGGGCGAGCACGACGTGCTCGGCGACGCGCCGCCGTCCGAGCTCGCCGAGCCCCGCCACCCCGAAGAGCTCGCCGCGGCGGGCGGCGTCGATCCACCGCACAAGCGTAGGCCACCGCTCCGTGGCCGACCCGCCCACGACCCGACACGGGCTCGTCCGTGCCCGCGATGCCGCGCTCGTCGCGCCACAACCGTACGCCGCCAGCGCGAGCGCGATCGCCCCGGCGCCGTACCGGCGTCGCGCGACGAGCCCCCGAGGCCCGACGACGAGGATCGTCTTGCACGCCCGGCAACGGTAGCGCCGCAGCATCACGATCGCCTCGCCGGGCGGCCCCGCTGGCGTCGCGGGGCCCAGCACCTGCCGCTCGACGACGCCGTGACCGACGATCACGAGGCGGGCCCCAACGGGCCGAGCGGCCGCCCCGCAGCACGGGCACACGCCCGGCCGCGCCTCATCGCACGTGGGGATCCGCTCGCTCCAGGACTTGATTCCCAGCGCGCTCGGGACAAACCTGTCGGTGCTTCGTGTCTGCTTGACGGTCGGCGCGAAGCACGACGGAGAGGGCGGTCCCGCTAAGAAGCGCCCTCTTCGTCACCTACTCGGTGCTCTCCTTCGGCCGCGCCACTACAAGAACCGCGCCGCGATGGCCATCACCCCGGCTCGCCGGCGGACCCCGGAGGGCCTCCAGATGCGGAGTCGCCACTGGGCCCATCGCGACGTGGCGCGGCGCTCGGGCGTGAGCGCGATGCGCATCAGCTTAACGGCTACGCGCGGGGCGCCGCGGGATCAGGCAGAGGGCGCACTAACAGGAACTTCGCATCCGCCACGCAGGCGACCATCTGCTCGCCGCTGGTGAGCCGTGTGTGGCAGACCACCGCGTCGGGTCGAATCCGGGCGCGAACGCCATCGAACACCAGCTCGCGCTCGATGTTCCTCTGGAACTCGTAGGCGTGCGGCGGGAAGTCCCGCTGGACCGCCCGATGAACGATTTCCTCGAACGCATCGGCGTCAACGATGCCGTCGGGAAGGTCGCCTTGGTCGCCGCCGAAGATGTCCTCGTCGAAGAAGCCGGCCATGGGGCGCACGGTAGCCACGCGCGGAGGCGAAGCAAGGCCGGTCCCCGGCGGGCAAGCCGGCCGCGACAAGCGAGGCCGCCTCGCGCACTCCGCTCGCGACGGCGGCGGCGCTCCTGGGCCTGGTCAAAGGCCGACTGGCACCTGTCGAGGCTGTGACATAGCCAGGACGCGTTTGGAGCACGCCGAATCAAACGGTCGATCCGCCCCGCTCGACCGCCGCCGGGGTGAACATCGCCGCTCTTCAGGATTCGGTCGGGCTCTGTTGGCCATGGTTCGAGGCCCCTATCGGCGCCCGACGACCGCAGACTGCAGCTGACGACGCCTCACCAAGGCGCGCTCGGGGCTTGCCCGGAGTGAAATCCGCCGGAAGCCGGGGCGAATCAGCTTTACGGGGCCGGCGGCTCCGTCTCGGTCTCCTCCTCGGCGCCCGCATCAGTGGCACGGAAGAACCCGTTGACCCAGGCCTTCGAGTGACTCTGCTGAACGGCGATCTTCAGGAGCTCGGCGTACGTCGTGGTGCGGAGTTGGTTCACCCCCTCCTTCCACTCCTCGATGTCGTGCGCCACGATCCCTCGGTCCGCCTTGGCCTTGGCCCGTCCGTCGAGGGCGCCGAACGCGAGCTCGACGCCGGCCTTGAACGGGGCCACGAACGCCTTGAGCGGGCTCGTGTCGTCCACCTTGCCGAGCTCGGTGAGGATCGTGTCGCGCGTCCGCTCGCACTGCTTACGCAGGCCCTGCCGGATGAACACCGAGGGCGCCGAGGCGAAGAAGCGGCGGAACAGGGTGCTCGTGCGGTCGCCCTTGGCCTCGACCATCACCACGCCGCCGAAGCGGCTGGTCGTCTCGTCGAGCTGCTGGTTGCGGACGCTGACGGCGGCCTCGGCCCGGATCACGTTCCGGCGAGACTCGCGCTCCTTCTTGAAAACCGATTCCCAGGAGCCGAGCTCGCCCGTGAACGCCGCCGCGAGCGGCTTGGCGTCGTCGTCCGCTCCAAGCGCGGCCTCGGAGAACTCGAGTTCTTCGAGGTAGGTGAGCAGCGAAGCGGAGAGCGGGATCTGTCTCATGGGAACCTCCGTGCCGGTCGGAGTAGCTAGGCTCACGCCAACGGCAGGCTCAGTCAAGGCATCTCGGACGGTCCGCCGCGGGGGCTCGCAGCGCGCCCGTTATCGCGGCGCGCCCGGCGTTGGTCGCGGCGCAGGAGATCGCCGCGACGCGGTGACCGAACCGCTTCGCGTGCGCGCCGAAGTAGTTGCGTCGGGACTGATCGCCCTTGATAGCAGCGCGGCGCGTACCCATCAACGCACAGGCAACTGGCCTGCATGTGGCGCCAAAGCGAGCGCGGGATTGATTATGTCCATCAGCTAGTCGCGCCGAATACCGGGCACCGAGTGGCGCAGGAGCTTCACCAGGTACTCGCCGTAGCCGCTCTTCTTCAGGGGCTCGGCCAGGCGAAGTAGCTGCTCGGCGTCGATGAGGCCGAGGTGGTAAGCGACCTCCTCGGGGCAGGCGACCTTGAGCCCTTGGCGGAGCTCGATCGTCTGGATGAACGTCGCCGCCTGCAGGAGCGACTCGTGCGTGCCCGTGTCGAGCCAGGCGAACCCGCGACCGAGCTTCTCGACCTTGAGCGCGCCGCGCTCGAGGTAGACGCGGTTGAGATCGGTGATCTCGAGCTCGCCGCGGGCGGAGGGCTTGAGCGCCTTGGCGATCGACACGACGTCGTTGTCGTAGAAGTAGAGGCCCGTGATGGCGTAGTTCGAGCGTGGAGCCTTGGGCTTCTCCTCGACGCTGAGCACCCGACCCTCGGCGTCGAACTCCACGACGCCGTACGCCTCGGGCTTCTCGACCCAGTAGGCGAACACGGTCGCGCCCGAGGTCTGCGAGGCCGCGCGGCGGAGGTGATCGGTGATCCCATGGCCGTAGTAGATGTTGTCGCCCAGGATGAGCGAACAGGGATCGTTGCCGATGAACTCCCTCCCGATGAGGAAGGCCTGCGCGAGCCCCTCGGGCTTCGGCTGCACTGCGTAGCGGATGGAGATGCCCCACTGCGACCCATCGCGGAGGAGCTTCTGGAACAACGACTGATCCTCCGGCGTCGTGATGACCAGCACGTCGTCGATCCCGCCGAGCATCAGCGTCGTCAGCGGGTAGTAGATCATCGGCTTGTCGTAGACGGGGACGAGCTGCTTGCTGACCACCTGGGTGATCGGGTGCAGCCGCGTGCCGGCGCCGCCGGCGAGGATGATTCCCTTGGTGATCATTCGGCCCTGAGCTTGAAGACGTGCTGGTAGGCGAAGACGTTCGGCCGCAGCTTTCCGAGCAGGAAGTCGGTCCGCTCCACGCCACGCATCACCGGATCGAGCGGGCCCGGCGGGATCACGTTCTCCCACGGCACCGGCGTAGTCAGCTCGTCCTCGACTCGGAAGCCCGCTTCCTGGAAGAAGCGGTGCGCCGACGATCGGGTGAAGAAGCGGAGGTGGCCGCGGTCGAGGAGTCCCTTGTTGGTGTAGTCGAACCGGCCGAGCGCCATCTGCGCGCGCACCGACCAGTGGACCACGTTGGGGATCGAAGCGATGACGAAGCCGCCGGCCGCGAGGTGGGGCTTGAGCTCGCGCATGAACGCGAGCGGATCCGACATGTGCTCGAGCACATCGGCGAGGATCGCGATGTCGAACGTACGCGCTGGGGCGATCGGCAGACCGCGCGAGAGATCGGCCTGGATGAACTCGTCGAGCTCGAACTTGGGCGGGCTCATGTCGACGCCGACCACCGTGTGCCCGCGGGTCTTCAGCACGTGCCCGAGCTCCCCCTGGCCCGAGCCGACGTCGAGAATGCGCTTCGGCGTGAAGCCGGCGAGCTCGAGGATCCGCGCGTGCGAGCTCCACGGGCTCTTCTTCATCGTGTAGGCCGGAGGGACCTCGTATCGGGGCTCGGTCTTCACGCCGAGCTCGTGCAGCTTGAAGTCGACCACCGACCGGACGACGTCCTTCGCGTACTTCATCCCGTTCACGTGGCAAATCTCGTCGCCGTAGTAGGTGGGGATCGGGATCTCGGCGATGCGCATCCCGGCGGCGTGGAGCTGGATGATGATCTGGGTGTCGAAGTGGAAGTCGTCGGTGTTCTTCTCGAACGGCAGCTTCTCGAGCGCGTTGAGCGAGTAGAGGCGGTAGCCCGAGTGGAACTCGGACAGATCCATCCCGAGGAGGAAGTTCTCGACGCCGGTGAGGACCTTGTTGCCGACGAACTTGTAGAGCGGCATGCCGCCCTTGCGCGCCTCGCCGGCCTTCAGCATGCGCGAGCCGAACACCGCCTCGGCTTCGCCGCGGATGAGCGGCTCGAGCAGCGTCGGGAGCATCTCGGGCGCGTACTGTCCGTCGCCGTGGACGAGCGCCACGATGTCGTAGCCCTTGTCGATCGCGTAGCGGTAGCCGCGCTTCTGGTTGCCGCCGTAGCCGAGGTTCTGCTCGTTGCGGAAGACGCTGAGCTTGGCCTTACCGTACTTAGCCTTGTACCCGAGGCCGACCAGGTACGTATCGTCGCGGCTCGAGTCGTCGAAGACCAGGACCTCCTCGACGCGAGCCCAGATCTCGGGCGGGATGCGATCGAGCACCTGGGTGAGGGTGGACACCGCGTTGTACGCGACGATGAGGATCGCGATCTTGGGTTCGCGCTGCCCGACGGCGGCCGGGGCGGCGGCGGTTTCGAGGTGGTTGGTCATCGCAAGGTTACTTTCCTCGCCAGGATAGCCCATCGCCCTCGGATCCGCCCCAGTTCGGCGCGTCGGCCGCGACCGGGAGCTCGCGGGCGCCCCGTGTCGCCGGTCACCTGATGTCCCTCCGACGGAGCTTTCTCGCGGCGCCTCCGGCGAGAGCGTCAGGGGCCGTGCAGCTTCCGGAGATCGAGCACGATGTACGGGCCGTCCGCGAACACCTTCGCCTCGTTCACCCGGCGCGGCAGCTCGAAACCCTTCGCCGCACCGGGACCGAACGCCTTCCGGGTCCACGTGTCGAACGGCTTGAAATACGAGGGCGGCCTCGAGAGTCGGCTCTGCTGGAAGACCAGGTGGGTGACTTTGAACTCGTCACGGAGGCGGAGCAGCGGCGCCGGATCGCTCGCGAAGTAGGCGTCGACGAGGGCGCGCATGCGGCGCCGCATCTCGTCGGCGTATCCCTGGTGGAAAGCCTGGTGGAGCTCGTAAGTGACGAACGCCTGCCGGCGGCTGACGTAGGGCACGCTATCGAGGTCGCTCGGCCAGCCGGCGATGAGGGCGTCCTTCGGCAGCGTGTGGAGGAAGTCGAAGAGCCGCCGCTGCGGCTGCGCGTCGATGCCGAGCCCGCTCGTCGCGCTGCCCCGCCCACCGAACGGAAGAACGACGACCGCTGCGAGCGCGACCACGGCAATCACCGCAGGGACCGATGCCGCGCGCCGGCGCGAGAAGACGCCCCCGATCGCCGCCGCCGCCGCGGGCAGGAGCACGACGAACAGGATCGGCACCGGGTACGCGGCGTAGCGCTGCGGCAAATAGAAGTACGGCGCCACAGGCCGCGCCACGAGGTGCCCCAGCCACGCCGCCGCGCCGAGCGCGAGCAAGCGCCGGCCTCCGGGATCGCGCACCGCGAGGAGCAGGCCTCCCAGGAGGAGCACGCCGCCGAGGATCGCGAGCACGGTGTCGCCGTTCGACGCGGCGCCCCGTCCCCCGCCCCGCTTTGCCCACTCCTGCACCGTGGGCGCCCACGCCTGGCCCGCCGGCTTGAGCACGGCCCGTACCTGCTCGACCGCCGAGTCGGGGAAGCTCGCGAACGGCGCGCGATCGCCAGGGCCGTAGCGACCGCCCGGACCGATCTCGGGATACATGGTGACGTCGGCGGGACGCAGCGTCGTGCCGTAGCCGCGCGCCGCCAGCAACGTCGGCATCAGGATGAGCGCCGACACCACCCCCGCGCCGAGCACCACGCGGGCACGTCGTCCGAAATGCCACGACACCGCGTCGCCGCGGTGCCGGCGCGGGAGCACGAACAGGACGAGCGCGAGCGCGATCCCCGCGGGCATGGCGCCGGCGGGGTAGAAGGCCGCGCCCACGCAGACGATCGCCGCAAGGATCCTGGCTCGCCCGCAAACGAGCGCCGCCGCCGCCGCGGCGAGGAGGGGAAACGCGAAAGCGCGCGGCAACCCCCCCGCCATGCGCCCGAGGAACAGATCGCTCGAGAGCACGAGCGAGGTCGCGAGCAGCGCCCCGAAGAACCCGGCGAGCCGCCGCGCCGCGATCGCGACCGACACCACCACCACGGCGAGGAGCACGTAGGGCACGACTTTGCTGATCGTCGCCGGATCGGCGAAGAGCGCGCCGATCGTATAGAGCGCGCGGTACCCTAGGGGCAGGCACGCGCGGTAGTAGGCGGCCGCGTAGTCGTCGGGGAAGAGCCCCGCCTCGTGGTACGGGAAGAAGGGGAAGATCTGCTGGCGGGCATCGTCGTTGAACACGAGCGGCTCGGCCGACCGGGCCACGTGCTGCCGGAGGCTCGCCCCGAACCCGAGACCGAGGAGCACGACGAGCGCCAGGACGAAGGCGCCGTGGCGCGAGAGCCACGCTCGGACGAGCTCGGCGGTGCGTCCCGGAAGGCGTCGCATGTGCAGGCGGGTTTCTACACGAACCCGCGCCTGGGGGGGCGATCCTAGTGCGGCCCCGTCCGGTCGGTGCTATTGGCCCGTTCCCGATTCATGCCGGTCTCGCTCGCCGCATCCAAGGTCCTGGTGACCGGGGGCCATGGCTTCCTCGGCACGCACGTGGTCGCCCAGCTCCGCGCGCGCGGAGTCCGCGAAATCGTCGCTCCACGCTCCCGCGAGTTCGACCTCACGGACGCCCGAGCCACGCGCGCGATGTTCGAGGCTCACCGCCCGGATCTGGTCCTGCATCTCGCCGCGAAGGTCGGCGGCATCGGCGCGAACCGCCGCCTGCCGGGCACGTTCTTCCGCGACAACATGGCGATGGGCCTCCACGTGCTCGAAGAGGCGCGCCGCGCCGGCACGCCCAAGGTGCTCGTGGCCGGGACCATCTGCGCCTACCCGAAGTTCGCGCCCGTCCCCTTCCGCGAGGACGAGCTCTGGAACGGCTACCCCGAGGAGACGAACGCGCCCTACGGCATCGCCAAGAAGGCCATCTTGGTGATGGCCCAGTCGTACCGGCAGGAGTTTGGCTCGAATTTCGTGATGGTCTTCCCGGTGAACCTCTACGGGCCGCTCGACAACTTCGACCTCGAGGACTCGCACGTCATCCCTGCGATGATCCGCAAGTTCATCGACGCAGGGGCACGAGGCGAGAGCTCGGTCACCCTCTGGGGCGACGGCACTCCGACGCGGGAGTTCTTGTACGTCGAGGACTGCGCGAAGGGGCTGGTGCTCGCGGCGGAGCGCTACGACGACCCCGATCCGGTGAACCTCGGCGCCGGCTTCGAGATCTCGATGAAGGACCTCGCGGCGCGCATCGCAGCTGCGTGCGGCTACGAGGGGTCGATCGTCTGGGACGCCTCGCGGCCCAACGGGCAGCCGCGCCGCATGCTCGACGTCGCGCGGGCGAAGGAGCGCTTCGGCTTCAGCGCCGCGACCTCGCTCGACGAGGGATTGAAGAAGACCATCGCTTGGTACCGGGAGCACGCGGGGGAGATCGCGTCCCGGGAACGGGCCAGGCAGTAGCTCGGGGCTCAGGGGATCTTTCATGACGACGCAGTCCATCGACGCGGCGCGCTCCGAACGCGCATCATCCTCGGTGACCACCGAGTTCGACGAGCGCGAGCGGGCCCGGTTCGCCAGGAAGATCCGCCGCTACGACGAGCTGGCCGACTGGCGCGCCGAGCACGCCTCGCGCCGGCGCTACTACGCCGCCGAGGTCGAGCGGCTGGTGAAGAGCCTGGTCCTGCCCCACAGCCGCGTGCTCGAGGTGGGCTGCGGCCTCGGCGATCTGCTCGAGGCGCTCGGCCACGGTGGCTCCGTCGGACTCGACGTGTCGCCGCGGATGATCGAGATCGCGCGCCGCCGCCACCCGAACCTCGACCTCCGGGTCGCCGACGTGGAGCGCGATCCGCTCCCCGAGGGCCCCTTCGACGTCGTCATCCTCAGCGACGTGGTGGGCCACCTCGACGACATCGAGCGCGCGATGGAGCGGCTCCGCCCACTCATCTCCCCCACGGGGCGGGTCATCGTCACCTATTACAACTACCTCTGGGAGCCGGTGCTCAAGCTCGCCGAGAAGGTCGGCATGAAGACGGCCTGGCCCGAGCAGAACTGGCTCTCGATGAACGACATCGAGAACCTCCTTCACCTCTCGGGGTTCGAGGTGGTCCGCCGCGGCACCGAGGTGCTCATGCCGGTGGACGTGCCGGTCGTCTCGAGGATCGCCAACCGCCTCGGCGCCAAGGTCCCCGCGCTCCGCGAGACCTCGCTCGTCGATTACTTCGTCGCCCGCCCGATGGCCGAGCCGGTCGGGGTGAAGGCGAGCGTCAGCGTCATCTGCCCCTGCAAGAACGAGAAGGGCAACGTGCGCGAGGCCGTCGCCCGCACCCCGCTGATGGGGCCCGCGACCGAGCTCATCTTCGTGGACGGCAACTCGACCGACGGCACCCGCCAGGAGATCGAGGCGGTGATGCGCGAGTACAAGGGCCCGCTCAAGCTCGTGCTCGTCGATCAGGGCAACGGCAAGGGCAAGGGCGACGCCGTGCGCAAGGGCTTCGCCGCCGCCAACAACGATGTGCTCATGATCCTCGACTCGGACCTCACGGTTCCGCCCGAGGACCTGCCCAAGTTCTACCGCGCGCTCGTGACTGGAAAGGGCGAGTTCATCAACGGCGTGCGCCTCGTCTACCCGATGGAGGGCGAGGCCATGCGCTTCTTGAACCTCCTCGGAAACAAGTTCTTCTCCCTCGCCCTCTCGTGGGTGCTCGAGCAACCCATCAAGGACTCGCTCTGCGGGACCAAGGTCCTCTACAAGCGCGACTACGACCGCATCGCCGCGAACCGCGAGTTCTTCGGCGACTTCGATCCGTTCGGGGACTTCGATCTGCTCTTCGGGGCGGCGCGGCTCAACATGAAGATCATCGACCTGCCCGTCCGCTACCGGGCGCGCACTTACGGCGACACCAAGATCAGTCGCTTCTCGCACGGCTGGCTGCTCCTGCGGATGACTGCGTTCGGGTTCAAGAAGCTCAGGATGGGCTACTAGGACCGAGCTCCGCGCGATGGCCGACGGACAGGAGCTCGACCCGGCGCCCGATCCGGCGCCTGGGTCCCGGATCCGGGGCCTCGCGGCCCGGGCCCGCCGCGCCGCGATCGTCCTGCCGCTCTGCGCCGGGATCGCGATCTTCGCCAAGGTCGTCCACGGCCACTACCCGATCCACCAGTGGCTGTTCTGGCGGTACTTCGCGTACCTCGCCCTGACCGCGATCTGGAGCGTCGCGTGCCTGTGCCTCGGGCACGTGACGATCGTGCGCCTGTTACGGCGGCCGCTGCCGATCGTCGAGCACGTCGCGATCTCGTTCGCCGCCGGCATGTTCGGCTTCTTCATGGCGATCACGGCGGGTGGGCTCCTTCGCCTCTACGGCGCGGCGTTCTTCGCGCTCCTGCCCCTCTCGATGATCGCCATCGGCGGCCGCTCGGCGCTCCGCTATGTGCGGAGGCTCCGGCGCGGCCTCGAGCGCTGGCGCTCGCGGGCGGCGCCCACGCCCCTGTGGGTCTACGCCATCTTCGCGTTCGGCTTCATCGGCGTCCTGATGGTGTACTTCTCCATCCTCACGCCGGAGAACGCCCAGTTCGACGCGCGCTGGAAGCACCTCGCCCTCGCCGAGGACTACGCGGCGTACGGGGGCGTCCGCCGCTTCCCCGAGGGCTGGACGGTGGCGACGTACCCGCACCTCGCCACGATGATCTACACGTGGGCGTTCCTGTTCCCGCGGGGCGCCCTGTTCGACTTCGTCGAGCTCGCGGCGCACATGGAGTTCGCCGGGCTGCTCTTCACCCTGGCCGCGATCCCGGCGCTCGTGCGCCGGCTCCTCCCGCGCCGCGAGCCGAGCACGCGCGTGGCCGAGGGCGACGGCCGAGCGCCGGGCCGGGCGCTCCCGCGTCTCGCCGCGACCTGGCCGGTGATGTTCCTGTTCCCCGGCATCTTCCTCTACGACTCCAGCCTGAGCTCGGGCGGTGATCACATCGCCGCCGTCTTCGCAATCCCGCTCTTCTTGATGCTCCTCCGCGCGTACGAGCGCCTCTCGCCGCGCCTGCTCGTGCTCATGGCGATGATGATGGCCGGCGCGGGCCTCGTAAAGTACACCGGCATCCTTCTCCTCTGGCCGGTCCCGGCCGCGGCCGTCGCCGTTCGCGCGATCACCTTCGCGATCCAGGCGGCGCGCGGCAAGGCGGACACCGAGCTCAAGCGCAACGCCTACCTCGGCCCGCTCGCCGCGCTCGCGGGCGGGCTGTTCTTCACCGCGCCCCACTGGGCGAAGAACCTCGCCTACTACGGCGATCCGCTCTACCCGCTCCTGTACAAGCGGCTCCACCTGCACCCGTGGACCGAGGACGCGGCGTCGATCTACGTCCACGCGTACAGCGGCCAGTTCTGGCGGCCGGAGCGCACGCTCGCCGGATTCCTCGAGACGCTCAAGGCACTGGCGACGTTCTCGTTCGTGCCCAACGACTATTCCAAGTTCCACGGGTCCGTCCCCGTCTTCGGCTCGCTCTTCACGCTGCTCTTGCTCTGCCTGCCGCTGCTCGGCCTCAAGAAGCTCGCGCGCCTGTGGGCGCTCGCGCTCTACGTGCACGTCGCGCTCTTCGCGTGGTACTGGACCCACCACCAGGACCGCTACCTGCAGGCGATCTTGCCGCTGATGGCCGCGGCCACCGGAGCGCTCATCGTGCTCGTGTGGCGCACCAACTGGGTGAACCGAGTCGCGGTCGCCGGGCTGGTCGCGCTCCAGGCGATCTGGGGCGGCGACGTCTACTTCATCCCTGGGCACGTGATGGCCCGAGGGTCGCCGGCCAAGATGGTGATGGACCTGCTCTCGTCCGGCTACCGAAAGGAGTTTGGCAAGCGGCTCGAAGCGTTCGGCGAGATGTACGCCGTGCGCAAGGCCTTACCCGCGGGGGCGCACCTGCTCCTGCACGACAACCACAACCACCTCGGGATTGGCGTCACGTCGGTCAACGACTGCAAGGGCTGGCAGTTCGGCCTGAGCTACGGCGAGCTCGAGTCGCCGAAGGCCGTGCAGCAGGCCCTCGCGGGCATGGGCGTGACGCACGTGCTCTGGTCCGGCTCGAACGGCTGGGACAGCGTCGCCGGCGACG
Organism: uncultured Polyangiaceae bacterium; assembly: GCA_964372055.1. Taxonomy (GTDB): domain Bacteria; phylum Myxococcota_A; class Polyangia; order Polyangiales; family Polyangiaceae; genus CAYJPW01. Next base: position 54,144 of record CAYJPW010000013.1, read on the forward strand.
TGATGTTCTACAACTTCGTCACGCGCTACACCGTCGACAAGAAGACCGTCGGTCGCTCGTCGCTGGCGCGGATGCCCGAGGCCCCGCCCGAGGTGCCGTTCAACGACGCTGTCGCGTACCTCGGCTGCGGCAAGGCGTTCAAGAACGGCCTCTACACGGTCGCCGATCTCCGGGTGCCCACGTTCGGTCCGACGGGTACGAAGTACCCCGCGCCTCGCCGCGCCGGTCCCCCGGCCGGCGAGGCAGCCGAGGCCCTCGTCGCCGACGCGGGGACCGTCGTCCTCGAGACCAAATGCGTCGCGTCCATCCCTGGCCCGCAGAAGGGCTCTTTCGTGCTCGGCGGGCGCCGCGAGGTCGTGCGGGGCGTCAAGAACGTCAAGCCGCAGGAGAAGATCGAGATCTGGGTTCGCTCGGCGGCCGGGGCTCCAGGCGACGCCGCGCCGGCCCGGCCCGCTTCCGCCGATGATGACGATCCCGCACTCGGCGAGACGCCGTAAGGCGCGGGCCCGCTGGCCCAGACCGGCGCAGCGTGGGTGAACGACGGCGACTCGCCTGCGCCGACTCGTCGCGTGGTCTGGCGAGCCCGTCCAATCATCGGGCAGCGTGGCGCGCGCCCTCATGGCATGTACGGCACCTCGTACCAATCCCGCTTAGGCGTATGCGCCCCAAAGAACGCCCGCATCGCCCCGAGCCGGGCGCGCGCCTCCTCCGGGCGCTCGTCGAAGAGGTTGCGGCGCTCGCCGGGATCGCTCTCGAGATCGTAGAGCTCGTACGTCGCGTGGCGGGCGTCGCGGATGACCTTCCAGCGGTCCTCGAAGACCATGGCCTCGACGCGGCGCTGCGACTCGGCGGCGATCGGCCTGGTGAGGACGGGATCCTCGCCGCGCAGGAAGGGCACCAGGCTCTGGCCGAGGAAGGTGCGCGGCGTGGTCCGGTGCGCGAGGTCGAGCACCGTGGGACCGATGTCGAGCAGGGTCACGGGGCGGGTGACCTCGCGGGGCGCGACGCGGGGCGCCTTGATCAGCAGCGGGACGCGGAGGAGCTCCTCGTACATGAAGGGCCCGTGCGAATAGCTCCCGTGCTCGCCGAAGGCCTCGCCGTGGTCTGCCGTGAGGATGAGCACGGTGCGCGCGGCGAGCCGCGGCTCGGCGAGCAGGGCGCGGAGCCGGCGCAGCTGATCGTCCACCAGCGTGACCTCGCGGAGGTAGCGCTCGAAGAGCGTCCCTTCGGTGCCCGCGAGGTTGTAGGGCACGTGCGCGTCGGTGAAGTGCGTGTAGAGGAAGAGGCCCCCCGGGCCCTGCGAGGCGACACGGTCGAGCACCGCGTCCATGAGCATGCTCGCGGGCGGCATGCTGCGGCCGGCCTTCATCACGTGCTCTTCCTGGATCCCGCGCACGATCCCGTAGGCGTTGGCGACGTCGGTCTTGCCGGTGAACGTCACCGTCGCGAAGCCGGCGGACGCGAGCAGCTCGGGGAACCGGGGCGTCGGGTCCTCGTGCGGGTAGACGCGGCCGCCGCCGTCGCGCTTGGTCCAGTACAGGCCCGAGTAGTATCGGCCGGCGAAGAAGCTCGCCAGCGAGGTGATGGTCGACGTCGAGGGGGCGCGCGCCTCGGTGAACGCGACCGACTCGCGCCGCAGCGCCTGCATCTCGGGCGCCGCCGCCGCGTTCTTCGGATCGAACACGACGTCGGAGCGCAGCGCGTCGACCACCATCATGATGACGATCGGATGGTGCGGCGTCACCGGCGGCGAGCTCGGCGGCACGTCGGCCGCCGCCGCGCGGTCGGCGAACCACTCCCCGCGATCGACCGCGGCGGCCGGATCGTCGTCCTGGGTGCGGAGGCGCACGAGCGCCGGCGCGATCACGGCGCCCGGCACGAGGAAGATCTCGACGGCCACGGTGTTCGACGGCGGGACCACGAGCGCGACCGTCCCGGCGGTCGCGAGGCCGGCGCGCGCCGCCCGAGCCCACCGCGTCTGCGCGAGCCGGGGGAGCGGCAGGGACGCGACCGACGCGCCGAGCAGCGTGGCGGCGGCGGCGGCGATGGCGAGGTGCACGCCGGGGTAGTCCGCCACGAGCACCAAGTGATTGGCGACCGCTCCGGCGATCCCGAGGAGAGCACCGGCCGCCGCGAGCCGACCACGGCGCGCGAGCCACGCGCCCGCCGCGGCGCACGCCGCGATCCCGGCGCCGGTGCCGGCGATCATGCCGAGCAAGAACGGCGTGGGCGAGGCCTCTTCGCCGGCGAACGCGCGCGCCGCGCCGAGGAGGTCCGGCGCGACGAGCGCGGCGGCGAGGCCGCAGGCGACCGCGGCGATCGCAGCCAACCGGACGCCGGGCCGCCGCGGGCCGAAGCGCTCCCAGACGACGACCGCGGCCCAGACGAGGAAACCCACCCCGACGAGCTGCCCGGCGTCGAAGAAGTGGTGGAGGGCGCGGACCCCGAGCCCCGCGACCGGCAGCGGCACGAGGATCGCGATCATCGTGGCGTTGACCACGGCGAGCGCGCACCACGCGACGAGCTGCCCGCCCGCAGCCCCGACGCGAACGCGCTCGGACGCCGGCGCGCCGGAGAGCCATGGTTGCCACGTCGACACGGTCACGCCGCCACGACCGACGCCGTCGCTACGAGGCGCGCTCCGGGTTCTTGCAGACGGCGACCAGCGACGAGCCGATGGGCAGCTCGACGCGCCGGAGGAGCTTGCGCTCGGCGTCCATCACCTCGAGCAGGAGCGCGTTCAGCGCCCGCGGCGGGACGTTCACCTGGTACTCGGCCTTGGCGCTCACGCCGCGCGCGCGGCTGAGCAGGCGCTGCGTGGCGATGAGCGGGAAGAGCAGCGAGGTGTGGTAGCTGATGAGCTCGACCTCGAAGCCGGTGCGCTCGAGGAGGCTGCGCAGGCCGCCGCGCACGTAGCGGCGGCGGTGGTGGACCGAGACGTCGTGATCGCTCCACAGCCACGGGATCGCGGGCACCGTCAGCAGGAGCACGCCGCCGGGGCGCAAGAGCCCGCGCACCGCGGTGAGCGCCGCGGCGTCGTCGTCGATGTGCTCGATGACGTCGAGCAGCGTGATCGCGTCGAACGGCCCGCGCACCGGGATCGCGTCGGGGAGGCTCCCCACGAGGACCTCGAGCCCGAGCTCGGTGCGCGCGAACTCGGCGGTCGGCTCGTCCGGCTCGACCATGACGACGTCGCCGAGCTGCTTGAGATCGCGCGTGATCAGCGAGCACGCGCCGCCGATGTCGAGGAGCCGCCGGCGGGCGGCCGGCGCGGGGCCGAGGTGCCGCTCGAGCAGCTCGATGACCATGCGCCGCCGGCCCACGCGCCAGAAGTGGCGATCCTCGAGGGCGAAGTACCGGTCGTAGGCGGTGCGGTCCATGCAGGGGTGCGAGGAGGTGGGCCGGGGTAGAGCCGGCCATCACCGGAGGAGAAGCCTTATCGCCGCGGCGGGACGCGCGTCAAGCGAGGTGCCCGGGGCGGCGCGCCGTCCTCGTGTACCGGATGGACCCAACCCGGAAACTTGGGCGAAACAAGGGCCGCGCTATCCCGTCCACCCATATGAAGGTCGACTCGGGTGACACCGCTTGGCTCCTCATCTCCACGGCGCTCGTCCTCTTCATGACGCCCGGCCTGGCGCTCTTCTACGGCGGCATGGTCCGCCGCAAGAACGTCCTGGCCACGCTCATGCACTCCTTCAGCGCGCTCCCGCTGGTGACGCTGCAGTGGGTGCTCGTCGGCTACAGCCTCTCGTTCGGGCCCTCGCGGGGCGGGCTCATCGGAGGCCTCGAGCTCATGGGTCTCCAGAGCATCGCGCTCGAGCCCAAGGGCACGGTCCCGCACCTCGCGTTCTGCGCGTTCCAGATGATGTTCGCGGTGATCACGCCGGCGCTCATCGCCGGCGCGTTCGCCGAGCGGATGCGCTTCGCCGCGTACGCCCTCTTCGTGGTCCTCTGGTCGACGCTGGTCTACGACCCGGTGGCGCACTGGGTGTGGGCCGAGGGCGGGTGGCTCTTCAAGATGGGCGCGCTCGATTTCGCCGGCGGCACGGTGGTCCACCTGGCCGCCGGGATCTCGGCGCTCGTCTGCGCGCTCGTCCTCGGCAAGCGCACCGGCTACCCGCACGAGCGGCACGTGCCCCACAACCTGACGATGACCCTGACCGGCGCGGGGATCCTCTGGTTCGGCTGGTTCGGGTTCAACGCCGGCAGCGCGCTCGGCTCCAACGCGCTCGCGGCGCTCGCGCTGGTGACGACGCACGTCGGCGCCGCCGCCGGCGCGATGTCGTGGCTCCTGGTCGAGTGGTGGCAGCGCGGCAAGCCCACGGCGCTGGGCGTCGCCTCGGGGCTCGTCGCCGGGCTCGTCGGGATCACCCCGGCGGCAGGCTTCGTGGCGCCCTGGGCCGCGGCCGTGATCGGCGGCGCCGCCGGCGCGGTCTGCTACGGCGCGGTCGTGTGGAAGGAGCGCCTCCGCTACGACGACACGCTCGACGCCTTCGGCGTCCACGGCGTCGGCGGCCTGCTCGGCGCGCTGCTCACCGGCGTGTTCGCGAGCAAGGCGATGAACGAGGCCGGCCACGACGGCCTCCTCTACGGCAACGCGGCGCAGATGATCCCGCAGGTCGTGGGCATCCTGGCCGTCGGGGCCTACTCCGCCGTGGTGACGCTCGTCCTCCTCAAGCTCATCGATCGCTTCATCGGCCTGCGCGTCCCGGTGAACGACGAGCGCGAGGGCCTCGACGCCACCGAGCACGGCGAGACGGGGTACGCGCTGTAGGACGCACGGAGAGGGGCCGCCTCCGTCGCGTGCGGGGGCTCGGCCCCCGCGCCCCCGGAGCTGAAGAGGCGTCGGACCTCGGGCTTCGAGTGGCGTCGATCGGACGAATGTCCGACACCTCTTCAGCCCGCGCTCTCGAGAGGCGGCCTCCGCTTCGACGCCGGCGCGCCGCCGGGCGCCGCGCTCGACGGCACCGCGCGATCGGCGTCGTCCAGCGTCGCCAGGACCGCCGCCTCGTCGGGCGCCGCGAGCAGCGCCTCGCGCACCGAGGGCTGGCCGACGAGGCGCACGATCGCGGCGAGGATCTGGAGCTCGCGCTCGAACTCGCGCGGCGGGTTGAGGAGCAGGAACACCAGCCGGACGCGCTCGCCGTCGGGCGCGTCGAAGTCGAGGCCGTCGGCGGTCCTCGCGAACGCCAGCGCCGGCGCGGTCAGGCCGTCGAGGTCGGCGTGCGGGATGGCCACGCCCTCGCCGAGCCCCGTGCCGGCGACCTCCTCGCGCTCGAGCACCGCCGCGGCGAAGCGCCCGGCGTCGGCGGGGCGGCCGAGCTTCTCGGCGAGCTCGCGGGCGAGGACCCGGATCGCCTCGGCGGGTGAAGCGCTCTCGAGGTCGAGCCGGACCACGCCGGCGCGCAGCAGCTGCAGCACCGGGCTCGGCGCCGGCCGCAGGAGGCGCGCCATCGCCGGGCCGGAGATGAGCGAGGTGACCACCGCCATCACCACGAGCGCGACGAAGAGGCGGACGTTGATGATGCCCCCCTCGAGGGCGAGCAGGGCGAGCAGGATCCCCATGGCGCCGCGCGAGTTCATCCCGAAGCCGATCGCGGCCGACTCGCGCCAGCCGATGCCGCCGAGGCGCGCGCCCAGCGAGGCGCCGGCCACCTTGGCGAAGCAGGAGATGCCGACCACGATCGCCACGAGGCGGACGTCGAAGTGCGCGGCGATGTCGTAGCGGAGCGCGATCGTCGCGAAGAACACCGGCGTGAACACGCTCGAGACGAACTCGGAGAGCACCGTGCGCGTGTGCTCGCGCAGGCGGCTCGAGTCGCCGATGGCCACGCCCATGACGAAGCCGCCGAAGACGGCGTGCATGCCGAGCGCGTGCGTCGCCGCCGCGCCGAGGAGCGCGAGGATCATCACCATCGAGAGCACGCCGCCGGTGGCGCTGTCCTGCGGGCGCTGCAGGCGCGCGAGCACGCGATCGACGAGCGGGCGCACGACGAGCAGGGCCCCCACCACGAACACGAGCGTCAGCCCGATGCTGAGCGCGAGCGCGCCCGCGCTGCCGCCGGCCGCGAACTGGTGCGAGAGCACGCTGAAGCCGATCCAGCCGGCGAGGTCGTCGGCGACCGCGGCCGAGAGGACCATGAGCCCGAGGTCGGTCTTGAGCAGGCCGAGGTCGAGGAGCGTCTTGGCGATCACCGGCAGCGCCGAGATCGAGAGCGCGATGCCGAGGAAGGCCGCGTGGAGCGCGCGCCTGCCCGGGTCGGCGAGGTCGGAGTCGGGCAGGAGCAAGCCCGCGCCGTAGCCGAGCGCGAAGGGGATGACGGCGCCGAGGAAGCTGATGCCGAGCGCCGTCCGGCCGCTCTTGCCCACGACGGTGAGGTCGACCTCCATCCCGGCGACGACCAGGAGCAGCATGACCGCGACGGTCGTGTAGCCGTCGAGCAGCGTCTTGGCCTCGCCGGCGGGAAACAGCCAGTCGAACGCGGCCGGCGCGACGCGCCCGAGCACCGTCTTGCCGACGACGAGCCCCGCCGCGATCTCGCCGACGACCGCCGGGAAGCCGAGCCGGCGGGCGAGCTCCCCGAGCCCCCGCGCGGATCCGAGGAGCAGGGCGAGCGCGAGCAGGAAGAGGAGGACGTCGTGGTGCAACGCGGGGAGGGCGTTATAGGGCACGAGCGCACAGGGCCGGCCCAAATCTGCCCTCGAATCGCGCCGCCTGTTGCGCCGAGGGGCCTAGTTGGCTAATTTCTGCGCCCTTTTGGGGGCACGGTCCCGGTATTCCCGGGCTGAACGGAGCATCGGCAAGACATGAGCGGCCATTCCAAGTGGGCCACGATCAAGCACAAGAAGGGCGCCGCCGACGCGAAGCGCGGCAAGCTCTTCACCAAGCTGATCAAGGAGATCACCGTCGCGGCTCGCATGGGCGGCGGCGATCCCGGCGGCAACCCGCGCCTGCGCAAGGCGATCTCGGACGCCAAGGGCCAGGCGATGCCCAACGACACGATCAAGCGCGCCGTCCAGCGCGGCACCGGCGAGCTCGAGGGCGCGAGCTACGAGGAGATCCTCTACGAGGGCACCGGCCCCGGCGGGACGCTCTTCCTCTGCGAGGCGATGACCGACAACAAGAACCGCACGGTCGCCGAGATCCGCAAGGTGTTCGAGAAGAACAACGGCGCCCTCGGCGCCGGCGGCTCGGCGCAGTGGGCCTTCGAGCGCAAGGGCATCGTCGCCATCGCCAAGGACGGGGCGACCGAGGACCAGCTCATGGAGGTCGCCGTCGGCGCCCGCGCCGCCGCCAACAGCGCCCACGGCGCCGCCAGGGACGTGGTGACCCCCCCCCCCCCGCGCC
>CAYJPW010000013.1:61501-100253 GCA_964372055.1 uncultured Polyangiaceae bacterium
CGAGCGAACGGCCCCCGCCCCCCCCCCCAAGGCCGGGGCCGCCGCGCTCGCGCTCGCCGCGGGCGCGGCCGGCGCCGGCGCCGACGACTACAGCGACCAGGGCGACGACTGGCAGGTGCTCACCGCCCCCACCGCGCTCGATCCGGTGCTGAAGGCGCTCGAGGACGCGAAGATCGCCGTGAAGGAGTCGAGCCTCGGGTACGTACCCAAGAACAAGAAGCCCGTGAGCGGACGCGACGCCGAGGTCTGCTTGAACCTCGCCGACGCGCTCGACGATCACGACGACGTGCAGAACGTCTTCGCCGACTTCGACGTCTCCGACGAGGAGATGGCGAGGATCGCGGGCTAGCTCCCGTCCCAGGGCCGCCAGATCGGGAACTCGATCACCGCCCACGTGAAGAAAGCGTGGGCGAAGATGGCCGTGGGGAGCCGTCGGGTGCGCTGGGCGAGGTAGCCCCAGATGAAGCTGCAGCCGATGCCGGCGGCGATGACGAGCGGGTTCAGGCCCGCTCGGGGATCGCGCAAGAGCCAGAGCGTGGGGAGGTGCGCCACGCCGAAGAGGGCCGTCGAGAGGAGCCAGGCGCGGATGGGGCCGAAGGGGCCGTCGAGGACCCGCATGACCAGGCCGCGCCAGGTGATCTCTTCGAGGGCGGCGACGATGAAGACGAAGCCGCCGACGAGGTGCATGTTGACCTCGTCGGGGCTGCCGATCTGGAGGTAGACGCGGGCGACCCACCACTCGCGCGGGGTGCCGCGCGGCGCCAGGGCGAGGTGACCGGCCATGGCGGCGCCGTAGAGGAAGGCGGCGGCGACCGCGCCGAGGGTGAGGTCGCCGCCGAGCGGTCGCATGACGGCGCGGAGCTCGCCGCGACGGTGGAGGCGCCAGAGCGCGACGGCGGCGAGGGCGGCGTAGAGCGTGCCCATCGAGGCGAGCACCGAGGCGCGGCCGGCGCGCTCGGGGTCGAACGCGTACGAGAGCACGGCGGCGTCGGCGAGGGTGACCGCGAGGGCGACGCCGATCGCCGCGCCGGTGCCGAGCGCGGGCGCGCCGATCGACGAGGGCGCGGGCGTGTCGCGGGACGACGCCGGGTCGGTGCGCGCGGACGAGGGCGCGGCGAGGTCGGGGGCCTCGGCGAGATCCGGGTCCTCGGCGGGGTCGGAGCCCGGCGGCGCGGCGTCGTCGGTCATCGGCGGCACAGCGATAGCACGCGGTCGAGGATGCGGTCGGCGAGGTCGCTCTTGGAGAGCACGCCGAGAGCGTCGGCGCCGCCGCGGGTGACGAGGGTGGCGCGGTTGTCGTCCTTCCCGAAGGCGTCGTGGGCGTGGTTCGCGACCACCAGATCGACCCGCTTGGACTCGAGCTTGTTGAGCGCCGAGGCCACGACGCGGTCGTCGGTGTCGGTCTCGACGGCGAAGCCGACCAGCACCGGCGCGCGCGAGGCGCGGGCGCTGCCCATCTCGGCGAGGATGTCGGGGTTGGGGACGAGCTCGATCGTCATCGGCGCGCCGGAGCGCTTCATCTTGGAGGCGTGCGCCTCGGCGGGCCGGTAGTCGGCGACGGCGGCGGTCATCACCAGCGCGTCGGCGCCGGAGAGCTCGGGGCCGAGCGCCTGCCAGAGCGCGCTGCGCATGGCGATGGCGCTGCGGACGTCGATGCGGTGGACGCCGTGCGGCGTCTCGAGGGCGACCGGGCCGGCGATGAGCGTGGTCTGGGCGCCGCGCGCGGCCGCGCGGGCGGCGAGGGCGAAGCCCATCTTGCCGGTCGAGCGGTTGCCGAGGAAGCGCACCGGATCGAGGTCCTCGATCGTGGGGCCCGCGGTGACGATCACCCGCAGGCCGGCGAGATCCCGGCGCGTGACGCGCGAGAGCGCGGCGGCCGCGATCGCCTCGGGCGAGGCCATCCTCCCGATGCCGCTCTCGCCCGAGGCGACCTCGCCGTCGACGGGCCCGACGAGCTCGACCCGGCCGTCGGCGGTGAGCGTGGCCACGTTCCGCTGCGTCGCCGGGTGCGACCACATGCGCGGGTGCATCGCGGGCGCGGCCATCACCGGGCCGCGCGCGCAGAGGGCGAGCGCGCTCACCAGATCGTCGGCGCGCCCCTGGGCCATGCGCGCGAGGAGATCGGCGGTGGTCGGGACGAGCAGGACGAGATCCGCCTCGCGGGCGAGATCGACGTGCACCTCGCCCGGGTGCGACGGGTCGAACATGTCCTCGCGGACGCGCTCGCCGGTGATGCCGCTCAGGGTGACGGCCCCGACGAACTCCTTCGCCGATCGCGTCATCACCGGCACGACGCGGGCGCCGCCCTTCAGCAACAGCCGGGCGACCTCGACCGCTTTGTAAGCCGCGATGCTGCCGGAGACCGCGAGCGCGACCGTCGGCCGCACGGGGCGCGAGAGGGTGAGGTCGTCGAACATCCCTTCGGCCCCGCCCGAGCGGGGCGGGGGCGGGAGCCGCGCGGGCGGGCTGCTGCGCGGGCCGAGCGGCGCCGACGGCGGCGGCAACGCCGCCGAGGCGGCCCCGGCGACCATCGCGGCGTGCGGAGCGGGCATCGGCGGCGGCGCGCTGCGCCCCGAGGGCGTGCCGCTCCGCCCCGAAGGCGGCGGCGGTGCCGGGGGGCGCGGAGGCGGGGGATCGTGGCGACGGCCGGTCATTGCGGCGCACGTTACCAGGACCGGGCGCGGCCCGCTCGGCGCGTGCGGTTCGTCCCCGCGAGCGGGCGCACGTCGGACCAGCGTCGAGCGCGGGCCTCGTGACCGCCATCGGTCGCCGGTGGGAAACGCCGTGCGCCGGCGTTCGGAAGGCGCCGGGGCTCGGCGCTCTCGTGATATTCCGGATCGCCATGACGGCGAGATCCGACCAGGTCGGCAAGCTCATGCTCGAGGTGATCTTGGTCGCGGGGCTCTGCGCCCTGCTCACCGGGTGCGGCTTCGGCGCCATCCGGAACGTGCGCGCCTTCCGGGCCTACGCCAACGAGCCCTCGAACGCGGCGGTCGCGCTCGACCGCACCGAGGACCTGGCCGAGACGCTGCGCCTCATCGACGAGGCGCTCGCCGAGACGCCCTACAGGCCCGGCGATCCCTGGGTGCAGAAGCTCGCGCTGACCGACGAGAAGGCGGCGAAGCTCAAGGCGCAGATCCGCTCGCAGAAGCCGTACACCGATCCGGATTTCGAGGTCCCCATCGTCAAGATCTACCGCCTCCATCTGGCGCAGGTGCTCGCCGAGGCGAAGGCCGAGCGCGCTTTGCGCGTCAAGGCGGCCGCGGAGGACGCCGAGGGCACGGGCGACGAGGACGGCGACAAGAGCGACGGCGACAAAGACAAAGACACGGACAAGGACAAGGACAAGGACAAGGAAACGACGGGCGAAGGCTCGGGCGCGGCGGGCGAAGGCACGGACGACGCCTCCGAGAAGAAGGCCGAGGGCGAGGACAAGGACGGGGCCAAGGAGGGCGAGGGCGAGGGCGAGGGCGAGGGCGAGAAGCCGAAGCCGGTGCTCGAGCCGGGCGAGTACGCCTGCATCCTCGACGCGATGAGCGAGCTCGCCCCGGGCAAGAAGTCGATCACCGAGCAGTGGGCCGATCTCGGAAAGGCCGAGAAGAAGCTCGCCGCGCTCGAGACCGAGAAGGACCGCCTCGTCGCGCAGTACGCCGCGAATCTGCAGCCCGGCCAGGCCGCGCCGCCCGAGGTCGTCGCCGCGCGCAAGGCCGTGTCCGAGGCCGAGGACGAGATCGACAAGATCCGCCTCGACCTCGTGGTCCAGACCGAAGCCCTCAGCCGCGCCGACACGAAGGACAAGCGGCGCGCGCGCATCGTCAAGGACTCGCTCGTCGCCGCGTCCGTCGCGCTCCGCGTCGACCTCGAGTCGCTCGCCCTCATCCCGGTGGTCATCGTCCAGGCGGCGCGATCGGTGACCAGCGCCCCCAAGGACTTGCTCGCGCAGAAGAGCCTGAAGGTCGTCGACCAGATCGCCGAGCTGCCCGACCGCGGCGAGCAGATCGAGGAGCACCTCATGCGCCAGCTCGCCATCACCCAGACGATGGCGAACGCGCTCAGCGGCCTCACCGGGAAGGATCTCGCCGACACCGCCGGGTTCTCGATGCAGGAGAGCGTCGTCGACCAGGTCGTCGGCGTCACGCTCGACTCGTTCCGCGTCAACCTCAAGGCCGGCGGCGAGGCGCTCTTCTTCGCCTTCGATCCCGACGCCAACCAGTCGTCGACCACGACCGAGTCGAGCGACGGCTCGAGCGGGACGACGACGTCGTACGACTTCACCGGCCGCAAGTACCGGCTGGAGTATGCCGTCGATCCGATCTGGATGATCGCCGCCAAGCTCAACGTCGGCTTCGACTTCTTCCACTTCCCCAACGCCGCGAACCTGAACTTCGGCTTCGCGACCGATCGCGCCTTCTCGAGCGGCGGCACGATCGACAACTCGAGGGGCCTGGGCCAGCAGCTCGGGCTCGAGGGGTTCGCGAGCGACGTGTTCGACGGAGGTCTCGGCATCCTCGGCGTGAAGAGCAAGGTGAAGGTGGCGAAGTTCACCGCCGGCGAAGTCCAGCTCATCCAGGTCGACCAGACCAACGGGGCCGACGTCGCCATCAGGGACGTGGCGCCGCTGCAGCTCGGGTACACCCAGATCGACGTGGGCTACGACATCTCGTTCCTCTTCCCCGAGACGGCGGGGCGGTACTGGATCGAAGAGCTCACCCTCGGGTTCAAGTACCTGGACTACAAGCTCCCGCGCATCCTCTACGAGATGGAGGACACGAACTCGAGCACCAGCGTGCAAGACTACCGGTATCTGCGCGAGACGAGGCCTCAGACGGTCGACTCGCAGTACTACATGGGCGGCCTCGTGCTCCGGCTCGGGCAGGGCGGCGCGCCGTTCATCTCGATCTTCGCCGACCTCGGCATCTTCGGCGGCGGCGGGCCGACCTCGTTCTTCTTCGACGAGCCCGTGCACGAGGATTGGCAGGCGAGCGTGTTCGCGTTCAACGCCGAGCTCGGCGGCGGCCTCCGGCTCCGCATCACCCCGAAGAAGAGCCGGCTTCGGGTCAACGCCGACTTCGAGTACCACGGCGAGCTCATCTGGCAGCAGGTGACCTCGCAGCCCTCCGAGAGCGACGGCTCGGTGGAGCTCGTCGAGGGCAAGACCATCCAGTACGGCGGCACCGACATCTTCCACGGCCCGCGGCTCAACCTCGTCGCGTCGTTCTGAGCGCCGCGCCGCGAGGCGCCTCGCACCGCCCCACGCCGGCTCCACCATGACCGGCGTCAAACCGCAGAAGCAGGATCCGCGCGGCGTGCGCTCGCAGACCCCCGCGCGATTGCGGGAGGGCCGGGCCTCTCCTAGCGTGCGCGCCGCGATGCGCCACTCGCTCCCCGTCAAGGTCTACTACGAGGACACCGACTCCCTCGGCGTCGTCTACTACGCCAACTACCTCAAGTACTTCGAGCGTGGCCGCAGCGAGCTCTTCGAGGCGCACGTCGCGCCGCTGCACGAGCTCAACGCGCGCGGCGAGCTCTACGTCGTCGTCGAGCTGAAGTGCAGCTTCAAGTCCCCCGCGCGGCTCGGCGACCGGCTGGTGATCGAGTCCGAGCTCTCGGTGAAGTCGGACTACCGCGTGCTCTTCCGCCAGAAGGCGCTGAAGCTGCCGGAGAGGTCGCCGGTCGTGCTCGCCGACGTCGAGGTGGTCTGCCTCGACGCGCAGGGCGCGCTGCGCGAGCTGCCGGAGAGCCTGGTGCGGCTCGTCACGGAGCCGCCGCGAGACGCCGCTTCACCTCGCCCATCTGACGGATGACGGGCGCGCCCCCGAAGTCGGGCTTGGGCGGCCCTGCTTCCCACCGCGGGCCGGGCGGCCAGACGGCGACGTAGTCCCAGACGACGCCCTCGTCCTCGCCGTCGCCGCCGTCGTGCGGCGCCCACGGGAGCAGCGACGAGAGCACGCGCCCGGCGTCGTAGTAGCTCTCGGCGCGCGGATCGGTCGGGAGCATCGCCGCGGAGGGCGGCCCCACGTCGCTGTCGATCACCGGCTCCCACACGACGAAGACGCGGACGCGCGCGGCGGGGACCTCGTCGAGGACACGCTCGAGTGCGGAGGCCCCCCGCACACAGACCGTTCACGTCGGCGACAGCATCGCGAGCACGCGCGTCCGGTCCGAGGCTTCGTTGAAGGCGCGCTCGAGCTCGGGGAGCGAGGCGCGATCGAGCGTCCGGAGCGAGCCGGCGGACGCCGCCCCGCCAGATGACGCCGTGGCCGCGGTCGGGGACGCAGGCGACGTGACCGCCGATCTTCCACCCGCTGCGGCGTACAGCGCGCCGCCCGCGAGCGCCGCGATCGCGGCTGCCACGAGCGCAACCCTCGCGCGACGGCGCCGCTCGGTCGAGGATCGCTGGCCGCGCGTCTCGTCGGTCGGGGCAGGCATGCGCGGAGGGTGACCGCGCGCGGGTGATCTGTAAAGCGCGTCGCGCCGGGGCCGGTTGCCCCGCGGGCAAGGCTTGGGTATCGGCGCGGGATGCACAACCGCTGGCTCCTCGCCGCGTCGCTCGGCATCCTGACCACCGCCGGCTGCGGCTCGACTTCCCCCCCGAAGCCTCCGCCGCTCGCGGTGTTCCCCCCGCCCGCGCCCATCCCCGAGCCGCCCGCTCCGCCGGCCCCGCCGAAGCCGGCGACCGCGAGCGCGCCGCCCGCGCGCCCGGCCGCCCCGAACCCGAGCTACCCCGCCGCGGTGCCGCTCGACGTGCCCGCGGAGATCCGCGCCATCGTCGACGCCGCCGACCGTCTCGAGTCGGATCGCGCCCTCGACGCCGGCAGGCATCCCGGCGAGCTGCTCGCGTTCTTCGGGGTCAAGCCGGGCATGGCGGTCGCCGAGATCGGCGCGGGGACCGGCTACACCGCCGAGCTCCTCGCGCGCGCCGTGGGGGCCAAGGGCAAGGTCCACGCGCAGAACCCGAAGTTCTTCCTCGAGAAGTTCGCCGAGAAGCCGTGGAGCGAGCGGCTCACGCGCCCGGTGATGAAGAACGTGGCGCGCGTCGATCGCGAGCTCGGGGATCCGCTCCCGGGCGAGCTCAAGGGCAAGCTCGACGCCGTGTTCCTCGTGCTCCTCTACCACGACACCGTCTGGCTCGACGTCGATCGCGCCAAGATGAACAAGGCGATCTTCGACGCGCTCAAGCCGGGCGGCACCTACGCCGTCGTCGACCACAGCGGCCGCGCCGGCAGCGGCGCGGCCGAGGCGAAGACGCTGCACCGCATCGAGGAGAAGGTCGTGCGCGAGGAGATCGAGCGCGCCGGCTTCGTGCTCGCCGGCGAGGCGGCGTTCCTGCGCAACCCGGCCGACCCGCGCGACTGGAACGACTCGCCCAGCGCGTCGGCGGAGCGGCGCGGCACCAGCGACCGCTTCGTCCTCAAATTCACCAAGCCGAAGCCGAAGGCGAAGAAGCGCTGACGGAGAGGTCAGGCCGCGCCCGTTCGCGCGCTGCTCGCCGGCGGCGCCCGGCGTGCCCACGAGGCGAGCCCCGGGAGCCGCTCCACCTCGAAGAAAGGCGCGAAGGCGAACCCGAGGACCGGGAACGGGAAGAAGATCGCCATCACGGCGAGGACGCCGACGTGGAACGCCCACGCGGCGGCGCACCAGACACGGCCCGCGCGGCGCCCCGCGAGCGCGAGCGGCGCGCCGAGCTCCACGGCGAGCGTCGCGATCGCCAGCGGCGGCCACGGCCACGCGTGGCGCACCAGCACGCCGCCGAACGGCGAGTGCGTGTCGCCGAGCTCGAGCTTGCGGAGGTTGTCGTGGGCGACGTGGCTGCGCAGCACCTCGCCGCCGACCCAGTCGGCGCCCGAGACGCGCAGCTTGGTCACGCCGGCGAGCACGTACGTGAGCGCCGTCAGCGCGCAGAGCAGCAGGATGGCCGCGCCGTAGGCCCGGCCCTCGGCCGGCCACGGGGCGCGCCGTGCGTCGAGCGAGACGGCGTCGGCCGAGGGCGCGAGGCCGAGCACCATCACGTCGAGCACGAGCAGGTTCTCGGTGTGGAACACCACCCCCCACGCGCTCCGGTACGTCGTCACCCAGAGCAGGAGCGCGGCGAACGCCGGCCCGGCGACGCGGAACTTGTACCCGGCGACGAACGCGACGCCCATCGCCAGCGTGAGCCCGACGAGGAGGTGCACCGCGAGAGGCGGGAGCGGGGCGTCGAGCAGCCGCACCACCCCGATGGGCCGAAACTGCGACGGGGCGTGGCGGGCCACCGCGGCGAGGTGCGCTGCCCGGGCCGCGGTGTAGCCGACCGCGAAGACGCCGACGAGGATCCGCAGCGCGGCGAGGCGCTCCGGCGGCGCAAAAGGGCGCAGACGCGCGTCCAGCGATCCGAGCGCGCTCACCGCGCCACCCGGCAGCGCGCGTGCACACGCGACGAGCGCGGCGCCGTGTCCCCCCGGAAGTAGGCGATCGCGTCGAACGCGTCGGTGCGGAGCTCGATCGACGCGGCGCCGGCGAGGTCGGGCTGCGATCCGACGCGCCCGGCGAGCGCCTCGCAGAGCTCGCGCGCGGCCGCCGGACCGTTTCGGACGGCGCGCGCCACGATCACCGTCGCTTGGAGCACCTCCTCGGTCCCGAGGACGCGCGGCGGGACCGGCCGCGCGGCGCCGGACGCGTCGATGGCCACCGCGTGGACGACCTGGGAGGCGTCCGCCCGGCGCGGCGAGGCGAACATGGGGTAGTGCGAGAACGGGAAGCTGTCGCGCGGCTCGGCGTGCAGCACCGGCTCGACGGTGAGGGCGAGCAGCGCGCCCCCGACGACGTAGGCGTGGACCCGACCCATGCCCGGCGCAGTCTAGCCCGCCGCGAGCGCCGCCGATCACGGCCGCCCGGAGCGGATGCGCGCCGCGAGGGCGCCGCGACGTGACGAGCGTCATGCCGCCGAAGCGCGGCCCTTGCGGGCATTTCGCTGACTCGTTATCAGTGACGCCATGTCATCGAAACCGGCCCCTGCCTCCACCTCGTCACGGAGCGAGAAGAAGGCGTCCACCCGCGCGGCCCTGAAGAAGGCGGCCCTCGCCTGCTTCGCCGAGCTCGGCTTCCGCGACGCCCAGATCGGCGACATCGCGCGCCGGGCGGGCGTCGCGCACGGGACGTTCTACGTGCACTTCGCCTCCAAGGAGGAGCTCGTCGACGAGCTCCTCGCCGAGTTCAACCGAGCGCTCGTCGAGCGGCTCGAGCGGGCGTGGCGCGAGCAGGACGCGGCCGATCCGCGCGCCACCGCGCGGCGGCTCGCGGAGATCTGCCTCGACCACTGGCGGCGCGAGCGCGAGCTCCTCGCCGCCTTCGCCGAGCGCGCCGGCGCGGCGGCGAGCCTCCCGGCCCTGCGCGACGGCATCAACCCGCCGGTCGCCGACTTCCTCGCGGCGCGGCTCCGCGATCTCGCGGCGGCGGGCGGCGCCCCCCTCCCCCAGGCGGATCTCGTCGCGCACGCGCTGCTCGGCCTCTGGACGCGCGTGGGGCTGCAGTACCTCTTCGGTCCCAAGGTCTCGCGCGCGCAGGCGGTCGAGGTGCTCGCGTCGCTCTCGCTCGGCGCGCTCGCCGCCGTGGTCCCCGCGCTCCGCCCCGCCGTGTTCTCGGGCGCGGGGCCGAGGGGGCAGTCATGAGCGCGGGCGTGGAGACGACGGGCGCGCTCCCGTTCCGGCGCTACCAGCCGAAGCCGGGCCACCCCGACTGGCCGGTGCTCTTCGCCGAGGCGCGGGCGCTCGCCGAGCGCCTCCGTCCGGCGCTCGATCCGCCTCGCCGCGGCGCGCGCGAGTGGCGCCGCCGCGCCAGCAGCATTCGCACGGCGGCGGGCTGCTACCTGGAGAACCGCCGCCGCGCGCGCGCCGGGCGTGAGGACCTGCTGCCGCTCTACTTCATCTGGACCACGCTCCGGCCCTGCAACTTCCGCTGCACCTACTGCGACGATCACACCGGCGCGCGCTACCCGGAGCTCGACGGTCGCGGCAAGCTCGACACCGAGGGAGGGCTCTCGCTCCTCGAGGTGATGCGCACGCGCACCTCGAGCGTGTACTTCGCCGGCGGCGAGCCCACGCTGCGCAAGGACCTGCCGCGGCTCACCCGCGCGGCGCGGGACCTCGACTACTACCCGATCGTCGTCAACACCAACGGGAGCCTGCTCCACCGCCTGCTCGCGCGCGACGAGTGGCGGACCTGGCTCGCCGACGTCGACATCCTCGTGGTGAGCGTCGACGCGCTCGACCTCGCCGAGCTCCGGCGCATGTGGGTGACCGATCACCCCGAGGACGTGCTCCGGAACCTCCTCGTGCTCCGCGAGCTCGCCGCCGAGATGCGCGTCAAGCTGATGGTGAACACCGTCATCCAGCCCGGGCTCGTCGGCGAGGCGCGGGCCGTGCTCGATCTCGCCGAGGACCTCGGCGTCTGGTTCTGCCCCGTGCCCAGGAACGCCGGCGCCCGGATCGACCCCGCGGTGCTCGCCGATCCGGAGTACGCCGGGCTCGTCGAGCACCTGCTCGCGCGCAAGCGCGCCGGCGCCAGGATCACCGGCTCGCTGCGGATGAACGAGCGGCTCCTCACCTCGGCGCCGCTCGACTGCAGGACCACGCTCAAGCCGCACGTCGATCACGACGGCCGGCTCGCGTGGCCGTGCAAGGCGGCGGTGAACGTGCACCCCGAGCGCGTCAACGTGCTCGACTTCGATCACGTCGACGCGCTCTACGCCCACGCGGTCGGGCTCATCGATCCCACCGGCTTCCACGGCCCCGGCCCCGAGCAGTGCGGCGGCGACTGCTGCTGGGCCCAGAACTACACGACCGACGAGTACGCCCGAGGCCTGCTCCACCCGCGCGGCCTCGTCCGAGCCGTGGGGGAGCTGCTCCAGCGATGACGGCCATGGCGGCAGCAGCGGCGACGGCGAGCGCCGGCAACGGACCGCGCCGCGTCGGCGATCTCGCCTTCGCGATCGACGCCCTCACCGTCGCCGGCGTGAGCGTCGCCATCTGCGTCGCGAGCCAGGACCTCGCCTCGATGAGCGCGGTGGTCCCCGGCCTGCTCGCCCTGCGGCTCGCCGCCTGGATGCTGCTCGGCGCCGAGGAGCGCGGGCGCGGGCGGCTCGCCGAGCTCGCCTTCTTCGCGCTCTCGACCGTCCTCGGCGCCTTCAACGACTGGAGCTCGGTCACGCGCCACCGCGTCTACGACTACACCGTGCCCACCGACCTGCCGGGGCTCTCGCACATCCCGGTGTGGATGCTCCTCTATTGGGGCATGGTGCTCCGCTTCATGGCGACGCTGTTCCGGTGGCGCAGGCTCGACCTGCCTCCGGCGCCGCCGGGCGCGCTCCGAGCCGGCGTGCTGCTCGCCATCGTGGTGGTGACGCGCCAGTGCATCTACCGGCTCTTCGATCACCCGCTCTGGTCCTGGCTCCCGTTCGCGCTCGCGCTCGGGCTGGCGCTGGTGATGCTGCGCCTCGATCGGCGGCGCCTCGCGCTGCTCGCAGGCGTGCTCGTGCTGGGGCCCGCCGTCGAGGTGCTCTACATCCAGGTCGGGCACCTGCACGCCTACCGGCTCGGCTGGTTCCTCGGCGTGCCGCTCTGGATCGTCCTCTGGTGGGGGCTCGCGGCGCTCGCGTGGGAGGAGATCGGCGGCCGCGTCCAGCGCTTCCTCGACGAGCGGCTGGCGTCGACGCGGCCGACGCCGATCAGAGCGTGACCTCGAACGGCGTGCGGGCGAGCACCTCGCCGTCGGCCGAACGCACGACCGCGGTCCACGCGCCGGGGCGCTTGGCCGCGCGGGTGTACGCCCAGGTCCGCCAGCGCGGCGCGCCGCCGACCTCGAGGGTGACGTTGCCCGACGCGCCGCCGCCGCCGGCGGGCTCGAACGCCACCGTCACCTGGCCCGGCTCGCGCGAGGCGTTCTCGAGCTCGACGAACGCGTAGATGCGCTCGACCTCGCCGGCCTTGAACGAGGTCCCGGCCTCGACCGGCTCGCGATCCGCGACGCCCTCCGCGACGACGAGGCGCTTCACCTTGAGCTCCGCCGGGCGCGCCGAAGGCTTGGGCGTCGCGACCTTCACCGGGGCCGGCGCAGGAGCGGGCGTCGGAGCCGCAGCGGTCGCCGGGATCGCCGGCGTGGCCGCCGCCTGCGGTCCAGGCGCGGCACACGGCGCAGACGCCGCGGCCACCTGCGCCGGAGGCGCGACCGACGGCGCGGCGCGATCACAGCCCGCGAACACCGAAGCCATCATGCAGGCGACCACCACTCCGCGCTTCACCCTCTCCATCGAACGATCCTCCTGTTGGGGACTGGTTGTGGGAGAGCTCCCCACGCAAGCCACAGGCCAGGGCGTTGGCCCGAAAGCCGCGGGAAATCGGCGACCGCGCCGTGGCTCACCAGCCGCTCGACGTGTCTCGGGCCACGCGGGGGGCGGTTCACGTGGAGCCGGCGGAGCGCACGCTCCGCCGATGCCCACGCCGCCCGGGCGGGAGCGACGCGGTGCGCGTCGTGGCGACGCTCCAGGACAAGAGCGGCGCGGCGAAGTTCGAGGGGCTCAGCGTCCATCTGAGGAAGTGAGACCGCGCTCGGACCACCGCCTCGAGGCGGTACTTCGTTTGCGACTGGAGGTCGCGATTCCGGCTGAAGCCCGGCCTGGGTTTCCCGGCTGAAGCCAGCTGAACTCGAGGCCGTCGCCCGCCCTTCCGCTGCGGGCGACGCCCTCCACACGGTCGCCGGCCTGCTGCTCCATGGTCCTGGGCTCGATGTTAGCCTTGATAACTTCGTCGGTCGGATCGCGCTGCTACAGCAGATGTACCCGCGCGCCCAGATGTGGCGTCCCCGCGGCGGCGCCCACCGCCGGTTGGCGGCGCCAACCGCGGCTTGGCGCCGGCCACATTTCGCCGGGAGAAATCGGCCGTGATCCAGGAGCCCGCGCGACGGGCGGCGTGGAACGGCGGATGCACGAGCGGTGGTCATGCCCCGCTCCCCCGCCCTGGTCGCCTCGGCCGCTCTCTCGCTCTCGCTGGTCGGGTGCGGCGCCACCCCCGACTCCTTCGCGGGCGACGACGTCGACGACGACGCGATCGGCGTCACCGCGGGCGTGGCGTTCTCGCAGAACGAGTACGGCGTCACCTTCACGAACGGGGACGGCGACTGGGTGATCTACACCGGCTGCTGGGGCCCGAAGGCGCGCGGCGGCGAGAACCTCACCGTCGGACCCGGGTACATCGCGCGCGTCGTCCTCAAGAAGGCCACGCCCGCGGGCCGGACCATCGTGGACGACGAGGGCCCGGACCGCGATCCGCAGGGCAACGCGATCGGCTTCACGCACATCGGCCACGCCGGCCTCGGCGGGTTCAACTGGCACCACTCGCGCGGGCAGGCCCCGTTCACGTTCGGCCCCGACCAGGCCTGGGAGATCTCGGGGCGGCTCTGCGCCGAGGACCACGGCGGCTTCGGGGTCGCGGGCGCGAAGGTGATCGACGGTCCGCGGCTCGAGGCGGACGGCACCGGCGCGCTCGCCATCGACGTCGACTTCACCGACGCGTGGACGCAGGGATCGCCGCTCCTGACGGTGCGGTACGTCTACCGCGTCGAGAAGTCGGTCGTGAAGATGTACGCCATGGTCGTGGAGCGCTGCGCCGACGGCGCATGCGGCAGCGGCGCTCCGGGAGAGGCGTTCCTCGGCGAGCCCAAGTTCGTGGCCGCGGTCAACGGCGGCGGCTACCGGCGCCTCGCGATGTTCAACACGGCGAACGAGATCGCGACCAACAGCGTGAGCTCGAACGGCTCGTGCGTGTGGACCGGCGCCAACCCGACCAAGTCGACCGGCCAGTGCGACGGCGACCACCGCGTGCGCGGGCGCTTCGACTACGGCGACCTCGGATCGGGCGAGGACGGCGGCTGCGACTCGACCACGCACCTCTGTCTCAACGCCGTGATGCAGGCCTACCCGGTGGAGCACGACGGCAACATCGTCCCGGGGCGCCAGCCGGCGACGTGGGAGGACGCGCCGTTCGGGCTCGACCGATGGGCCAAGCTCGCCGCCTCGCGGCGTGAGGCGAGCCCCACCGACTCCGCGTTCGGCGGCGCGCAGTGGGGCTGCCATGGGGGCTCGACCGGATCCGAGAACAACCGCCGCTGGGAGCTCGTCGGGATGTCGAAGGACGGCCAGGGGCGCTTCACCTCGGCGGCGCTCTTCTTCCACGCATGGGAGAGCGGCACGGGAGCGTACGACTGCGAGCCGCTCTCCCGCCGCTTCGGTCCCGACGGCGAGCGGTTCGCGGTGTACGCGCAGTTCGCGATGAACGACGGGTGGACGGTGCCCTGACGGGCGCCGCGCCGGCGTCGGCGACGGCGATCGCGTCGCTCGGACGAATGTCCGACGCCTCTTCAGCCCCGGAGGCGGGCCAGGAGATCGTTCGCGACGTCGAGCGCGTGCTGCGCCTGATTCTGAACGTTGGTGACGGCGGTGATCGTCGCGGGGCGATCCGGCTCGGGCGGGTTCTGCCAACCCGCCTGGATGCGGTCGAGCCGGGCGTTCGCGCGCGTGAGGATCTTGGTGACCCTGTCGAGGCGCTTGAGGATGCCCGCTGGCGTCAGATCGTCGATGTCGTCCCTCTCGTCATCCAACACGGTGCGGTCGTCGGCCATGTCTCTCTCCTGTGCGCAGCGGTTCACTGCTCGCGAGCCATCCCCGTCGACACTGGCTGATCGGGGAAAGCGGTGAGGATGCTAACATCCCGGCCGTGACGGAGGACCACAAACACCAGGCCGTGACCGTCGCCCTCGCGCGGGCCTCGGCGGGTCCTGCGTCCCACGTCCGCGAGACCCTCGTCGCCGGAGAGCACGCGCTCCAGATCTCGCCCGACAGCCTGGCCGGGACGATCGGCGTGGCGAAGGCCGTCGCCTCGCCCGAGCAGCTCGCCGCGGTCTCGCCGGGCGAGCGCTACATGCCCATCCGCGAGCTCGGCCGCGGCGGCATGGGGCGGGTCGACGTGGTGTTCGATCGGGCGCTCGGCCGCCCCGTCGCCCAAAAGACGGTGCTCGAGCCCCGACACGCGGGGCTCCTGGTCGCCGAAGCGCAGATCTGCGCGCAGCTCGAGCACCCGTCCATCGTGCCGGTCTACGATCTCGGCAGCGCAGCGGGCGCCCCCGTCTACACGATGCGCGTCGTGCGCGGTCGCACCCTGCGCGACGTGCTCGACGCGAACGAGCGGGCGGACGGTCCACGCATGGGGCTCACCCAGCTGCTCGGCGTTCTGCGCCAAGTCTGCCTCGCCGTGGACTACGCCCACAGCCGCGGCGTCGTCCATCGCGACCTCAAGCCCGAGAACGTGATCGTCGGCGAGTTCGGCGAGGTGTACGTGCTCGACTGGGGCGTCGCCCACGTCAGTCCCGGGAGCGACATCAACCGCTCCGGGGCGCTCGGCCCCGAGCTGACCGTCGCCGGGAGCCCCGGCTACATGGCCCCCGAGCAGGCGCTCGGCGAAGAGATCGGCGCCCGAACGGACCTCTTCGCCCTCGGGGTCATTCTCTACGAGGTGCTCTCGGGCCGCGCGCCCTTCGAGGACAGGGACCTCGGGAGCATCCTGCGGCGCATCGGGCGGCAGACCTTCCCCCCGCCGAGCGCGGTGGACGCGGCGCGCGGGATCCCCGCCGTCTTCGATCCCCTGGTGCGCGCCTGCTTGCGCAAGGACCCCGCCGAGCGTCCGCCGAGCGCCCGCTTCGTGGCCGACGCCATCGACGCGTTCCTCGACGGAGAACGCGCCCGCGTCGAGCGCGAGCGCGAAGCCGCCGAGCACACCCTCGAAGGAGAGCGCGCGCGCGACGCTTTCGAGGCGCTCGACGGCGAGGCCCTGAGGCTCTGGTCCGACGCCGAGACCGCGCTCGCGGCGCTCCGCCCGTGGGAGCCCGTCGAGCGGAAGCTCACGGCGTGGAACCGCCTGGAGCAGTCGAGGCGCCTCGCCGCGGAGGCGGCGCGCGCGCTCGCTCGCGCCGAAGCCGCCTTCGCTCGCGCGCTCGGGAGGGTGCCCGATCACCGGCGGGCGCGCGCGGGGCTCGCGTCCCTCCACTTCCGCCAGTTCGAGAGCGCCGAAGCGCGCGGCGAGCCGGAGCGGATGGCTCAGTACCTCGATCTGGCGCGCGCCTACGACGACGGTGCCCTCGAGCTCGAGCTCGCGAACGAGGGCACGCTGGTCGTCGAGACCACGCAACCGGGCGAGGTGACGGTCGCGCGATACGAGGCCGCCGGGGTGCTGCTCCGGGCCGCGACCGCGCGGCCGCTCGCTCCGGATGAGGTGATCCGGCTCGAGTCCGGATCCTACGTGGTGGTCGCGCGGACCGAGCACGCGGAGGTTCGCTACCCGCTGGTGATCCGTCGCGCGCAGGGGCACCGACTCCGTCTCCGGATCCCCCATCCGGGAGAGGTGCCCGAGGACATGATCCTCATCCCCGGTGGACCGTTCATGACCTTCCCTTCGAGGAGCCACCGCGCGATCGCGGCCCACCTACCGGACTTCGCCATCGGTCGATTCCCGGTGACGTTCCGCGAGTACTCTCGCTTCCTCACGTCGATCGAAGACGAGGACCAAAGGAAGAAGAGAACGCCCGGGTTCGTCGACGTCGGCGCGCTGCTGCTGCGTTCGGCCGCGGGCGAAGGATGGGTGCTGTCGCCCCGCTGCGTCGAGGGTGAGGCGCGGAAGCACATCCCGGCGGGGAGGGAGCTCGACCTCCCGGTGCATCAGATCTCCTGGTACTCCGCGACGGCGTATGCCCGCTGGGTCGCCACCACGACGAATCGCCCGTACCGGTTGGCGACGGATCTCGAGTGGGAGAAGGCGATGCGCGGGGCCGACGGGAGAGCCTTCCCGATGGGGAACCAGCTCGACCCGGCGTTCGCGAAGCTGCGCGAGTCGCGCCCGGAGGCGCCGCAACCCGAGCCCGTCGGCGCGTTCTCGCTCGACGAATCGCCGTACGGAGTCCGTGATCTCGCCGGAGGCGTCGGAGACTGGACGTCGACGTCGGTCGACGGCGCGGCGCTGCCCACCCTCGCCGCCGAGGGCAGCGCCGCTGCGGACGAGCGGCAGGCGGTCTGGCGGGGCGGCAACTGGGGAAGCTCGGCGACGGGCCAGGCGATGCGCTACCCGATGAAGCTCACGGCCCGAAGCGGCGGCGTCGGATTCCGGCTGGCCCTGAGCCTCGATCAGAACGACGGCTCCGAGCTCGTGGTCGAGCCGATGAAGCGCGGCTGAAGGGTCGCGCGAGCGCCGGTGCCGCTAGGGCGCCTCGGCCGCCTTCTTCTTCTTGCTGCGCTTCTTCTTCTTTCTCTTGTCGGCCTTGTCGTCGGCGCCGGCCTTCGCGCTCGCCGTGGCCTCGGCGTGCTCCTCGTGCGACGCGGCCTTCACGCCCGAGGCCTCGCCCTCGGCGGGGGCGACCTCGTCGGCCTTCGCGGCGGCGTCGCCCTCCTTCGGGCGCGTCTTGGCGAAGCCGAGCTTCTCGGTCCAGCCGTAGACGCCGGTCTTGCCCGGCTCGCGGCTCTCGACCGTGCCGCCGCCGGGCTCGGGGCCCTTCACGCCCGGGGTCCTCGTGTCGGGCCCCTGCGTGACGACCAGGTACTCGTCGACGACGTACTCGGGGTGGGCGTCGTCGACGACCTTGGCGTCGGGGTCTTTGGGGCCGGTGCCGACGTTGACGATCTGGGAGGTGGGCGGGTAGCTGTCGCTCCACTTGGTGCGCACGGCGTAGGCGCCGTCGCGCACCACGCGCGAGCTCGTGGTCTTGAAGCCGGGGATGCCGCGCTGGGCGACCGCGCGAGCGCCCTCGGGCAGCTTCGGCGTCTCGCGCTCGACCTCCTCGAACGGGAGGACCTCGTCGATGCGCCGGAAGTACGTGACCGTGAGCTTGCGCGACGGGCCGAGGATCTCGGCGCGCACGACGCCGCCGGCGACCGTCTCGTGGAGCACGATCGGGAAGTCGAACGGGTTCCTGAAGCGGAAGTTGATCGTCGGGTAGACGACCGTCGCGTCGAGGCCGAGCTTGATGTAGTAGCTCGGCCGCGAGTGCGGGTAGCGCTCGACGATGTCGAGCCCCGCGAAGAACACGGCGCCGTGCAGCGTGCCCGAGATCTGGCACGTCCCGCCGCCGAGGCCGTCGACGAGCTCGCCCTGCGCGATCACCGGCGCGACGCGGTAGCCGTGGGCCTCGTCGCGCGGGCCGACCACGTCGTTGAAGTCGAAGATCTGACCCGGCATCACCACGGCGCCGTCGAGCCTCGAGGCGGCGAGCCGGAGGTTGTAGGTGCGCTCCTTGTACTTGCCGCCCTGCGAGTAGCGCGTCTCGAAATAGCCGAGCACCTGGTCGAACTTGACGTTGCCGAGCTGCGCGGCCACGAGCTTCGGCGCCACGCTCTCGACCACGGCGTCGACGGTGTCCTCGCCCTTGCGGAAGGCGGCGTCGATGCGGGCGATGGTGCCGTAGACGTCGAGCCGGTGGCCCACCTTCTCGGGCTTGAGCTTCTTCTGCTCGAGGTCGACGACCGCGTCGAGGGCGGGCGCGTCGAGCTCGGCCTTGAGGTCGAGGAGCTTGGCGACGGCCGCCTCGCCGTCGAGCGTGACCGGGAGCGGCACGTCGAGCGGCTCGCCGGCGCGCTTCTCCTCGTGGGCGCGCTGGATGGCGCTCCCGGGCCGGAGCGCCTCGCGCACGAACTCGGCCAGGCGCACCCGGTCGATCTCGGCGCCGAGCGCGCCGCGCCGGATCTTGCGGCTCGAGCCGTCGGGGAGCTTGATCGTGATCTCGCCCGAGGCGTAGCGGCGGACGAGGTCCAGCGCGTTCGCGACGACGTCGCCCTGGGTGGGCACCGGCGTGCCCGCCACCCGCAGCGCCGGCGGGGGGCGCTTCGCGAGGTCGGCCGGCGCCGGCGGCAGGACGAGCCAGGTGATCGCCAGCCCGGCCGCGACGAACACCGCCGAGAGGGCAGCGAATCGACGCGCTTCGGGGGAGCCGGGCAGACGCATGCGGCGGCGCATCTTAGCCCGGATCGGCGGAGAGCCCAGGACATCGGCCGGCGGCCGGCGGGCCGGCGCCACGCGCGGAGCGCCCCTCCCACGCGGGGCGAATCCTGGAAAGGCCGGCGGGCCGAAAGAAAATCCGGCGCGACCGCGCGCGAGCGCGAGCGGGCGGCCATCGGACCTCCTACGCGGCCGGGCGGGCGCGCGGGGGGAGGGACGGGGACATGGGGGGGGCTCGAAGCGCGGCGGCGTGGATCGCCGCGCTGGCGTTGGTCTCGAGCTGCTCCGACGCGGCATCGCCGGACCCGGCGGCCACGGCCGCGCGCGCGACGGCCACCGGGCGCACCACGCCCGCGGCGGAAGCGATCGTCCTGGTGACGATCGACGGCGTCCGCTGGCAGGAGGTCTTCGGCGGCGTCGACGCCCGCCTCGCCGAGGCGGCCCGGCTTCCGCGCGCGGCCATCACCGGCGCCCGCGAGCTGATGCCCAACGCGCACCGCCTCTTCTTCGAGGGCGGCGCGGTGCTCGGCGACCCGCGGCTCGGCGGCGGCATCGCGGCGTCGGGACCGCGCTACGTGAGCCTCCCCGGGTACGTCGAGATCATGACCGGCGCGCCCGGCGCGTGCACCACGAACGAGTGCGAGCCCGAGCTCGCGCGGACGCTCGCCGAGGACGTCGCCGCCGGCGGCGCGCGCGTGGCGGTGTTCGGATCGTGGGACAAGATCGGCAGGCTCTCCGCGACCGATCCCAAGGGCATCGCGATCGGCGCCGGGCGCGACGCCTCGGACGAGGAGCCGCCCTGGCCCGGGTTCGGCACCTACCGCCCCGACCGGGTCACCTCGGCGCGCGCGGTCGCGCACCTCCTCGAGCACCGGCCGCGCCTGCTCTGGATCGCGCTCGGCGACACCGACGAGTGGGCCCATCGCGGCGACTACCGCGGGTACCTCGACGCGCTCCGGGCCGCCGACGCGCTGCTCGGCGAGCTCGCCGAGCACCTCGACGAGATGGGCGAGTACGGGCGGCGCGCCGCGCTGCTGGTCACCACGGATCACGGGCGGGACCCCGCGTTTCACGACCACGGCGGCGCCGCCTCGAGCGCGGTGTGGCTCCTCGCGCGCGGGGCCGGGGTGGCGCGGCGGGGCTCGACGGGCACGGCGGCCAAGCGCTACCTGCGCGACCTGGCCCCCACGGCGCGCGCGCTGCTCGGTCTGCCGGCGCGGAGCTGCGACGGCTGCGGCCAGCCCATCCCCGAAATCCTCGGCGGCTACGAGGCCGCCGCGATCCGCTGAAGCGCTCCGGCCCGGACGCGCCTCGAGCCCCCGGCGGTCACTCGCGCGTGAGGAAATAGAGGAACGCGATCACCGCCACCAGGACGCCGACGGCGACGAGCGCGCCGATCGCCGAGCGGTCCTGCGAGCCGGGGCGCGCCACGAGCCTCGCGAGGTCCTCCTCGGAGGGCGCGCCGCGCGAGGGCGCCGCCTCGTCGTCGCTCGCGCCCGCGCTCGGAGCGGACGCGGCGACGTTCCGCGTGGAGGGCGGCGGCCTCTCGGCGTTCGGCGGATCCACCGCGGCGCGGGCGGGCCGCGCCCGCGACGAAGGCGGCGCCTCCTCGCCGTCGGGTCGGCCGCCCCGGAGCCCGGTGCGCTCGTCGGCGACGTGGGCCGCTCCGGTGATGGCCTTGCGCCGCTTGCCCCCGCGCTCGCCGAGCAGCTCGCGCATGAACGCGCCGAGCGCGTGGGCGTCGGCGCGCTCGGCCGGCGGG
Source organism: uncultured Polyangiaceae bacterium (assembly GCA_964372055.1). Taxonomy (GTDB): domain Bacteria; phylum Myxococcota_A; class Polyangia; order Polyangiales; family Polyangiaceae; genus CAYJPW01. The sequence continues at coordinate 82,268 of CAYJPW010000013.1, forward strand.
ATGGCCTCCTCGAGGGCGCGCCCCATCTGGGCCATATCGGGGAAGCGCTGCTCCCGGTCCTTCGCGAGCGCGCGGAGGAGGATCGCCTCGATCGCTTCGGGAACCGCGGGCACGATCTCGCGCGGCGAGCGGACCGCGCTCTTGTCGCAGATGGCCCGCAGCGTGGCGAGCTCGGTGTCGCCGCGGAAGGGGTGCTTGCCCGTGGCGAGCTGGTAGAGCACGATCCCGAGCGCGAAGACGTCGGTGCGCCGGTCGACCGCGTCGCCGCGGGCCTGCTCGGGCGACATGTACGGCACCTTGCCCTTCGTCTGCCCGACGCGCGTCTGCTGCGCGTTCGCCGACGACTTGGCGACGCCGAAGTCGACGACCTTGACCGAGCCGTCGTACCCCACGAGCACGTTCCCGGGCGTCACGTCGCGGTGCACGAGGCCGACGAGCTTGCCGTCGGCGCCGGTGAGCTCGTGCGCGGCGTGGAGGCCGGCGCAGGCGTCGGCGCCGATGCGCGCGCAGAAGCGCGGCGGGATCCCGGCGCGCGAGCGGCCGTCGCGGATGACGAGGTTGAGCGGCTCGCCGTCCACCCACTCCATCACCTGGTAGAGGACGCCTTCCTGCTCGCCCAGATCGACGATCTCGACGACGTTGGGGTGCTTGATCCGAGACGCGGTCCGCGCCTCGTCGAGGAACATCTTCTCGAAATCGGGATCGTCGGCGATCTCGGTCAGCATCATCTTGACCGCGACGATCTTCTGGAAGCCGCGCGGTCCCTTGATGCGCGCCGCCCAGACCGACGCCATCCCGCCGCTGGCGATGGGGATGAGGAGCTCGTAGCGCCCGAGCATGTGCCCGGCGCCGACGTCGCCGACGGGGATCACCGCGCCTCCGCGTGCCCTGGGATCGCGACCGGGCTCACCGGTCCGGAGGCTCGCAGATCGGGCCCGACGGCTCAAGCGCGCCCTCGGCGGGCGCGTCGCCGGGCCCGAGCTCCCCCGACTCGGCAGCGGCAGCGGCGGCGGCCGCGTCGCCGACCACGAGCGCCGCGGCGACACGGGCGGGCGGCGGCGGGGCGAACACCTTCCGCAGCGCGGCGAGGTGTCGCCGGGTGACGCCGGGCACGGCGAGGATCTGCTCGTCGGTCGCCTCGCGGACGGCGGGGAGCGAGCCGAGCGTGCGCAGGAGCGCCTTGCGCGCGACCGGGCCGATGCCGGGCACGTCCTCGATCTCGGAGCGGAGGCGCCGCGACTTCCCGAGCCGCTTGCGGGCGAAGTTCGCGAACCGGTGCGCCTCGTCCCGCGCGCGCGCCAGGAAGAACAGCGCCGAGCTCGACGCGCGCAGCGGGATCCCGTTCTTCTGGCCCGGCAAATAGACGCGGTCGACCATCTTGTCGCCGGCCAGATTCTCGCGCTCCTTCGCCAGCCCGACGATCGACAGATCGTGGAGCCCGAGATCGTGCGCCGCCGAGAGCGCGACGTTGAGCTGACCGCGCCCGCCGTCGACGACGAGCAGATCGGGCAGCTCCCAGTCGGCGCCCTTGCCGGCGCCCGCCCCCTCGTCGGCCTCCGCCTTGCCGCGGCGGAAGCGGCGCGCGAGCACCTCGTACATGGCCGCGTAGTCGTCACCCTCGCCCGTGGTCTTGACGTTGAAGCTCCGGTACCGCTTCTTGTCGGGTTGGCCGTCGAGGAGCGAGACGATCGATCCGACGGTATCGCCGCCGCCGAGATGCGAGATGTCGCAGCACTCGATGCGCCGCGGGAGCGTGGGCAGGCGGAGGCGATCGCGCAGCTCCTCGAGCCTCGCCTCGATGTCGTCCGAGGCGCGCTGCTTCTCCTTGAACGAGTGGACCGCGTTCTCGGTGGCCAGGCGCATCAGATCGGCCTTGGGCCCGCGCTGCGGCACCAGGATCTGCACCTTGCGTCCGCGCCGATCCGAGAGCCACTCGGCGACGCCGAGCGCGCCGTCGGGCAGGCTCGGGACGAGGACCTCGTCCGGGATCTGGCCGGGCTCGACGACGTCGCCGTAGTACTGCCCGAGGAAGGCGGCGAGCACCTCCTCGTCGGGCACCTCGACGTGGCGGAGCGAGAACGAGAGCGTCTCGGTGACGCGGCCCTTCCGGACGGGGACGAGCTCGATCTCGACCACGCTGCCCTCGCGGTAGAGGCCGACCACGTCCTGGTCCACGTCCTTCACCGCCACGACGCGCTGCGACTCGCGCACCGCCTCGACGGCGCGGAGCTGGTCGCGGTAGATCGCGGCGCGCTCGAAGTGCATCTCGGCCGAGGCCTCGCGCATCCGCTTCTCGAGCTCGCGGGTGAGCTCGTCGTGCCTGCCCTCGAGGAAGAGGCCCACCGAGCGCACCTGCTCGGCGTACCAGGCGCGGTCGACCTCCATCACGCACGGCGCCGGGCAGCGCTTGATCTGGTACTGCAGGCACGGCCGGCGCCGCGTCGCCAGCTCGGCGTCGGAGCAGGTGCGGAGCTGGAAGTGCTTGTTGACGAGGTGGAGCGTGCGCCGCGCGCTCGTCGCCGAGTGGTAGGGCCCGTAGTAGCGGGCGCCGTCGGGCGACGGCCGCCGCACCGCCTCGAGCATCGGCCAGTCCTTCTGCGGATCGACGCGGAGGCAGAGGAAGTCCTTGTCGTCGCGCAGCTTGACGTTGAAGCGCGGCTGGTGCTGCTTGATGAGCTGGTTCTCGAGGACGGCCGCCTCCTTCTCGGTGGCGGTGACCACGGTCTCGAGGTCGCGCACGATGCGCCGGAGGATCGGGATGAAGTACCGATCGTCGGTCCCGCCTTCCTGGAAGTAGCTGCGGACGCGGGCGCGGAGGCTCTTCGCCTTGCCCACGTAGACGACGGCGCCGGCCTTGTCCTTGAAGAGGTAGCAGCCGGGCGTCGGCGGGAGCGACTCGAGCTTCTCCCCGAGCGCCGCCCGCGAGGGGGACGGCGCCCCCGAAGCGGGAGCTGCTGCTCCTGTTGGGGGCGTGGCCATGACCAGCGTTTTCTACGGCGGCTCGTCCCGCCGGCCAAGCGCCGGGGGCGCGAAGGACGGATTGCAAGCGAAATTTCCGTCCGGGCCGCATCTTCTGCGTTCTGCAGTTTGTGGCTTTTGGAGGCCTTGTCCTGTTGCCTAGAATGACGGTTCCGTCGCGCTCCCTCTCCAATGTCCTCGCCTACGCGAAAACCCAACGGAGACGATCCGGTCGACACGACCGGCGCGGACCCGAGCGCGTCAGGCGCTCCCGTATCCTCGCAGCGGCGCGTCGACGAGCCCGAGCGCGACATCTTCCCGAGCGCGCCGCAGTCGAGCACCAAGTACCTCGCCGGCGACGTCATCGCGCGGAAGTACCGGCTGGTGCGCTTGCTCGGCGAGGGCGGGATGGGCGCGGTCTGGCTCGCCGACAACATCACGCTCGACGTCCAGGTCGCCATCAAGCTGATCCGCCGCGAGATCGCGACCGCCGAGACCTCCGAGCGGCTGCTCCAGGAGGCGCGCGCCGCGGCGAGGCTCGGCCATCCATCGATCGTCCGCGTCTTCGACTTCGGCGAGACGGAGCAGGAAGATCCCTACATCGTCATGGAAGTCCTTCATGGCGAGTCGCTCGGCTCGATCCTCTCGCGCAAGGGCCGGCTCCCCGCGACCAACGCGGTGCGCACGCTCCTCCCGGTCGCCAGCGCGCTCGCCACCGCGCACGCGAAGGGCATCGTCCACCGCGACCTCAAGCCGGACAACATCCTCCTCGTCGACGCCGAAGGCGGAGCGATCACCCCCAAGCTCGTCGACTTCGGGATCGCGAAGTTCCGGCGCGACGGCATCCAGCGCGGCCCCACGCAGGCGGGCACGGTCGTCGGCAGCCCGGATTACATGTCCCCCGAGCAGGCGCGCGGCCAGGAGGACGTCGACGAGCGCGCCGACGTCTGGGCGTTCTCGGTCGTGCTCTACGAGACCATCACCGGCAGCCGCCCGTTCGACGGACCGAACTACAACGCACTGCTCACCTCGATCATCAATGATCCGCCCACGCCGACGGTCGACTATGGCGCCGGCGATCCGGAGCTCTGGCAGATCCTCGAGAAGGGCCTGGCCAAGAAGTCCGCCCAGCGCTGGCAAACGATGCGCGAGATCGGCGTGGCGCTCGCCAACTGGGCCATCGACCGCGGCATCGTCACCGACGTCGCCGGGGGATCGCTCGCCGCGCACTGGCTGGTCGACGCGGCGCGCATGGCTTCCAACCCCTCGCTGGTCGGCGACCGCCTGAGCCTGCCCGACATCGGCGTGCTCACGCCGCCTTCCCTGCGGCGCGCCGACGTGGCCACGCTCGCGCCTCCATCGCCCGCGTTCGCGACGCCGGGGGTGGAGCGCACCTCCACGCCGGCGCCGGGTGAGCCGGCGCCGGTGGAGGAGGCCGTCGCGCCGCCGAGCCCAGCCGCCGCGCCGCCGACGCCGGCCGCCGCACCCGCGATCGGTGCGCGAGGCCGCCTCGTGTGGATCGGCGCCGCCCTCGTCGTCGTGCTCGTCGCGGCCGTGGCCGTCGCGCTCGCGACCCGGTCGCCGGCCCCGGCGGCCGACGGCGCGTCCGCTCCGAGCGCGGCGGTCACGCGCGCCGAGCCGACGAGCGCCCCCTCGGCAGGCGTCGCAGCGCCGGCGACCGCAGGCCCCACCGCCGAGCCGACGGCGAGCGCGGCGTCGGCTCCTCCCGATACGACACCGGCGGCTTCGGCGCCCGCGCCCCACCCGGGCAACGCCCACCCGCCGGGCGCCCCGAAGACCGCCAAGCTCCCCGTTCCCCCACGACCCACCTCGGCGCCCGCAGCGACGACGGCGCAACCAGGTAGGGTGCCCGACGATCCGAACTTCTGAGCGAGCTCCCCGCAGAACGGTTCAACATGCCAGGTGACGAGCGCGGGCGGTCGACCGACCGTCTCTGGGTCATCCTGTTCGCCCTCGCGGCGCTGTGGCTGGGTGGCTGCACGCTCCTCGGCGAGGCCGAGCTCTCGGACAAGCCCTCGGAGTCGAGCTCGTCGGGCGCGACGACCACCGGCACCGGCGCGGGTGGCGGCGGGGGGCAGGGCGGCAGCGGCGGCGGCGATCCCTGCGCGGGCGCGTGCGCGCCCGAGGCGTGCTGCGACGGCGTCTGCGTCGATCTCGGCAGCGACGAGCACTGCGGCGCCTGCGGCAACGCCTGCACGCAGGGCACCGAGGCGTGCTGCGGCGGCGCGTGCGCCGACATCGTCTTCGACCACGAGAACTGCGGCGGCTGCGGGAACGTCTGTCCGGGGACGGCGTGCTCCGGCAAGGAGTGCACCGGCGACTGCCTGCTCGGCTTCGAGGACTGCGATCAGAACATCGTCACCAACGGCTGCGAGGTGAACCTGCAGACCGACCCCGCGCACTGCGGCAGCTGCGACGTGACCTGCGCGGTCGACGAGCTCTGCACCGCGGGCGAGTGCGTCTGCCCCGCCGGCTACCGCGACTGCGACGCCAACCCGGTGAACGGGTGCGAGGTCGCCCTCCAGACCGACGCGCAGAACTGCGGCAGCTGCGGGATCCTCTGCGGCGTCAACCAGAACTGCGTCGCCGGCGGCTGCGCCTGCGCGCCCGGGTTCGACGACTGCAACGGCGACCCGATGGATGGGTGCGAGAGGGCGCTCTCCACCGTCACCGACTGCGGCGCGTGCGACGCGGCCTGCGGCGACCACCAGGAGTGCATCGGCAGCGCGAGCTGCGAGTGCGTGCCCGGGTTCCTCGACTGCGACCAGCAGCCGGCCACCGGCTGCGAGGCATCGATCTTCGAGACCTCGTCGTGCGGGATGTGCAGCACGACCTGCACCGCGCCCGACGTCTGCGACGGCGTCTCCTGCGTCTCGGCCTGCGCGCCCGGGCTCGCGCAATGCGGCGGCTCGTGCGTCGACCTCGCCATCTCGCCCCTCCACTGCGGCGGCTGCGGCGTCGACGTCGGCCCGCACGCGTCGTGCGTCGGCGGGCAGCCCGTCTGCGACGCCGGGTTCGACGACTGCAGCGGGGCGCCCGGCTGCGAGACGCCGACCCTCGGCGACGCGCTGAACTGCGGCGGCTGCGGGCTCGCCTGCAAGCCGGGCGCGAGCTGCGTGGCGGGCGGCTGCTCCTGCAACCTGGCCACCCCGAACGACTGCGGCGGCGCGTGCAAGGTGTGCTGCAGCAGCGCCGACTGCCACGACAACGACGGCTGCACCGACAACTCCTGCGCGCCGGACGGCATGAGCTGCTCGTTCGCGCCCGCGTGCGACATGGCCCACTGCTGCGGCGGCCAGGCCTGCGCCGAGTGCTGCCAGAACAGCCAGTGCCCGATGGGGCAGATCTGCTCCGGCGGCTCCTGCATCAACCCGTGCGTGCCCGCATCGCTCACCGCGTGCGGCGGCCAGTGCGTCGACACGCAGACCGATCCGCTGAACTGCGGCGGCTGCGGGATCGCCTGCCCCGGGACGACGTGCGCCGCGGGGCAGTGCACCACGACCTGTATCCTGGGCAAGCTCGACTGCAACCAGAGCCCCGGCGACGGCTGCGAGTCCGACCCCCAGACCGATCCGCAGAACTGCGGCGGCTGCAACCTCGCCTGCCCCGCCGGCGCCACCTGCGCTTCGGCCACGTGCCAGTGCCCCGCGGGACAGCTGAACTGCGACGGCGTGTTGGCGAACGGCTGCGAGGCCAACCCGCTGACCGACGCGCAGAACTGCGGCGGCTGCAACCAGCCTTGCGGCCCGAACCAGGCGTGCGTGGGCGGCGCGTGCGCCTGCGCTGCCGGCTACGCCGACTGCAACGGCCAGAGCCAGGACGGCTGCGAAGCCTCCCTCTCCAGCGTGGCGACGTGCAAGAGCTGCAACACGGCTTGCGGCCCCAACATGGTGTGCGGCGCGGTGGGCTGCGAGTGCGACCCGACCCACCTCGACTGCAACGCGACCGCCGGCTGCGAGAGCGCGAAGTCGAGCCCGACCTCGTGCGGCGCGTGCGGCGTCACCTGCCAGTCGCCGACCGCGGCGTGCGATGGGATTTCCTGCGTCGCGGGCTGCTCCGGCGGGCTCACGCTCTGCAGCGGCGCCTGCGTCGATCTCTCGACCGACCCGGCCAACTGCGGCGCCTGCGGCGACCCGGTGGGGCCGCACCAGGTCTGCCAGGGCGGCGTCAAGGTGTGCGCCGCCGGCTGGGGCGACTGCAACGGCTCGGCCGGCTGCGAGACCGACACCACCTCGAGCGCCACGAGCTGCGGCGCCTGCGGCACGACCTGCAAGCCCGGCGCGGTCTGCGTCGGGTCGGCGTGCACCTGCGCGGCCGCCACGCCCAAGGACTGCGGCGCCGCCTGCCGCGTTTGCTGCGGCAACGCCGACTGCGAGGACGGCAACGGCTGCACGGGCAACACCTGCGCCGCCGACGGCATGTCGTGCTCGAGCACCGGGTGCTCGGCGGGGACGCTCTGCTGCGGCCAGCTCGCCTGCTACCAGTGCTGCTCGACGAGCGACTGCACCGGCGGCAAGATCTGCTCCGGCAACGTCTGCATCACGAGCTGCTCCGGCAGCGAGGTGGCGTGCGGCGGGCAGTGCGTCACGCTCGCGACCGACCCGCAGAACTGCGGCGCCTGCGGCAACGCGTGCCTCAACGGACGGACCTGCCAGGCGGGGGCGTGCACGCCCCCGTGGGTCACGCTGGCGCAGGCGGGCGCGCTCACGCCGCGACAGAAGGCCGCGGCGGTGTGGGCCGGCGACCGCGTCTGGATCTGGGGCGGCCGCGACGCGGTGAAGGACCAGAACGACGGGGGCACGTACAGCCCGGCGACCAACAGCTGGGCCACGATCACCAGCGTCAACGCCCCGACGGCGCGCGTGCTCGCCGGCGCCGTCTGGACGGGCGGGAAGGTCATCGTCTGGGGCGGCGGTCCCTCCGCCTCGAACTCGGGCGTCGCGACCGGCGGCCTCTTCACGCCGGCGACGAACAGCTGGGATTCGCTCCCGCAGCAGAACGCCCCCTCGGCGCGGCGAGCGCCGATCACGATCTGGACCGGCACCAAGATGGTGGTGTGGGGGGGCGAGCTCAACAACAACCCCGCCCCCGGAGGCGGCGTCTACGACGCGATCGCGAACACCTGGGGACCGATCGCCTCGAACGGCGCCCCGTCGGCGCGCAGCGGGCTCGCCTACGCGTGGTCGGGGACCGAGCTCTTCCTCTTCGGCGGCCGGATCAACGGCTCGGGGGCGACCGCCGAGGCGTACGGGTACAACCCGGTGACCGACACCTGGCGCACGCTCCCGTCGAGCGGCGCGCCGAGCGCGCGCTACGACGCGTTCGCGGTCTGGACCGGGGCCGGCTTCATGGTGTGGGGCGGCAGCGACGCCAACGGCTCGCCGCTCAAGACCGGGGCGATCTACGATCCGGGCAGCGACAGCTGGTCGGCGATCAACGTCAACAACTCGCCGGCGAAGCGCGCCGCGCCGGCGCGGCGCAGCGGCTGGACCGCATGGTCCGGAACGCTGGCGCTGGTGCTGGGCGGCGTCGACATGGGTGGCTCGCTCGTCGTCAGCGGCGACAAGCGCTACGCCCCGCTCCCGGCGCCCGGCGCGTGGACCGACGTGCCCCCTTGGCCCTCGACGAAGGAGCACGAGTTCGGCGTGGCGGTGTGGACCGGCGGCGAGATGGTGCTCTGGAGCGGCCTCCACAACGGCGCCCTCGACGCCGCAGGCGAAAGGTACAAGCCGTGAGCGCGACCCTTCGAAGCAGCACGCATGGTCACCTCGCTCGCCTCGCTCGCCCGCTCGCCCTCGCGGCGGCGCTCGGGCTCACCGGCGCGCCGGGCGCCGCGCGCGCCCAGAGTTCGGCCGACGTGGCCGCCGCGCGCGATCTCTTCAAGGAGGGCTCGCGCCTCGTCCAGGAGGGCAAGTGGGACGAGGCGCGCGACCGGTACGAGCGATCGCTCGCGCTCAAACGCGCGGCGATCACCCTCTACAGCCTCGGGGTGGCGGAGGAGCACACCGGGCGCTTCGTCGACGCGCTCGAGAGCTACCGCGCCTTCCTCGCCGAGCCGCCCACGCCGGCGACCGAGCCGTGGATCGCGCCCGCCAAGGAGTCGGTCGCCAGCCTCGAGAAGAAGGTCGCTCGAATCGAGATCGCGATCACGCCCGCCACGGCCCCCGGCCTCGTGGTGAGGGTCGACGGCCAGGTGGTCCCCTCGCTCGCCCTCGATCGCCCCCGCCTCGTGAACCCGGGCGCGCACGAGGTCACCGCGACGGCGAAGGGCTTCAAGCCGAGCCGCTCGGTGGCGATGCTCGCCGAGGGAGGGCGCGCCACGGTGGCCCTGACGCTCGAGGCCGCACCCGAGGAGCACGGCGCCGCCCCGACGACGCCGCTCCCGCAGGGCCCCAAGCCCGCGCACGACCAGGCGGCCGTCGTCGCCGCCCCCGACCGGACGCTCCCGTTCGCGCTCATCGGCGGCGGCGCCGCGGCGCTCGCGGCCGGCGTGATCGTGGGGATGATCGGCGTCGGCGAAGCGTCGGACGCGCCCACGAGCGACGGGCCGGAGGCCGACGGCGCCCGGACCAAGATGCTGGTCGGCGACATCCTGGGCGGCGCCGGGATCGCGGCCGGCGGCGTCGGCGCGGTTCTGCTACTCCTGGGTGGCGGGACGGCGAAGCCGGCCAAGGTCGGCGGCGGGCCCACGGTCCATGGATGGATCGGCGGCGCGGGGGGCGGGGTGCGGGTACGATTCTGAGGCCGACATGGACGAGTCGACTGTCGCGGTGCTCCTGATCCATCCGGATCCCGAAGTTCACAACGGGGTCACGCAGGCGTTGGGCTCGGAGTTCGCCGTGGTGGGGGCGCGATCGCTCGAGCTCGGGCTCAAGATCGCCGCGCGCCGGGCGCCGCAGGTGGCCATCGTCGACGCCGAGCTCGAGTCCCACACGCCCGAGGAGGTCGCCGCCGAGCTCCGCGGCGTCCAACCCTCGGTGCGCCTCGTGCTCCTCGCCGCGCAGGGCGAGCCGAGCGAGGCGGGGCGGCTCACGGCGCTGGGCACGCTCGTGCCCAAGCCGTTCGATCCGGCTCGCCTCCGCCAGGCGGTGAAGAACGCCGTGCGCCTCCAGGGCATGTCGGCGGGTGTCGAGCGGCTGCGCACGCGCACCGGCCAGTTCAGCATGCCGCCCGAGGTGCTCGCCGGGATGCCGCCCCCGCCCAAGCCCAAAGGCTGATTTCCCGGGACGGAAGAGAATAAGGCGGCGGCGAGCGCGGTTGCCGGCGCGGGGCTACCCTCCCTTCAGCGCCCGCCATGAACGACCCTGGAACATCGCTGATCGTCTCGTTCGTGATCAGCTCGATCGGCTTCGTCCTCCTGGTCTACGGCAAGCGCCAGGCGCGCGTGCCTCACATGGGCGTCGGGATCCTCCTCTGCGCGTTCCCGTACTTCGTCGACGGCGTCGCGGTGATGGCGGGGATCGCCGCCGGGCTCTGCGCCGCGCTGTTCGTCGCCGTTCGCGCCGGCGCGTGAGCGCGCTGGCCGGATCGCGAAGGGACCCGAGGCGCGAGCGGCGTTCCCGCTGAGCGATCGGGATGAAGCGCTGCGAATCCTCGAGGATCTCGCGCTTCAGCCGGGGCTCGTCGGGATCGTGGCGCGGTTCGCGAAGGCCCGCGCGATCCTCGCGTTCAAGTGAGCGCGCGCGCTCGCTACTCGTTCTCGCCGTCGTCTTCCTCGGCAGGATCCTGCTTGCCGGGCGACGGAGCCGGCGGGGCGTTCGGCGCCGCGCTCGGGCCGAGCGGCGCGCCCTGGATGGGCGTGCCCTGCTCGCCGTCGTCCTCGCTGTCGTCCTCGATCATCGACGATGGGTGGATGCCGCCGTCGATGTCCTCGACCGGGCCGCCGGCGCCGGGCACCTGCGCGGCCGGCCGCGACCCGCCCGCCGCAGGCTCCGCCGAGGCCGAGCCCGCGCCCGCCCCGACCGGCTTCGGCCGCTCGGGCGGCGGCTCGGGCAGCGGGATGGCGTCGAGGCGCTTGTCGAGATCCGCCTTCGCCGCGAGGAAGGCCGCGCGATCGACCGCGGGCAGGACGCGCTCGCCGTCGAGCTGAAGCGTCTCGGCGTCGAAGAACTTCCCGTCCTTCTTGGCGATGAAGTGGAGGTGCGGCCCCGTCGATCGCCCCGTCGAGCCCACGTAGCCGACGAGCTGGTGGACGCCGATCGGATCGCCGTGCTTGATGCCGGGCGCGAAGCGCGAGAGGTGGGCGTAGCCGGTGGAGACGCCGTTCGGGTGCGTGATCATCACCAGGTTGCCCGCGGGACCGGCGGGGCCGACGCTCTCGACGACGCCCTTGTAGGCGGCGTAGACCGGCGTGCCCATCGGCGCGCCGAAGTCGGTCCCCGTGTGGGGCATGACCTTGTGCAGCACCGGGTGCATGCGCTTGGGGTTGAAGCGCGACGTCACCGGGGCGCCGGGGATCGGCGAGCGCCAGCCGCCGGCGTAGGGCTGGCGGCCGCGCTCGTCGAAGTACCCGCGCGACTCGGCGCCCTTGAACGAGTAGACGCGCACCGGCTTCGCCGCCGGATCGGGCGGGCGGTACTCGAGGGCGACGATGCTCTTGTAGCGGGAGAACATCCCGAGCGCCGTCTCCTCGACCGCGATGAAGCGGACCGTGGCGCCCTCCTCGAAGCTCTCGCTCGACATGCGCCCGTTGAGCGCCTCGTCGATCGTCGCGAGGATCCCGTCCTCGAGCCCGGCGAACTGGTACGAGACCACCCGATCGGAGCCGACATAGAACGCCGAGACGACCTCCTCCTCGGCGATCTTGAGATCGAGGCGCGCGCCCTCGAGCAGGCCCTCCTTGCCCTCGCGGGCCTGGTAGATCTCGCTCGGGGACACCTCGTACTCGAAGGCCTTCACCCGGCGCGAGGTGCGGTCCATCGCGACCGAGAACTTGTCCTTGCGGCCGCACTTGTCGAACTTCCGCGTGCCCTCGAAGGCCTTCATGATCCGGTAGGCCTGGGCCTTGGGGACGCCCTTCTCGGCCAGCGCGTCGACGAAGGAGCGGCGGTCGATGGTCGCCGACGCGAGCGTCGCGCTCGGATCCTTGGCGAGCTCGGAGAGGCGCCACGGCCCCGGCACCGGCGTGCGCTGCTTCTTCTTGTGCTCGAAGCTCGTGGGGATGGGCGCGGCCTCGCTCGACGCGCTCGGCGCCGCCGAGGTGCTGGCGATTACCGCGCGGTCGTCGCGCGGCGGGACGACCTGGATGAGCAGCGCGACGATGGAGGTGACCGTCGCGAGCCCGAACAGGCCCCCGAAGATCGCCGTCATCTTCGGCGAGAGCTGGGCCGCCGAACGCGCCCGCGCCAGGGCGATCCCCAGGGCGGGATCGGCCGGGAGCACGCCGCCCGCGGAGCTCGGCGGCGGCGTCGATCCGCCGAGGCCGCCGGCCCCGCCGCGTGGTGCCGCGGGCCCCGCGTCGCGGCCGCGGTGCGGGATCGCGGCCCGGGCGAGGGCGGGGGCGGGCCGGATCGCGACGTCGCCGGCGAGCGGCAGCCCGCGCGCGCTCGGAGGGATCGGGGACGGAATCCGGCGCTCGGGCGCGCCCGGATCGCCGTCGACCGGGGGCGGCTCGACCGAGAGCTCCTCGATCGGGACGTCGCCCGGCTCCCGGTCCTGGTCGAGACCAGGGTCGAGAGGCTGACCTGCGCTCCGGCGCGGATCGGGTACGACGACATCCGCCACGGCTGGGCGGGCGTACCAGGAGCCGGACCAGGCGGCAACCCTGGGTGCCGCGCCGCCCGGCCCGCGCGGGTGCTGGGGCGCACCGGCGAGCCCCGAGCGCCACGTCCCGAGCGGTGACTCCGGGGGGTCGAGGCGCCGCGGCATCGGGCCGGCCACGACCTCGGATCCAGACACGAAGCGCGGGCGCGATCGACTACTCTAGGCGGCGCCATGGACGACCGCCTGAAGCAGCTCCTCATCCTCGGGCGGGAGCACTACGACCGGCGCGAGTACGAGCGCGCCGAGCACGTGCTCCGCGAGGTCCTCGACAAGACCGACCGGTACGCCGACGTCTACAACATGCTCGCGGTCATCCTCCACGAGCGCGGCGACTTCGTGGCCGCCGAGCAGCACTTCGAGCGGGCGGTGGAGCTGAACCCGAACTACACCGAGGCGCTGCTCAACCTCGCCGTCACCTACAACGATCTCGGCAAATACGACGCCGCGCGCCAGGTCTATGGGCGCATCCGGCGCGAAGAGGGCGACGGCCTCGCGATCGACCCGTTCGCGCGTGGCAAGATCGCCAACATGCACGCCGACCTGGCGCAGGCGTACATCGACGCCGGCAGCAGCGCCGACGCGATCGAGCAGCTCAAGAAGGCGGTCGAGCTCTGCCCCAAGTTCGCCGATCTGCACACGCGCCTCGGGAGCCTCTACCGCGACGCGAACAACCTCGCCCTCGCGCGGGTGCACTACGCCGCGGCCCGCGACGCCAACCCGCGCTACGTCCTCGCGCGCGTCCTCCTCGGCGTGACCTTGCTCTCGCTCGGCAGCATCGATCAGGCGATCGGAGAGTGGCGCGAGGCGCTCGCGATCGATCCCGAGAACAAGAACGCCAAGATGTACCTGCGCATGGTCGAGGCGCAGCGCAGGCAGCGGGCGTCGAAGGCTCCGCCCCCGCTCCCGCTCGAGGCGCGCGATCTCTCCCACCCCGACGACGAGCACGCCGGCGCCGCCCCGCCGCGGCCGCGCTCCACCCCGCCGCCGCTGCCGGCCTCGGTCCCGCCCGGCTCGCCCGCGATCCCGGAGCCCGAGACCTCCTAGCGCTCCCTTGGCCCGACGTTTCTCCCTGTTCCGCGAGGAGCTGCGCCGTGCCTGGCGCGAGCTCCGAGGCGGCGAGACCTCCCCCGCCCGCGCGGCGGCCGCGGTCGCGATCGGGCTCTTCGTGGGGTCGCAGCCGATCTTCGGCTGCCACACGCCCATCGTCCTCTTCCTGTGCGTCTGGTTCCGGCTCGACGCCGCGCTCTGCTGGGTGGCGTCGAACGTGTCGAACCCCTTCTTCGCCCCGTTCCTGCTGACGGCCGAGGCGTCGGTCGGGCACTACGTGCGCACCGGCGAGGTCGTCCGGTTCGACGTCGAGATGCAGCGCGCGAGCGGCGCGGTCGGGATCGCCGGCGACACCTTCCTCGGCGCGCCGGTCATCGGGCTCGGGCTCGCGCTGGTGGGGGGCGTGGTCATGTACGGCACGCTCGGGCTCAAGCGCGCGCTCTTCCCGGGCGCCCGGCGCCACGTCGAGCCGTACGTCCTGCCCGACGACGCTCCTCCCTGGATCCAGGCCGTCGAGCGCGTCGCCGCGCGCTACGCGCCCCCGGCCGACTCGACGCCGGCGCAGCGGACGCGCTTCCACTACGTGCGGGTGAAGCTCATCAGCGACCCGGTCGCGCGGCTCATCGCCGACATCGCCGGCGACGCGCCCGGCGTGCTCGGCGAGGTGCTCGACGTCGGCACCGGGCGCGGCCAGCTCCCCATCCTGCTGGTGGAGCTCGGGCGCGCCACCCGCGGGCGCGGGGTCGACTGGGACGAGGCGAAGATCGACGACGCGAAGCTCGCCGCCGCCGCCGCGCCGAGGATCGACGCCGAGTTCACCCAGGGCGACGCGCGGACGGCGCCCTTCGACGCGGCCGACACGGTCCTGCTCATCGACCTGCTCCACTACTTCACGATCGAGGAGCAGGACGACATCGTCCGTCGCGCCGCCAAGGCGGTCCGGCCCGGCGGACGGATCGTGGTGCGCGAGGCCGACACCGAGCGCGGCTGGCGCAGCAAGATGACCCTGCTGGAGGAGCGCCTCTTCACGGCGCTCCGCTTCAACCGCGGCGAGCGCGTGCGCTTCCGCCCCACGCGCGAGATCGCCGAGATGCTCGAGGCCGACGGCATCCGCTGCGAGATCCGACCGGCGTGGGGCAAGACGCCGTTCTCGAACGTGATCCTGATCGGCGAGAGGCCGGGCGGCGCCGCGCCGGAGAGCGCGCGGCGGTAGTCAGCGGGGCGGCTCCCAGCGCTCGCCGGTCTCGCAGTCGACGTGGTGGAGCCGGAGACCGCCGGGGCCGAGCTCGACCACCCCGAAGACGATCGGGAGCTGGAAGCGCCGCGGGCCGATCGAGCCGGCGTTGAGGACCACGATGCCGCGATCGCGCCCGATGAAGGGCACGTGGGAGTGGCCGCAGACGACCAGCGACGCGCCGCGGTCACGCGCGAGCCTCGCGGCGTCGGCGCGCAGCTTGGGCCCGTACACCGCGATATGGACGAGGAGCATCCGCAGGATCGTCCGCTCCTCGTGCTCGACGTCGACGATCACGGCGTCGGGCAGATCGCGCGCGCGGACGTCGATGTTGCCGCGCACCGCCACGACCGGGCCGAGCTCGCGGAGCGCGTCGAGCACGGCGAGATCGCCGATGTCACCGGCGTGGAGGATCGCGTCGGGGCGCTCGGCGGCGATGCGCTCGGCGGCCGCGGGGTGCGGGTGCCCGTGCGTGTCGGCCACGACGACCAGGCGAAACGAGCCGTCGCTCCTGGCGCGCAACGTCTCACGCGCCTCGACGAGGCGCCCGCCCGGCCCCGGGCCGGCCCTTCTCCCGGTGCGCGGGGTGCTGCGTGCGACGCTCATGAGCGGATGGTCCGGCCTGGGCCGGCGGAGCGCAACCGGGGCGACGCGGGCGCGAGATCGCCGCGCGGACGAGCCCCCCGCGGCGCTCCCATGCCGCCCCGTCGCCGCGGCGCCGCGCGCTCGCCCGCGACGGGACGGGGCCGGCCGAGCCTCGACGCCCGCCGGCAGGCGTGGGAGGACCGCGGCGGGCGGATGCGCAAGCTCCTCACGAGACTGCGGGCGTTCTGGGAGGCGCGGAACCGCTCGCTCCTGCCCATCGTCTTCGCCGAATCGACGCCGCTCGACCTCCGCATCGTCGGCCGGATGCTCCTGCACGCGGCGCTGGTGGGCGCGGCGGCCGGGCTGATGGGCGCCGCGTTCTTCGGCGCGCTCGAGTACGCGCAGCGCTTCGTGCTCGAGGACCTCGCCGGGTACCTGCCGCTGCGCGCCCACGGCGAGACGTTCGCCGCCAGCGAGGGGCCGCGCGTCTTCCGGCCCTGGCTCCTCCTCTTGCTCCCCGCGCTGGGCGGTCTCGCCTGCGGCCTCGTCACCCGGATGGCGCCCGAGGCGCGCGGCGGCGGCGGCGACGCCATGATCGAGGCCTTCCACCACAAGGGCGGCGTCATCCGCCGGCGCGTGCTCTGGGTGAAGGCGCTCGCTTCGATCTTCACCCTCGCGTCGGGCGGCTCCGGCGGCCGCGAGGGGCCGACGATGCAGATCGGCGGCGCGCTCGGGTCGCTGGTGGCGCGCGGCCTGCGGGTGAGCGCGCGCGAGCGGCGCATCCTCCTCGTCGCCGGCGTGGCCGCCGGGATCTCGGCGGTGTTCCGCACCCCGCTCGGCGCCGCGCTGCTCGCGGTCGAGGTGCTCTACCGCGACGGCTTCGAGTCCGACGCGCTCGTTCCCTCCGTCTTCGCCAGCGTCGTCTCGTACTCGGTGGTCATCTCGATCTACGGCGAGAGCACGCTGTTCGCGCAGCCCAACCGCTACCCGTTCAGCCCCTCGCACCTGCCGCTCTACGCGCTGCTCGCGGTGCTCGTCGCCGCGCTGGCCACCGTCTTCGTCGACATCTTGCGCGCCGTGCAGCGGACGTCGGCGCGCCTGCCGGTGCCGGCGTGGGCCCGCCCCGCGCTCGGCGGGCTCGCGCTCGGCGCCGTCGCCACGCCGCTGGTCTGGTATCTCGGCGCGCGCATCCACCAGCCCGGCCAGGGCCTCGGCCTGCTCGGCGGCGGCTACGGCGCCGTGCAGATGGCGATCTCGGGCTCGGCGTGGCTGCCTGACGGCTGGGGCGGCGTGCAGCTCCTCCTGCTCCTGTGCGGCGCCAAGCTCGTCACCTCGTCGCTCACCATCGGCAGCGGCGGGAGCGCGGGCGACTTCGCGCCGTCGCTGGCGCTGGGCGGGCTCTTCGGCGGAGCGTTCGGGCGTGCGGCCGCGCTCCTCCTGCCCACGTGGCGCATCGACGCCGGCGCCTTCGCGCTGGTAGGCATGGGCGCGTTCTACGGCGGGATCGCGCACGTCCCGCTGAGCGCGCTGGTGCTCGTGTGCGAGCTCGCCGGCAGCTACGACCTCCTCGTGCCGCTCATGCTCGCCGAAGGCCTCGCCTTCGTCGTCCTGCGGCACAGGACGCTCTACGACGCGCAGGCCCAGACGCAGCGCGAGTCGCCGGTGCACCGCGACGCGCTGCTGCTCGACGTGCTCAAGGCGGTGCGGGTCGCGGACCTGGTGCCCCGTGCCAAGGCGTTCGTGAGCTTCTCGCTCCGCACCCCGACGACCGAGATGCTCCGCGAGCTCGCCGACGGCGCCGGGCAGGAGGTCTTCCCGGTCGTGGACGCGACCGGCAGGATGCTGGGCATCGTGACCTCCGAGGCGCTGAGCGTCCTCGCGACCGAGCGGGACGACGCCGCCTGGGCGCTCGCGGCGGACGTGATGCTGCCGCCGGTGAGCGCCGGCCTCGACGACGACCTGAGGCGGGCGTCCGAGGTGCTGGTCTCGAACGGCCTCCGCGCCCTGCCGATCCTCGACGCCGCGGGCAAGGTGATCGGCTTGCTCGACGAGGCCGAGGTGGCGAAGGTCTACCTCGGCGCCGCCGAGCGAGCCGAGCAGGCGGCGCGCGACGGCCTCGCGCCGCCGAGCTCGCGCGCGCCGGGGTGACGTCGCTCACCGCGCGCGACGCCGAGGCGTGATCGCGGGCACGCGCCACGTGGTTCCGTGGTCTCGCGCGTTGAGCGGCGCGGCGCGGCCGCCGTAAGGTGCCGCCGCGATGATGAACGACCTGGCGAAGACGAGGCTCTCCCCGCGCGGCGCGACCGCGCTCCTCGCGTCCGTGCTTGCGGCCGCGCTCGTGGCCTGCGGCGCCGACGGCGGCTCGGCGCAGGACCAAGG
>CAYJPW010000014.1:0-2364 GCA_964372055.1 uncultured Polyangiaceae bacterium
AAGAACGCGCTCAGGATGGCACCAGGGGGCCTCCATGTTCCTGGCGCTGCTCACGGATCTCGTCGAGCAGCTCGCGGAACTCCGCCATGGTCTGCACCCGTCGGGCGGGATCCATCTGCGTCGTCCGGCGGACGAGGTTGCGCCAGCGGCCTTCGGGCTCGAGCGGCACGTTCGGCTTCGGCCACTGGCCCGTCACGGCCCAGGCCGCGACCCGGCCGAGGCTGTAGACGTCGGAGGCCGAGGTGGCCGCGTGCGCATCGTCGTACATCTCGGGGGCGGCGAACCCGTCGGTGCCGAAGGGGTGCTTGGCCTGGGTCCGGTGCACGGTGGTCTTGCCGCGCGGCCGCCGGACGAGGCCCCAGTCTCCGAGCACCCACGTTCGACCGAGCTCGTCGTCCGCGAGCGCCATGATGTTCCGCGGCGTCACGTCGCGGTGGAGAAGACCGCGATCGTGCGCGGCGGCAAGGCCCTCGGCGACCTGGTCGAGCGCGGTCAGGAGATCGTCCTCCGTGAGGCGGGGGCGGAGCTTCTCGAGATCGCCTTCGGCGAGCGGCATCGTGAACCAGTGGCCGTGCTCGCACTGGTCGAGGATCGGCATGATGTGCGGGTGGTCCAACCTGCCCTGTTCCTGGATCTCCCGCCGCAACCGCCCGAGCGACTCCTCGTCGTCCTCGATCGTCCGCTTGAAGGCGACCACGGCCCCCGTCGCTTTGTGCGTCGCGCGGTAGACGATGGCGTACCCGCCCCTTCCGACCTCGGGGTGCTCGACCTTGTAGTTATTCCGGTCGCCCGTGTTCATCGTGGGAGGCTCCTTGGGTCCCCGCTTTCCAGCCGGCGGGGCGGCTCGGTGCGCGCGAGCAGAAAACGAAGCGGAGGTAGTCCGCGCCGACCTCCTCCATAGCCTCCTTGAGGTTCCAAGGGGCCGCTGCAGCTTCCCATCGTGATCCCTGTCACTCCGCTCCTTCAGCTCCGCGTACTCCCCGGTCGGAAACTCGGCAGAGAGGCGCCTTCGGCTTCCACCTGCACGCGGGCGACCGACGAAGGCAGCCGTCTACTCGCTGCGTCCTCAACCTCGCCGGCTGCACGCTAGCCACGAGCCGAAGCCCGCGGTGCGAGCGGCTCTCCTGACCCCTGCACGCGCGGAACGCCCCGACCTCAGCGCCGGGCAGCTCGCCGCCGGGGAACCCTGGTACACCGAAGCGCCGGTCCGCGCGAGGAACGCTGGCGAGGGACCGTAGAGGTGGGCCATCTGCCGGTCCTGTTTCCGCTGCGACAACCGGGCTGCTTGGATCTCGGCCTCTAGCTCCAAGCCATCGCAGAGCATCGCTCGGACCTCCTCGTCGCGCGCGTAGACGGGGTCGAGCATGCGCTCGAACGCGGCCGAGCATCCGGCATCGGAGCACATGTGAGGCACGCACCGGTGCCGCCCGTTCGGGAGCAACCGGATGTGCCGGGCCTCGTGGGCGATCGAGACCGCCACCTCGATGATCGACTCGGCCTCGGAGGGTCGCGAGCACGGCGGCCCTGCCGAAGTGGGTCCGCGGTGGCTGCGCCGACGGGAACGCCCGTCACGTGCGCAGGCATCGCCGTGCTCAGGTGGAACGCCTGCGCACGTAGACGCGGCCTCGCCGCCGTGCATTCGCAGCGCGGCCCCAATACTCCCGCGGATGGCCTGTGGAGAAGCCTTGGGGAGAACAGCACGATCTACTCAGTAGATCGGTCCACTACACCTCCGTGCACGTCCGCGCCTTGACCCGGGCCGAGAATGGAGAGACTCGTAATCCCCCCCGATCGGGGTCTATCCAAAAGAAAACGGCGAGCCGGCGGCGAACCACCAGCCCGCCGCTCATCGGCCCGAAGGTCGACGGTACTGGCGAGTACGTCGCCCGTGGTAGCGGAAGCTGCCGCATCGGGTCAAGAGCGATGGGGTCGAGGAACGATCGCTGCGCGCGTCCAGGAGATGCACGCGATGAAGATCGATCCTCACTACGTGTCGGTTCTGAAGTGGAAGCGCGGAGAGCGCGATGGTCTGAAGCTCCTCCGCCGCGAGGTGCGCCCGCGCATCACGCCTCTGATCGAGATGCTGCCCCCGAAGGCCGAGCAGAACTACGCGGCCGACTTCGTCGAGCAGCTCGTCGCAGCGTGGGGCACGGGGCGGGTAATGCTCGACTCCGCGAAGCTCGGCGGCATCGAGAACGGCGTTGCGCTCTACGGCGCTGCGCTCGCGCTCGCGGCGAAGCAGGATGTGAGCGTGGTGCCCGTGGTCGGGCTGCACCGCGACAAGAAGCAGATCAGGACGGCGCTCGCCCCCCGCGACCCAGGACTACCGCGGCCCGGGCACACCCAAAACAACGGCGCCGACGC
>CAYJPW010000014.1:2374-96502 GCA_964372055.1 uncultured Polyangiaceae bacterium
CGCCACAATACCAACACCCGCCCGGCCCCCCCCCCCGGCGAGCGAGGACTCGCGCTGCGCGTGAACACCGAAGACATGGGCGGCGTCGACGACTCCGGTCGCGACGTCCTCAAGACGGAGGTGGCGCGATTCGTCACGGCCGCGGGCACGCCGCGCGACCGGATCGACCTGCTGCTCGACGTCGGCCCGCTCGCGGGGATCTCGACGCGCGAGGCAGCCGCGGCCGTCGCCCGGCACATGGTGGCAGCGGCCCCCGACCTCGAGGCGTGGCGATCCGTCACGCTTCTCGCTTCGGCCTTCCCGCAGAGCGTCGATGCAAAGTCCGGCGGCACCACCACGATCGAGCGGGTCGAATTCCCGATCTGGCGCGCCCTCGCGGCAGAGCACCCGCGGCTCCGGTTCGGTGACTACGCGATCCAGCACCCCACGCTCAAGGAACTGGACCCCAAGAAGATCAAGCCGGCGGCGGCGATCCGGTACACGGACGAGGATCACTGGCTCGTGGTGAAGGGCAACAGCGTGAAGGACCACGGAGGCGCTCAGTTCCGATCGCTCGCCAAGCGGGTCGTCACGGCACCCGAGTACAAGCAGCCCGCGCACTGCACGGGGTGCGAGGCGGCGATGGCGTGCAGCGAGGGCGAGCTCACGGCGGGCAGCCTGGAGGCCTGGCGCCGCTACGGGACCACCCACCACCTCACGCTCACGACGGAGCAGCTCGGAGCGTTGGCCGCCGCTGCTTGAGCCGGGCCCGCACCTCGCTTCGGATCTCGTCGAGGGTGTAGACCTCGCAGATCCGATCCCACACCACCCCGCGCGCGCGGCCGCCGTAGCCGCGAGCCGCGCCGCGGGTGGCGAGCATCGCGAGCGCCTCGTCCTTCCAGAGGAACTCGGCGACTGCACGCGGCCGGATATCGCCGTTCCGGTGCCCGTCGCGTAGCTCGGCAAGTCGCACGCGCTCGCGGTCAGGGGAGGCTACCAGGATCCCCCACCACGATGGGACGAGCTCGAGCGCGTGGGCAACGTGGCGCTCCGAGGCGACGAGCGTCACACGATCGAAGACCTGCGAGTACGCTTTCGCCTGCCCAGCCAAACGAGCCAGGGTGTCCTCGGCCGACTTGATTTCGTACCCGTGGAGTTCGCCGTTGATCACCGCTACGTCGACGCGGGTGGACCCCCTCAGCAGCCCCAGCTCGTCCACGACGACTGTCTCCGGGTCCTCGAGATGACTCCCTAGAATGTCGGCCCGAAGCTCCCGCCGGATGTCGAAGTCACGCATCGATCGGCCTCGAATCCTCGCATGAGCGAGCATGGCAACGCGAACAAACCTCGCCCGTCGGTCGGACATTCTAGGGAGTCGACGACGCGTCGCGCGCGCCCGGCGTACGATGGCCTGATGAACGCCCTCCGCGCGGCGCTCGAGGCCGCGGCGCCGCTCGAGGCCGACCTCGCCTGGGCCGAGAAGTCTGCCCAAGGCGATGGCGCTCGTCCTTGAGAGCGCGTGGGCGGAGGACCTTCGCGCGCGGGTCGCGCGAGCAGCTGGACGACGGACTCCTGTCCTAACCGGGTCCGCGGGGCTCACCCTACCTACCCGAGCCCTCCTGCCCGTTTCCCATCTATTGCCCACGGCGGGGTTACTTGGCGCCCCGAAGCGGCGTGCCGTGTCGCAGAGGCGGGAGGTCGAACTCTTGGATCGATCACGATTTTCGGCGTGAGCGACCGCGGTTGCGACCCAAGGCCCGACAAATCCCGCCTGTTCGTCAGCCTCGCGGCGCCACCGGTCGCCTTCGGCTCCCGTGCGGGGAGCCGGGCTTACGCTTCGCTCGCGCCTCCGGCGCTCGCTTCGGGCGGACGCTCCCGGAAGAGTGAGGCGCTCAGCGGGGGAGGGCGGCGCCGGAGGTGCGGGTTTGGTGGGCGCGGGTGAGGAAGCGGTCGAGGGTGGCGAGGAGGGCGGCTTCGATCGCGGGGGACTCGAGGAGGCCGAGGGCGTGGGCGATGGCTTCGAGGGTGCAGAAGCCGTCCTCGCGCTGGCGGCGGCGGAGGGAGTAGCGGCTGGGCGGGAGCGGGAGCGGGAGCGTGACCGGCTCGGCGGCGCGGATCTCGGGGTCGCGGCGGAGGAGCTTCTTGGCCTGCGTCCAGCTTCCGTCGGGAACGAGGAGCACCGGCGGCTCGCCCTCCGCGTCGCCGGGGTGGAGGGCACGCGCGCCGGGGCTCGGGAAGAGGGCCAGCCGGCGGCCCGCGGCTCGGGGGGCGGGCGGCGTGGCGTCGGCGCGGTCGCCGCGGATGCGCAGGGTGGCGCCTGCCAGGCAGCGCACCGCGAGGCGGCCGGTGTTGCTGCTCGTGATCGCCTCGCGGCGGTGCATCACCACGACGAGGCGCGTGTGCACTTCGAGCCGCGGGAGGTCGGCGCAGATGCAGAGGGCGCGCGGGAGCCAGCAGCCGGCGCAGCGCGGGAGGCGGCGGCTGCGGATGGCGCGCTCGAGCTGCGCGAGGGGCTCGGCGATGTCGGCCACGCGCCCCCTCGTAGCACGGCGGTCCGACGACCGCCGGCGCGCGGGTCGACCGCCGGCGCGAACGGCTGCACGTCCGCGGTCGAAGGACCACGTCGGGGGAACCGACCGTGGGCGCCCCGCTGTCGAGGCTGCCACGGAGGTGGTCTTGCTCGAGCTCATTCGGATGCGGCTGGGGATCCCTCCGGCGCTGCTCTTCGGGGCGTCTCGCTCGCCGTCAGCCTGCGCTACGCCATCGGCGGTCGCCCGGCGCCGATCGCCGACGGAAGACCGGAGCACGGCGCGCCGATCGCTTGGCGAGCGATCGCCGCTGCTCGCGCGATCGGCGCGGGGCGCTCGCGCCGCGCCGATCGCGCGTCACGATCGGGCGTGGGCCGGATCTTCCTCCTCTCTCCCGCCAAGCTCGGCGGCGAGCGTGCGCAGCTGCTGCTCGACCCACGCGCCCGGTTCCCGCTCGCGGCGGCGCTCCGCTCGCCGGGCGGCGCGCCGCTCGGAGAGCTGATGGCGTTCGCGAGCGGGCTCTACTTCCGTGGCAAGCTCGCCTACGCGCGCGCGTTCGCGCGGCCCCCGACGGGGCTGCCGGGCGTCCTCGTGATCACCCCGGCCGAGGGGCTCGTCTCGCCGGACACCCGATGCACGGCCGCGACGCTCGCCGCGTGGGGAGAGGTCGACATCGCCGCGGACGACCCGCGTTACCAGGGTCCGCTCGCTCGGGACGTCCGCGGCCTCGCCGATCTCGCGCCCCCGAGCGAGATCGTGCTGCTCGGCAGCATCGCCACCGGCAAGTACCTCGACGTGCTCCTCGCGTCGCTCGGCCCGCGCCTCGTGTTTCCCTCCGAGTTCGTCGGGCGCGGCGACATGAGCCGAGGCGGGCTGCTGCTCCGCTGCGTGGATGCGCAGCGCGAGCTGTCGTACGTGCCGGTCGCGGGCGCGAAGCGGACGGGCCCCCGTCCCCCCAAGCTCGGGCCGAGGCGCTGAGCTCGCTTGCGGACGCGAGCAGCGACGATGGCGGCGCGCGCCGCCGCTCGCGGCACCCGGTCGCCGCGGCGGCGTCAGAAGCCGATCGCGACGGCGATCGTCGCGGGGAGCCGCCACACCAGGCCGCCGGTCATGCTGTAGAGGCCCTGTCGATCGAGCGAGCCGTAGGCCCCTTCGACGTAGAGCCCCATCGAGCCCTCGCCGTGCGAGTAGCCGGCGGCGAACCCACGCCCGCCGGACGCAGCCCATGCGCCGTCGGCGAAGCCCACGATCTCGGTCGAGAGCTGGAGCGCCATCCCGGGGCCGACGCGATCGGTCGCGGGATCGACGAGGACGCGTCCTTGACCGCGCGCACCCAGGCTCACGACCATGTTGCCGCTGCGCTCGAGGACGACGAGGCCGCCGGCCTCGAGGAAGGCGCCGTGCAACGAGACCGCGGGCGGGCCGCCGCCTCGGTCGTCGGACATGTCGCGGTCGTACATGTACCCGAGCCCGAAATCGAAGCTCCGCTCGCGCCATCGCGAGTCGATTTGGAGCGGCGCCACCGAGGCGCGAACGCTGCCGACGGTGGAGCTCGACCCGTCGGGGGCGCGCGCGGGGCCGCCGCTGCGTCCTCCCCCCAGCTCGAGCCGCGACGGCGGCACGGCGACGACGCAACCCGACGTCGCCGCCGCGACCAGCACGCACGCGAGGAGCGGATGCGGAGGCGAGGCGCCGGGCCGCCGCCGGACCGTAGCGAGCGAAGCCAAGCGCATCTTCCCCTTCTACGCGACGTGCTGCCGAGCTGCCCTCGCGAGCACGAAGGCGACGGGCGCCGGCACGGATCTGCTTCGGCGGCCATCGCCTCCCCCACCATTTCTCGCCGGCCCTGGGGTGCTGCGCGGGCACAAAAGACCGAAGGCGATCCACCCGAACCGGGGATCGCCCAAGGGGGCCCTCGCGGGCCCGGCGCGCCGGAGGCGGCGCGCCCGACCGACGCGCGCCGGCGGCGGCGTCGGTGTCTGGGAAGAGATGCGCCCGAGTGAGGAAGCCGTTCGAGTGATCTCGTTAACAGCGAGGTGCCGTGCCAACGGCCTCCGGTCCACAGGGCGGACCGGGATGGAATCGAACCATCTTGTCGGTTGCTTGTAGGGCCTCTTCGGCCGGGCGCATGAAATCTCGCGGCGGCTCGCCACCGCGCCCGCGGCTCGCGCCTCGGGGCGTTCGGGGGCTCGCCGCCGCTGCCCCGAGAGACGGGCCCGGGCGGCGATCCTGACGGCCGGGCTGCGTCCAGCGCTTGGCCCGGGACCCAGGGTCGGGCTACTTCTTGAGGATGGGACGCGCGCGACGCGCCGGAGGCCGCCCGGAGTGAGCGCCGAAGCCCCGATCGCCGGCGGCTCGGTCAGCGACGCCGCGCGCGCGCAGGCCGCGAAGCGCGTCGGAGACACCGTCAAGGAGCGCTACCGGATCGAGGAGCTCGTGGCGATGGGCGGCCTCGCCGCCGTCTACCGGGCGAAGCGCCTCGCCAGCGGCGAGGACGTCGCCCTCAAGGTGCTGCACCCGGACGTCGAGGGCCTGCCCGAGCTCATCGCGCGCTTCGAGCGCGAGGCCGTCGCGGGGCAGCACATCTATCACCCCAACGTCGCGGCGGTGCACGAGATCGATCAGCTCGCCGACGGCTCGTGGTTCCTCGCGCAGGAGTTCATCCGCGGCGAGACGCTGCGCGCGCTCATCGATCGGGGGCCGGTGCCGGCCGCGCGCGCGGCGCGCATCGCCCGCCAGCTCGCCGCGGCGCTGAACGCGGCGCACGACATGGACATCGTCCACCGCGATCTCAAGCCGCTCAACGTCATGGTCCTCGATCGGCCCGCCGGCGACGACCACATCCAGCTCATCGACTTCGGGCTCGCCAAGGTCCCGGTCGAGCACCTCTCGGTCGCCGACGAGGACTCGCGCCGGTCGCTGACGCAGGCCGGCGTGGTGTTCGGGACCGTCGCCTACATGGCCCCCGAGACCGCCCTCGGCATGCGCGCGCTCGACAAGCGCGCCGACCTCTACGCGCTCGGCGTCATCGTCTACGAGATGCTCGCCGGCAAGCACCCCTTCGCCGCCACGAACCCGGTGGCGCTCTTCGAGCAGCAGCGCAAGGCGGTGCCGCTCCGGATCGCAGACCGCACGCCCGGCGTCGAGGTCCCGCCGGCGCTCGAGGCGGTGGTGCGGCGGCTGCTCGAGAAGGACCCCGACGAGCGCTACCCCAACGCGCGCGCCCTCATCGTCGCGCTCGACGCCGCGATCGAGGCGATGGAGACCAAGCGCACGCCCTCGCTCGTCCCGCCGGGCCTCGCCTCGCTGCGGCCGGCGCCGGTGGCGCGCTGGCCGCGGTCGATCGTCGCGGTGGTGGTCGCGGTCGCCGTGGCCGTGATCGCCGCGGCGTGGTGGCTCGTGCGCTGAGCTCCGACACGCCGTCATGCCCGCGCCTGACGGGCGCGGCTCGGGTCACCGGCCTCACGGCCGGTGTTCTGTTGGCAATGCCGGTGGTCGGCCCGAGCTCACGGCCGGTGTTCCGTTTCGGTGCCGGAGCTATTCGGCGGGCGGCTGGGGGACGCCGGGCGGGACCTCGTCCTCGGGGATGAGGCGCGCGGTGAGGCTCCCCTGCCCGGGCCCGCTCGGGGAGGTGCCGAGGAGGACGTCGTCCGACTTCATCGAGCCGGTGCCGCGGAGGACGCCGTTGTCGTCGACGGCGAACGCCGAGCCGAGCGAGATCGACTTCACCGTGACCGGCGGCGCCTGCACGACGATGTCGGCCGGCGCGTTGGTGAACGCCGCGGAGCCGTTCGGCTGGTCCTCGACGCAGCCGGCGACCGTGAAGGTGAAGCCCGTGGGCGGCTCGTTGTTCGGCAGCCAGTCGGGGTACTCGTCGACCGTGCCCGCGCGCTCGGACGGGGGCACGCACTTCGGCTGGGGGAGGAGCTGGCAGGCCTGCGTGCTCTCGCAGGGCGGATCGCAGACCTGGCTCCGATCGCGATCGGCGTTGGTGAACTGCCCGACGAAGAGGCCGCTCACCGGATCCACGTTGATCGCGCCGAAGAGCTGGATCTGCACCTGGAGCGGCTTGTCGACCTCGACGACGAAGAAGTAGGTGCCCTGCTTGAAGATCTGCGTGCCGACGTCGCCCGAGCACTTGAACTCGTAGCCGAAGACCAGCTGCCTGCGCACCTTGGTGGCGTTGCCCTCGCGGTCGGCGAGCCCCGGCTCGATGATCGCGACGAGGCGCTGGCCCACGAAGGGGGTGACCGTCGGCGTGATGGCGAGCGTGTGGTCGTCGAGCATCACCGACGTCCCGCCCTCGTCGAGCGTGCCCGGATCGTGGGTGAACGTGGGCACCAGAGTCGTCGCGGGGTCCTCGTCCTCGTCGCCGAGGTTGCCCTCGGCGTCGGTGAGGTACGGGGCGAGCTTGACGTGGAGGGTCTCGGGGTCGATCGCCTCGGAGAACGAGAGGACGATGGGCTGCGTCGGATCGGGGAGCAGGCCTTCCTGCGCCCCGGCGATCGTGACCTCGGGCGGGCCGTCGTACACGGCGCACCCGGTCGCGGGCAGGGCGAGGAGGAAGAGGCAGGCGCGTCGGAGGTTCATGGCGAGCCCTCAGAAGAAGAAGGTGGTGCGGCCCTGCACGAGGACGCTGTGCACGGCGTTGTCGTTCTCGTCCTCGAGGGCGGCGCCCGGGAACAGCACCGCTCCCTCGAGATCGAAGGCGAAGTGATCGCGGAAGCGCCACTGGAAGCGCCCGTCGATCTCGGTCCCGTAGTACTGGGCCGGCTTGCCGCCGGCGAAGTTGACGAGATCGTCCTCGATGCTGGCGCCGTCGCGCGCCTGGAGCGACGCGACCGGGTCGACCACGCGGGAGGGCGCCCAGGCCATGAGCACGCCGCCGCGGAGGGTGATGTCGTCGATGGGCCGGACGTCGACCTGGGGGAACAGGGCGAACGCGTTGGTGAAGGCGCCGCGGGTGTTGACCGCCTCGGCCGGGTAGCTGTTGGCGCCGAGCCGGCGCAGGATCTCGACGCTCGCCGCCGCGGCGCGCGCCGTCTGGAAGCCGAGGACGTGCTCGAAGAGGAGGAGGCCCACGTTCGAGTCCTCGGCGAAGACGAACTGCGTCAGCGGCGTGCCCGCCTGCGGATCCCCGTCGCCCGAGGCGAAGTCGCCCTCGAGGTAGGCGGTGAACGGGCCGCGGTCGTAGCGGACGACGGCGCGGGCGCCGAGCTGGCGCACCGCCTGCTCGACCACCGGATCGCTGGTGATGACGGCGTACGCCTGCGAGACCTCGCGCGTCGAGCCGAGGTTGGCGGCCACGTCGAAGCCGGCGGAGATCGCGCCGAAGCGCGAGGTCGCGCGCAGGCCCACGGTGTTGACGTGGGTGTCGTACTGGCCGTCGAAGCGGTGGACGTAGTAGCTCGCGAGCACCAGGTCCTCGCCGGCCGCCCAGCGCGGCTTGTGCAGCCTGATCGAGCCGAAGCCCTGGTGGACGTCGTCGCCGAAGAGGCGGATCGAGTCCGAGACGATGCGGTCGTAGCCCAGGATGAAGAAGACGCCGTTGGTCTCGCTCTTGTCGCGCTGCGCCGCCGGCTTGAACGCCTCGAGGGGCTTGGTGGCGAAGAGGATGCGGTCGGTGCTGTTGCCGGAGCGGCTGATGCCGAAGCGGTTCGCGCGGCCGTCGCCGGTGGCCGACTGCACGCCGTTGCCGAGGCTCACCGGCTGGCGGCCGACGCGGAGGAGGCCGATGGGGGTGACGACCTCGCCGTAGAGCCGCCGCAGCGTGAACTGCTCGCGCGCGCAGAGGCCGTAGCCGTACGCCTCGGGGGTGAGCGGATCGCCCTCGCGGTAGGCGACGCAGGGCGTGGTCACGTTCGGGTTCTTGGTGCTGACGTTGGTGCCCGCGTTCGAGCCGGGATCCTCGCCGAAGTCGCCGTTGTCACCCCAGAGCACGCCGTCGAGCAGGTCGGCCGACGCGGTCACCCGGACCACGTCCTCGTAGTCGAGGGTGGCGTCGAGGCGGAGGCGGTGCTCGATCCAGTTGGCGCGGCGATCCGACTCGCTGTTGAGCGCGATCGGGTTCACGTAGAGCCAGTTGGCGCGGTACTCGGCGCCGGGCCGCAGGCCGAACTGGCCGAGCGCGAGCCGCTCCGGAGGCCGGGGCGGATCGGCGTCGGACCAAGGCTCGGCGCCGGAGGCGGCCGCGCTCCACGAGGCGAAGGTCAGGGCGGCCGCCGCCGCGAAGAGCATTTTCATCGAGCGGCCACGATACACGCTCGCCGCGCCACTCCGCGACGTCGTTCTGGGCCTGCGTCCGGGATCAGGGCTTGGAGCGGCCGCGGTGCCCCGGCCAGTGGACCTCGGGGATGGGGAACGCCGGACGCGCGAAGAGGTAGCCCTGGCCGTAATGGACGCCGGTCGAGCCGAGCGCGTCGAGCTCCTCCAGCGTCTCGATGCCCTCGGCCACCACCATCGCCCCGAGGGCGGCGCAGAGCTCGACCACCGACTTGACGAGGATGAGCTGGCGCTTGCTGCGATGGATTTCGCGGACGAGCTCGCGGTCGAGCTTGACGACGCGCGGCTCGAGATCCGCGATCCGCTTGATGTTCGAGAACCCGGCGCCGAGGTCGTCGACCACGAGGTGGATGCCGCCGCGCGAGCGGAGCTCCACGAGGACGTCCATGCAGAGGCGGAAGTGGGAGAACGGGACGCTCTCGGTGATCTCGATGTAGACGTCGCTGTCGTGCGAGAAGACGGGATCGTCGGGCTGGATCAGCCAGCGCTCCGAGAGCTCGCTGGGGTGGACGTTGACGAAGAGCGGCGTGCCCGAGCAGAGCGGGACGGCGATCTCGCGGATCATCCTGCCGAGCCGGCCGTTGCAGTTGAGCTGCGCGGCCCTCTCGAAGAGGGTGAGCGGGTTCTTGAACTCGGGGACGCGGCACCGGGTGAGCGCTTCGAGCGCGAAGACGGCGCCGGTGTTCATGTCGACGATCGGCTGGAAGACGACGCTCAGGTCGGCGGGCGAGACGATCTGCTGGACCGCCTGCACCGAGGGGCGCCTTCCCTGCCGCTCCCACTCGAACTCGCGGCTCGCGCTCGCCCGGGAGAGATCGTTCTTCGAAGCCGGCTGGTCCAACGAGCAATCTCCTCGACGTGCGCCGCGCGCGCGCTCTCGTCCAAGCTAGCCCACATTGGCCGCGGCGGCGACCGCCTCGGCCTGGCAGGCCTTCACTTCGGCCGCCGACCACTCTGCGCCGGGGAGCGAGAGGCGCGGCGCCAGCCACGCGGCCGCGCCGTCGGGATCGGCGAACACCTTGGTGGGGACGGCGGGCCGGCCGACGAGGAGCATCGTGCTCAGGAACGCCTTGGTGGCGGCGCCGGCGAGCCCGGTGACGAGCACGAGGTGCGCGGTGCCGAGGCGGATGAGGGTGGGGTCGCTGGTGAGCTTGATGCCCTCCTGCCGCACGGCGTCGCTGAAGGTCGGCTTGCCGCTGAGCACGACGTTGAGCATGCCGGCGCCGGCCGGGTGGCGGCGCGAGATCGCCCGGCTCGCGCGCCCGAGCTCGCGCATCTGCTCGAGGGTGGGGGCGTCGCACCAGACGGCGAGCAGCAGGTTGCGGTGCGAGGCGAGGCGGAGGGTGGCGTCGGCGTGGAGCGTCTCGAGCCGGGGCATCCGGCGAGAACGCTAGCACGCGACGCGAGCGGCGCTCGGGCCCGCCGGCGCGTCACCTGCGCCAGACGACGATCTCGCGCCGGGCCGCACCGACGTAGGGCGGCGTCGCCCGGAGCCTCGCCTGCGCGCGCGGCGCGAGCGCCACGACGCGCGGCTCGCCCGCGAGCGTCCACGCCGGCCCGTCGGAGAGCGTGTGCAGGTAGGGCGGCGCCGCGCTCACCGAGACCGCCACGATCTCCTTCTGCCCGCTCTGCCCCTGGATCGCGGCGCCGTCGGGCGTGGCGGCGAAGCCGACCAGCGAGGTGAGCTCGAAGCCCCTCGCGGTCATCCGGCGCGCGAACGCGAGCACGTCGAGGGCGCGCTCGAGCTCGGCGCGGTCGGTGGCCGGCGGCGCCGGCAGCCAGAGCGGGCGCGGCGCGGTCGCGGACGCGATCGGGAGCCTGAGCGCCGCGAGCGCGCCTGGGCGGCCCTCGACGCACATCGCCTGGACGGCGCCGAGGCGGGGCAGCGGCCTGCAGCCGATGTCGGCGCCGAGATCGGCCGCGGCGAGCGTGGAGCGGGCGTCGGCGGAGAGGGCCACGACGGCGCCGCGCTCGGCCGCGCCCGGTCCGGACAGGGCGACGCCGCTCGCGGCCAGCGCGGCGCGCGCGTCGGCCTCGAGATCGTCGGACGGGACCGCCACCGCCAGCGCGACCCGGGCTCGCGCGGCAGCGTCCGTCAATCCCAGCGTGCCCCCGAGCCGGGGCGCGGGCGCGCAGAGGACCGCGATCTCGCCGCCTCCCTCGTGCCACACGGACAGCCCCGCCGAGCTCTTCACGCAGAAGCCGAGCGCCGAGCGCTGCGCGTCGAGCGGCCGCTCGCCGCCTCGGCGCCGGAGCGAGAGCGTCTCCCCCGCGACGCGGCTCCGGACGACGAAGCAGCTGTCGGCCGCCTCCGGCAACACGGCGAAGGGCACGTCGCCCGCGCCCACGGCCACGAGCTCGAGCCCCTCGGCGGCGAGCCCCTGCTCCTCCGGACGCGGGGCGAGCTTGGCCGCGAGCGGGCGGTGGCCGTCGGCCCACGCGTCGAACGCGGCTTCGGCGCAGGCGCGGTCGATGGCCTCGGGGATCGTGGCGCCGGGCTTCGGCGCCATCGCCGCGAGGAGGTCGGCGCCGCCGATCTTCGAGGCGGCGGCCGAGAGGACGCGCACACCGGGGAGCCCGGGGCCGGAGGGCGTGACGACCACGCGCTCGGACGCGCAGCTGCACCAGCCGACCGAGAGGTCGGCGTCGGCGGCGCCGAGCTCGCGCTCGACGCGCACGTGCGCGACGCCGTCGGGCGAGGCGGCCACCGCCACGTAGCAGGTCCCGCCGGCGGCCTGGAGGACGAGCGGCTCGGCGCCGACGCTCGACGGCCCCGGGGAGAAGCGCAGCAGGAACGGGCGCGCGGCGGCGTCGGCGGCCTCGGACGCGCGCTGCCGCTGCGCCAGGTGGCCGCGCACGTAGGGCGCCGCCGCGGCCCCCATCCCGACCAGGAGGGCGACGAAGAGGAGACCGGCGGCGATCTTGTAGAGCCGGACCCGCTTCTTGCCCGCGAGCTCCTCGCGCGTGGAGGCGACGAGCGCCTCCAGCGCGGCGCGGCGCTTCTCGGCGTCCTTGCGGGCGACGGCGAGCTCGGCGGCGCTGCCGGTGTCGCGGCCCTCGAGGGCGGCCATGGCGCGCTCCACCTCGGCGAGCTCGGAGAGCGCGGCCCGCTCTTGCTCGGCGAGCTGCGCCGTGACCTCACGCGGGGTCGGCCGAGGCGGACGGGGCCCGGGGGGAGAAGCGGCCACGATCGAGGAGGTTAGCGCGTTCGTCACGCGCGATGCGAGATCCGTGCACGTCGCCGTCATCGAGGGCCGTGCGGCGCGCCGTGATTCGGAAGCTCCGAATTCACAGGGAGACGGGGAGTCGGGGAGGATTGGTTTCGGTCGCCTCGCGTCCGCGCCCTGCACGTGCGCCGATCGAGCCGGGCCGCGGTGCGCGGCAGGTGCGAGCGCGCGAACACGTCCGGACGTCGGTCAGGGGAGATCGATGCGCTCGGCGGCGACGACGCCGCCGCCGGGGGCGAGGTCGAAGAACTCGGCGCGGCGGCCGGAGAAGTCGGCGACGAGGAAGCAGGGACGGTGATGGCGGTAGAGCGTGCCCGCGTTGAGGAGCGTGATTCCGTCGGACGTGCGGGCCATGCGGCGGTGGCTGTGGCCGTGGATGACGAACGCGACGTCGCCCGCCCCGCGGAGCGCGCAGAGCGCCTCGTTGGAGTCGAGCGACCAGGCGGGGTCGTCGGGCATCACCATCGCCATGTCGTCGTCGCCGAGCCCGTGGCAGAGCAGGAGCCCCCCGCCGGTCGTCTCGAAGCGGCGCGTCGCGGGGAGCGACTCGAGGAAGGCCCGCGTCGTCGGGTCGAGATCGCCGACGCGGTGCGCGTCGGGGACGTCGCGCATGGTGTCGCCGAGCAGCCAGCGCTCGTGGTTGCCCCGGACCACGACCGCGCCGGCCGCGTGGAGGAGCTCGCAGCAGCGGCGGAGATCGCCCCTGCCGTCGCACAGATCACCGACCGCGAGGACGAGATCGACGCGCGCGGCGCGCAGGTGCTCGAGGGCGATCGCGAGGTGCTCGTCCTCGGCGTGGACGTCGCCGATCGCGCCGACGCGGCGGAGCGGCGCGGCGCCCGCCGCGAGCATGCGCGCACGGAGCGACGCCAGCGCCTCGGCCACGCCGCGCATGAGGCGGCTCATCGGGTGGGCGCGCTGCGCGTCGGCGTCGGCGGGCTCCTGGCCGAGCGGGATCTCGACCAGCACCGTGTCGCCCTCGCTGGCGCGGACGACGGCGCCGATCTCGCCGAGGATGTGACGCATCGGGGCGTTCGAGGCGAGCACCTCGGCGTGGAAGGCGCGCACGCCGCGGCGGCGCGCGGCCGCGCAGAGCTCGGCCAGGAGCAGCTTGCCGAGGCCCTTGCCCTGCGCCTCGTCGGCGACGGTGATGGCCGCCTCGGCGACGTCGGGCTCGTCCGGCAGGCGGATGAAGCGCGCCACGCCGAGACCGACGTCGCGCCGGAGATCGTGCGAGGGCGTGGTGGCGACGAGCGCGACGTGATCCTTGCCGTCGACCTCGGTGAGGTAGCGGAGCGTCTCGTCCGAGAGCGCGCCGGTCTGCGCGAGGAAGCGCCGGTAGCGCGACGCCGGCGAGAGGCGCGCGAAGCCTCGCGCGAGCTCGTCCCGGTCCTCGGGGCGGATGGGGCGGATCTCGACGCGCGTGCCGTCGCCGAGCACGTGCTCGGAGCTGTGCGGGCCCGCACCCATGCGCCGCGCGTACCATGCCGCGCCCGCGTGGGCCAGCGCAGGCGGCCCTTGACAAATCGCGCCCGCCGTCGTCGAAAGGACCGCCCATGCGCGCCTCGAAAGCCTGCCTCGTCCTCGCCGCCCTCGCCGGCGCTCCGGGCTGCGATCGCGACGGGATGACCGGCCAGGGGCTGCCGACGATCGCGTTCACCGACGTGTCGCTCGCGCCCGTGCCCACGACGCCGGTGCTCACGCTGCCCTTCCGCACCGCGCCCGACGCAGGCGTCGCAGACGGGAGCGGCCCGGCGGTCGCCGACGCCGGGAGCGGCCCGGCGGTCGCCGACGCCGGGGGAGGCCCGGCGGTCGCCGACGCCGGGAGCGGCCCGGCGATCGCGGAGCCCGGGAGCCGCCCGGCGATCGTGCCCGAGATCGTCAAGACGCACCTCGGGGGGATGACCGGCCCGATCGTCGGCCTCGACGTCGACGCGGACCTCCGCTGGCCGGTGCGCGGGACGCTCCTCGCCAGCGGGTCGCCGCGGTTCATCGTCCACGCCGCGAAGAGCGCGGTGCCGCTCGGCAAGCAGTGGATCCTCGTGGAGGCGACGACCGGCGTCTGGCTGCACGAGGCCGCGACGCTGGTGAAGCGGGCGAGGCTCGCCCGACCGCCGATCGCCGGGCTCGCCGCCGCCGCCGACGGCCGCTCGTTCGCGTTCGCCGCGGGCCGCCCGGGCGCGCCCGTCGAGATCGTGGTGGTGTCGTTCCCCGAGCTCGAGGTGAAGGCCCGCGCGCCCGGCGTCCCCGCGCCGCGACGGATGCGCTTCACCCCGGACGGGGAGCGCGTCGTGGTCGTGCCCGCGGCCGGCGCGGCTGCGTTCGTCGACGTCGCGAGCGGCGCCGTCGAGCGCCGCGACGACGCCGGCGCGGCCGGCGGCCCCGCGGCGGTGCCCGAAGGACTGGCCCGCCGCCCGCCGGGGCTGACGGGGATCCTCGCCGACGCCGTCGCGCTCCCCGGCGGCAGCACCGTGGCGGCGCTCGATTCGCTCGCGCTCGCGGCGGTCGACGGCGGCGGCGCGGTGACGTCGTTCTTGGGCCCGTTCGGTCCGGCGAGCGGCGATCTCCCGGCGCGCCTCGACGCATTCCCCGACGGCAGCGTCATCGCGGCGCTCGACGGGCGCCTGGTGCGGTGGACGCCGCCGGAGCAGGAGGCGACGCTCTCGCCCGACTACCACACCGCGAGGCGCTGGACGGCGAGCACGTTCGCGGGCGACACCGCGCTCTTCGCCTGCCGGCCCAGCACCGTCGGGCTCGCCAGCTGCGCCGTGCAGCGCGTCGTCCACGGCGAGGCCGCCGCGGAGGCCGATGGCGTGGTCCTCGGCACCGCCGAGTTCGAGGCCGCCCCCGCGTGGGTCGAGTTCGCCGACGGCGAGCGCGCGCTCCTCGGCGTCGGCCCGAACCACCGCGTCCGGATGGCCTTCGCCCACGCCGACGCCAAGTTCGAGGGTCGCCTCGACACGCCCGCGATCGCCGGGGGCAAGCTCGCGGGGCGCCCCGACCGCAGGGCATACGCCTACCTCGATCGCACGGGGCGCCTCTTCGAGATCAAGGCCAAGCCGCCGAGCGTGAAGGACCTCTCGCAGCTCGCCGAGCCGGACCGCGCGCGCGAGGTGCGGTGGGACGGGCGCACGCGCCGGTGGCGCGTCGACGCCGAGGACGGCAGCGAGCTCACGCTCCAGCCCCTGCCGTAGGGGCGCGCGGCTAGCGCGCGACCTTGCGCCAGTCGACGATCGCGGTCGCGCGCCCGTCGGGCTGGCACTCGGGGCAGAAGATGGCGTCGTGCCCGTGAACGCCGGCGCGGCGCAGGCGGCCCCCGCACCGGACGCACGCCTCGCCCTGGCGGCCGCGCACCTTGAGGAAGTCGCGGATCTTCACGTCGATCGGCGGCGCGCGTTCGGCGATGACCCGGCGCGCGCCGTCGAGCACGGTCACGATGGCGTCGTGGAGCCGATCGAGATCGGCGTCGGAGAGCTTGCGGACCATCGCCTTGGGGTGGATGCCCGCCTCGAAGAGCACCTCGTCGGCGTAGGCGTTGCCCATGGCGTCGAGCGCGGCCTTGTCCATGAGGAAGACCTTGGCCTGATCGCGCCGCGTCCGCGCCAGGGCGCGGAACGATTCGCGCGTGAACGACTTCGCGTCGAGGACGTCGACGCCGATCTTGGCGAGCCCGGGCACGTCCTTCCACGCGCCGGCCTCGATCACGTAGACCTTCCCCATCTGCACGTCGTCGCGGTAGCGGAGCTCGCGGCCCTCGCCGATCCCGAACGTGACCGCGACGTCGGCCGGCGCCTTCGCGCCGGCGTCGGCCAGGGCGAACCGCCCGGCGAGCATCGGCGCGACCGCGAGCTCGAGCTCGCGCGCCCCGCCGAGCCGGAAGAGGACGAAGTGGGCGCGGCGCGCCACCGTCCGGATCGTCTCGCCGACGAGCAGCGCGTCGGGCGTGCCCCGCAGCACCACCCGCATCACCACCGGCTTGTCGATGCGCAGCGACGTGATCGTCCGGCCGGCGAGCTCCTTCGCCAGGATGGGGACGACGTACTCGAGGTCGGGGCGCTCCGGCACGCTCCAAGGATAGCCGAGACGGCGGCGAGCGGAGGCCGGCGGCGCGGCCACCGGCCCGCTCGTCCCGGAGGCGGCGGGCGAGCGCCGGCCCCCCGCCATCGATCCCTTTTGCTAGGCTCGCCGCGTGTCCGCGTCGGCGCCGACAGAGCGGGGCTGGATCGGCGGGCGCCGGTTCGATCTCGTGTTCTTCTTCGGATCGAGCGCCGCGGCCGCGCTCGTCGGGCTCGTGCTCGTCGCGGCTCCGGCGTTGGTCGTGCCCGCCTGGTGGGCTTGGCTGTGGTTGTTCGACGGGCCGCATCTCTTCGCGACCTGGACGCGCACCTACTTCGACGCCGAGCAGCGGCGCTCGCGGCGGCGCCTGCTCGTCGGCAGCCTGCTCTGGCTGTTGCCCGGCCCCGCGGCGCTCGCGGCGACCAAGCTCACGCGCTCGCAGGCACCGTTCGATCTGTTCCTGCTCTTCGCGGGGGTGTGGAGCTACCACCACTACGTCCGCCAGCACTACGGGCTGCTCTCGATCTACGAGCGGCTCACCGGCGCGCGCGACCGAGCGCGCCGCATCGATTCGCTGTTCCTCTACGGCTCGCTCTGGGGCCTCTTCGGGCTGTTCCTCGTGACGCACCCGCAGAACCGCGTCGCGCTCTCGCTCCCGGCGCTGCTGCCGGCGTGGGGCGAGGCGCTCGCGATCGCGGTGGCCGTCGTGATGGGCGCGGCAGGCGTCGCCTACGCCTCGCTCGTCGCCGCGCGCGCGCGCCGCGGCGAGCCGGTTCGCCCGGGCTTGTTCACCCTCCTCCCGGTGCTCGGGCTCTCGGCGTTCAGCTACTTCGTCGTCGGCGCGTGGGAGCCGCTCTTCCCGGAGCCGCAGAACCCGGAGCAGGCGTTCCTCGCGGTCACGGTCGTGGGCGGGATCGTCCACGGCGCGCAGTACCTCGGCATCGTCTTCGCGGTGAACCGGCGGCGGTACGCGGAGCGCGGGGGCGACGACCTCTCCGGCCGGCGTGCGGGTCGTCCGCCGGCGCCTGCTCGGGCGCAGTCGATCGCCTCCAGGCTGGGTCGCTCGCCCCCGCTCGCGTACGCCTTCTTCGTCCTCCTTTCGCTGGGCTACCTGGCCATCAACGCAGCGCGGGGGACCGGCCCCATCGTCGCGTTCTATCCAGAGACCAGCGACCTCGCCCGGCTATTCCTCGGCCTCTACTGGGGCCTCTTCTTCCACCACTACTACCTCGACCAGAAGATCTGGCGGCCCCACGAGGACGCCGCGCTCCGCCGCGAGCTCGGCCTCGACGGCGCGGCGGCGAACATCGCGCAGCCCGAGCCGGCGGGGGCCGCGTGAGCCGGCGCGCGCTCGTCCTCGGTGGCAGCGGCCACGTGGGGAGCGCCGTCGTGCGCGAGCTCGGCCGCGCCGGCGCGGAGGCGACGTTCACCTACCACCGCGGGCAGGACCGCGCGCTCGTCCTCGAGGCCGAGACCGGTGCGCGCGGCCGCGCGGTCGATCTGGCCGACCGCGCCGCCGTGCGCGCGCTCTTCGCCGAGCTCGAGCGCGAGGGCGCCCTCCCGGACGTGCTGGTCCACTGCGCCGCGATCGCCGAGGCGCGACCCCTCGACGCCATCACCGACGTCGCCTGGGACGCGATGCACCGGGTCAACGTCGAGAGCGCGTTCGTCGCCTGCCAGGAGCTCGCCCGGCGGCCTGCCGAGGGCCCGCGCGACGTCGTCCTCACCGCGGCCCTCGACGGCATCCAGTCCATCCCCGCCCCGGCGCACTTCGCGGCCACGCAGGCCGCGCGCCTGGGCCTGGTGCGCGCGCTCTCGAAGGAGCTCGGCCCGCGCCGCATCCGCGTGAACCTGGTCGCGCTCGGCGTGCTCGACGGCGGCATCTCGCGCGATCTCTCCCCCGAGCACCACGCCGAGCACGCGAAATGGAGCGCGCTCGGGCGCGGCGGCTCGGCGGTCGAGGCGGCGCGCGCGATCCGTTGGCTCGCGCTCGAGAGCACGTACATGACCGGCGCGATGCTGTCGCTGACGGGCGGGCTTTGAGGCTGCCGCGCTGGCCCGGCGCGGTGATGCTGGTCGGGCTCGGCCTGCACGCGCTCGTGAAGCTCCGCGCCGGCACGCCGCTCTCCGAGATGCTCTGGGCCTGCCATGTCGCCTCGGCGGTGCTCGCCGCCGGCTTCCTCGCCGGCGAGCGGCGCGCCGTCGCCGTGGGGTTCCTCTTCCACCTCGGCGTCGGTCTGCCCGCCTATCTCCTCGACGCGGTGCACAACCTCACGACCACGCCGACCTCGGTCCTCGTGCACGCGCTCCCGCTCGGCCTCGGAGGCCCGGTGGTCCGGCGGACCGGCCTCCCGTGGCACGCGCTCCCCGCCGCGTGGGCGCTCTGGATCGCGGCGCAAGCGCTCACCTGGTTCACCGATCCCGAGCTCAACATCAACCTCGTGCACGCGCCCTGGGGTCCGCTGGCGCGTCTCGTCCCCGGCGCGTGGGAGGCGCGCGCCCTCAACGCCCTCCTCGCGCTGGCGTTCCTCTCGACCGCGATGCTCGGCTTCCGCCGCCTCGCGCCCGCCCCGGAGCTGGAGGGCAGCGGGCCGAGCGCCGGCGCGCCGCGAGCATCGTAGCGATCGCGCGCGCCTCCCGGCCCGGCGACCCGTGATGCGCAGGCCTTTTGACGAACCGCCGCCCATGCGATGCTGGCGCACCCCATGCCCGACGCGCGCCTCCGCGCCACCACCAGCCTCTGCAGCCGCTGCAAGCGCAGCGTCGAAGCGGAGGTCTGGCGCCGCGGAGGCGAGGTGGTGATGACCAAGTCCTGCCCCGCGCACGGGCCCGAGGAGGTGCTGCTCTCGTCCTCCGCCGCCTGGTACGAAGAGACCGTCGCCGCCGCGCCGACGCTCACGCCACCGCCGGTCGTGAAGAAGGAGGTCGAGCAGGGCTGCCCCTACGACTGCGGTCCGTGCACGAGCCACGAGCAGCGCGTCCACATGCCGGTCGTCCCCATCACCTCGGCGTGCAACCTCGACTGCCCCATCTGCTACACGCACAACAAGAACGACGGCGCCTACCACATGAGCGAGGCCGAGCTCCGCGCCATCCTCGGCCACCTCCGGCGCTCGGCGCCCGACCGCCGCATCATCAACCTCACCGGCGGCGAGCCCACGCTCCACCCCGACTTCGAGCGCATCGTCGAGCTCTGCCACGAAGAGGGGATTCACCGCGTCACCATCTCGACCCACGGGCTGCGCTTCCTCAAGGACGAGTGGCTGCTCGAGCGGCTCGCCGCCATCGACGCGCGCGTGGTGCTCTCGTTCGACTCGCTCGACGACGCGACCAACCGGGCCATGCTCGGCGGAGCGCTCACCGAGGGGAAGGTCCGCGTCCTCGACCTGCTCGACGAGCACCGGGTGAGCACGACGCTGCTGCCCGTCCTGGCGCGAGGGCACAACGACGGGGAGCTGGGCGCGTTCGTGCGCCTCGCGCTGGAGCGCGAGTGCGTGCGCAGCGTCGAGATCCACCCGATCACCTTCACCGGGCAGAGCGGCACGTCCTTCGACCGGCGCGCTCGCTACACGACCTACGACGTGCTCCGCGATCTCGAGGAGCAGACCGACGGGCTGCTCCGCGTCGCCGACTTCGTCCCCTCCCCGATCGCGCACCCGCTCTGCTACCTCGTCACCTACCTGCTCCGGACCGGATCGGGGCGCTGGCTCCCGTTCCCGCGCTTCATGGAGCGCGACGACCTCCGCGCGCTCCTCCAGGGCTCGCTCTACCTCGAGCCCTCGATCGAGATGGAGACGCGGCTCCAGGACGTCATCAACCGCCTCTGGGCGGGCGACATCGCCTCCGACGCCTCGGACGAGGTCCTCGCCGCGCTCAAGGAGCTGGTCGGCGCGATCTTCGCCGACGGCCTCGGGCCCGACGACCGCATGCGCGTCGCCGAGCAGCGCACCAAGGCGATCTACGTCCACACCCACATGGACGAGGAGACGTTCGACACCGACCGCATCCGCCAGTGCTGCGTCTCGATGCCCGCCGCCGACGGGACGAGCGTGCCTTCGTGCGCGTACAACGTCCTCTACCGCGAGCGCGACGCGCGCTTCGCGCCGCGGCCGGCCGCGCCGCTCGTGCAGCTCGGCCGCGGCCGGCCCGCGCTGCGGCCCGCGCCCGAGGCGCCCACGAGCACGGAGTCGCCGTGAGCGGACCGGCCTCGTCGCACCCCGCGGCGCAGCGGTACGCGCGCCACGTGAACCCGTCGTTCGTGAAGCTGCTGGGCGTCTTCGGCTACGGCCGGGTCTTCGAGCGAGCCCAGGGCGTGTGGATCTGGGACCACGAGGGGCGGCGCTACCTCGACTTCCTCGCCGCCTACGGGTGCATGAACGTCGGGCACAACCACCCGCGCCTCGTCGGCCGGCTGGAGCGCTTCCTGCGCGAGGAGGCGCTCCACTTCTGCCACGTCTCCCCTTCCCCGCACGCGGCCGAGCTCGCCGCCGACCTCGCGCGCCGCCTCGCCCCGCCGCTCGAGGTCTCGCTCTTCGGCACGAGCGGCGCCGAGGCGGTCGAGGCCGGCGTGAAGCTCGCGCGCGCCGCGACCGGCCGGCACGAGATCGTCCACTGCGAGGGCGCCTGGCACGGGCTCACGCTGGGCACGCTCTCGATCATCGGCGACGCGCGCAAGAAGAAGCCGTTCGGGCCGCTGCTGGCCGGCTGTCACGAAGTCCCCTTCGGCGATCTCGGCCGCCTCGAGGCCCGCCTCGCCTCGCGGAAGATCGCGGCGTTCGTCGTCGAGCCCATCCTCGGCGAGGGCGGCGTCGTGCTCCCGCCCCAGGGCTACCTCGCCGACGCCCAGGCGCTCTGTCGCGCGCACGGGACGGTGATGGTGCTCGACGAGGTGCAGACCGGCCTGGGCCGCACCGGTACCATGTTCGCGTACCAGCCTCACGGCTTCGTGCCCGACGTCATCGCGCTCGCCAAGGCGCTCTCGGGCGGGATCGCGCCCATCTCGGTCGCGGTGACGAGCCGCGAGCTCTTCGACCGCGCCTACGGCGCGATGGACCGGTTCGATCTGCACGGCTCGACGTTCGGCGGCAACGCCCTCTCCGCCGTCGCCGCGATCGAGACGCTCGCGATCCTCGACGACGAGCGCCTCGCCGCCAACGCCGAGGTGCGCGGCAACGAGCTGGTGCAGAAGCTCCGGGAGCGCCTCGGCGGCCACCCCCTCGTCAAAGACATCCGCGGTCGAGGCCTCTTCGCGGCGATCGAGATCGGCCCGACCGACGCGGGCTGGATGAACCGCCTCGCCCCCGCGCTGGTCGAGGCCGTCTCGGAGAAGGTGTTCGGCCAGTGGGCCTCCCTCAAGCTCCTCGAGAAGGGGATCGTCTGCCAGCCCGCCTCGCACGACTGGAGCGTCCTCAAGCTCGAGCCGCCGCTCACCATCGGCGCCGGCGAGATCGACCTCTTCGTCGACGCCGCCGCCGAGGTGTTCGCCGAGTACCAGGGCATCGGGCGGCTGCTCGTCGACGTGACGCGGCGCCTCGAGGGCCAGGCCCGCCGCGGCTGGGAGTTCTGATGGGCCTCTTCGAGATCGGCCGCGATCTGCGCTTCGCGCGGACGCTGCTCGGGAAGAAGCCCTTCCAGGTGCTGCTCCAGGTGACCAACCGCTGCAACATGCGCTGCAGCTTCTGCGACTTCTGGCCCAACGGGGTGGCGCCGCGCGAGGAGCTCGGGCTCGAGGACTTCGCGAGGCTCGAGGCCGAGCTCGCGGCGCTGGGCTCGTTCCTGATCTCGATCGAGGGCGGCGAGCCCTTCGTGCGGCCCGACATCGTCGACATCGTCCGCATCTTCGGCCGGCGGCACCTGCCCGTCCTCTACACCAACGGCTGGCACGTCGACGACCAGGCGGCGCGCGCGCTCTTCGCGGCCGGCGTGACCAACGTGGGCGTCTCGATCGACTACCCCGACGCCGCTCGC
Source organism: uncultured Polyangiaceae bacterium (assembly GCA_964372055.1). Taxonomy (GTDB): domain Bacteria; phylum Myxococcota_A; class Polyangia; order Polyangiales; family Polyangiaceae; genus CAYJPW01. The sequence continues at coordinate 24,414 of CAYJPW010000014.1, forward strand.
CACGACAAGAAGCGCGATCTCGAGGGCACCTTCGATCGCGCCTGCCGCGCCGTGGAGCGGCTCCGCGCCGCGGCGCCCCGCGGCGGCAAGCAGGTCCACGTGATGACCGTGCTGATGAAGGACAACCAGCACGACATCGAGGCGCTGCTCCGCCTCTCGGCCTCGCTCGGCGTCGGGCACAACATGACGCTGCTCTCGACCAAGGGCTTCCGGCGCAGCGGCGCGGTGCACGTCGACCAGTGGCCGGATCCGCCCATCGCGCGCGAGCTCTTGCGCCTCTGGGAGCGCTACCCGCACCTCACGGTGTTCAAGGAGTACCTCGAGCGGATGGATCCGTTCCTCGAGGGCGGGGAGATGCCGCGCTGCCGCGCCGGGATGCAGAGCTTCAACGTCGACCACGTCGGGAACGTGGCGCCCTGCATCGAGAAGATCGATCGGGTGATGGGCAACGTGCGGAGCGAGCCGCTGGCGCGCATCCTCGATCGGATGAAGGACCTCGACGAGGTGGCCCGGTGCCAGGACTGCTGGACGCTGTGCCGCGGCTTCAACCAGGCGATGGGCGGCGGCGGGAAGCTCCAGTCGTGGAAGGACCTCGCCACCCGGATGCGATCGGGATGAGCGCGCCGCCGGACGCGCCGCCCCGCGTGCTCGAAGGCAAGCGCTGTCTGATCACCGGCGCCTCGCGCGGGCTCGGCCGCGCCATCGCCCTCGCCTTCGCGTCGGCCGGCGCGCGCGTGGCGTTCACGTTCAAGACGCGGGCAAGCGACGCCGACGAGACCCGACGCCTCCTCGAGGAGGTCGGCGCGTCGCCGCTGGTGTTCCAGGGCTCGGTGGCCGATCCGGCCCACGCGACGGCGACCGTGGACGCCGTGGCCAAGGCGTGGGGCGGTCTCGACGTGCTCGTCAACAACGCGGCCATCGTCCAGGTGCTCCCCATCGCGCTGCTCGAGGTCGCCGACTGGGACGCGGTCATGGACGTGAACGTCAAGGGCGCGTACCTGTTCTCGCGCGCCGCGCTCAAGCCGATGATCAAGGCGCGCCGCGGGCACATCCTCAACGTGGGCTCGTTCGGCGCCGATCGCGTCATGGACGCGCCGGTCCACTACGCCGCCTCCAAGGCGGCGCTCCACGGCTTCTCGCAGGCGCTCGCCAAGGAGGTCGGCCGCTTCGGCGTCGCCGTGAACTCCCTCGTGCCCGGCCTGCTCGACGTGGGGCTCTCGGGGCGCCTGCCGCCGCACCGGATCAAGAGCTACGTCGAGCACTGCGCGCTCGGCCGCCTCGGGCGCGCCGAGGAGATCGCCGCGCTCGCGACCTGGATGGCCTCGGACGAGAACACGTTCATGAGCGGCGCCAAGGTGGTCATCGACGGCGGGCTGTAGCCGCGGGCGAGCCCCGCGCCTGGCCGCTCGCGACGAAACTGAGCGGCTCGCCGGAGCGCGCGCGCACCGAGAGCCGCGCCTCGACGCGGAGGAGCTCGGTCGCGAGCGCGCGCAGCCGATCGTAGGCGGCGGCGTCGAACAGCGCCTGGCGTTCGCGAAAGGACCGGCGCGGCGGCGGGGCGGGCAGCGGGGCGTCGTCGGCGAGATCGGCGCGCGACACGACGGCCGTGCCCTCGATGACCAGGAGCCTGCGCCTGCCGTGGTCACGGAAGGCGACCGCGCAGTCCGACAGCAGGCAGAGCCAGCGGGCGCGGCGCACGAGCGCGGCGCCCTGCGCGAAGGAGCGCTCGAGGTGGCGCAGCACGCGCTCGGGGTCCCACGCAGGCGCCTCGGGGTCGTCGCTCGGACCGTCGTCGAGCTCGCCCTCGGCGGCGGCGCGCGCGAGCGCCGCGGCGGCGCGGGCCACGGCCCCGCCGATCGAGCGCGCACGCACCGGCGCGAGGTGGCGGGCCGCGAACGCCGACCAGCCCGCCCCGAAGACCGCCTCGTCCGGCCCCCACGGGCGCGGCACGCCGACGGCGCGCGCGCGGAGCTCGCCCGTGGCGGCGGCGCCGAGCGCGATGGCGCGCGCCGCCGCGAACGGCGCGAGCGCGCGGCGTGAGGGCAGCGGGCCGACGCGGTGATCCTCGTCCGGCGCGGGCGCGGCGTCGGCGAGGTCGCCCGGCGAGGCGAACCAGGCGGCGCGCTCGGCGGCGCGGAGCTGGACGTTGTACGGCGGGTCGAGCCGCTTGATCTCGTCGGCCTCGAGGAGGGCCGCCTCGAGCGCGGTGGCCGTCTCGGTCACGTCGACCTCGCGCACCTGCGTGTAGAGCTCGAGCGCGCGCTCGCGCGCCCGGCCGCCCTGCGCGTAGTGGCTGCTGACGCGCTGCTTGAGGCTCGTCGCCTTGCCGACGTAGAGGACGTCGCCGTTGCCTCGGAGCAGCCGGTAGACGCCGGGCGCGTCCGGGAGCGACAGCCGCTTCTCGCGCGCGAGCGGATAGGTGCGCCCGCGCGACGTCGGCGCGGGCGCCTGGAGCCACGCGCGGAGCTCGTCCCAGTCGCGAACGCCCTCGGCCTCGAGCGCCTCGGCGAGGTGGCGCCAAACGAACGCCGTCGCGGCGACGTGCTCGCCCGAGCGGCGCAGGTCCGCGCAGCCCTGGCCGAAGTAGCCGCTCAGGGCGCGGAGGCTCCGGCGCGGCAGCGTCGGCAGGAGCCTGCGCGCGATCGCGTGCGTGCACACCGCGTCGAGCGGGAACGGTGTTCCGGGCTCGAAGCGCGCGTGCAGATCGCGCAGGAACGCGAGCTCGAACCGCGCGAAGTGGATGACCGCAGGCGCCTCGCGCTCGCCGTGGAGCGTGGCGGCCTCGCGCAGGCGCCGCCACGCCTCGGCCGGCAGGAGCGCGTCGTGCGGCCGCGCCTCGACGTGCCCGGTGAGCTTCGCCACGATGCGGGGCACCTTCTCGCCCTCCGGCAGGGCGATCCGGTGCGACTCGACGACCGACGCCTCGCCCGCCGGACGCGCCCACGCGATCTCGAGCAGCGATCCGTGCGCCGGCGACGCCCCCGTCGATTGGCAATCGACGATGATCACGTCGAGCTCGGCGAGCGACGGCGCCACGACCATGGCCGTAGCGTCCCCGCGCGCCGCGGGTCAAGCGGCGGCGGGATCTCCAGCGCCAAGGCGACGTCAGAACGTGTAGATCGCGCCTTCGACGTCGGGCATCGGCACCAGCACGACGTTCGAGCGCTCGTGGACCGGCGATTGGCTGCCGTCGTCGGTCACGCCGCGCACGTTGCCCGCCACGACGAAGAGACCGATGATCTCTCCGGTCGCCGGCTGCCGCCCCGCCAGCTCGCCCCAGCGCCCGTCGTAGTACCAGTTGACCGCGATCTGCTGATCGAGCGCGACGTTGCCGCCCGACGCCTCGAGGCCGCGCCAGAACTGGATCGCCGCCGACGCATACCACTGCCCGTCGATGAATTCGGCCATGCCGAGCGTGTACTCGAGCGGGCCGTCCCACCCGGGAGGGGTGACGTCGGGCCAGCTCTCCGGTCCGTCCTTCTTCGAGAACTCGAGGTGGACGCCGTCGCCGCCCTGGTACTGGAAGGCGAGCGCGGTGATCGCGGTCGTCTCGGGCCAATCGGCGAGGCTCGTCGGGTTGTCGTAGATCGTCGCCTGGTGCAGATCGAGCGTGGTGGGCAGCGCGCCCCCCGCGCCGGCGCCGCCCATGCCGCCCTGACCGCTCGAGCTCGATGACGTGGTGCTCGTCGAGGACGAGCTTGAGCTCGAGCTCGCCGCCCCGCCGGTGCCCGTCCCGCTCCCGGTGCCCGGCTGCCACGTGGCGAGATTCGACGGGCCGTCGCCATCCGCTTCGCCGGCGCAGGCCGTCGAGCCGAGGAGGCCACACGCGCACACGCAGACGAATCGCCGCTTCACGGGCGGGCTTGGCGTGCAATCTGCCGGCCACCAGCGCGCGGTCGTTCGAGCGCACATGAGCCCCCAAAACCCCGGAGCTTCGCAGCCGGCGACGACCCGTTTGCCCCCTTGGGGTGGAGCAACGCCGGCTCCGGTGGTGCACGGCAGATCCAGGGGACCGAGGTCGGTCTCGCGCCGCTACGATCCGAACACGGCCCGCGTCAGCTCGCCCTTGGTGTCGGCGGCGACGACGTCGCGGAAGCCGCCGATCGCCTTGCCGGCGACGAAGACGACCGGGAGCTCGTCGCGATCGCACTTCGCCTCGGTGGTGACGAACGAGAGCGTCGCCTGATCGCCGGTGACGTCCAGCTTCGTGAACTCGATGTTCTTCGCCGCGAGCACCTGCTCGAGGCGCGAGAGCTCGCGCTGGTTCCGGTCCTTCTCGAAGTAGACCATCACCGGGGCCGGCTCGCGCACGACGAGGACCTCGGTGGGGCGGGCGCGCAGCTCGGCGAGCCGGCGCGCGGCGGCGCGGCGGCGCTCCAGCTCCTCGGCGGTGCAGAGCGGCGCCCCGAGCATCTCGTTGAGCCCGCGCGCGAGGTCCTTGGGGACGCGTATGGCCGCGACCGAGTCGCCGCGCGGCGTGGTGATGGCCCGGTGGAGGAGGCTCCGGAGCTGGTCGAGCATGAGGCCCGTTTGGCCGAGCGCTCCCGTCGCGTCAACCCGCCCGCGTGCGCGTTCGAAACGCTCGGCGCGCGCGCCCGTGAAGCTACACCGGCGTCTTGCGCATCGCCTGGGCCTGGATGACCTCGCCGGCGCTGGTGCCGACGAACACGGCGGGCGAGCCACGCCCCGCGATGAGGACGGTGCGCGGCTCGCCTCGACCGCCGATCGCCACGGTCGCGGTGGGCTCGGCGGCGCTGCCGTCGGCGCGGGCGATGGCGTCGGCGTCGAAGAGCGCCACGCGGCCGTCCGAGAACGTGGCGAACAGGCTCGTCTCGAAGACGCCGACGTCGGTCACCGGAGCGCCGAGATCGATCATCTTGGCGGTGAGCTTGCCGGCGCCGCGGGTGACGGCGCAGACGGCGCTCGAGCCCTTGCGGTACACGGCCGAGAGGTCCTTGCCGCCGCGGACGCGGTCGAGCTTCGCGGCCTCGCGGGGCAGCGCCGCGCGCGCGCTGGCGCCGGGCTCGGGGGTGGCGCCGGGGTGGATGCGCAGCTCGCCGCCCTCGCCGCCGGCGTCGACCACGACCACCGTCTCGGAGACGAGCACGTCCGCCGCGCGCAGCGTGCCGCGGAGAGGGAACGGGCGCGCCGCGACCTCGTGCTGCGCCAGCGTCAGCGCCGTCGCGCTCCCGTCCCAGCCGAGGGCGAGCGCGCTCTCGCCCGTCGGCCGCATGCAGAGCGCCCGGACGTCGCGCGCCACCTGCTCCATCTTGGGCGTGTGGGTGATGTCGATGAGCGCCCAGACCGAGTCGTCGCCGGCCCGGACCACCACCACGTCGCGGGTGATGAACGCGACCTCCTCCGCGGCGTCGATCGAGACGTTGGTGACGCGGGTGTTGCCGCCGGAGACGGGCTGGACGGCGAGGCGCACCGGATCGTTCGTGAGCGCGGCGTAGAGCCCGGGCGTCGCGAGGAACGCGCTGCTCTTCACCTCGGCGCCGAGATCGGCGACGCGACGGGGAGCGGTGATGTTCTTGAAGGGCATCGGGGGCCCAGAGTAACCGAAAGCGCGGCGTCCCGCAGGGCGGCGTGCCCGGCGCGCCGGGTCGCCACCGCGTCGCTGCGCTCGTCATGCGTTCACGTAGACAGCGGCTTGCGATTCTGTGATCTGGTTGCCCCAACCAGCAAACCGAAGGGGGTCAGGATGGCCATGAACGAGAAGGAATCGGTCGCGAGCTTCAAGGTGCTCCTCTGCGTCGCCATGGCGGACGGCGTGCTCCACGACGAGGAGAAGAAGGCGCTCGCCGCGGCGCTCGACGGCATCGAGCTGCCCGGCAGCCCGTCGCTCGACGAGCTCCTGGCCCAGAAGCCGAGCCTCGACGAGGAGCTCGCCAAGCTCCAGGGCGCCGAGGCCCGGGCCGAGACGTACCGGTCGGCCTACAGCATCGCGCACGCCGACGGCGCCGCCTCGCCCGAGGAGGAGAAGATGCTCGAGCGCATCCGCGAGAAGCTCGACATCCCCAAGGAGCAGACCAAGATCCTGAAGCGGATCTTCAGCGAGACCAAGGACACTCTCCTGCCCTCGAACATCCAGCCGATCGCGGATCCGCACAAGCGCGCCGCCGAGATCCGCGAGGACACGCTCAAGTACTCGGTGCTCAGCGCCATCCTGGGCGCCTTCCCTATCCCCGGGGTCGCCATCGCCACCGATCTCGCCGCGGTGGCCCTTCAGGTGAAGCTCGTCCGCGACATCGGGCAGTACTACGGCCACAAGCTCGACAAGAAGGCGGCCAAGACGCTGCTCGCCAGCATCGGCCTCGGCACCGGCGCGCGCATCGCGGTCTCGAACCTCGTCAAGCTGCTCCCGGGCTGGGGCAGCGCCGTGGGCGCGGCGAGCTCGTTCGCCGCGACCTGGGCCGTGGGCAAGGTGTTCGACGCCTACTTCGCCAAGGGCGCCGCCGCCGACGTCGGCGCGCTCAAGGACGAGTTCAAGGACGCCGAGAAAGAGGGCAAGAAGGCGTACAAGGAGAGCAAGGACGCCATCGCCGAGAAGGAGACCGAGGCCAAGGCCAAGCTCGACGTCCTCAACGCCGAGCTCAAGGAAGGCAAGATCGAGCAGGGCGAGTACGAGCGCCGCGCCGCCGAGCTCTGATCACGCTCCGGGCGCGCGCCGCGCCCATCCCACACCGTCAGGCGGAGCGGCCCTGCCGCTTCGCCTCGACGAGGTTCGCGAACGTCCTCACCGAGAAGAGCCCGAGGATCTGCACCGGCCGGAGCCCCGGGACGATGCGCCCGGCGGCCTCGGGCATGAGCGTGCGCAGGCGCTCGAGGCCCGCGTCCGAGATGACGCCGCCCGGCGCGAACTCCTCGTCGGTCATGTCGCCGCGCGCGGCCCGCTCCATCTCGCCGCGGGTGATCTGGATCTTGAACGCCCGCTCGAGCTTGAAGACGATGTCGAGGAAATCGAGCGACTCGGCGCCGAGCTCGTCCATGAGGTTCGAGTCGATGGTGACGGCCGCGCGATCGGCGGCGAGCGCCTCGGCGACGATGTCGCAGACCTTCTCCTCGATCTCGGGCGCGGCGCTCATTCGTCCTCCTCGGGGGTCTCTCCCGCGGGGGCATCTTCGAGCCAGTGCACCACCTTCGGCAAGGCCTTGCGCGGCTGCGGCGCCGGCGCCGCCGCCGGGTGCCCGATCGCGATCGCGCCCACCATCCGCCACGGCTCGGCGATCCCGAGGAGCGCCTGGATGTCGCGCCGGGCCACCATCGGGCCGGCCATCCAGCAGGCGCCGAGCCCCTCGGCGTGGGCCTGGAGCAGGAGCGCCATGATGGCGGCGCTCGTCGAGCAGAGCTCGGCCTGCATCGAGCCGGCGGTGTCGTAGGCGGCCGGATCGCCCCCGCCCGACTCGATGAGATCGGCGATGAGGTCGGGGTAGGCGCGGTACTGCGGGACGACGATCGCCGCCGCGGCCTCGAGCGGCTCGAAGAAGAAGTCGCCGTAGCTGCCGAAGTCCTCGGCGTGGTGCCCGCGCCGGATCACCGCCTTCATCTCCTCGGTGCGGGCGCGCACCGAGGAGATGATCGCGCGCCGGGTCGCCTCGGCGGTGACCACGAAGAAGCGCCACGGCTGGCGGTTGGTGCTCGACGGCGCCGTGGTCGCGCCCTCGAGGACGCGCTCGAGCACCTCGCGCGCGATCGGCGCGCCGGTGAACGCGCGCACGCTCCGCCGGGTGTGGAGCCAGGCCAGGTGCTCGCTTCCATCCTTCGATCCGCCGCGAGGGGCGCTGCCGCCGTTCATTCGAGCTTGAACCCTCCGTCGACGTTCCAGACCTGTCCGGTGACGTAGCTCGCCTCGGGGGAGGCGAGGAAGGCGACCACCTGCGCCACCTCCTCGGGACGGCCGAGGCGCTTCATGAGGATGCGCTTCTCGAGCTCACCGGGCGCGATGGCGCGCAGCTCGGCGGTCATGCCGGTGTCGATGATGCCCGGCGCGACCGCGTTCACCCGGACTCCTCGCGGCGCGAGCTCGACCGCGAGGGCGCGGGTGAACGCCTCGACGGCGCCCTTCGACGCGGCGTAGTTGCTCTGCCCGCGGCCGGGGCGCTGGGCCGCGACCGACGAGACGTTCACGATCGCTCCGCGCCGGCGCGAGACCATCCGGCGCGAGGCCTCGCGGCAGGCGTTGACGACGCCGAGGAGGTTCACCGCGAGGAGCGCCTCGAAGTCGGCCGGCTCGCTCGCGCCGAGGAGCGTGTCGCGGGCGATGCCGGCGTTGCAGACGAGCACGTCGGGGGGCCCGAAGCGCCCGTCGACCTCCTCGAAGAGGGCGCGCACCTCGTCGGCGCGGGCGCCGTCGGCGCGGACGGCGTGCGCCGCGCCTCCGGCCCCCTCGACGGCGAGGACGGCGTCGCGCGCCGCGGCCTCGTCCTTCACGAACGTGAGGACGACCGACATGCCCCGGCGCCCGAGCTCGAGCACCACGGCGCGGCCGATCCCGCGCGAGCCGCCGGTGACGACGGCGACGGGGCGCTCGCCGGAGGCGGCGCTCATGGCGTCTCCACCCTCACGGCGCTCACGAGCCCGGGGGCGCCGACGGCGAGACCGAGGGCGGCCCGGGCGCGTGTGGGCGAAGAAGCCATGACCGGCGCGAGCGGCCCCGGCGCCGCCGCACGCAGGCCGGCGATGGGCGCGACCCTCCCCGCGGCGAGCAGCGCGGCGAGCGCGATGACCTGGACCGGGGCCGCGGCCGCGCCGAGCGCGCCCAGCGCCGCCGCCGAGCCGGTGAGGAGCGAAGACGCCCCGACGAGGTCGGCGATCGCCTCGCGCTCCGCCGCGTCGGCTTGCGGATTCGCCTGGGCGGCGCCGTCGACGACGACCTCGCCACGGACGCCGCGGGCGAGCGGCGCCAGGGCCGCGGCGATCGTCGCCGCGCTCGGAGCGCCCACCGCGCCGTCGGCTGCATCGTTCGATGCGACGAGCGCGAGCGCGCGCCCCGCCGCCCGCGCCGGCGGCTCGAGCACCAGCGCCGCCGCCGCCTCGCCGGGCACGACGCCAGCCGCGAGCTCGTCGTAAGGAGCGACCACCGCCCCCGCCGGCGCCCGCGTGGCCACGCCCCGCTCGGCGAGCTCGACGATCGTCTCGGGCTCCACGAGCGAGTCGTAGGCCACGACGACCGCGGCGTCGACCGCGCCGGCCGCGAGCGCCCGCGAGGCCGCCGCGATCGCCTGCGCCCCGGCGCTCGCGCCGCCGAACGTCACCCCCTCGCCCCGGGCGCCCGCCTCGATCGCGAGGAGCGCGTGGGCGTTGTTGGAGAGGTGCTGCAGCATGAAGAACGGGTGGAGGAGGCGGAGGCCGTGCTGCCAGGCACCCGCGCCGTCGTCGCGCTGCGCCTCGAGCGCCGGCATCATGTCGTCCCAGTGGGCGCGCAGGCCGCCCACGCCCGCGAAGAGGCCGAGGCGGTCGGAGCCTCCGACGCCGGCCTGCGCCAGCGCCTCGAGGGCCGCCTCGATCCCGAAGAGACCCAGGCGGCGGAGGAACTTCCGGTGCTTCGAGGGCCGCGGCGCGCCGGGGATCACCGCGGCGACCGTGCAGGCGTACGCGGCGGCGTCGAAGCGCGCGTTGGGCGCGGCGGCCCTCTCGCCGGCGCAGAGGCGGGCCACGACCTCGGGAACCGACGCGCCGAGCGGCGTCCGCCACGCCCAGCCGGTCACCGCGGCGAGCGGCGCGCCCGCGCTCACGGGCACCTCCCCAGCGCCAGCGACACGTTCTGCCCGCCGAACCCGAAGGAGTTGGAGAGAACGGCGTCGACGCTCGCGGGCCGCGGGCGCTCGCCGATGATGTCGAGATCGCACTCGGGATCGCGCTCCCGGTGGTGGGCCGTGCCGGGCAGGAGATCGCGCTCGAACGCGAGCAGGCATGCGGCGAGCTCGATCGCGCCCGAGGCCGCCATGAGGTGGCCGACGGCGCCTTTGATCGAGTTGACACCGACACGCTCGGCGTGCTCCCCCAGCGCGGCCCTGATGGCCCTGACCTCGGCAGGATCGTTGAGCGGCGTGCCCGTGCCGTGGGCGTTGACCCAGCCGATCCTCTCGGGCGCGAGGTGGGCGCGCTCGAGCGCGCGACGCATCGCCCGCGCCGCCGCCGAGCCGTCGGGGCGCGGCGCCGTCGCGCGGTAGGCATCCTCGGTGCTCCCCCAGCCGAGGACGCGCGCGAGAGGACGGGCCCCGCGCGCGCGCGCCCGGTCCTCGCGCTCGAGCACGAACATGGCCGCGCCCTCGCCCATCGCCAGGCCGTCGCGCCGGCGGTCGAAGGGGCGGCACGCGTCCGGCTCGGCGCGCGGCGACGGCGCGTTGAGCCGCGACATCCCGCCGACGCCGAGCGGGTTCACCATCGAGTCGGAGGCGCCGCAGAGGACGACGGACGCCTCGCCGCGCTCGATCAGCGCCGCCGCGTGCGCGACCGCCAGCCCGCCCGCGGCGCACGCCGAGGTGTGGATGAGAACGGCGCCCTCGAGGCCGAAGAGATCCTCGACGCGGCCTGCGCAGGCGTCGAGCTGCGACCGGAAGCGGACCTCGCCCGCCCCGGCGGCGGCGGCGGCGGGGCGGGCCCCGGCGTCGGCGGCGGCGGCCTGCCAATCGATCCGCGCGCTCTGGCCCGCGCCGCCGCGCTCCGGCCCGCCGAGCACGGGCACGAAGTCCTCGAGGAACGCCTGCTCGAGGCCGAGCGCGAGCGAGAGCGCCGCCTCGCGCTCGCTCGGCCCCGCGCCCGCGGAGCGCCAGGCCTCGGCGGCGGCGAGCAGCGCGAAGCCGACCTTGCGATCGCGGAGCAGGCCCGAGGTCTCCCAGGCTTCGAGCACCGCCCGCGCGGGCGCGAGCTCGCCCAGGTGCTCGGCGAGCAGCGCCGCGTCGATCGCGCGCACGGGCACCTCGCCCGCGACCCGCGTAGGGAACGCCGACGCGTCGAACGAGCGGATCGGACCGACCGCGCTGCGCCCCTCGGCGAGCCCGTCGAAGAGCGCCGGCGCGCCCAGGCCGAAGGCCGAGACGACGCCCACGCCGGTGATCACGGCGTCGCTCATCGGCTCGCCCCCGCGACGGGCGCCGGCGGCGCGCTGCGGCGGCGCTGCCCGCGCGCGTCCGAACGGATCGCGACCGCGCCCAGATCGCCGTCGATCCCGGCGCTCAGCACGAGCGCGCGGATCGCCTCGCCGCCAACGCGGTCCGCGCTCGGCCTCGAGCGGCCGCGAACGCGGTCCGCGCCTGGGCCGGTGCAGAGGTCGAGCGCCGCCGCCCAGGCGAGCGCCGGCGTCGCGGCGAGCGCCTCGCCGAGCCCCGCCGACGCGTCCACGATCCGAACACCGGGCAAGCGCGCGGCGGCGAGCTCGCCCAGCGCCGCGCGCGACGCGTCGCCCCAAGCCGCGAGCACCACCACGTCGATGGGGCCGCGCGCCGCCTCGAGCGCACGCGCGAACGCCGGCGCGAAGTCGTCCCGAGCCCTCGCGACGGTCGCGCCCTCGAGCAGGGCGAGCGGCGCCTCGGAGCGCGCGGCGAGCGCCAACAGGCCCGCGCCTTCTCCGGGCACGAGCCCCCGCGCCGGGTACCCGCCGCGCAGGAGCTCGGACCACGTCAGCGGGTGGAGCGCCGAGTCGGCGCCGCCGGCGAGGGCGCGCTCGTGCTCGCCCTCGCCGATCGCGTGCGCCGCTTCGATGAGCGCGCGCACGGTGCCGCCGCCGCGCGAGTAGAGCGCCGCGTTGGCGCCGCCGGTCCCCTCGAGGATGGCGGCGTGACACAGGCTGAAGTTGTTGAGGAGCTGGAACGTGAAGAGCGGGTTGCAGGCGCCGAGGCCCTCCTCGCCGCAACGGCGCAGCGAGAACCCCGAAGCATCCACGCTGGCGGCGAGCAGCGCCCCGACCTCGTCCATCGCCGGCGCCGACGCGCCCACGCCCAGGTAGAACCCGACCTCGGCGCGAGGACCGTCGAAGCCGGCCTCGGCGAGCGCCCGCCGCGCCGCGATCGCGGCGAGGCGCGCCGGCCGCGCCATCAGCTTGCGCTGGCGGGCGTCGCCGGCGTCGTCGGCCGGCGCGATCGGCGGGACCTCGGCCGCGAGCGTCCCGGGGTGCGTCGCCTCGAGCTCGCGCGACGGCCGCGGCGCGATCGATCCGTTCGCGAGCGCCTCGCCGAGGCCCCGCCACCCGAGACCGAACGCGCTCACCGCCGCCGCGCCCACGATCGCGACCTCGGGGATCACGCGGCGCGCCTCACGACGAGGGTCGCGTTCGCGCCGCCGAACGCGAAGGCGTTGACGAGCGCGCTGGCGACGTCGCGCCGGACGGCGCGGCCGATCACGTGGGGCAGCGCGCAGCTCGGATCGGGGCGCGCGAGCCCCGCCGTCGGCAGCACCGTCCCGCGCTCCACCGCCTCGACGGCGCACAACAGGCCGACCGCGCCGGCGCCCGCGATCCAATGCCCGAGCGCTCCCTTGACCGAGCTCACCGCGGCGCGATCGAGCGAAGCGCCGAGCACGCGCCGGATCGCCGCCGCCTCGACGGCGTCGTTGAGCGGCGTCGACGTGCCGTGCGCCTGCACGTAGTCGACCGCCTCGATCCCCGCGTCGAGGAGCGCCGCGCGCATCGAGCGCTCGGCGCCGGAACCCTCCGGATCGGGCGCGGTGAGGTGGTGGGCGTCGAGCGAGCGACCCACGCCCGCGATCTCGCTCCGGGCGCCGCCGCGCTCGGCCGAGAGCACCACCATCGCCGCGCCCTCCCCGACGACGAACCCGTCGCGGTGCACGTCGAACGGGCACGAGTGGCCGCGCAGCGAGAGCGCCCCCAGCGATCCGAAGCCGGCGAGCATGAGCGGATCGACGTCGGCGCCCACGCCGCCCGCGATCGCCACGTCGCACGCGCCGGCGCGGATCGCGCGCACCGCCTCCACGATCGCCGCGCTCGCCGAGGCGCACGCCAGCGAGACCGTCTGCGCCGGCCCGCGCGCGCCGAGCTCGCCCGCGATCGCCGACGCGACCGCGGCGGGCGAGACCGCCGCCGGGCCGATCTGCACCGCGAGCCGGCGCGCGCGCTCGCCGAAGAGGGCGTGGTCGAACGCCTTCCCGCCGCCGGCGGCCCGGGCGAGCGCCAGGATCACCGGCATCCGCGCGCGCCCCGACTCGGCGCCGACGAACACGCCGATCCGATCGGCCGGAGCGCTCACCGCCGCCGCCGACCAGGCCTGGCGCGCCGCGCAGAGCGCGAGCGACAGCCTCCGGTCGTCGCCCTGATCGGCGAGGACCGCGATGGACGCCGCCACGACGCAGGGGAACCCGGTCGCGTCGAACGCCGTCACCGGACCCACCGCCGAGGCCCCCTCGCCGAGGCGCGCCGCGGTCTCCTCCCAGGTCGCGCCGAGCGGCGTCAGCGCGCCGACCCCGCGGACGAAAGCGCGCCTCACGTCGCCGGCTCGCGGACCGCGCCGTGGAGCCAGACCTCGAGCACCTCGCGGCGCCGCGCGATGAGCTTGGGGTTGTCGACCTTGGCGAACGCGAAGGTGAGCTCGGCCTCGGTCACGACCTGGCCGTCGACGCGCGCCAGCCCCTTCACCTGCCCGCCGTCCTCGCTGGCGGCGAGGCCCCTGGCCTCGAGCTCGAGCCGGTCGCCCGGCCGCACCATGTGCCGGAACTTGGCGTGGTCGACCATCGTGAGGAGGGCGTGCAGGTCATGGCGCCCGCGCTCCCGCATCGCGGCCTCGACGAGCACGCCGCCGAGCTGCGCGAGCGCCTCGACGATGAGCGCCCCCGGCATCACCGGGTGGCCCGGGAAGTGATCGACGAAGACGTCGTCGGCGAGCGAGACGCACTTGATGCCGGTGGCCGAATCGGGCGGCTTGAGCGAGGTGATCCGATCGAGCAGCACGTAGCGCATGGGGCTCCCGAGCGAGCCTACCGTACACGAGAAATGGCTTGCTGGGCCCCTCGCGCCCCGCGACGATGCGCGCGGAGGCACGATGGATTGCACGAGCTGCGGCCCGCTCACCGCGCGCAAGGATCGCCCGCACACCTTCCTCTTGCACGAGGCGTCGAGCTGCGGGACCTGCGGCGCGTCCGTCGAAGCGCGCGTCGTCCAGCGCGACGACCAGATCTGGGCGTTGCGCCACTGCGACGCGTGCGGCCACACCGAGGAGAAGCTCTCGGACGACGCCAAGGGCTACCTGGCGCGGTTCCTCGATCGCGGGCACCTCGCCGCCGGCGAGAAGAAGCGCGTGTTCAAGCGCACCACCTCGACCTGCCCCGGGTGCCTGGCCCTGCTCGAGGTGGACGTGGTCGTGCGCGACGACAACAAGGTCTACTTCGAGAAGAGCTGCCCCAAGTGCGGCCCCAGCGAGGCGCTCGTCTCCGAGGACGCCGCCTACTACGTCAACGCCTACTCGTACGCCCGCGCCGGGACCGAGCCGCTCAAGTTCGCGGCCAAAGTCGAGCACGGCTGCCCCACTGACTGCGGGACCTGCAGCGACCACGAGCAGCACACCTGCCTGCCCATCGTCGAGGTCACCGACCACTGCAACCTCGAGTGCCCCGTCTGCATCGTCAACAACCAGTACTCGAGTCACATCGACGTCGGCACCTTCGCCAAGATCGTCCAGACGCTTGTCGACAACGAGGGCTACTGCGAGTCGATCGCCCTCTCGGGCGGCGAGCCCACCAGCCACCCGAAGATCCTCGAGCTCATCGCCGCCGCGACGCGGCCCGAGATCGGGCGGGTGGTGGTGATCACCAACGGCCTCCGCCTCGGCCGCGACCGCCGCTTCGCCGAGCAGATCAAGGCGAGCGGGGCCTACGTGGGCCTGCAGCTCGACGGCTTCACCGCCGACACCCACGAGAAGATCCGCGGCCGCGACCTCGTCGCCGAGAAGGACGCTGCCCTCGCCGCGCTCCGCGAGCTCGCCATCCCCACGCAGATGATCTTCGTCGCCACGCGCGGCGCCAACGAGCACCAGATCGGCCAGGCGGTGGAGCTCTTCCTCGCCGAGGACCACATCCTCTCGCTCAACTTCCAGCCGATGGCGTTCACCGGCTACGGCGGCGGCGCCTTCCCGCACGATCCCATGGACCGGCTCACCATCCCGGGCGTGATCCGTCGCATCGAGGAGCAGACGAGCGGCAAGCTCAAGGTGAGCGACTTCTCGCCCCTGCCCTGCTCGCACCCGCAGTGCGTCTCGCTCAGCTACCTGATGCGCTTGAACGACGGGAGCTACCTGCCGTTCTCGCGCTTCGTCGACTTCTCGCGGCACGGCACCCTGCTCCGCTCGTCGGCGACCCTGCCGGCCTCGCCCGAGATCGAGCAGGCGATGAACGACGTCATGTACGACGTCTACGCGCGCCAGGACGAGATCGAGCGCTCCCCCGAGATCCTCGCGGCGCTCCGCCGCACCCTCGACGTCATGTTCCCGGATCGGCCCATCTCGACGAAGGAGGCCGTGCAGATCGGCGAGAAGCAGGCGAAATCGATCTTCCTCCACCACTACATGGACCGGCACGACTTCGACCTCGAGCGGCTGCGCAAGTGCTGCCACCACTACCCGCAGACCGACGGGCGGATCATGCCGGCGTGCAGCTTCAACATGTTCCACCGCGGCACCGCCAAGGGCCCGGGCACGCCGATCCCTTCGTTCGGCAAGCCGCCCTGGGTCACCGACGCAGAGGGCCGGAAGAAGCTGTCGGTGATCTGAGTGGGGCTCCTCGACGGGCGGATGGCGCTGGTGACCGGCGGCTCGCGCGGCCTCGGCCGGGCCATCGTGAAGACGCTCGCCCGCGAGGGCGCCGACGTCGCCTTCAACTACACGCGCGCCGACGCCGAGGCGGCCGAGGTGGTCGCCGCGGTCGAGGCGCTGGGCCGGCGCGCCTGGTCGTTCAAGGTGAGCGTCCTCGACAAGGCGGGCCTCGACGGGATGGTGCGCGCCCTCGAGGCCGAGCGCGGGACCATCGACGTCCTCGTCAACAACGCCGGCGTGGGCCAGGTCGTCCCGCTCGCGCTGATGGAGGAGGCCGACTGGGACAAGATCATGGACGTGAACGTCAAGGGCACGTTCCTGACGACCCAGGCCGTGATCCGCACGATGGTGCGCGAGAAGCGCGGCCGCATCCTCAACATGAGCTCGCTCGCGGGCGTGAAGATGATGCAGGCGCCGGTGCACTACTCGGCGGCGAAGTCCGCGCTCAAGGGCTTCACCGAGGCGCTGGCGAAGGAGATCGGCCGCTACGGGATCACCGTCAACTGCCTCGCCCCGGGCGTCATCGACGAGGGGGTGAGCGGCAACCTTCCGAAGAACCGGCGCGACGAGTACCTCCGCCACTGCGCCCTCGGCCGCATGGGCACCGTCGACGAGGTCGCCGAGGTCGCGGCGTTCCTGGTCTCGGACCGGAACAGCTACATGAACGGCGCGACCATCGTGCTCGACGGCGGGGTGTGAGCGTCGGCCTCGCCTCAGGCCAGGCCCGGGGGGTTTGGGGGCGAAGCCCCAAGTCGAGAATCACCTCGTCGCGCGCAGCACCGAGAGGCCCTCGACCAGGAAGTCGCGGAGGAGCGCGACCCGCTGCGGGACGTGCCGCGCCGACGGGTAGACGACGTGGAGGACGCCGCCCTGCGTCGCGTGGTCGGGCAGGACGTTGACGAGGCGGCCGCGGCGGACGTCGTGCTCGCAGAGGAACGTGGGGACGAGGCCGATGCCGGCGCCCGCGAGGAGGGCGCGGTGCACGAAGGCGAAGTCGTCCGCGCCGATCGGGCCCGTGACCTCGACCGCCTCGACGCCGCCGGGGCCGGCGAGCTGCCAGCGCGCCTTGCCGCCGCGAGGGCGGAAGAGGACGCAGTCGTGCGTGGAGAGCTCGGCGGCGGAAGACGGCGTGCCGCGGCGCTGGAGGTAAGCGCGCGAGGCGTAGAGGCGGGCCGCCGAGCTCCCGATCCTCCGGGCGACGAGCGACGAGTCGCGGAGCGGCCCCGCGCGCACCGCGAGATCGATGCCCTCCTCGACGAGGTCGACGGTGCGCGCGGTGAGCACCAGCTCGACGTGGATGCCGGGGTGTCGGCGCGTGAAGCGGGCGACGAGGTCGGCCAGGACGGCGACGCCGAGATCGACCGGGGCCGTGAGGCGGACGGTGCCGCGCGGCGTGCCGACCATGTCCGAGACCGCGGCGTTCGCCTCCTCGATGCCCGCGAGCGAGACCGAGGCGCGCTCGTGGTAGGCGTGGCCGGCGTCGGTGAGGCTGAGCTTGCGCGTGGTCCGCTGCAGGAGCCTCACCCCCAGCGCCTCCTCGAGCTGGGCGACGCGGCGGCTCACGGTGGACTTGGGCACGCCGAGCGCCTTCGCCGCCGCGGTGAAGCTCTGGGCCTCGACGACGCGGACGAAGACCGCGAGGTTGTTCAGATCGACTGTTGCTCGCATCGCAACGATGAGTCCACTCTGGCACGACTAGTCCCTGGCCAGCAACAGCTTAGGTTGCCCCCCATCGCGGTGCCGCGGGGCGCTCCCCGCCATCGATCACGAGGGGGCGTCACCCCCCGAGTCCCCGCGATTCGACCGGAGCAAAGCTCCGCCTCAAAGGAACGGCTCATCATGCGCAGCGTCCTCGACAAGCTCCCCGCGGTCGCCCGGATCCTCCTCGGGCTGGTCTTCTTCGTCTTCGGCCTGAACGGCTTCCTGCATTTCCTCCCGCAGCCGCCGCTCTCGGGTCCCGCGGGCGACTTGATGGGGGCTCTCGCCGCGACCGGGTACATGTTCCCGCTCATCAAGGGCACCGAGGTCGTCGTCGGCGCCCTGCTGCTCTCCGGCCGCTTCGTCCCGCTCGCGCTCACGGTCCTCGCGCCCGTGCTCGTCCACATCGCCGCGTTCCACCTCGCGCTCGCGCCGACGAGCCTCGGCATGGTCGTGGTGCTCACCGCGCTCGAGGTCTACCTGGCGTGGACGTACCGCGACGCGTTCCTGCCGATGCTCCGGGCGGACGCTCGTCCGCGCCGCTCGACCTCCGCCGCAACCCCGGCGGTCGCCGGCGAGCCCGCCTGACGGCCACCTGCGGAGGCCGCGGCGGCGCCCGCGGGACGCGCGCGCCGCGCCGGCGCTTCCCGATCCCGGGTCGATGGGGCAAGCTCCACCCCGTGGAGACCGCGCCCCGCCCCCGGAGCTCGAGCGAGAGCGGCGCCGCGCCGCGCGCGACGGGGCGACCCCGGCGTTGACCATGCGCGTCCGCGTCGTCGATCCGCGAGGCCCCTCCTGGACGCGCGCCATCCTGCCGCTCGTCGGCGCGCTCTTCATGGTGCTCCCGCTCACGCCCGTCCCGCTCACCGCTCCGTGGTTCCTCGTCGGCCTGACGCTCGCCGCGCTCGGCCCGTTCCTCGCGTTGCGGCAGCCTGCCAGGGAAGCCGAGCTCGTCCTCGGGGCGGGGCACGTCGACGTCGCGGGCGCCGGCCGGCTCAATCAGCGCATCCGGGGCCGCGAGCTCTCGGGCGCATCGGCCGCGAAGACGCCCACCGGCGTGGCGCTGACGCTGCAGCGCAAGGACCGGCCCGTGACGCTCGAGCTCGAGAGCGAGGGCGACGCCGACGAAGTCCGCAAGGCCCTCGGGATCGGCCACCACGGGTTCGGGCAGGTCGAGTGGCTCACGCAGCCCGACGACGCCGACAAGTTCCAGCGCGCCACCCGAATCGCCCTCGGCCTCTCCTCGTTGCTCCTCGGCGCGGGCGCCCTCTACCACGACGACGTCGCGATCGCCTTCGGCATCCTCGGCCTGGTCCTGGGCGCGCTCATCGCCTTCATCACGCTGCTCCTCTACGCCGACAGCAACCGCAAGCGCCGGCGGCCGCGGATCGTGCTGGAGCCGCGCGGCGTGATCGTGGGCACCCCGTACCGCGAGATCCCCTACGCGGACATCGCTGCGGTCGACGACGACGGCGACCGGCTCGCGCTGCGCCTCCGCTCCGGCGAGGTCGTGCCGGTCGACACGCGCGGATGGCGCCTCGGCTGGCGCCGCGGGCTCGGAGACGACGAGCGCCGCGCCGTGGTCGCCCAGATCGAGTCGGCGGCGGGCCGGGCGGCCGGCCGCGGCGCCCCCGAGCCCGCCATCGACTTCCAGATCGAGGGGCTCGCGCGCCGCGACGACGACGCGAAGAGCTGGCTCGCCCGCCTCGAGGCCACCGCCCAGCGCATGCGCGTCGAGGGCGGCTACCGCGCGACCACGCTTCCGCGCGAGGAGCTCTGGGCGGCGCTCGAGAACCACGACGCCCCCGCCGACGTCCGCGCCGGCGCCGCGCGTGTCCTCTGCCGCGTCGAGCCGGACCCGACCGCACGCGAGAGGATCGAGCGGATCGCGGCCTCGTCGCGCGACCGCAGCACCGAGAAGCGGATCCGCGTCGCGCTCAGCCCGGATCTCGACGAGGCCGCGCGCGAGCTCGAAGCCCTCGACGACGACGTGCCGCCGGTCGCCAAGCGCCTCGCCGGGTCCTAGCGCCGCCCCCGATCCGGCGAGCGGGCGGCGCTCGGGAGCGCGGGGCGCCGGGCCCAGCGCTGGGGTAGGATGCCGCGATGCCGACGTTCCCCGCCAACGACGCCGAGAGCTACAAAGCGCTGGCCCGCGCCTGGGCCGCCACCGTGACCGTGGTCACCACCCGCCGCGCCGAGCCCCCCGCCGGCGCCGCGAGCGAGCCGGCGCTCGACGGCTTCACCTGCACGGCGTTCCTGATGGTCTCGATGACGCCCCCGATCATCGCCGTCTCGGCGACGAACGCCTCCAGCGCGCTGACCATGCTCCGCGAGGCCTCGGCGATGGCGGTGAACCTCCTCGCGCCCGAGCAGTCCGCCCTGGGCTCGGCCTTCGCGCGCCCCGCGGCGGAGCGGATCAAGCTCTGGCAGGAGCTCGCCTGGCACCCGGACGCCGAGGGCGCGCCGCTCCTCGACGGCGCCCTCGGCGCCTTCTCGGCGAAGCCGCGCCAGTTCGTCGAGGCGGGCGATCACACGCTCGTGCTGGCCGACGTCACCGCGATCCACCGCGAGGGCGATCTCCTCGACTCGCTCGTCTATCACAACCGCGGCTACGGCCGCGTCGTCCGACAGGGCTAGGTCGTGCGCACCTTCGAGAGCGCGCGCAACCTCGTCCGGCAGAACGAGCTCGGCCGGCGCGCCAGCATCGAGACGCCGTTCGGACGCCGCCTCGTCTGCTACGCCGACCTCACCGCCACCGGCCGCTACCTGCATTTCGTCGAGGCCTGGGTGCGCCAGGTCCGGCCCTTCTACGCGAACACGCACACCGCGGTCTCGTCGACCGGACGCATCATGTCCGAGCTCCGCGAGAAGGCCCGCGAAGTCGTGGCGCGCGCCGTGAACGCCGGCCCCGAGGACGTGGTCATGTTCGTCGGCTCCGGCGCCACCGCGGCCATCAACAAGCTCGTGGGGATGCTCGGGCTGCGCATCTCGGAGCCGCTCGAGCGCGAGCACGGCCTCGGCCGATCGATCCCCTCCCAGAAGCGCCCCGTCGTCTTCGTGGGCCCGTACGAGCATCACTCGAACGAGCTGCCCTGGCTCGAGTCGGTCGCCGACCTCGTCGAGATCGGCCTCGACGCGCGGGGCGGGGTCGATCTCGACGATCTCGAGCGCAAGCTCGCCGCCTACCCGGAGCGGCCGCTGCGCATCGGCAGCTTCTCGGCGGCCTCGAACGTGAGCGGCGTGCTCACCGACGTGCGGGCGGTGGCGCGCACGCTCCACCGTCACGGCGCGTACGCGTGCTTCGACTACGCCGCCGCGGCGCCTTACGTGCCCATCGACATGCACCCCGACGACGAGGCCGAGCGGATGGACGCGCTCTTCGTCTCGACCCACAAGTTCGTGGGCGGCCCCCAGGCCTCCGGGGTGCTGGTGGCGCGGCGCGAGCTCTTTCGCTCGCGCACGCCGGAGCGCCCCGGCGGCGGCACCGTCGACTACGTCGCCGCCTTCGATCGGCTCTCGGTCGACTACACGCGCCGCCTCGACGAGCGAGAGGAGGGCGGCACCCCTGCGATCATGGGCGACCTGCGCGCCGGGGTCGCGTTCCTGGTCCGCGACATGCTCGGGCCCTCGCGGCTGCTCGAGCACGAGGTGGCGCTGGCGCGGAGCGCCCTCGACCGGCTCGCGCGCCACCCCGACATCGTCCTCCTCGGCTCGCTGGAGGAGCGGCGCCTCGCCATCGTCTCGTTCAACGTGCGCGGGCTCCACCACGATCTCGTCAGCGTCCTGCTCGATCACCTCTTCGGCATCCAGAACCGCGCCGGCTGCTCCTGCGCCGGCCCCTACGGGCACCGGTTGCTCGGGATCGATCAGGCCCGGTCCGAGCGCTACCGCGCCCAGATCCAGCGCGGGATCATCGGCGTGAAGCCGGGCTGGGTGCGCGTGTCGCTGCCTTACTACGCCTCGGCGGCCGACATCGACTTCATCCTCTCGGCCATCGAGTTCGTCGCCGACCGCGGCAAGGACTTCGTGCCCGCGTACGAGCTCGGGTGGCGCGACGGCGTTTGGCGCCACATCGAGGCGCCCACGCCGGACATCCCGCCCATCGAGCTCACCCTCGAAGCGCTCGAAGAGGCGGCGCAGAGCTTCGCCGCCGGCGATCACGAGACGCCGATCTCGGAGGCGCAGCTCGCGGCCGAGCGCGCCCGCTACTTCAAAGAGGCGCGCGCCGCCGCCGACGCGCTCCGCGCCCGCTGGGAGAAGGACCCGCCGCGCTACGACCGCCCCACCGGCGATCCGGAGATCGATCCGCTCGTCTGGTTCTCGCACGTCCACTCGACCGGGCTGTGAGCGCCGCCCGGTGCGGCCGGTCGCTCGCCCCTCGCGGATCTCTCCCGCACTCAGGCCGGCATGGACGCGCTCACCCACGCACGCGCCCCGATGGGGCTGTCCGTCGCGTTCCACGTCGTCTTGGCGGCCGCGGGCGTCGCCTGCCGCTGCTGATGGTGATCGCCGACGCGCTCCACCTCCGCACCGCAGATCCCGATGATCTCTCCGAGCGGATGGCGAAGGGCACGGCGATCCGGCTCGTGCTGCTCGTCCCCGCCCTCGTGGGCCTCTACCGCTTCTTCAGACCCGCGCGTCAGGCGCTCCGCTGACGCCCGCCGCATCGCACGCCTTCAGCGCGCGACGATCCGGTTCCGCCCCGCCGCCTTCGCGGCGTAGAGCGCCTCGTCGGCGCGCCCGAGCAGCTTGCCGATCTCGTCGTCCCCCGGACGAAGCGCGACCACGCCGCCGCTGATGGTGATCCCGATCGGGCCGGCGACCGTGTCGAGCGGGGCCCTCGCGGTCTCGAGCCGCAGGCGCTCGACGACGCGGGCGGCCTCCTCGATCTCGGTCTCGGGCAGCAGCACCACGAACTCCTCGCCGCCGTAGCGCGCGAGGACGTCCGGCGCGCGGAGCGAGGCCCGCAGCG
Organism: uncultured Polyangiaceae bacterium; assembly: GCA_964372055.1. Classification (GTDB taxonomy): domain Bacteria; phylum Myxococcota_A; class Polyangia; order Polyangiales; family Polyangiaceae; genus CAYJPW01. The sequence goes on from CAYJPW010000014.1 coordinate 46,842, forward strand.
CCGCCGCCAGCCCGCGGAGAACGTCGTCGCCGGCGAGGTGGCCGTGGCGATCGTTGACGGCCTTGAAGAAGTCGACGTCGATCATCGCCAGCGCGAGCAGGCGCCCGTAGCGCCTCGCGCGCTCGAGCTCCGCCGAGGCCAGATCGAAGAAGTGCCGGCGGTTGTAGGCGCCGGTGAGCGCGTCGCGCGTCGCGAGCTCGCGCAGGCGCTCCTCGATCGCCTTCTGAGGCGTGAGATCGTGGACTCCGAAGAGCAGGTGCTGATCGCCGTCGAGCGCGATCCCCCGCGCCGACACCGCCGCCCAGAAGCTCTCGCGGCCCCGCGCCCGGAGCCGCACCTCGAGCTCCTCGATCCGCCCCGCCTCCCGGGCCGCGTCGAAGACGCGCGCGCGGTCCTCGGGGCTCTCGCAGAGCTCGTCGGCGGAGAGCCCCTCGAGCTCCCGCGGCGGGACCCCGAAGAGCTCGGCCGCGCGGGCGTTCGCGAGCTTCACGACGTGCTCGGCGCCGCCGGAGGAGCCGGTCCGGGCGTGGGTGAGGATCAGCGCGACCGGCGACGCGGCGAAGAGCTCGCGCAGGTTGTGCTCGCTCCTGCGCAGGGCGTGGTTCGCGTCCTCGAGGGCCGCCGTCCGGCTCTCCACCAGCGACTCGAGGTGCTGGCGCTAGCCGCGCACCTCGGCCTCGGCCGAGGCGCGCTCCTCGGCCTCGAGCGCCAGCGCCACGAAGTCGGCGAGGTTGCCGGCGACGAGCTCCTCCCAGGGCTGCCACTGCCGCCCGCTGCCGATGTGCTCGACGCAGACGACCCCCGCCATCTCGCCGTGGAGGAAGACGGGCGCGTCCAGCATCGCGCCGATGCGGAGCGGATCGAGGTACGCCGCCCGGAGCTCGCGGGTCCGCGGATCGCGGCAAGCGTCGTGCGCGGCGACGCTCCGCTCCTCGGCGAGCGCGCGGAAGTAGCCAGGCGCGGTCGCCTCGCCGACGACGAGACCGCTCGAGTGCGCCTGTCGAGACCGCTCGAAGAGATCGACGCAGGTGATGCGCCTCTCGGGGCGCTCCAGCCGCCAGACGCTGGTGCGCTCCACCCGGAAGATCTGCGCGCCCACCTCGGTGAGCTGCCGGAGCGCAGCGGCCACGTCGCCGCGCCCCAGAGCGTCGGTCCGCGTCAGGCGCGCGAGCAGCTTGCGCTGCGAGCGCAGGGCGTCCTCGACGTCGCGTGAAGAAGGCGGCTCGGACTCGTGCATCGCGCCGGACCGCGAAGACTAGCCCCCATCGCGGGAGCGCCGCCAGGCGTTTCTGGCGCGCGGGCGAGGCGTTTCTTCGAGGTGGGCGACGCCTGCGCGGGGCCATCGTCCCGATCGGGCGCCCGCTGCTCCGCGCGCGGCGCGCGGGCGCGCTCACCGCGGGCCGGCCCGCTGTGTCCGGCGCGCGCCCGATTCGGTAGCCTCGGCGTCGATGGAGGAGCGCGCCACCGTCTCCGTGTTCGCGCTGCGCTCGATGGCGGGCGTGCTCGCGCGCGTCGGCGTCGATCCGGTCGCGCTCGTGTCGCACGTGGGTCTCTCCCCCGCGCTGCTCGCCAACGACGAGACGCGCGTCCCGGCGGCGGCGGTGTTCGAGGCGTTCGAGGAGGCGGCGCGCCGCGCCCGCGACCCTCACTTCGCCCTGCACGCCGCCGCCGCCATCCCCTTCGGCGCCATCGGCTTTCTCGAGTACGCCGCCCGCTCCAGCCCGACGTTGCGCGAGGCGCTCCGCTGCGTCGTGCGCTACTCGATGCTGGTCAACGAGCGGCTGGAGATGCGGATCGAGGAGCGCGGCGACGCCGCACACTTCGTGCTCGCCGATCGCGGGCACGTCCCGATGGGCCGTCAGTTCGCCGAGTTCCAGGTGGCGATGATCTTCGCGCGCGGCCGCGATCTCCTGGGCGGGCATTGGCCGCTGCGCAGCGTCGCCTTCACCCACGCCGCGCCGGATTCGACCGAGGAGCACCGGCGCCTCTTCGAGGCCGAGGTCCGCTTCGCGCAGCCGGTCGACGCGCTCGTCTTCGACCGCTCCTGGCTCGACCGGCCGGTGCCGACCGCCGATCCGGTGCTCGCCGCCGCCCTCGATCGTTTCGCCGAGGTCATGCGCGCCAAGCTGCCCTCCGGCAACGACGTCCTCGGCGACGTGCGCCGCGCGATCGCCGAGCTGCTCCGCAGCGGGGAGACCAGCCTCGAGGCGACCGCGGCGAAGCTCCGGACCAGCGGCCGCACCCTCCAGCGCAAGCTCCAGGCCCTGGGGACGTCGCATCAGGACGTCGTCGACGCCGTCCGCCGTGACCTCGCGCTCCGCTGGCTCGCCGACGATCGCGCCGTGATCACCGAGGTCGCCTACCTCGTCGGCTTCTCCGAGCCCGCCGCGTTCCATCGCGCGTTCAAGCGCTGGACCGGGACGACGCCGGCCGAGTACCGGCGGACCCGCGGCCACCCCGGCGCGCGCTGACGCCGGCGCGAGCTTCGGACCGCATCGCGAGAGGGCTCGGCCCGCGAGCCCCCGGACGAATCGAGGGCGCGGCTCGATTGGCGCCCTCGGTCACGAGTTCGGCGCCGGCGGTCACTGTGGGGATCGCAGCGCTCCGGTACTCCTCTGCGTGAGGAGGTCGGGCGCCATGCGAGAGAGCATCAGGTTGGAGGCGGCCGCGGGGTGGATGCGTGCCGCCGCCGTCGTGATGCTCCACTTCGAGGTGAGCAAGACCCACCCCGGCGCGCCGACCTGCGAGTGCGGCGCCGACGGCCTCGGGTGCTCGGCGAGCCACGTGCCGTGGTCGAGCTTCTGGCCGAACGCGACGTACCCGACGGTGCCGATCGTGTTCGACGAGTGGCCCGCGACCTCGTCCTGCGGCAACCGCCGCATGACCATGCCGGCGTCGCAAAACTGAAGAGGCGTCGGACATTCCGAGAGAGAAGCACAGAGAGGAGGCGCATCATGTTCGGTTCATCGAGGCTCGCGGCGGGGGTTCTTGCGGCGGCGTTCGTCGGCGTGCCGGTGGTCGGGTGCATGGCTGCGCCCGAGCCCGAGACCGGCGACGAGACCAGCGCACAGGAGGCGGAGCTCACCAGCGCGCAGCGGAAGGCCCGCGCCGATCTGATCAAGGTCGTCGCCGCCGAGCGCGGCATCAGCAACGCGCTGCTCATCGCCGGCGTCGCCTGGCAGGAGAGCAGCGGGCTCGATCACTGCCAGTCCGAGCACGGCGGCTGCGGGGGCCCGGCATCCGCGGACTGCGGAGGCGGGGCGGTGATGGCCGGCAACTACGACGGCGCCTGCAACCTCGGCGGGCTCGGCATGTTCCAGCTCGACCTCTACCCCGGCGATCACCAGGCCGCGATCCAGTACTACGCCGATCACTTCGGCTTCTGGGGCAAGGACCTGCTCTCGCTCAAGGGCAACATCCGGGCGGGCGTCGCCCACATCCTCGAGGACATCTGGGTCTCGACCAACACGCCGCCGATGGCCGACGAGCAGGCCGAGCTCGCGTGGATCAACGGCGTCCGCCCCGGCACGCCCGATTTCGAGGAGTGGCTGACCGCGATCACCCACCACTTCAACGGCTGCTGGGAGGGCTGGGCCTGCGGCTTCTCGGCGACGCGCGAGGCCTACCGCGCATCGACCGCGGCGGCGCTGAACGCCTTCGGCTGGGACTACTGGTACGGCGCGTCGCCGGCGCCCGCGCCGGCCCCGAGCGGCGGCAGCTGCTCGTGCAGCAACGGCGCCGACTACAAGGGCAACAAGATCCCCGCGAGCTCCACCTACTGCGGCTTCCGCGTCTGCGGCGGCGATCACGCGCTCTACGAGTGCGGCTCCGTCGGCTGGGGGAAGGTCGCGGGCGCCCCGGCGTGCGGGTACGCGAGTTGCCAGTGCGCCAACGGCATGGACTACGAGGGCCACGCGATCCCGGTCGGCCTCACGCACTGCGGCTACCGGATCTGCGGCAAGGACCACCAATTCTACGACTGCGGCGCGAACGGCTGGGGATCGACGGGGCTGAGCTGCGGGCAGTAGCGCCGAGACGACGCGATCGACGGGCCGGGGGGCGTGACCGGATGGCCCGTCCGGAGGGATGAGCCGAAACGGCGAGCCCTGCTAGGATTCCGGCCGTGATTCGGCGCCGGTCACGTCGATGGACAGAGCCCCGCACGCCCCGAGCCCCCTCGGGCGCTCGGTCGGGCCCGCGTTCTCGGCTCCTCCGGGCGCTCGCCGTCGTCGCGCTCTCGGCGCCGGTGCTCTGGCCGGCGCCGCTCGGGGCGACGGTCGAGGAGCAGCGCGCGCGCCTGCCGCCGCCGGCCAAGTGCAGCGACCCGGTCGAGGGCGTCTGGCTCGGGCACTACTACGACGCCCGCGATCGCACCTGGTACAAGCGCAGCCTCGAGATCCACCGCGATCCGCCGGGCAGCGGCACGCTCAAGGGCGAGATCATCGCCCACTTCTGGGACGGCGGGCCCAAGGACCAGGAGCCGCCGCCCTGCGCGCCCGGCCGCCAGGAGCACGTCGTCCACATGCCCTCGGTGGGCACCTACAAAGAGGACGGCAGCCTCGACTTCGGCGGGACCTCGTGGCGCCCCGACCCGCCGATCTGCTCGCGCGGCGGCTACGGCTACGCCCCCGACCACTTCAGCGGCAAGATCGATCCCGCCATCCAGGAGTTCCAGTCGGTGAACAACGACGGCGCCAACGCGGTCAACGAGCCGAACGTGTTCCGGCGCATCCGCTGCTTCGATTCGTCCGAAGGCAAGCCGCGGCCGCCGACCATCGACGTCAAACCGCCCGCCTTCGAGCCGCCCCGACGCTTCTTCAGCTGCGGCGGCAAGCCCTGAGCGTGGCCAAGACCAAATCCGAGATCCTCGAAGTCGCCGGCCGCGAGGTCGCGATCACCAACCCGGAGAAGGTGTACTTCCCGGCCGCCGGGTACCGGAAGATCGATCTCGCCCGCTACTACCTCGCCGTCGCCGAGGGTGCGATCCGCGGCGTCGCCGGCAGGCCGATGGCGCTCAAGCGCTACGTCAACGGCATCGACGCGCCGTTCTTCTTCCAGAAGCGCGCGCCCGAGCCGCGCCCCGACTGGATCGAGACCGTCGACCTCTCGTTCCCCTCGGGCAGGACGGCGAGCGAGGTGGTCGTGCGCGACGCCGCGCAGCTGCTCTGGATCGTCAACCTCGGCTGCGTCGACCTGAACCCGCACCCCGTCCGCGCCGGCGATCTCGATCACCCCGACGAGCTCCGCATCGATCTCGATCCCACGCCCGGCGTCGCCTGGGACGCGATCCGCCAGGTCGCCTTCGTGACGCGCGAGGTGCTCGCCGATCACGGGCTCGTCGGCTGGCCGAAGACGTCCGGCTCGCGCGGCGTTCACGTGTACGTCCGTATCCAGCCGCGCCATGGCTTCCAGGAGGTGCGCCGCGCCGCGCTCGCCGTGGCGCGGGAGGTGGAGCGCCGCGCGCCCACGATCGCCACGAGCAAGTGGTGGAAGGAGGAGCGCCACGGGGTGTTCCTCGACTACAACCAGAACGCGAAGGACCGCACCGTCGCCTCGGCCTACTCGGTGCGGCCCACGCCCGACGCCCGCGTCTCGGCGCCGGTGACCTGGGACGAGCTCGCGGCCTGCGATCCGGCGGACTTCACCCTGGCGACCGTGCCCGAGCGGTTCGCGCGCCTCGGCGATCCGGGCGCCGGCATCGACGCGGCGGCGGGATCCATCGACGCGCTCCTCGAGCTCTCGGAGCGGCACGCGAAGGGCGGGATGGGCGATGCGCCCTGGCCGCCCCATTACAAGAAGCAGCCCGGCGAGCCGGCGCGCGTGCAGCCGTCGAAGAAGCGGGTGGCTCACCCGCTCGTCGTCGTCGCGCGCGCCGCGCGCAAGGAGGACGCGCTCCTCGGCCTCGAGCGCTGGAAGGCGCGCCACCCGGACGCCGCGGCGCGCCTCGAGCCCGCCGACGTCCTCGTCGACGCGATGCGCCGGCGCTCCACCACCTGGACGCGCATCCGCGTGAACCTGCGCAACGTGCCCGAGGAGCAGCGGCCGCCGCCCGAGCCGCCCGATCCCGACGAGCGCTCGCGCTGAGCCGTCAGCCCGCGCCGAAGATCTTGGAGAGCTCGTACGGCGGCGTCTCCTCGAGCTGGTCGTAGCGGCAGTCGGCGGGTTGCTTGTCCGGCCGCCACCGCTGGAAATGCGTCGCGTGGCGGAAGCGATCGCCCTGGAGGTGATCGTAGGCGACCTCGGCGACGCGCTCGATCCGGAGCGGCTGCCAGGAGAGGTCCTTGCCGCGGTTCCACCGGCTGGTGGCGCCGGGCATGCGCTTCGTCCCGTCGCCGTCGCCCCTCCAGGCGCGCCACGGGTGGCCTTCGAGCGCGCCCTCGCGGAGGGGCGCGAGCTCGAGGGCGAGCTCCTTGCGCCGCTCTCGGGTGAAGCTCGAGGCGATGCCGACGTGGTGGAGCGTGCCGGCGTCGTCGTAGAGGCCGAGGAGGAGCGAGCCGACCATCGTGCCCTCGCCCTCCTTGTGCCAGCGGAAGCCGCCCACCACGCAGTCGGCGGTGCGCGCGTGCTTGATCTTGAGCATGGCCCGCTTGCCGGGCTGGTAGGTGTCGACGAGGCGCTTCGCCATGACGCCGTCGAGGCCGGCGCCCTCGAAGCGCTCGAACCAGTCGGCCGCGAGCGCCGGATCGCGCGTCGACGGCGTGAGCAGCACCGGCGGCATCGACGAGGCGAGCGCCTCCTCGAGCCTCTTTCTTCGCGCCTCGAACGGCGAGGGACGGAGATCCTCGGCTCCGTGGGCGAGGAGATCGAAGGCGACGAACGAGGCCGGCGTCGCGACGGCGAGGGACGCGACGCGCGACGCGGCCGGGTGGATGCGGAGCAGGAGGGCGTCGAAGTCGAGGCCCTTCGGCCCCGCGATGACGATCTCGCCGTCGACCACGCAGGCGTCGGGCAGCGCGGCGCGGAGCGGCGCCTCGAGCTCGGGGAAGTACCGGTCGAGCGGCTTGAGGTCGCGCGACTGGAGGTGGAGCTCGTCCCCGTCCTTGAAGACGATGCAGCGGAAGCCGTCCCACTTGGGCTCGTAGAGCCAGCCGTCGGGATCGGGCAGCGCGCTGGCGAGCTTGGCGAGCATCGGCTCGACCGGGGGACCGAAGGGGAGCGTCATGTTCGAGAAATCCGCGAGGTGGGGCCTGGCCGCGCACGGTTGCGGCGGTCTCGGGCGTGCCCTAGCTTTCTAGCCCATGTCGAAGCCCGCCACGAGCGACGAGGACGCCGCGCTCCGCGAGACGATCGACGCGCTCGAGATGCCGCCCGCCGCCCTGCGGAAGTGGTTCCACCAGAGCAAAAGGTTCTGCAACGACCACGGCGGCAAGCGCCACTACGGCGAGCTGCTCGCCCTGTACGACGAGTGCCTCGCGCTCCTGGACGAGCGCGAGCGGGGAGGCCGCTGAGCGTGCGCCTCAACGGACTCAAGGTCGTGGTCGACATGGCCGTCCGCGAGCTCGATCACCCGCTCGTCGCGCGCTACCAGAAGGCGATCCTCCTCGGTTCGCTCCGCGAGGACGTCTGGTACATCCCCGGCGCGAAGGTGGTGTTCGAGCACCTCTCGTTCAGCCACTTCTACAAGCCGGGCCTGCCCGGGGGCATCGTCCCCGTCGTGTGGCCGGGCCCGCGCATGAAGGGCGAGAAGTTCTTCGCCAAGGCGGTGCGCGAGCACGACGCCGGCCGGACGGCGTCCGGCTTCGTCCAGCTCGGGCGCGTCGTGCACCTGCTCACCGACATGTGCTGCCCCGTGCACGCCCACCGCACCGTCCACGCGACCGACCCGTTCGAGTGGTACGTCGAAGGCAACCGCAAGAAGCTCGACGCGCTCCCGGTGCCGGCCGTCGCCGACGCCGAGCGGCCGAGCGATTTGATCGAGGGCCTCGCCGCCTTCACCCAGAGGTTCGCGACCGACGAGACCAACCACCTCCCGGGCCGGCTCTTGAAGCGGCTCGGCCTCCTCGAGAGCGTGAGCGCGGCCGAGGCCGGCGAGCAGGCGCGCGCGCTCATCCCGATGGCGGCCGGGTACACCGTGGCGCTGCTCCGGCTCTATCTCCGGCGCATCGGCGACGAAGCCGCCGACGCTGTCGGGGGCCACGGGCTCGGCTCCCGCGCGGCCGGCGAGCGGCGCGGGGACGCCGGCGGCGCGCCGTGCTGAGGAACGGGCTCTTTCTGGTCGCCGAGCGCGCGGCGCGCGCGGTCGATCACCCGCTCGTGTCGCGCTACGAGAAGGCGCTCATCCTCGGCTCGCTGCGCGAGGACGTGCTCTACGTGCCGGGGCTCGGCGCGGTGACCGAGTACCCGTCGTACAGCCACTTCTACGAACCGGGGCTGCCGGGCGGCTACTACCCGCTCCTCTGGCCGGGGCCCCGGTCCTGCGCCGACCGCCTCCTCGCCAAGGCCGAGGGCGACGCGAGCGCCGGGCGGCTGGCCGCGGCGTTCGTGCGCGTCGGCCGCATCCTGCACCTCGTCACCGACATGTGCATCCCCTCGCACGCGCACCGCGCCATGCACCTCACCGATCCCTTCGAGTGGTTCGTCGAGGGGAACAAGGCCCGCCTCGCCGCGCTGCCGGTGCCGCACGTCCCCGACGCCGAGCGCGCGTCGGATTTGATCAAGTCGCTCGCGCGCATCACCCACCGGTTCGAGCCCGACCGCACCAACCATCCCCTCGGCAAGCTCCTCCGCAAGGCCGGGCTGCGCCGGAACATCGACGCTCGCACCGCGGGCGCGCAGGCGCGCGAGCTGTTGCCGCAGGCGGTGGGCCACTCGGCGGCGATGCTCCGCCTCTTTCTGCGCCGCATCGGCGCAGACGCGACCGACGCGGCGAGCGCCTGAGTCGGCCCCCGACGCATGCAGCCGAGGACCCACGCGCTCGTCATCCGCCGGGCCCACGAGCGCGCCGCCGGCGCGAAGCTCGAGCCCAGGCGCGATCCGCCTTCGCGGTCGCTCGAGCGCCTCCTCGGCGCCCTCCTCGCCGGCAACGACGACGAGGACACGTACGCCTGGCCGCTCGTCGGCTGGCGGACGCCTGCGATCGGCTTCACGCACACGTTCCGGCCCGGCCATCGACACGGCGAGCTGCTGCTGCCTTCGGCGAAGACGCGCTGCGTGGCCCTGTTCGAGAGAGCGCGCGCGACCAAGGATGCCCGGTCGGCTGCGCACCTGCTCGGGCGCGCTTGCCACCTCCTCACCGACGCCGCGGTGCCCGCGCGCACGCAGGGCGTGTGGCACTACTTCGGCGATCCGCTGGAGAGCTGGATCGAGCAGCACGTCGACCTCGCCGCGACGCTCGCCGACGCGCCCGTGCCCGCCGAGCGGTCGCCCGGCGAGCTGATGGAGCGCCTCGCGGCGCGCTCGGTCGTCCACGCCGTCGACACGACGAAGAGCCTCCCGGGCCTGGTCGCCATCGCGCTCGGGCGCGGCCGCCGCCTCGCGGGCGACGAGGTCGAGGCGCAGGCGCGCGCGCTCTTCCCGGAGGCCGTCGCGCACGTCACGGCGCTGCTCGCGGCGTTCGAGGCCGCGCCATGAGCCGGAGGCTCGCGATCGGCGCCGACCACGCGCGGCGGTTCCTGGTGCGGCGGCAGCTGCTCGATCCGCCCCGCAGCCTGCCTCCGCGGGCCGAGAGCGTCCTCCATGTGGTGAGCCGCCTCGGCTCGCTCCAGTTCGACCCGCTCGAGCCCGCGGGCGCGCGCAACCACGACCTGGTCTTGCTCGCGCGCGTGCGCGGCTATCGCCGCGAGCACTGCGACCGGTGGCTCTACGGCCAGGCGCGCGACCGGCGCCTCTTCGAGGCGTACAACAAGTCGCTCAACATCCTGCCCATCGACGAGCTGCCCTACTACCGCATCGCGTGGGACCGCGCCCACGAGCGCTACGCGGGCACGATCCTCACCGAGCGCGCCGGCGCGGTCCGCACCATCCTCGATCGCCTCGACGCCGAGGGCCCGCTCGCGACGACCGCGTTCAAGGACATGGGCGAGGCCGTCGCCTGGCACTGGGCGCCGACGGCGGAGGGGCGCGCCGCCCTCGAGGCGCTCTTCGAGAGCGGTCGCGTCGGCATCGCGCGGCGCGACGGGAGCAAGCGGACCTACGATCGGATCGAGCGCCTCTTCCCGGCCGAGCTGCTCTCCCGCCGCGTGCCTCCGGAGGAGTCGCTCCGGCACCGCCTCCTCTCGCGCTACCGCGCCGTGGGGCTCATGGGCGAGGGCGGCGCCCCCGAGCTCGTCGCCGGCACGGGCACGGCGGCGGAGCGCTCGAAGCGGCTCGCGCAGCTCGTCGGCGACGGGACGCTGATCCAGGTCGACGTCGAGGGCCTCCGCGGACCGCGCCACGTCCTCGCCGACGAGCTCGACCTCCTCGAGGCGACGGCGAGGCCGCCGCGCCGGCGGGCGGCGGGCGTCACGCTGCTCGCCCCGCTCGACCCGCTGATGTGGGATCGCCGGCTCGTCCGCGCGCTCTTCGGCTTCGACTACATCTGGGAGGTCTACACGCCCGAGGCGAAGCGGCGGCACGGCTACTACGTGCTGCCCTTGCTCTTCGGCGAGCGGATCGTGGGGCGGATCGAGCCGCGGCTCGATCGGGGCGCGTCCCGCCGTCGGCGGATCCGCGATCGTGCTCAGGCCGCCCTCGAGATCATCGGCTTCGGCCTCGAGCCCGGCTTCGAGCTCGACGAGCCCGGCTTCGTGCCGGCGCTGGCCGAGACGCTCGAGGCGCTGCGGCGGTTCGCCGGAGTCGAGCGCCTCACCTTCGGGCGCGCCCGCGCCGTGCGGGCGCTCGCGCAGGCCATCGCCAGGCAGGCGGGCGCGCGCGCCGCCCCCACGTGACTCAGAAAAGGTAGACGGGCAGCTCGGGCGCGGGCGCGGAGGCCAGCGCCGGCTCGCGCGCGACCACGCGGTGCCCCGGATCGAGCTGGGTCGAGACGACCGGCTCGGCCAGCGTGACCGTCGCGCTCGCCGACGCGCTCGAGGGCGCGACGCCGAAATCGACGAGCGCCGTGGCGGACTGCGTGGCGCCGTTCACCTGCACCTCGACGGCGCAGCCGTAGAGCGTCTGCGAGGCGTTGCTCTGCGTCACCGTGACCGTCACCTGATCGCCGGCCTGCGAGGCAGTGACCGTCATCGTCGGCCACTCGGGCGCGCCCTTGCCGAAGACCCAGGCGTCGAAGTACGCGGCGAGGTCCTTGCCGGACGCCGTCTCGAGCGCGGTCCGTAGCTCGGTCACCGTGCGCGCGCCGGGCGTGGAGAGGAAGCTCGCGATGCCGTCGAGGACCGCCTGCCGGCCCAGCATTGTCTCGAGCTGCACGTAGAGCACCATCGGCCCGGGGCCGTACACGTCGCCGTAGAACTGCTCGACCGGCGGCGTCGGATCGTCGGTCGGCCGCGGGTAGTGATCGGACTGGAGCGACACGGTGTCCCAGTACGCGAGCGAGGCCGCCGCCTCGGCCGGCGGCCGCTGCTCGTCCTCGAACACGTAGGAGAGGTACTCGGCCGTCGCCTCCTTCCACACGAAATCCGCCGCCGTCGCGATCGTCGTCCGATCGCCGGCCCACTGGTGGATGATCTCGTGCATGAAGACGTGCATCGTCGTGTTCTCGTAGCCGTTCACCGAGGGCAGCTTCTCGTAGAGGATGATGTTGGCGGGGTGCTCGAAGCCGAGCCACGCGGTGGGGCCGCCGGCGAAGCGCAGCTCCGACCCGTACGGGTAGGGTCCGAGCAGGCCGGTGAGCCACTGGAAGAACGCCGTCACGCTGGGCTTCTCGAGGTTCGCGGCGATCTGGCCGCCGGGCACCTCGAAGAAGACCATGTCGACGCCGTCGACCGTGAGGAACGGCGTCTCGACCCAGGCCGGGTCCGCGGCGAGCGCGAAGCCCGAGTACGTGGGCGCCAGCGTGCCGGCGAGATCGCAGCGCGTCGTGGTCGCGCCGGGCGTGCGCACGCTCGGACAGAGCACGGTCGTCCCCGCGGGGTGCGTCACCTCGACGTGAATCTCCACCAGCTTCGACGGATCGTCGTCGCACGGGCCGAAGTGATCGCAGCCGCCGACCCAGCTGAGCAGGTAGGAGAACTCGTCGCCCGCCATGTCGGTCGTGCGCGAGAAGCCCACGTCGAGGCCGAGGAACGTCTTCTCGGGGACGGTGACGTCGGCGCCGATCTCGAGCGACGTCCCGCCGGGGACGCCGGCGCCGCAGACCTCGAGCGCGCCGAGGGCGACCTCGCTCGAGACCGCCGGATCGCCGGCGAAGGTCGCGCCGGCGACGGTGTCGATCCCGCACGCCGCCGAGAAGCAGTCGCCCCCCGGCGCCGCGACGTCGACGGTGAGCCGCGATCGCGCGGATGCGGTCGCGAGATCGAAGGCGTAGTCGTAACGCGTCACCTCGCCCGCGATGGCGCCCGTCGGCCCCGCCCCGCCGGTGCCGCCCGCCCCGCCGGGGCCGCCTCCGCCGGGCCCGCCTCCGCCGGTGCCGCCGCCGGTCGTCGTGGACGTGGTCGGGGCATCCGGATCCGAGGAGCAAGCGGCGGCGGCGAGGAGGAGGGCCACCGCGAGAGGGAGGGCGCGCATGGGCGGCATCGTAGCCGCTCCCGCCCGCGCCCGCGTCCTACTTCGCGAGCGGCGCCGGCACCGCCAGGCGCAACAGGCCGCGCGGCGCGGCGCGCTCGAACACCTCGCCGCGCCGATCCGCGACCCCAAGCCGCATCAAGCCGTCGGCCCGCACCAGCGCGAACGGCGCGCGCGGCAGCGGAACCCCCTTGCCGTCGGGCACGACGAACACGGCGACGTCGTCGGTGCCCGTGGGGACCGCGGCGGCGCGGAGGCAGCGCGACGCGACGGCGCCGTCCTTGTCCTCGCCGGCGCAGCGCGCGAGGGCGCGGCGGTCCTCCGCGGCCGCGACCTTGTCGTCGTCGCGCAGGACCGCTCGGGCGAGGTAGTCGGCCGCGGCCAGCCTCACGGCGTCGGAGGGATCGCGGGCGAGCCGATCGCGCGCGAGGCCCGCCTCCGAGCAGCGCACGCCGGCGGCGGCGAGCCCGCCGAGGGCGTTGGCGCGGACGTACGCGCGCGCGTCGCCGAGCGCCGCGCAGAGCGGCTCGGCCGCCCACGCCTTGGCCGCCGAGGCGTCCGGGACCGAGGCGCCCTCGCGACCGGCGACGCGCCCGAGCGCCGCGGCCGCGTTGCCGGCGACGGCGATGTCCGGATCGCCGAGCAGCGCGGAGAGCGCGGCGGCGTGCTCCTTCTTGCCCACCGCGCCCAGCGACCACGCCGCGCCGGCGCGGACCGACGGATCGGCGTCGCCGGCGAGGCCGACGAGCGCCTTCACCTGCTCGGGGTGGCCGGCGAGCGCCTCGGCCACCTTGCGGCGATCGTCGATGCTGCCGCGGCCGAGACGCTCGAGGACGGCGCCGGCCGCGTCGCCGCGCATCCTGCCGAGGCCCTCGATGAGCGCGTCGCGCGCGGTCTCCGGCGCGATCGCGAGGGCGCGCTCGACCTCGGCGGCGAGGGCAGGATCGGTCGCGCGCGCGAGCGCCCCCGAGATGGCGACGCCGAGCGCGCCGCGGTCCTGCTCGGCGGCGAGCGAGAGGCGCTCGAGGAGCTTCCTCGCCGTCGCCTGCCCGCCGACGCGGGCGAGCGCGCCCGCCGCCACGAGCCGCACCTCCGGCGACTCGTCCGAGAGCGCCTCGAGCAGCGCCGCGTCCACCTCGGCCGAGCCCGCGCCGAGGGCGCCCAGCGCCTCGAGCACCGCGAGGCGGAGCCCCACCGACTTCGTGTGCGCGAGCGAGAGCAGCACCTTCTGCGCGCGCGGGGCGCCCGTGCGACCGAGCAGCCGAACCAGCTCGATCTTCTCGTCGAGCGGCGTCGCGGCGCTCGCCAGGACCTCGCTCGCCGGATCGACGGCGCGCCCGTCGGGGTGGGCCGGGTCGAGCAGCGCGATCGCGGCCCGCACCGCCTCGCGGCGCACCGACGGATCTTCGTCGTCGATGAGCTCGAGCACGGTCGGCAGCGCCTCGGGCGCCGCGACCCCGCCGAGCGCCCGCAGGCCGAAGCGCAGCGGGACGATGCCGCGCTGCATCGCGCGCACGATCGCCGGAGCGCCCTCCTTCGCCTGGATGCCCCCGAGCGCGAGCGCCGCGCCCGCCGCCGCGTTCGCCGACGGGGAGCCCGCGAGCGAGGCGATGAGCACCGGCACCGCCAGCTTGCCGGCGGCGATGAGCGCCTGGCGCGCCGGGGTGCGCTGCGCGCCGGGCTCCTCCTTGGCGAGCGCGCCGACGAGGATCTTCACCGCCTGCTCGGAGCCGATCCGCCCGAGCGCGCGCAGCGCCGCGAGCCGGACCTCGGTCGCGCCCACGGCCGCCGGGGCCGGAGCCGCGCCGCGCGGGAGCGCCATCGGCAGCGCGTCGGCCCCGGCGACGGGCTCGACGAGCGGCGCGATCGCCAGCGTGGCCTCGTCCGACCGGATCTTGCCGAGCGCGCCCACCGCCTCGACGCGCACCTCGTAGGCGGCGTCCTGGAGCGCGAGCATCAGCGCGCTCACCGCCCGAGCGTCGGCGAGATCGCCGAGCGCGCGCGCCACCGCCTTGCGCACGTCCGAGACCGAGTCCTGCACCTTGCCCACGAGGGGCACGACGGCGCGACCGTCGCCGATCCGCCCGAGCGCGCGGGCGACCTCGGCCCGGACCTCGGGGGCGGGATCGTCGAGGTGCCCGAGCAGCGGCGAGACCGCGTCGGCGAGCCCCGAGCTTCCGAGCGCCTGCGCCGCCGCGAGCCGCACGTGCGCATCGGGATCGCCGAGCACGCGGCCGAGCGCGACCACGGACCGGTCGGTCGGAGAGGCGCGGATCACGTCGCACGCGGCGAGGCGGAGGCGCGCGTCGCCCTCGGCGAGCCACGGGACGACCAGATCGCCGGCCTTGGGGATGCGCAGGCCGACCGCGACCTCGGCGACCTCGAGGCGGACCTCGACGTCGGGATCCCCGAGCGTGGCGAGCACGAGCTTGGTCGCGGTCGCGGGCGGGAGCTCGGCGAGGCGCGAGGCCGCGAGCCGCCGCTCCGAGACGTCGCCGCTGGCGAGGGCGCGGGCGATCCGCTCCGGTACGTTGGGCCACACGAACGCGGCGGCCGGCGGCGCGGCGAGCCCGGCGAGCGCGAGGACGGCGGCCCCGAGGAGCGCGCTGTTTGCCCATCGCCGCCGCACGCGCGGAGCCTAGCATGGGCCCCGGCGTCGGGCGCGCGGGGCTCTTCGGAATGCACCCGGCTTTCCCCGGCGTTTGCCGGGTGTCCCTGCCGCCGCGAGCCCCGAGCCCTCGATGCCCTCCTCCCCCTCCCGACACGCGATCCCCCTGGCGCTCTGCGCCCTCCTCACCCTCGGCGCCTGCGGCCACGCGCCGCCCGACGCGCCGCCGCTCGCGCCCCCGTCGGCGAGCGCCGACGCGCCCGAGGCCCCGATCCCGGCGCCGCTGCCGCCCGCGCTCTCGGCCGCGCCGCCGGCGGAGCCGCCGACCGCCTTCCGCGATCTCGTCAACGGCATGAGCGAGCCCGACGCCGACTTCTTCTCGGACAACTACGTCTCGAACGAGACCTCGTACCTCCAGGTCGCCGGCGCGCTCGCCCGCGCCGCCGTGCCGGGCGGGGCGTACCTCGGCGTCGGCCCCGAGCAGAACTTCACGTACATCGCGCTCACCCGCCCGAGCGTCGCGTTCATCGTCGACATCCGGCGCGGCAACATGCTCCTGCACCTGCTCTACAAGTCGATCTTCGACGAGGCGACGAGCCGCGCGCACTTCCTCGCGCTCCTCGTGGGGCGTCCCTATGACGCCGCCGGCGATCCCGGCGCCGCGGCCGGCATCGAGGCGGTGATCGCGCACGCCGAGCGCCGGTCGCCCGACGAGGCGACGTTCGCCGCGAGCCACGCCCGCCAGATCGAGCGCATCGAGAGCGCGTACGGCGTGCGCCTCGACGCCAACGACAAGAAGACGCTCGAGCTCACCCACCGCGCCTTCTTCCGCGGCCAGCTCGATCTCCGCTTCGAGCTCCACGCGAAGAACGGCCGGTCCTACCCGCCCCTCCGCGATCTGCTCGCCGCGCCCGATCCCTCGGGCGAGCGCCTCGGCTTCCTCGCCGCCGAGGAGTCGTTCCGCTTCGTGCAGCGGATGCAGCGCGAGCACCGCATCATCCCGCTCGTCGGCGACTTCGCCGGCGACCGCGCCATGCCCGCCGTCGCCGCCTACCTCCAGGATCGCAAGATCGTCGTCTCGGCTTTCTACGTGTCCAACGTCGAGCAGTACCTCCTCGAGCCCAAGATCTGGGCGAAGTGGATGCGCAACGTCTCGGCGATGCCGATCGACGACGAACGGAGCCTCTTCATCCGCTGCTACCTCGACCAGGGCAAGCGCCACCCGCGCCAGATGAAGGGCCACCGGACGGCGACCGTCCTCTCCCGCATCGCCGAGCTCGAGACGCGTCAGGCGAAGAAGCCCTACGCGAGCTTCTGGGCCGTCGCGACCGAGGGGCTCTTCGAGCCGTAGCCGCGCGAGCTCGCGAGCGCCCGATCCCCGTCGCGCGGGGGGCGCCGCGGACCTCCGGTGTGCTACGCAAGGCCGATGGTCGGTGAGCTCTTGCGTGGGCACGAGGAGTTCCGGAGGCGGTATCTCGCGAGCGAGCGCGACTTCCTGACGCGGCTCGCGAGCGACGGGCAGAGCCCCGGCGCGCTCTACGTCGGCTGCTCCGACTCGCGCGTCGTCCCCGAGCTCCTGACCACGTCGGCGCCCGGC
Organism: uncultured Polyangiaceae bacterium; assembly: GCA_964372055.1. GTDB lineage: Bacteria > Myxococcota_A > Polyangia > Polyangiales > Polyangiaceae > CAYJPW01. The sequence continues at coordinate 63,644 of CAYJPW010000014.1, forward strand.
GATCTGTTCGTGATCCGCAACGTCGCCAACCTGGTGCCGCCGCTCGAGCACGCCGACGCCAGCGTCGGCGCGGCCATCGAGTACGCGGTCGGCCACCTCGAGGTGCCCCACGTGATCGTCTGCGGCCACTACGGATGCGGCGGCGTGCAGGCGGTCATCGACGGCCTCGATCACCTCGGCGCCCACCCGTCGCTCCGCGAGTGGCTCGGCGGCGTCGTCCCCGCCGTCGAGCGGGCGCGCCAGACGACCGCCGACCCCGCCGAGCTGTGGCGGCGCGCCGTCGAGGAGAACGTGCTCGGCCAGCTCGAGGCGCTCACCACCTTCCCCGACGTGCACGCGGCGCTCGCGTCCGGCCGCCTCGCGCTGCACGCCTGGCTCTACGACATCTACTCGGCCGAGCTCTCGGTGTACGACGAGGGCCGCTTCGTGACCGCCGCCTGCATCCTCGAGACCTGAAGGGGGCGCCGGCCCGGCTCAGGAGAGGCCGGCCACCACGAGCGCCGCCCACCCGGCGAGGAAGAGGAGACCGCCGATCGGCGTCACCGCGCCCAGCTTGCGCACCCCCGTGAGCGTCATCACGTAGAGGCTCCCCGAGAAGAGCAGCACGCCGGCGGCAAAACAGAGCCCCGAGGCCGAGGCCGCCGCCGACGGCGTGCGCGCCGCCACCTGCGCGGCGAGCCCCACCGCAAGAGCGTGGATGAGGTGGTATTGCGCGCCCGTCTGCCACCACGCGAGGCGCTGTTCGCCGTCGGGGAGCGCGCCGAGCCGCCGCTTCAGGGCGTGCGCCCCGAACGCGCCCAGCGCGACGCCCGCGAGCCCGAGCACACCCGCCAACACCAGGAGGAGGCGATCCATCGGAGCCGCACTGTGTCACGAGGGCGCCTCGGGCGCCTCCCGGGCGGGCGCGATCGTTTCGAACGGGTCCGGTGCCGGGCCCCACGCGGCCGCGCCGGCCACCCGCTTGGTCAGGCTCGCCCGGTCCGCTAGGCTTGCCGCGAAGGCCTTGCGAACGCTTCTGCGCAACACTTGGCGCCCGGTGGCCATCGGGGGCGTCGCGCTCCTCCTCGGCGCCGGCGCGGCGAAGCTCATGCCGGGGGGGCGCGGCATCCCGCTCGCCGAGGCGTCCGTGGCGCTCCCGGCGCCGCCCGTGCCGGAGCCCGTCCCCGGCGGCGAGGAGGCGCTCGCCGATCCGACGCGGGCGCGCCGCTCGGCCGCGCCCTTCCAGGAGCCGTACTTCCCGTTCCTCGACGACGAGGACGCGAGCGCCTCCGTCTCGGTCGGCGACACGACGCACGGCTGGCTCGTCAACGCCAAGCGCCTCCGCGAGGGCGAGGCCTGCGCCATCCTCCCGGTGCAGCGCGAGCGCGACCTCGCGTACGGGACCGGCGCGCTCGTGGGAGCGATCGAGCGCGCCGCGAGCGAGCTCTTCGCCCACACCAAGACGCGGCTCTGGGTCGGCAACATCGGCCGCCGCGGCGGCGGCGACATCGCCTGGTCGGTCAGCCACAACTCCGGCCGCGACGCCGACATCGCCTTCGCCTACCTCGACGCCAAGGGCCGCCCCGTCGACCCGCCCGACCTCGTCCCCCTCGGCCCGAGCGGCTTCTCCAAGGCGCGCGATCTCCAGCTCGATCTCGCGCGCACCTGGATGATCGTGAAGTCCTTCATCTCGGATCCCTCGATCGAGGTCCAGTACCTGTTCCTGAGCGAGCCGCTCAAAAAGAAGCTCCTCTTCCACGCGCGCAAGACGCGCGAGCCTGCCGCGCTCGTCGCCAAGGCGGATCAGATCGTGAAGCAGCCGGCGGGGGCGCTGGCGCACGACGATCACCTCCACCTCCGCATCTACTGCGGCGAGCGCGACGCCGAGGGCGGGTGCGCCGACTTCGGCGTGGTCCACCCCTGGGTCGATCTCCACGCCAAGGCGCGTGAGCGGCGGGTGCGGCTCGCGGGCGAGCGCCTCGCCGACGCCCGGGCCGCCGAGCGCCGCCGCGCCGTCGAGCGGCTCGCGCTCCTCGACGCCGGCGATCGGGCCGACGCCGTGGCCGGCCGGCTCGGCGACGACGCCGCCGAGGTCCGCGCGGCCTCGGCGATCGCGCTCGGCACGCTCGGCCGCCCCGAGCACGTCCCGGCGATGACGGCGCAGTTCGCGCGCGACGGCGAGACCGTGGTGCGGGCCGCGATCGTCGGGTCCGTCGCGGGTCTCGGCGGGCCCAGCGCAGGCGCCTTCCTCGCCAAGGTGATCGGCGAGACCCCGTCCGAGCCCGTCGCGATGATGGACCCGCTCTCGTGCGACGACACCGAGCTGCTCTTCACGCCGGCGCCGTTCGGCGCCGAGTGCAGCTCGGCGACGCCTCTCGGCGCCGGCGTCTCGCCGGCGTGGCCCGGCCTGCCCCTCGTCGCGACCGACGTGCGCTCCGCGCGCGATCCCGAGCGCCTCGCCATCCTGCTCGCGGCCGTCGACGCGGCCGGGCGCGTCGATCGCCTCGAGCCCGTCGAGGCGCTCCTGCCCCTGCTCTCGGCGCCCGATCCCACGCTCCGGGGCCGCGCCGCCGCGGCGCTCGCCCGCGCCACGAACCGCAGCTTCGGAGCAGGCTGGGACGATCCCGCGCTCTCCGCAGCCGATCGCGACAAGGCCACGAGCGCGTGGCGGCGCTGGATCGGGCAGGTGAAGAAGGCGCCCCGGGACGCCTGGCTGGCGTCGGGCTTCGTCGCAGCGGGCTACAAGGTGCCCCGGCTCGACGCGCGCTACGCGTGGGAGCTGGTCCGCGCCGTCGCCCGAGGCGATCACCTCGCCTACAACGCGCACCGCGCTCTCGAGCGCATCACCGATCACCACCCGAGCGGCGTCGCCTGGTCGGATCCCGACGCCTGCCGCCACTGGGTGAACCACCTCGCCGCGCACCGGAAGGAGCTGCACCTCGAACGAGCGCCGAAGGCCACGCTCGCCGCCTGCTACGCGCGCCGGGCGCCCGCCGACGGCGACGACACGCCGGCGCGGTAACACGACGTCTCGCGCCCGGCCCCTCTTCTCCCCCACCCTTTGGGAAGGGGGCGGGGGCGAGGGATCGCCGACCAGCCGCTGCGAGCGGCGACCTCTTCAGGACACGGTTGGTGCTGGAGCTAGACCGAGACGCGCGCGGGGCGCGGGGTCGCCTCGCGCGACTCCATCGCGGCGAGCACCTGGCGCAGCGCCTCGACGCAGCGCGAGTTCTGCTCGGCAGAGCCGACCGTGATCCGGACGAGGCTGCGGCCGGCGTGGTGGACGGCGAGCGATCGCAGGAACACGCCCCGGCGGAGCATCGCCTCGACCACCAGCTCGGCGCTCACGCCGCTCCGGCCGGCGACGTCGACGAGGACGAAGTTGCCCTCGCTGGGCGAGACCTCGACGCCGTGGAGCGCCCCGAGCTCGCGCACCAGGAACGCCCTGCCCTCGCGCAGCAGCCGCAGCCGCTCGTCCTGCTCGGCCACGTCCTCGAGCGCCGCGGTCGCGGCGGCGATGGTGATCGCCGAGATGTTCCAGGGCACCTTCACGCGCGCGAGCAGGCGGATGACCGCGGGGTGGGCGACGGCGTAGCCCATGCGCATGCCGGCGAGGCCGAACGCCTTGGAGAAGGTGCGCAGGAAGATCGCGTTCGGGAACTCGGCCAGGAGGTACGAGAGCGACTCGGGCGTCTCGCCGAGCTCGTAGTACGCCTCGTCCACGACCGTGGGCAGGCCGAGGCGGAGCACGCGCCGGAGCGCCGCCTCCTCGACGCGGTTGCCCGTGGGGTTGTTGGGCGTGCAGAGGAAGAGGAGCTTGGTGCGCTCGGTGACCGAGGCGATGATCGAGCGCACGTCGAACTCGGACGTGCTCGTCATCGGCACGAGCACCGGGATCCCGCCGACGGTGCGGGTGCGCGCCTCGTACATCGAGAACGTCGGCACGCTGATGATGACCTCCTCGCCGGGGGCGACGAAGGTGCGGATGGCGAGATCGATGAGCTCGGTCGAGCCGGCGCCGAGCTGCACGTGCGTCTCGTCGAGGCCCTCGCGCGCGCCGAGCTTGCCGCGCAGCCCGCGGGCGCTCGTCGGGTAGAGGTTGCCCTTGAGGGCCGCCTCGACGACCGCGGCGAGGACGCGCTGGCTGGGCGCGAAGGGGCTCTCGTTCGACATCAGGCGGACGACGTCGGTGCGCTCGGCGGCGAGATCGAAATGGTCCTCGCGGTAGGGCTGGGCGGCGCGGACCCACGACGGCGCGAAGAGCTCGATCGACTCCGGATCCATCCGGCCCTGCGCGGCGGCCGGCTCGTCGCCGAGGGCGTCGCCGAAGACGCGGAGCATCGCCTCGGCGCGCTGCATCGCGGCGGGGGTGTCGACGTCGATCCAGCGCGCGTCGCCGGCGTCGCAGGCGACGAAGCGCCCCTTGGCCGCGAGGGCGCGGACGCCGTCCGAGAGCGAGCAGTCGCCGGTGCGCTCGAAGATCCGCGAGAGCTCGTCGACGAGGCCGGCGTCGATCCGGAACACGCCGGTGTCGACGGCGTTGTACTCGGCGATCTCCTTGCCGATGTCGGCGATGCGGCCCTGCTCGACCCGCACCTTCGTGGCGTCGTCGAGGTCGAAGCAGCGCTCGATGTCGAAGTCGACGGCGAGCGCCGACGTCCCGCGGGGCAGGTCGAGCGCGCGCAGCCGGCGCACGATCTCGGGCGAGTAGAGGTGATCGGCCATCGTCAGCAGCGTGCCCGGGACGACGTGATCGCGGGCGGCGAGGAGCGAGACGCCGTTCTTGAGCGCGTAGCGCTCGTTCTCGACGAAGGTGAGCTCGAGCGCGAGGCTCGGCTCGGCGAGGAGCGCGCGGCGCAGCTCGGCGCCGAGGTGACCGATCACGATCACCGCCTCGCGGATGCCCTCGTCCTGGAGGGTGCGGAGGATGCGAACGAGGAGCGGCGCACCCGACACCCGCTTGAGCGGCTTCGGATAGGCCTCGCCCTGCACGAGGCGCGAGCCCGTCCCCGCAGCGAGGACGATCGCGCGCTCAACCTTTCGTCGTTCAGGCATGTGGGATCTTTCGAAAGAAGCCAGTCAACAGCCGACCCGCCATATCACGCATTGCGCAAACGGGACAAATCCTTTTCTGGATCGCAACTTTACGTCGATGCCCGTTTGTTTCTCCGAGTTCACAGGTGTTGCAAAAAGACGACAGTCCCCGCGGGCGTGCGCCGCGTGCCATGGCGTGCTCGCCCGGCGGCGCCGGGCCATGGCGTGGAGCTGCACAAATCGCCGGGCGAAAGGCATTTCGGCACCAGAAGCGTCGCGGGGAGCGGACCCATCGTGGACCCTCCAAGCAAGCCGGGGGCCACGGCTCCTGCTACCGCCGCTTCGCAGCGTGGCGGCCTGAACCGGTCGGCGCGTGGGGTCAGGGCGAGCTCAGGGCGAGCGCTTGCGCTGACGCAACCAGGTCGAGCAGGCGCCCGTGCCGCTCGCGCGCGCGTGCTCGCGCGGCGGCGTCGGAGGTGGGCGTCACGCGCGCCCCGGGCTCGAGACGCGCCGCCTCGTGGACCGAGTCGCAGAGGCCCGCGCGCGCCGCGGCGACCGCGGCGATGCCGCGCGTCGTCGCCTCGCCCTGATCCGAGCGGAGGAGATCGCGCCCGGTGAGGTCCGCCTGGAGCGCCAGGAATGCGCTGGAGGCGGCGAGCCCGCCGTCGGCCCACATCGGCGCGAGCTCGCCGGCGTGGACGCGCGCCGCGACGTCGAGCACGTCGGCGACCTGGTGCGCGACGCCCTCGAGCGCGGCGCGGATGAGGTGCTCGCGCCGGGCGCCGCGGTGCAGGCCGAGGATGGCGCCGCGCGCGTCGCCGACCCAGCGCGGCGCGCCGAGCCCGGTGAGCGCCGGCACGAAGAGCACGCCGGCGCTGTCGGGGGTGCCGCGGAGCACCTCGTCGACCTCCTCGGGTCGCGCGATCATCCCGAGCCCGTCGCGCAGCCAGGTGAGCACGTCGCCGGCCGCGAGGATCGATCCCTCGAGCAGGTACGCGCGCCGGCCGCCGATCTCCCAGGCGATCGATCGGAGCAGGCCGTCGTCGCCCCTCGGCGGGACCTCGCCTCCGACGTTCACCTGGAGGAACGCGCCGGTGCCGTAGGTGCACTTCACGTCGCCCGGCGCGAGGCAGCCGGTCCCGAGGAGCGCCGACGGCTGATCGCAGAGGATGGCCCGGAGCGGCGCCTGACCCGAGCCGACGCGGACGGGCCCGAGATCCGCGTCGCTGGGCACCACCTCGGCGAGCAGCCCGCGGGGCACGCGGAAGAGCTCGCAGAGGCGCTCGTCGAAGCGGCCGTCGGCGATGCCGGCGAGCAGCGTGCGGCAGGAGGTCGAGGGATCGGTGACGTAGAGCCGCCCTCCCGAGAGCTTCCAGAGCGTGAACGTGTCGAGCGTGCCGGCGAGGAGCTCGCCGCGCCGCGCCCGCTCCCGCGCCCCCGGGACGTGATCGAGCAGCCACGCCAGCTTCGTCGCCGAGAAGTAGGGATCGAGCGGCAGGCCGGTGGCCTCCCGGACCCACGACGACGTCGCGGCGTCGGCGCGCAGCCGCGCGCACTCCTCCTCGGTGCGGCGGCACTGCCAGCCGATCGCCGGCGCGATCGGCTCGCCGGTCGTGCGATCCCACACGAGCACGGTCTCGCCCTGGTTGGCGAAGCCGACGCCGGCGACGTCGCCGACGTCGTCGCCCGCGGCGTCGAGCGCGGCGGCCGCGACGCGCTCGGTCGCGGCCACGACGTCCTCGGCGTCGAGATCGACCCAGCCGGGCCGCGGGAACGTGCGGGTCACGGCCTCGGCGCGGCTCGCGACCACCGCGAGCTCCGCGGTGAGCACGGTCGCACGGACGCTCGTGGTCCCCTGATCGATCGCGAGCACGACGGGCGGACGCGCGGAGCTCCCGGGCATGAGTCCCCCTCAATAGCGAAGCAGGGGCGAGGCGTCCAAGCCGGAACGGAGCGACCGGGATGTGCGTGACGCTCGCCGCGCGGCCGCCGGCGCGCTAGAGGAACCGCCGAGGAGGGCACGTGAAGCAGCCCAAGCAGATTCAGAAGCCGGACGGGAAGCTGGCGGTGCTGTTGCCCGGGCTCGGCGCGGTGTCGACGACGTTCATCGCCGGCGTGATGCTCTCCCGCCGCGGGCTCGGCGCCCCCATCGGCTCGCTCACCCAGCTCGGGACCATCCGTCTCGGCAAGCGCACCGACAACCGCTCCCCCCACGTCAAGGACTTCCTCCCGCTCGCGGGCCTCGACCAGCTTGAGTTCGGCGGCTGGGACCTGTTCCCGGAGGACGCGTACGAGGCGGCCAAGCACGCCGCCGTCCTCGAGCCCCACCACCTCGCCCAGGTGCGCGAGGAGCTCACCCAGGTGCGGCCGATGAGCGCCGTCTTCTACCCCGAGTACGTCAAGCGCCTCCACGGCACCCACCTCAAGACCGGCAAGAGCAAGGCCGAGATGGTGGAGCAGGTCCGCGACGACATCCGCACCTTCAAGCGCGACAAGGGCTGCTCGCGCGCCGTCGCCGTCTGGTGCGGCTCGACCGAGGTCTACATCGCGCCCGGCGACGTCCACAAGGACGTGGCCTCGTTCGAGGCCGGCCTCGCCAGGAACGATCCCGGCATCTCCAACTCGCAGATCTACGCCTGGGCCTGCCTGAAGGAGGGCGTCCCGTTCGCGAACGGCGCCCCGAACCTCACCGTCGACTTCCCCGCCGCCTGGGAGCTCGCCAAGAAGCAGCGCCTCCCCATCGCCGGCAAGGACTTCAAGACCGGCCAGACGCTGATGAAGACGATCGTCGCGCCCGGCCTCAAGGCGCGCATGCTCGGCCTCTCGGGCTGGTTCTCGACCAACATCCTCGGCAACCGCGACGGCGAGGTGCTCGACGATCCCGACTCGTTCAAGTCGAAGGAGGTCTCGAAGCTCGGCGTGCTCGAGTACATCCTGCAGCCGCACGTCTACAAGGAGCTCTACGGCAAGCTCTTCCACAAGGTGCGCATCGAGTACTACCCGCCTCGCGGCGACGCCAAGGAGGGCTGGGACAACATCGATCTCTTCGGGTGGCTCGGCTACCCGATGCAGATGAAGATCGACTTCCTCTGCCGCGACTCGATCCTCGCCGCCCCGATCGTCCTCGATCTCGCGCTCTTGATGGACCTCGCCCAGCGCGCCGGCTTCGCCGGCACCCAGGAGTGGCTGAGCTTCTACTTCAAGAGCCCGATGACGGCGCCCGGCCTCTACCCCGAGCACGACCTCTTCATCCAGTCGATGAAGCTCAAGAACACGATGCGCTGGATGATGAACGAGGAGCTCATCACCCACCTCGGCAACGAGTACTACGACTAGCCGATCGCGCGCCCGAGCTCGCTGCGGACGACGTCGCCGATCGGCCCGCCCGGATCGACCGCGAGCGCCGCCTCGAGGAGCGCGCGGGCGCGCGGCAGATCGCCGGCGCCGGCCAGGTGGCGGCCGAGGGCGAGCCTCGCGTTCGCGGCGATCCGCGCGGCGGCGGCGGGCTCGATGCCGCTCTCGGGATCGGTGACGAGCGCGATGGCCTGCTCGAGCGCCGCGGCGCCGCGGGCGTTGCGGCCGAGCACGTGCGGGAGCGCGAGCTCGACGCGGCCGCGATGGAACGCGCCGAGCGCCCGCGCGAGCGGCTCGGGGTCGCGAGCGGGATCGGCGGCGCCGAGCCGGTGGAGCGCCGGAACGGCATCCTCGAGCAAGCTCGCGCCCGCGTCCCCGCGCCGGCGCTGCCCACGCGCGAGGTTCGCCTCGGCCGCGAGGATGTGCCCGAGCGCGAAGTCGCCGGCCGCGTCGGCGGCGCGCTCGAGCGCCGCGAGCGTCGGCTGTCCGCGCGCGCTCTCGTACGCGCCCCACGCCGCCAGCACCGCCGCCCTCGGCCCCGCCGCGAGGACGACGCCGGCGGGGAGCGCGGCGAGCTCGGCGACGGCGCCGGTCGCGAAGAGATGCCAGGTGAGCTCGGAGGCGGCGCGCGCGAGATCGACGCCGGCCTCGGGATCACGCCGGTTGGCCCGCTCGGCCGCGGCCAGCCGAGCCCGGAGCTCGGCGCGCCGGGCGACGGCGCCGAGCTCGCGCTCGCGCCCGGCCGAGAGCGGGATCGTCGCCGCGCGCGCCACGATCTCGTGGCCGTGCTGGATGGCGAGCAAGAGGTCGTCGACGATCCGCCGGAGCATCAGATCGCGGTACGCGGTGATGAAGCGCGCGACGACGCCGCGGCCGCCGCGGAGCGCGGCGATCGACGCGCCGACGTCCGAGCTGCGGATCACGGCGTCGAAGAAGAGCTCGGCCTCGGTCGCCACGAGCCCGGTGAGCATGCGCGCGCAGACCTCGAGGTCCTCGAGGGTGAGGCGCCGCGCCGCCGGCTCGAGCCGGAGCGCGTCGTCGACGATGGCGAGGACGCGGGCTTCGGTCGGGTCCGCCGGGGCCGCCCCCCCGCCCGAGCGCGGGCGAGCCCCCGACGCCGCCTGCGCCGCGCGCGGCGGTCCGAGCAGGCCGAGCGCGAGCGCCTCCTCGAGCGCGGCCGGCGAGGCCGGCGGCCCTGCTCGCTCGGCGCGCGCGAGGGTGGGATCGATCTTCATCACCTCGGCGAGGGCGTCGACGTCGCGCTCCGCCGCGGCGGCGGGCGAGTCGAGGAGGCGGCGGATCACGGCGAGCGGGAGGTACTTCTCGTCGCGCAGCCGCCGGATGACGCGCAGCCGCTCGAGGTGCTCCTCGTCGTAGTAGGCGACGGTGCGGCCGCCCTTGCGCGGCCGAGGCAACAGGCCCTCGCGCAGGTAGAAGTGGATCGTCTCGCGCGCGATCCCGCTGCGCCGGCTGAGCTCGGCCATCCGCATCCCGCCGGGCGGCGGCGGGTCGTTCGCGCCCGGATCGCCTTCGGGCGCGGTGGGCAGGCGCTTGGACGACCCGGGCTTCACGCGGCGGATGCTAGCTCACACAGGAGGGAGCACGCAGAGCGCGCGCGTTCAGCCTCGCGGCGGCGCGTAGTAGTCGACGATGCGGATCGGCTCGGTGAGCCGCACGCGCACGCTCGTCCGCTCGCCCCGCACGTCGCCGCCGATCTGGAAGGCCGTCGGCGGGTCCATCTCGATCGTCACGTCGTCGACGAAGAAGTCGAACGTGGTGGTCATGTCCTCGTACTCGCCGCGCCAGATGGGGCGGAAGTTCGCGACGAACGAGAGCGGCGTGATGTTGGAGAGGCGCAGGTGCATGCGATCGGGCCGGTCCTCCGCGTACGGGAAGATGCGGAAGCCGAAGCCGTAGTACGGGATCGTCCCCACCGCGGCGATCTTCGCGGGGCCCTCGAAGAGCACCTGCCCCTTCTTCTGGGCCGCGCCGACGATCGCGCCCTTGTTGCCGACGCGGTAGGCGTCGCTGCCCTCGTTGATCACGCGGCAGTGCGGCGTCTTGCGGACGAGGTAGCTCGGGATCGTCCGCGTCGTCGCGGCGATCGCGTAGGCGAGCGGGCCGGGCGCGAGGCGCTTGAGCGGGCCCCTCGCCAGCGCGCCCTTCACCTTTCCGTAGTCGCGCAGCACCGTGGCATCGATGCCGAAGCCGCAGAACGGCGAGAGCACGCCCTCGGCCTCGACGAGGCGGAGGAGCCGGCTCCCCGCGTCGGCGCGGAGGCGCTGCAGATCGGCCGCGAGCGCCCGGCGCGCGCCCGGGCCCTCGGAGCCGGAGCGGCCGGCGCCGATCACCCAGGCGAGCGAGTTGCCGGTGCCGAGACGGAGCAGGCCGAAGCGGGGGAGCGGAGCGCCCCGCCGCCGCGCCTCGTTGACGACGGCCGTGACGACGACCGTGAACGTCCCGTCGCCGCCGCCGGTGAGGATGGTCCCGTAGCCGCGCTCCACGAGCGCTCGCGCGATCGACTCGGACTCCTCGACGCGACGCGAGACGAAGAGCTCGCCGCTGTCGAGGATCTGATCGAGCGTCTCGATGACCTCGGCGGTCACGCTCTTGGCGTTGCCGTTGACGACCACCGCGATGCGGTCATTGAGCTCGAGCGAGCGCGAAAGCGGATCGCGCTGGGGCTCGAGCGACCGCGCAAGCGGATCGCGCTGGGGCTCGAGCGACCGCGAAAGCGGATCGCGCTGGAGCTCGAGCGACGAAAGCGGATCGCGCTTGGGTTCCGTCGCCGGCGCCGCACCATCGTGTGAAGAAGGAGGGCGGTCGCTGGAGGCGGTGGTGGCCACGAATCCTACCTCTAGCACGACCTTCGGGAGGGGAGCGCGGCCCCCAAAGCCTTGGAAAACTGAAGCCTCACGGCTGGCGAAGAGGCCTCGACCGCGATGGTCGCTGTGCCGGAGGGCGCGCGGCGAAATACGGCACCGTGGCACACGTCAAGCACAAGCCGCTGGATTTGCTCCGCTTTGGTGGCAAGCTTCCAGAAAAAGGGGTCCCCTGCTTTCCTGTTCAGATTTCGGTGTGCTAATTTGAGCCCGGCCGTCTGAAGTTCTGGACGGTGGGGTGAAATTCTTGGTAAGGCGACGACCGACGGTCCACCCAGGGCTTGCACGTAGTTTTTTTCTTGGCTCCGCGCGGGCTCGGTCGCACGCGAGGCAGAGCGGTGGTTCACGCCCGGGGGCATATGGCTAAATCCATGAAGCAAAAGGCGATGAAGAAGGCTGTGGCAAGGAAGACCTCCCCGAACCCGGCCCGGGCCAGCAAAGCCCCGAAGCCGGCTCCCGCGAAGCCCGCGGCCGCGGCGGCCAAGCCGGTCAAGGAGGATCCGAAGTCGCTCGTCGCCATCACGGCGAAGCGCAAGCTGGGCCTCCGCGGCGCCGCGCCCTGGGCTGCGCGCCACGCGGCGAAGCACGCCGCCGAGGCGCGGGCACGGGCCGCCGAGCCGGCCCCGCCCGGCAGCGCGCGCGCGACCATCCGCGTCCCGACCGGCGCCGAGCAGATCAAGGCGAAGATCGCCGAGCTGCACAACCAGGTGCAGAAGATCCGCACGCTGCGCAAGCGCCTCGAGAAGGGCTTCTTCGAGATCGGCCAGGTGCTGACCGAGATCCAGCAGCAGGAGCTCTACCTCGCCAAGGGCTACGGCTCGTTCGAGGCGTTCCTCGAGCGCGAGATCGATCTCGGCAAGCTGACGTCGCTCAAGCTGATGAAGATCGCGCACACGTTCCAGCGCGAGGCCGCGCTCGACCACGGGATGGACCGCCTCTTCGCCGCGCTCGCGGCGCTCGAGGGCGATCTCGGCAGCATCCCCAAGCCGGCGCCGTCGACGCCGGGGTCGAAGCCGCCGCCCCTGCCGCTGAAGCCGCCGATGCGCATCGTGGGCTGACGGCGACCCGGACGCCGGAGGAGGGCCGGACCGCGAGAGCGGGCCGGCTCTCTCGTTTTGTGCGTCAGACCGCGGGCGATGACGAGGCGTACCTCGGGAGGCGGACGCGCACGGTGGTGCCTTCGCCCCGGTGGGTGTCGACGGCGATGCGTCCCTGGTGCTGGTCCACGATCTTGCGCACGATCGCGAGGCCGAGGCCGGTGCCGGCAGCCTTGGTGGTGAAGAAGGGGTCGAAGATCTCGGCGAGGATCGTCGGGTCGACGCCGGGGCCGGTGTCGCGGATGGCGAGGCAGACCTCCGAGGCGTCGCCGTCGACGGAGACGGTCAGGGTGCCTCCGTCGGGCATCGCGTCGAGGGCGTTGACGACGAGGTTGAGCACGACCTGCTTGAGCTTCTCGACGTCGCCGAGGGCAACGCTGCCGCGGGTGAGCTCGCGGACGACGACGACGCTGCGCGCGGCGAGTGCCTCGGCCTCGAGATCGAGGACGTCGCCGGCGACGCGGGCGAGATCGAGCGGCTCGCGCTGCGGGCCGCGCGGGCGGGCGAGCTCGAGGAACTCGGTGAGCAGGCGCTCGAGGCGGCGGATCTCCCCCTCGACGATGGTGACGCGGGACTTCATCGGATCGCGCACCGCGGGCTCGCCGAGGCGATCGATGGCGCGGCTGAGCAGGTGCAGCTCGAGCACCGCGGCGTTGAGCGGGTTGCGGATCTCGTGTGCCAGCCCGAGCGCCAGAGGAGCCATCGCGTTGAGCGCCTCGGCGTCGGCGACGCGGCGCTCGAGCGCGCGGCGCGCGGTGGCGTCGATGCCGATGGCGTAGACGATCTCCGGCCCGCCGCCGGCGTCCGCGACGCGCGAGAGGTGCCAGCGCACGCGGCGGATGGCGCCGACGGCGTCGCGGAGCCCGACCTCGACCTCCGTCGCGCCCGGGAAGGGCCGCGGCGGCTCGGTGCGCCGGGCGTCGCCGTCGGGCGCGCCCTCGGTCGAGGGCGGACGCGCGCCCGCGCGCTCGGCCGAGGGTTCGTTCGCCGCGTGTCCGGGGCCGCGAGGCCGGGGGCCCCGGACCGCGAGGAAGGCCTGCGTGAGCTTCTTCTGATCGGCCTCGTCGAGGAACGCCTCGGCGAAGGAGCGACCGACGGCGGCGTCGGCGTCGATCCCGGTGAGCGCCGAGAGGCGCGGGTTGAAGAGCGTGACCCTGCCGTCGCCGTCGAGGCCGACGATGAGCACGTCGGCGGCGTCGACGAGCGCCCGGTAGCGCCGCTCGTACTCCTCGCGCTCACGCTTGAGCGCGATCTTCTCGAGCGCCTGCTCGACCGTGGAGATGAGCTCCTCGGGGCGGAACGACTTGAGGATGAAGGCGAAGGCGCCGGCGCGGAGGGCGGCGATCGCGGTGTCGACGGTGGCGAAGCCGGTGACGAGGACGATCTCGCCGAGCGGCGCGGCCGCGCGGAGCGGGCGGATGAGATCGACGCCGCTCGCGTCCGGGAGCTTCACGTCGACGACGGCGACGTCGAAGCCGCTCCGCTGCGCCGCGGCGAGGCCCCGCTGGGCGTCGGGGGCGAGGGCGACGCTCACGTCGAGCTCGCGCGCCCCCTCGAGCACGTCGCGCAGGTTGGCGGCGAGGCTCTGGTTGTCGTCGATGATGAGGATGCGGGCGGGCAACCGCGGCGAGCTCCACGGCGCGGCGCGGCCCGCCCCCGGCGGGCGGGACGGCCACGAGCCCGGCGAGCGTAGCAGAGGCGCCGCGCACGGCCCCGTGTGGTAAGAGCGGCCGCGTCATGCGCTTCGTGGACCAGTGCCGGGTGAAGGTCGTGGCGGGCCACGGGGGCAACGGCGCGGCCGCGTTCCGGCGGGAGAAGTTCGTCCCCTTCGGCGGCCCGTCCGGCGGCGACGGCGGCCGCGGCGGCGACGTGGTCCTGGTCGGCGACGAGGGGCTCTCGACGCTGCTCGACGTGCTCTACGCCAAGACGATCAAGGCGGAGCGCGGAGAGCACGGCCAGGGCTCCGACTGCTACGGGCGCGCCGGCGAGGACCAGATGGTGCGCGTCCCGGTGGGCACGCAGGTCTTCGACGAGGCCACGGGCGAGCTCGTCGCCGACGTGACCGAGCACGGCCAGCGCGTCGTGGTGGCGAAGGGCGGCCGCGGCGGCCGCGGCAACATCCACTTCGCCACGGCCACCGACCGGGCGCCCCGCCGCGCCGAGAAGGGCGAGCCCGGCGACGAGCGCGATCTCCGCCTCGAGCTCAAGGTCCTCGCCGACGTGGGGCTCTTGGGGTTCCCCAACGTCGGCAAGAGCACGTTCGTCGCCGCGGTCTCGGCGGCGAGGCCGAAGATCGCCGACTACCCGTTCACGACGCTGACGCCCACGCTCGGCGTCGTCCAGGTGGGCGGCGGCGCGCGCAGCGGCGGATCGAGCTTCGTCATCGCCGACATCCCCGGCCTCGTGCCCGGCGCGAGCGAGGGCGTGGGGCTCGGCATCCGCTTCCTCAAGCACGTCGAGCGGACGCGCGCGCTCCTGCACCTGGTCACGCTCGATCCGGGCGAGGGGCGCGATCCGGTCTCCGACTACAAGGCGCTGCGGAGCGAGCTCTCTCGGTTCAGCTCCGAGCTCGCGGCGCGCCCCGAGATCGTCGCCTTGTCGAAGGCCGACCTCCCCGAGGTGCGCGAGGCGTATCCGGCGCTGAAGCGCCGCTTTGCGCGCCTGAAGGTGAAGCTCCGGCTCGTCAGCGCCGCGACGCGCGACGGGCTCGACGAGCTCGTGGCCGAGCTCTGGCACCTGGTGCGCGAGGCGCGGTAGGCGCGCGGTTGCCGCCGCGCGGGGCGGCCGGTAAGGAGTCGGCATGCCGTTCGGCCACATCCTCGCGCAGGACACCGCGGTCGGGACGCTGACGCGCGCCCTCCGCGCCGGGCGGGTCCACCACGCGTACCGGTTCGAGGGGCCCGACGGCGTGGGCAAGGAGCTCTGTGCCTTCGCGCTCGCGCAGGCGCTCGTGTGCACCGGGGGCGATCCGCTCGGGTGCGGCGCCTGCCACGCGTGCAAGCGGGCCGTGACGCTCTCGGACGAGCGACCGCACCGGCCGCTCCACCCCGACGTCACCCTGCTGGAGCGCGGGCTCTACCCGCCCGAGGCGATCGGTCGCAGCCGGCCCGAGCTCAGCGAGCTCTCCGTCGATCAGGTGCGCAAGATCGTCCTCGCCCACGCGGCGTTCGCGCCTCACGAGGGCCGCGCGCGCGTCTACATCGTCCGACGCGCCGAGGAGCTCAGCATCGGCGCCGCCAACGCGCTGCTCAAGACGCTCGAGGAGCCTCACGCGGGCACGTACTTCATCCTGCTCACCGCCCGCGGCGAGCGCCTCCTCGACACCATCCGATCGCGCACCCTGCCCCTCCGGTTCGCGCCCCTGCCCGACGCGGTCATCCGCGGCATCCTCACGGCGCGCGGCGTGCCCGAGGAGCGTCAGGCGCTCGCGATCGAGCTCGCGACCGGCAGCGCCTCGGCCGCCGTCCAGCACTGCGATCCCGAGGCGACGGCCTCGCGCGACGAGCTCGTCGCGGCCGTGCTGGCCGCCCTCTCGGCGCGCGATCTCACGCCCGCGATCGCCATCGCCGAGGCGCGCGACAAGGGCAAAGAGACGCTCAAGGGCGATCTGCGCGCGCTCGGCGCGGCCCTGGCTCGCTCGGCTCGCGCGACGATCGCCGCGAGCCCGCGCGAGGCGGCGCTCGCGGCGCGGCGGTACGACGCGGTGGCGCGCGCCATCGAGGGGCTCGAGCGCAACGCCTCGCCCAGCCTCTCGATGATCGCGCTCGTGGCCGAGATGCGCGACGCCGTGCCCTGACGCGTTCGCGGCGCGCGTCAGACCTTCGGGTCGGCGTCGGGGGCGAGCCAGCGCAGCATGTCGGGCTGGTCGTCGCTGCGCTCGCCCGGCTCGAAGACCATGTGCTGGACCTCGACGCTCACCGAGCTCGGCGGGCCGGGGGCTCCGCCGTCGAGCTCGGGCAGCACCGCCGCGAGCAGCTCGTCCCAGGAGAGCGTCCCGCCTCGGATCGGGCCCCTCGCATCGCGCCCGTCGCGCGCCGCGTAGCGGAGGCGCAGCCCCGGCGGCAGGAGCTCGTCCCAGTCCCGCGTCCCCCCGCGGGTCGGGCTCGAGCTCGCGGTGCGGACGACGCCGAGGCTCGAGGCGCGGGGCGCCTCGTCGTCGGTGGCGCCGCCGCGCGGTGCGAGCGCGCCGCCCCCGGCGGCGAGCGGGCCGCTCCCGGCGAGAGCGAGCGGGCTGCTCGCGGCGTCCGCGATCTCCTCCATGAGCCGGCGGTCGTCCCAGTCGAGGGTGCCGCCCCGGGTGGGGCTCGGCGCGCAGGCGGGCGGCTCGCGGCCGATCCCGGGACCGGCCTTGTCCACCGGCGTGGCGTGCGCGGAAGTCATTTCGGTGCCTCCTGGTGCCCTCCCCTGAACCGCGAGGCCCCGAGGGAGCGTGCCTCCATGGTACGGCGACCGAGGGCGCCGTGGGAAGCCACGCTGCACAAATCGCGCAAATCCCCGGTGCTTGACGCGAATCGGCGCCGGGCGGAGAGGCCAACGCGCGTGGCGACGTTCGAAAGTCTCTCCCTCGTGAAGTACCCGCGCGAGGCCGTGTTCGAGGCCACCCGCGACGCGCTGCCGCTCGCGGTCGCCCACGTCGCCGACATCGAGCGGGTGGTGGTGCAGCGCCGCGTCGAAGGTCCGGACGGCGTCGTCGAGCTCACCAACGTCTGGTACGCCTCGATGGGCGTGCCGCGCTCGATCGCGACCATCGTCATGCCCCACATGCTGGTCTGGACCGATCACTCGATCTGGACCGAGGACGACAAGAGCTGTCGCTGGAGCGTGCGCTCGAGCTACTTCCCCGAGCACGTGCGCTGCAGCGGCACGACCCGCTTCGACGCGGCCGGCGCCAGATCCACGCGCGTCGCACTCTCGGGCGAGATCCTGGTCGACCCTCGCGGGCTGCTCGGCGTCCCCGAGGTCGTCGAGCGCGCGGTCGCCGCCGGCATCGAGGAGTTCGTCTGCGCGATGTTCCCGCCGTTGCTCCGCAAGGTGATCGACGGCGTGAGCCGCCACATCAGCGACATCACCCACCTGTCCTGACGATCAAGGCGGCGGCGCAGCGGCCGGACAGGGCAGATACGCCGCCGCGCTCGCCGTGACCATCACGTACACACGGAGGTACGCGCCGTGGACGTGCACGCCGCTGACCTCGATCTTGTGCGCCTCGGCGCGCAGGCAGCCCTCCCCGCTCGCGAAGTCGAGGTCCTTCGAGAGCTTGTCCTTCACGTTGCGCAGCCGCTCGCCGATGTCGAGGCGGAGCGCGGCCCGGGCGTCGTCGCGGATCTTGTCGCCGTCGAGCGCGCTCTTCAGCTTGAGGAGGAAGCTCGAGGTCTCGATGGTCGGCTCGAGATCGGGCACGCGGAGCTCGTTGTCCTCGACCGTCGGGTGACCCGTGAGGAACAGATCGCCGTCGAGGGTCGTGCTCACCGGGTGATCGATGGGCCCGGCGATGTGCAGCTTGAGGACGATCTGGTCCTTGGCGGCGTAGACCTCGGGCTTCTCCATGTAGAGCTCGGGGTGCTCCTTGGAGAAGAAGTACTTGCCTCGGGTGAAGGTGAGGCTCATCGCCTTCGCGAGCTCGTCGTAGCTCGCGGCGATGGGCACGGTGACGCTGAACGGGCCGGGCTGGATCGTCGCCACGTTCGACAGCCGCGGCATCATCGCGCGCGGCGCCTCCTCGGCGCACGGGATCGTGACCGACGGCGCGATCACGAGCGCGAGATCCTTCTCGATCCCGTCGGCGAGCACCGTGGGCCCGGCCTCGATCCCGAGCACCTTCACCTGGGCGCAGCCGCGCGCGTCGCCGAGCGGCAGGGGGATCGGCCGGGCGAGGCGGTCGTGCGCCTCGGTGAGGACCGCGGAGAGATCGTAGGAGAAGTCGTCGAGCTTGGTCCTCACCTCGCCCTTGATCTTGTCGAGGACGCTCGCGGCCGCGTCGGCGAGCTTCACCAGACGATCGTTCGTGGTGACCTCGACATCGGTCGACTGGAGCTTCGCGACGAAGTCCGAGTTGATGACCGGCTCGGCCACGATGTGGAAGTCGAGCGGGAGGTCGAGCGAGCCGATGGGCATGTCCGCGACCGCGACGACGTGCATGTCGACCGCGATGCGGCCCTGGACGAAGCGGATCGACGCCGGGTCGCGGCGCCAGGTGAAGCGGCGCGTGCTGCCGAGGAGCGGGAACGTCCCCTCGCCCGCCGCCGGGAGCGCCTTCTCGAGCGCCGCCGAGAGCGCCGCGCCCTTGACGGTCGCGTGGAGGACGACGCGCGACGGCGTCGGGTCCGCGATCGGCGCGCTGGGCGTGGCCGGCGGCCGGGCCGGGTAGACGGCGTCGAGGCCGCCGGGGACGACCGAGGCGCACCCCACCGCCGCGATCGAGACTGCTCCCAGGAGCGTTCGCTTCCGCATGTCGGCCGCCGAGCAGAGCCTAGAACGCTCGAGGCCGTCAATGTCCTTCCCGGACCGGAGCCGGCTCGGGCGCCGGCGCGTCGCCGGCGGGGGCGCGCGCGCCGAGGAGGCGGGTGCGGATGCGGTCGGCGACCACGTAGAACGCCGGCACGACGAGGAGGCTCAGCGCCGTCGACAGCAAGAGGCCGCCGATGACCGCGATCGCCATGGGGGCGCGCGTCTCGGAGCCGGCGCCGAGCGCCAGCGCCGCGGGGACGGCGGCCATCAGCGTGGCCACCGACGTCATCAGGATGGGCCGGAGCCGGACCGGGCCGGCGTGGAGCATCGCGCCGAGCGCGTCGAGCCCGCGCTCGCGCGCCTGGTTCGCGTAGTCGACGAGGATGATCGAGTTCTTCTTCACGATCCCCATGAGCAGGAGCAGGCCGATCATGCTGAAGATGTTGAGGCTCTTGCCGCCGAGCAGCAGCGCGAACGCCGCGCCGGCGATCGAGAGCGGCAGGATCGTCAGGACCGTGACCGGGTGCAGGAACGAGTTGAACTGCGCCGCCAGCACCATGTACGCGACGGCGATCCCGAGCATGAGGGCGAAGAGCAGGCTGCTCATCGACTCGCGGAAGGCCACGCTCGCGCCGCCGAGGACCACGCGCGTGCCGTCGGGCAGCGCCTTGCCGAGCTGTTCGACCTTGGCGATCGCCTCGTCCTGCGAGTGGCCGGGCGCGATGTTGCCGAAGACGTTGATGGCGCGCTCGCGGTCGCGACGGGTGATCGCCTGGAGCGCGGGGCGCTCCTCGTAGGTCACGAGCGAGGCGAGCGGAACGAGCTCGCCCGAGGCGCTGCGCACCCGCAGCCTGGCCAGGCTCTCGGGGCGGGTCCGCTGGTCGGCCAGGAGCCTCATGCGCACGTCCATGCGGCGCCCCGCGGAGCTGTACTTGCCGGCGCGGACGCCGCCGACGAGCGCGTTGATCGTCGTGGCGACGTCCTCGATGGCGACGCCGAGGTCGGCGCAGCGCGCCCGGTCCGGCGTGATCCTGAGCTCGGGCATCCCGACCTTGTAGTCGGTGTCCACGTCGACCACGAGGCCGCTCGCCCCGAGGTCGCGCGTGATCTGGGCGCTCGCGGCGACCAGCTTGTCCCAGTCGGGGCCGCGCACCGAGAACTCGACGGGGAAGCCGCGCTGCGCGGTGAAGCCGGCCTGCGAGAGGTCCTGCACCACGGCGCGCAGGCCCGGGTACGAGTTGAGCTCCTTGCGGACGACGCTCGAGAACTCGGCCTGGCTGAGCGGGCGCTTCGACGGCGGCGTGAGCGTCACGAAGATCACGCCGCCGTTCACCGAGCCGCTCCCGAACCCGCCGATGACCGCGAAGGTGCGCTCGACCTCGGGGCGGGTCGCGATGAACGCCTCGGCGCGGCGGAAGAGAGCGTCGGTCTCTTCGAGGTTCGAGCCGACCGCCGTCTGGATCCGGATCATCACGCGGCTCTGGTCCTGCGAGGGGACGAACTCGGCGGGCAGCGAGCGCATCGCCGCGAAGGCGCCGCCGAGCGTGACCGCGGCGACCAGGAGCACCACGAGCGGCCAGCGCAGGCCCCGATCGAGGACGGAGGCGTACACGGCCTGAAGGCGCTCGAAGCCGCGGTCGACGAGGCGCCCGAGGCCGGTGCGGTGCTGGCGCCCGGTGGTGAGGAGCTGGGCGCAGCGGGCCGGGGCCAGGGTGATGGCCTCGAGGTACGAGAGCAGGACGGCGATCGAGAGCGTGATCCCGAACTGGAGGAAGAAGCGCCCCACGACGCCCTTCATGAAGACGACGGGCAGGAAGATGGCGCAAACGGCGATCGTGGCGGCGAGCGCGGCGAAGGTGATCTCGCGCGTGCCCTCGGTCGCGGCCTTCCGCCGCTCGGCGCCGGCCTCGGCGTGGCGGAAGATGTTCTCGAGCACCATGATGGCGTCGTCGACGACGATGCCGACAGCGAGCGAGAGCGCGAGCAGGGTGAAGGTGTTGAGGGTGAAGCCGAGGAAGTAGATGACCGCGATGGTCCCGAGGAGGGACATCGGGATCGCCAGCACCACGTTGAGCGTGCTCGAGAGCGAGCCCAGGAACATCCAGCACACGAGCGCGGTGAGCACGACCGCGAGCACCAGCTCGAGCTCGATCTCGTGCACCGACTGCTCGATGAACTGGGACGAGTCGAAGTTGATGCCGGCCTGCATCCCCTCGGGCAGCGTCTTCTGGATCTCGGCGAGCATCTCGCGGACGCCCTGCGCCACGGCCACCGCGTTCGAGCCGCGCTGCTTGCGGATGCCGAGGCCCTGGGCGGGCTCGCCCTCGACGCGGCTGAGGCGGCGCACGTCCTCGAAGCCGTCCTCGACCAGGGCGACGTCGCGGAGGTAGACGGGCGAGCCTGCCACCTTCTTGACGACGATCTCGCGCAGGGCGTCGAGATCGACCGCCTCGCCGAGGACGCGCACGTCGATCTCGCGGCCCTCGGTCTCGATGCGCCCCGCGGGCAGCTCGACGTGCTCGCGCCGGAGCGCGGTCATGACGTCGCCGACGGTGAGCCCACGCTCGTCGAGGCGGGCGGCGTCCATCCAGATGCGGACGTTGCGGTCGACGTACCCGCCCATGGTGATCTCGCCCACGCCGGGCACGGTCTGCAGCTTTTCGCGCAGGCGGTAGCGGGCGTAGTCGGCGAGCACCTGCCGCGAGAACGGGCCCGAGAGGCCCACCCACATGATGGGGTTGTCCTCGGGGTTGGTCTTGGAGATGACGGGCGGATCGAGATCGCGCGGGAGGCGCTGCTGCGCCTGCGACACCTTGGTCTGGACGTCCTGGAGCGCGAGGTCGACGTTGCGCGAGAGCTCGAGCTCGACGGTGATCGACGCCTGGCCCTGGCGCGACGCCGACGAGATCGAGCGCACGCCCTCGACCTGCACGAGCGCCTCCTCGAGCACCTCGACGACGTCGTTCTCGATCACCTCCGGGGCGGCGCCCTCGCGCGTGACCTGGACCGAGATGGTGGGGAAGTCGACGTCCGGGAACTGGCTGATGCCGATGCGCGAGGCGGCGACGACGCCGAAGAGGATGGTGGCCGCCATCAGCATCCAGGCGAGCACCGGCTTCTTGATGCAGACCTCGGTCAGGCTCATCGCGCCGGCGCCCCCGTGGCGGCCGGGACCGCCGCCGGCATCGTCGTCGCTGCGGGCGGCGCGGCCGCCGCCGACGACGTGCCAAGGGGCTTGGCTCCGCCGCCGGGCGCGGCCTCGGCCTGGACCTTGACGGCGGCGCCGTCGCGCAGCGCCTCGGCGCCGTGGACGACCAGCATCTCGCCCGGGCGCACGCCGGAGCGCACCTCGACGAGGCCGTCGGAGGTGCGCAGCCCGAGCTTGAGCACCCGCTCCTCGGCCTTGTCGTCGCGGACGACGAACGCGAGAAAGCCGCGCTCGCTCGGGCGCACCGCGGTCTCGGGGATGACCGCGGCGTCCTGGGTGGAGCCGACCGGTACCGTGATCTCGGCGAAGGCGCCCGGGCGGAGGCCGGCGGGGGGATCGGCGACGTGGGCGACGACCTGGACCATCCGCGTCGCCGGATCGGCGGCGTCGGCGACGTGGGTGAGCTTGGCCTCGAGCGTGCCGGCCTGACCTCGCACGGTGAAGCGCGCCCGCATGTCCACCTTGAGGGACGTGGCGTCCTGCTCGGGGACCTGGAAGCGGACCAGGAGCGGATCGCGCTGGAGCAGCGTGGCGAGGACGGTGCCCGCCTGCACGTACTGCCCCGTCGTCACCGTCCGCGTCTGGATGACGCCGTCGGCGGGCGCGCGCACCTTCGAGTCGCGCACGTTGAGCTGCGCGAGCGCCAGCGCCGCCTGCGCCTGCGAGAGCTCGGCCGCGGCGACCGCGAGCTTCGTCCGCCAGGCGTCGAGCTCCTCGGCCGAGACCAGCGCCTCGGAGAGGAGCTTCTCGCGGCGGGAGAGGCCGCGCTGAGCGTCGTCCTTCGCCGCGGTGGCCCGCTCCATCGTCGCCCGGGCGGAGCGCGCCGAGAGGTCGAAGCGCTGCGGCTCGATCTCGACCAACACCTTGCCTGTCTTGACCAGGTCGCCCTCGACGAAGTGCACCGCCTCGACGGCGCCGGCGACGCGCGCGGTGATCTGCACCTGCTCGAACGCGTCGACCGAGCCCACCGCGGTGACGACGTACTCGACGGCGCGCGACGCGACCGGGGCGACGCCGACCGGGAACGCCATCGCGCCCTTGGCCCCGCCCTTGTCCTTCTGCGGAGCCCCGGAGCCGCCGCGCGAGCAGCCCGCCCCCGCGGAGAGGAGGAGGACGGCACCGAGCACGGCTGCGACCCGCATTGGCGATCGTTCTTACGGGCGAGGACGCCGGCACGCAACCTGGAGCGCGCCCGCGTGGGCAAGGTGGGTCCAGCTCCGCGCAATTCGGGATGGGGGCTCTGCCCCCGAGCCCCCGGATTCAGTCTCCGCCGCCTCCGAGCCGGTCGTACTCGCCGGGCTCGAAGCGCACGCCCGACCACGCGTGCACCTTGGCGCCGCACGCGAGGACGACGGCGACGTCGCGGCCGGCGCCCTCGTAGGCCGCCCAGAGGCCGGTCTCGTCGATCGGCGGCGCGCCCTGGCCGTGGCGCTCGAGCGTGACCGGGATGCGACCCTTGCGCGTCAGCGTGGCCCCGCGGATCTCGAGCGTGGCGGGCGGCTCGGCGGGGGTGACGACCTCGACCGGCTCGAGCCAGTGGATGTCGCGCCGCGGCGGCGGAAACGCGGCGACGGCGGCCGACCGCGCGCCCTCGGGGGCGAGGAAGAGCACCGCCAGGATGCGCCCGCCGTCGCGCGCCACGATCGCGCCCGCGAGCCACCGCTCCTCGCGCTCCGCCGAGACCACGTCGCCGAGCGAGAGCGGCAGGCCGTCGAACGGCGAGGCCGCCGCGTCCGGGGCCGCCGGCTTCTTCTTGGTCGCGGACCGCGCCGGCTTCGACGGGGCGGCCGTCTCGCCCCCGGGATCGCCGGCCTCGGGAGCGCGCTGCGGGGCTCCACCGTCTGCAGGCGTGCGGCGCCAGCGCGCAGCGAGGTAGCCGGCCGAGGCGGCCGCGGCGCAGACCGCGAGCACGAGGAGGCTCACGGACCCTCCGCGATCGCCTGGTGGAGCGCCCGCGCCCGAGCGCGCACGTCGTCGAGCGCCGAGGCCACCGACGCGACCGACGCCGGCGGCAAGAGCGCCGCGATGACGGCCGCACAGCCGCAGGCGCGGCCCACCGCCGCGGCCTCGTCGATGCCGATTCCGCCGATGGCGACGATGGGCGTGCCCGGCCGGGCGGCGCGCACCTCGGCGGCGAGCTCGGCGAGCCGCGCCAGCCCGACGACGGGGGACGGCCGCTCCTTGCTCGACGTCGGGAAGACCGGGCCGATCGCGAGATAATCCGGAGCGTCGAGGAGGGCGGCGCGCACCTGCGCGGCGTCGTGGGTCGAGAGCCCGACGCGGAGGCCGGGCGCGATCTCGCGGGCGAGCGGCACCGGCAGGTCCTCCTGACCGACGTGGACCCCCTCGCAGCGAGCGAGCACGGCGAGATCCGGGCGGTCGTTGGCGAAGAGCGGCACGCCGGCGCGGCGCGCGAGGGGCGCCATCGCCCGGAGCAGCTCGAGCGTCCGCCGCGCTCCCCCGTGCTTGTCGCGGAGCTGGAGGGCCGCCGGGCCGGCGTCGAGCACCGCCTCGGTGAACGCGATGACGTCGAGCCCGCGGCGCCCGAGCGCGTCGGCGTCGACGATGGCGTACAGACCGCGCACCGCGGGAGCATAGCCGCCCCCACTGCGAGCGAGCCGACCTTTCGGAGACGGACGGCGACCGGGGTTGACTCCGTGGTCCGGGCGGCGGAAAGCGTAGTCGCCGTGCAAATGAGGGATTGGATCGGCCGGCTCGGCCCGCTCGCTGCGTGCGCTGCTCTCGCGTCCTCCGCGGCCGCGCAGGTCCCCAACGGCGCGCCTCCCGCGACCGCGACGCCTTCCGCGGCGCCCGCGGCGCCCGCCTCCGCTGCCCCCGCCGGCACCGCGCCGCCCGCGACGTCGCCGTCCGGCACGCCGCCGCCGGCGACGCCGCCGCCGCCCAAGACGACGTCGAAATCCGGGCCCGGCAAGAAGGTCGAGCCGGCGCTGCCGCAGGTCGAGGCGCGCGTCTGGCTGATCGCGCCCTCGCCCCAGGAGCCGTGGACCCTGCGCATCGACAACGAGGGCCCGGTCCCGCTGCGCATCCCGGCCGACGCGCGCCTGCTTCGCTTCGAGATCCAGCGCGCCGACGAGAAGAACCCGAAGCGAACCAAGACGATCAAGTGCAAGGCCCCCGAGGGCCTGCGGCCCGACGGCTTCCCCGAAGCGCGCGCGCTGCTGCTGGCGCCGGGTCAGTCGTACGTCGAGACGTTCAGCCCGTATTTGCACTGCTTCGGCAAGGACGCCGCCGCGATCGCGGGCGCCTCGGTCGTGCGCTCCACCTTCGGGTGGGACCCCGGCCCGAAGGGCACGCGCAAGCCGCCCGAGCCGCCGTTCGCCGCGCAGGGCACCGATCACCCGCCGACCCACGAGCCGGCGCGCGGCCTCGGCGCGCCCACGGTGGTGCTCTCGTTCCAGCCTTCGCCGCCGTCGATCGACCCCGAGGAGCCGGCCCCACCGCCCGCGCCTGCGGCCCCGGCCGCACCGCCGCCCGACGACCATCCGCCGGCCGACAAGCCGGACACGTCGCGCCCCGCCGCGAAGGAGCCGAGCGAGCCTGCGCCGGCGGAGCCCCATCCGGCCGCGACCGCGCCCGAGCCGGCCCCGATCGTCGACGAGACGGCGCCCCGCCTGGCGATCACCGCCGCCACGTTCGCCGACGCCTCGTCGCCCTCGCGGGTGTCGATCGGGGTCAAGGTCGAGAACGCCGGACACCGTCCGATGACGGTGGCGCTGCGGGCGCGGATGCTCTCGTTCCGCGTCGAGGGGCCGGAGCGCACCGTCGAGTGCGGCGCCTCGCCGGCGACGCACGCGCTGCCGCGCGAGGCGTACCAGAAGCTGAAGGCGGGCGGCTCGAGCTCGTTCAGCGTGCTCCTGGCCGAGGTCTGCCCGCGCGACACCTTCGCGCGGCAGGGTCTCTACCGGGTGACGCCCACGCTCCACGCGCAGGAGACGGGCGCCGAGGCGGGCGTCACCGCCTTCACCGCCGTCGTCAGCGCGCCGGCGCCGACGCTGGTGCGCGTGCGGTCGGCGCCCGAGCCGTACCATCGCGAGCGGCCCAAGGCGGTGCCCACCTCGGGGCTGTAGGCGCGCTCCGCGTTGCGGGCCAGCCGCGTTCCGGCGGATGATGCCCCGGTGATCTTCCGTCACGCCGTCGCGGTGACCACCGCGCTGACCGCGCTCTGCTGCGGCCCCGACGTGACGGCGGTGCGGTCCGACGCCGGCGGCGTCGGCGGATCGGGCTCTTCCACCTCGGCGGGCGGGCAGGGGGGCGGCGGCGCGGCGGCAACCGCGACGGCGTCGACGGCGACCGGCGCCGGGGGCCTCGCGGCGACCGCGACGGGCGCAGGCGGATCGGCCGGCTGCGCCGGCGCGCCCGACGAGGATCTGGACGGCGACGGCTTCACCCCGCTCACGGGCGACTGCAACGAGTGCGACCCGCTCGTGAACCCGGCGGCGTTCGACGACCTCGAGCCGCCGGACGAGCCCCAGGTCGACGACGACTGCAACGGCACCCTGAACGACCCGCCGCCTCCGTGCGACGACGGCATCGTGATCGACGACGCCGATCCGTTCGCCGCCGCGCGCGCCGTCGAGCTCTGCCAGAAGAAGGAGACCGGCTGGTGGGGCGTGGTCGACGCGAAATGGGTCCTCTCGGACGGCTCCCCGCCCCCGGCGATCCCCGCGTTCGATCTCGGGCACGGCGTCTTGCCGTCGTTCGGCACCAACGTGCCGCAGGCGGGCTCGCGGGTGCTGGCGCTGTCGAGCGGGGCCGCCCGCGCGCCGGGCGATCCCGGCTTCGTCCCCGTCGAGGGCTACGACAAGGGCTACCTCAGCGCGCACCCGGACAACTTCCCCAAGATGATCCCGCCCTGCAATGCGGTCGCGGGTGAGGGCCACGACGCGGCGGGGCTCGAGGTCTCGATCGCGACGCCGTCGAACGCGAACGGCTTCTCGTTCGACTTCACGTTCTTCGCCGCCGACTGGCCCACCGGCGTGTGCACGCCCTACGACGACGCGTTCGTCGCGATGCTCTCGCCCGTCCCGATGGGCCTCGCCGACGGCGACGTCGCCTTCGACGGGCAACTCAACCCGGTGACGCTCAACGCGGCGTGGTTCGACTCGTGCGGCTGTCCCGGCGGGCCACCCTGCATCGCCGGCGGCAAGCTGTTCTCGTGCCCGATGGGGACGACGGCGCTCGACGGCACGGGCTTCGAGGGTCACGGCGCGACCGCATGGCTGCGGACGAGCGTCCCGGCCGAGCCGAACAGCACGATCACGATCCGCTGGGCCGCCTACGACGCCGGCGACGGCTTGGCCGACTCGACGGTGCTCGTCGACAACTGGATGTGGTTGCGAGGGCCGCAGGTGGTGAGCACGTCGCTGGGACCGCCTGGGCCGTAGGCGCTCGCGGCGCTACTCGGGGATGAGGTCCACGCCGCGTCGAGCGACGAAGACCACGACGTGCACCCGCCCGCCGGGCGTCTCCTCGTGGAGGCCGCGTTGGGTGCCGCCGAAGAGCGCATACGCCTCGTCCGGCGGCGGCGCCCCCACGGAGAGCATGACCGCGCCGCCCGGCTCGGGGTTCCGGTCGCCCTCCACCTCGACGCGGCAGAGCTGGCTCCTGCACGCCAGCGCGATCAGCGATCCTCGCGGCCCCAGGGCCTGTCGCACCTTCGTCGTCAAGACCCGCACCGCCGGCGACGACCACGCCTCGTCCGTCGCCTCGCGCGCGAAGCGCTCTTCCCAGTAGCGCGGCAGGCCGTCGTCGCCGAGCTGGGCGAGCTTGCGATCCGAGCGGAGCCTCCGCTCCGTCTGCTCGCGCTCGCCGGGAGGCGTCTTCGCCAGCGCCTGCTGGACGTAGCGCTCGAACTGCGCGTCGGTCATCTCGCCGCTCGTCATGTGCGCCAGCTTCTGGTCGTCCAGCTCGGCCCGGAGGCGCCGGACCTCGGCCTCGAGCGCGTCGACGCGCGACGCGAGGCCGACGTCGGGCGGAGCGGAGGAAGCGCACGCGGTCGCGCAGGCTGCGCCGAGCGCGAGGGCGACGAGGCCCCACCCCCCCGCGCTTCGCAGCGTTCTCATGGGCAGCATGGTACGTCGCGCGGCGCTCCTGTGCGGAGAACGCGCTGCAATGGGCTACATTCCCGCCGATGGACCCGCCGGCCAGCTTCACGCAGACCTGGCGCGACGCGCTGCTCCGGCCCGGCGCGCTCCTCGGGCCGGAGGCGCGCCTCGGGTGGCCGCCGGTCGGTTTCGCGGTCGCGGTCGGCGCGGCCCCCGCTCGCCGAGACGACCCCGCCGGGCCGCGGACGCTGACTCCCTTCCGTGCCATCATCGGGGCGTGACCGCGCCTCGCCGGGCGCTCTGCGCCCTCTCCCTCCAGGGTTTCACGGCCGGGCAGCTCGCGATGCTGCGCGAGCTCGAGCGCGATCACGACGAGCTCGTCGTGGCCGTTACCGACGCCGAGCAGGCGTTCACGCGCGAGCACCCGCGGAGCGCCGGCGAGCGCATCGCGCGCGTGGCGCCCCTGCTGCGGGCGGAGCTCGGCCGGCCGTTCTACCTCCTGCCCGTCAAGCGGGACGGGCTCTCGCCGGCGCAGTACACCGCCCGCATCGGGCTCTACTGCCCGCCCTTCGAGACCTTCGCCAGCGCCGACGACGACGAGCTCCGCCTGGCGGCGCGCGTGCTCCGCTGCGCGACGCGGCTCTTCGACGGCGAGCCCATGCACGCCGTCGCCGATCTCCCCATCGATCCACCCCCGCCCGAGCGGCGCCGCGGGCTCTTCATCACCCGCGCCCAGCCGTTCACCGTCGCTCACCGCGCGTTCGTGCGCCAGATCGCGCGCGAGCAGGACGAGGTCGTCGTCCTCGTCTCGAAGGGCAACCTCTCGCACCGGCTCGACGATCCGGCCACCGCCGGCGAACGCGTCGAGATGGTGCGGCCGCTGCTCGAGGCCGAAGCCCCCGGCCGCCACCACCTCTGCGCCGCGCCCTACCTCGACGACGACGGCCGCAACTTCGCCGAGCTCGAGCTGCTCCTGCCCGCGTTCCAGGCCGTGTACACCTCGAGCCCGTCGACGGCGGCGATGGCGGAGAGCGCCGGGTACCCGGTGATCGCCCTCGACGGCGAGGTGGCCGGCAGCGCCACCCTCGCGCGCGAGCGCCTCGCGGCCGGCGAGCCCGTGGACGACCTGGTTCCGCCCGAGGTGCTCGCCGTTCTCCAGCGATCCGCGGTGCCGGCGCGCCTCCGCCGCCTCGCCGAGCCCGAGCGCCGCCCCTGATCCCCACGCGGGCCGACTTTTCGTAAGCTCGGACCCACCATGTGCGGCGTGGGCGCGATCCTCTTCTGTGCCGGCGGCCCCGACGAGGCGCGCGCCCGCTCCGCCCGGATGCGCGACGCGCTGGCGCACCGCGGGCCCGACGGCGCCGGCACCTACGCCGAGGAGCGCGCCGTCCTCGTGCACACGCGCCTCGCGCTCGTCGACGCCGCGCGGGGCGCGCAGCCCATGCGCGATCCGAGCGGCCGCTTCGTGCTCTCGTACAACGGCGAGCTCTACAACGACGCCGAGCTCCGGGCCGAGCTCGCCCCGCGCTACCCGTTCCGCACGGCGTCGGACGCCGAGACGCTGCTCGCCGCGTACGCGATCTGGGGCGAGGCGTGCCTCGAGCGCCTCGACGGCATGTTCGCCTTCGTGATCTGGGACCGCGCCGCGGGGACCGCGTTCGCCGCGCGCGATCCGCTCGGGGTCAAGCCGCTCGTCTACTGCCGGCGCGCCGGGGGCGAGGTGCTGATCGCCTCCGAGACGCGCGCGCTCTCGGCGGCGCTCCAGGATCGCCCCGCCGTGCACCGGCGCGCCGTCTGCGAGTACCTGGTCGTCCCCTCGCTGAGCGGCGTGCGGCGATCGATGCTCGAGGGCGTCGAGCACCTCGGCGCCGGCGAGAAGCTCCACGCCGACGCCTCCGGGTTGCGCCGCTCGCGCTGGGCCGCGTTCCGGATCGCGGCCGACGACGACGAGCGCCGCTTCGGCGGGGAGCGCGAGGCCGCGCTCGCGCTCCGGCGCGCGCTCGAGTCGAGCGTCCCGCGCACCCTCCGCGCCGACGTCCCCGTGGGCGTGTTCCTGAGCGGCGGCGTCGACTCCACCGCGCTCGCCGCGCTGGCGGCGCGCGAATCGGCCCCGCTCCGCGCGTTCACGATTCGCTTCGAGGATCCCGAAGGCATCGCCTACCCGCCCGCCTCGATCGTGACCTCGGACGACGCGCCCTTCGTCGAGGAGGTCGCGCGCGAGCTCCCGCTCGAGCTCGAGCGCGTCGTGGTCCCTCGAGGGGATCTCGCGGACGACCTGGCGCGCGTCGCCGCCGCCAACGATCGCGTCCCCGCCTGGGAGCAGGAGATCTCGCAGCACCGGCTGGCGCGGGCGGCGTCGGGCCGACGGAAGGCCGTGCTCGTGGGCGACGCGGCGGACGAGACGCACTTCGGCTACTTCTTCCTCCTGCGTCCCGAGGTGCACCACGGCCCGCGCGGCCTCATGGATCGCTTCGGCGCCGGTGCGCGCGCCGCATGCCTCTCGCGCGATCTCCGCGAGGCGGAGCGGCCGCTGGCGACGCTCGAGGCCGAGTACCGGGCGCTCGCCGAGGAGGCGGGCTACGGCTACGGGACGCCCAGCGAGCGCATCCGCGCCATGACGCACCTCGTCGTGACGCTGTGGCTCGGGCGGCTGCTCCACAATGGAGACGTGCACACCATGGCGCACGGCGTGGAGGCGCGCGTGCCGTTCGCCGCGCGCGAGGTGCTCGCCGCCGCCGAGCGCGTCCCGCCCTCGCTCGGCTTCGCCGGCGGCGTCGAGAAGCGCGTGCTGCGCGAGGCCGCGCGCCCCTTCCTGCCCGACTCGATCTACCGCCGGAAGAAGTCGGCGCTCCCTCGCGATCCCCGCGGCGCAGGCGTCTACCGCCGCGAGCTCGCGTGGCTGCTCGAGGACCAGGCGGCGTTCGCGCGCGACGTGCTCGACCGGAGCGCGATCGATCGGCTGCTCGCGCGCGAGTCTGCCGACGAGGCCGAGCGCATGTTGCTCTTCAACCTCGTCATGCTCCTCGCTTGGCACCGGCACCACGTGGCGGCGCCATGAGCCGGGTCCTCTTCGCCACGATCCCCGAGAAGGGGCACGTGAACCCGCTCGTCGGGGTCGCGCAGCACCTCGAGCGGCGCGGCCACGTGCTCGCGTTCGCGGCGGCGGCGGACCTCGGCGAGCACCTCCGCCGCGCAGGGCTCGCGGCGCGGAGCATCGTGCTCGACGCGCCGCCGCTGCCCGAGGGCTTCGTCACACGCGGCCGCGCGTTCGCCGACAAGATCCGCGAGCCTGCCTGGCTCCGGGCCTGGATCAAGGCGCTCCTGATCGACGCGGTGGAGGGGCAGCTCCCGGCCGTCGCCGCGGCGATCCGCAGCGAGCGCCCGGACGTCGTCGTGACCGACCCGATGCTGTACGCGGCGGTGCTCGCGGCCGAGATCGAAGGCGTCCCCTGGGCCGGGGTCTCGTCGTCGCTCAACCCCGTCACGCCGGAGGATTGGACCTGCGAGCTCACCGAGACGGCGCGCGCGCTCGCCCCGGAGCGCGAGCGGCTCTTCGCGCGCCACGGCGCGGGCGGCAGGAGCTTCAAGATCTGCGACGCGATCTCGCCCTGGCTCAACACCGTGTTCACCACCGAGGCGTACGTCCCGCGCGCGGTCTCGGGCAACGAGGTCTCGTTCCACGTCGGGCCCGCGCTCCCGCCTGGGCCGCGCGGCGACGAGCCGCCATTTCCGTGGGAGCGGCTCGCGGCCGACCGGCCCGTCGTCTACATGTCCCTGGGCAGCCAGCTCTTCCACCACCCCGAGCTCTTCTCGGCCGTCGCCGAGGCGCTGGTCCCCGAGGGCGTGCAGCTCGTCGTCGCGGCGGGCGACCTCGCGGGCGACCCCGAGCTCCTCGGGCGCTTGCCGGGCGCCGTCGTCGCGGTGCCCTACGCGCCGCAGCTCGCGCTCCTCGATCGCGCCAGCCTGCTCGTGACCCACGGCGGCGCCAACTCGGTGATGGAGGGTCTGAGCCGCGGAGCGCCCATCCTGACGCTGCCGATCTGCAACGACCAGCCGCTCCAGGCGCGCTTGCTCGAGCGGAGCGGCGCGGGAGCGGCCCTCGATCCCGGAGCGCTCACCGCCGCGCGCTGCCGCGACGTCGCCCTGCCGATGCTCGATCGCGCCTCGCCCCAGAGGGCGCGCGCCCGCGCCATCGCGCGCTCGTACGCGGCGCACGACGGCGCGCTGACCACCGCCGACCTCGTCGAGCAACTGGCGCGCACGGGGCGACCCCTCCGCCCGGCGAGCGGCGCCCGCGCCGCGCAACCGACGTGACCGCGCTGCTCGACGCGCTCCTCGGCGAGCGGCGGCTCGCGCTCACGTCGCCGCCGCTTCCCCTGCCAGGCGGGGCGCGGCCGCGCTGCTTTCGCGCGGCGACGGCGGACGGCCCGGTGCACCTCAAGGTCTTCGACGAAGCCGAAGGCGCCCGAGGCGAGCTCGAAGGCGCCCTGCTCGAGCAGCTCGGCCGCGCCCCGGCGACCGCACCGCTCGTGCCGCGGCTGCTGAACGACCCCGGCGGCGCCGCCGTCTCCGCTTTCGGCGGCGCGCGGCTGCTCGTCACGCGCTGGGAGGACGGCGCCAAGCGAGCGTGGACCGCGTTCGACGAGGACGACTGGGCCGCGCTCGGCGACGCCCTCGGCGCGCTTCACGTCGAGCTCGCGCGCTGCGCCGCGCCGCGTCCGCTGGCCTCCGCCGCGGCGCGGGCCGCCTCGCGCGACCTCGACGCCGATCGCGCCACGCTCGAGGCGCACCGT
>CAYJPW010000015.1:0-55622 GCA_964372055.1 uncultured Polyangiaceae bacterium
GGGCTCTGCCCCCGCGCCCCCGGAGCTGAAGAGGCGTCGGACCTCGGGCGTCGAGAGGCGTTGCTCGGACGAATGTCCGACACCTCTTCAGCCGGGCAGCGACGCGATGGCGCTCTCGATCTCGCCGGCTGCGTGGGCGTCGCCCTTGCCGCGGGCGGTGGCGAGGCCGGCCTCGAGCCAAGCGCGCGCCTCGTCCTGACGGGCGGCCTTGGAGAGCATGGTGCCGCACATCAGGTACATGGGCACGTAGCCCGGGTCCTTGTCGCGCAGCGCCGTGAACGTCTTCAGGGCGTCGTCGACGCGATCGAGCCCGGAGTACTCCATCGCGAGGGCGTACCAGGCGAACGAATCGGCCGCGCCCTTGGCGACCATCTGCTCGAGCACGGCGAGTCGCTTGCTGCTCATGCCCGCTCCACCACGCCGATGAAGGGGAGGTTGCGGTAACGCTCGGCCCAGTCGAGGCCGTACCCGACGACGAACTTGTCCTCGATGGTGAAGCCGAGGAAGTCGATGGGAACGGCGACGCGCGAGCGCGCCGGCTTGTGGAGGAGCGCGCAGACCTTCACGCTCGACGGCTTGCGCGTGCGCAAGAGGTCGAGCAAGTGGGCGATCGTCAGCCCGGTGTCGACGATGTCCTCGACGATGAGGATGTCCTCGTCCTCGATCGGCTTCGAGAGGTCCTGGGTGATCTGGACGACGCCGCTCGACGTCGTCCCCTCGCCGTAGCTGCGCACGCCGAGGAACTCGATCCGCAGCGGCAGGTCGATGGCGCGGGCGAGATCGGCGGTGAACACGAAGCTGCCCTTGAGCACGCAGACGAGCACGAGCTTGCGCCCGGCGTACTCGCGCGTGATCTCGGCGCCGAGCTCGCGCGTCCGCTGCGCGATCTGCTCGGCCGAGAGCATGGTGGCGATCTTCTCCGACATGAAGACCCCGCTATCACCGCCCCGCGCGCGCGCCTAGCTCGCCGCGCGCGCCGGGACGCGATCGCCCAAAGCCTCCGGCCTGCGACGTCACCGGCACGGCCACGCGATCGCTGCGGCATCGCGGCGGTGGGGGTAGGCTCGCCGTCCGCCATGTCGAACCCCAAGCCGCGGACCGAGCCGCCGCAAGAGGCGCACCTCACGTCGCGCTACAAGCTCACGGTCCGCTTCTGCGAGACGGACCTGATGGGCATCGTCCATCACGCCAACTACCTCACCTACATGGAGGCGGGGCGCGTCGACTGGCTGCACCGGCGCGGGATCTCGTACGAGACGTGGGCCAAGCAGGGGATCCACCTGCCGGTCGTCGATGCGCAGCTCCGCTACAAGAAGGCCGCCCGCTTCGACGAGGAGCTGGTGGTCGAGACGACCTGCGTCGAGCAGAGCCGCGTCACCGTGCGCTTCGGCTACCGCATCGTGAAGCCGACGGGCGCGGCGAGCGCCGAGCTCATCTGTCAGGGCGAGACGCTCCTCGCCTGCGTCGGCCACGACCTGCAGCTGCGCCGCATCCCCGAGGACATCGCCGCGGTCTTCCGGAGCCCCGAGACCTGCTGACGCTCCGTCGCTACGAGCGGCGTCGGTCGGACCTTCAGCCGCCGTCGGGGGCTCCGGCGTCGGGCGTGGCACCGTAGACGATGCGGTCCGGGAGCTCGACGGTCTGCGGCGCCGCGATGCGATCGCCGAGGAACGTGCGCCACGCGGCGACGTAGCGGCCGCGCGCCGTGCCGATGACGTACCGCTCGGCCTGCGAGGGGACGGCCACGACGGGCACGCCGTCGATGAGCAGGTAGGCGAGCGTGTCGGCGTGGTTCACCGCGACGAAGCCCTCGCCCGGGATCCCGGGGCCGTCGCGAGGCGGGAGCTGGAGCGGCGCGGTACGAAACGCGGCCAGCTCGTCGCGCGTCAGGAAGATGCCATCGGGCGCGTTCGGCAGGCCGTTGCGCGAGAAGGTCGGCCCGGGCGGCGGGCAGAGCAGATCGCCCGGCCCGAAGTCGGTGCGCTTGGTCACCGAGGTGACCTCGAAGGCGACGCCGCCGCCGGACCGCCACGCGAACGCCGCGTGGAGCGGCACCTCGCCGGCGATGCACACCGGCGCCCGCGGATCGATGCCCACGATCTCGACGAGGGCGCGGCACAACAGCGCGCCGCCCTCGCCCGCGTCGGAGATCTTGCCGAGCTCGAGCTTGACCGAGCCCAGGCTCGACGAGAGCTCCACCTTGCGGGTCGCGACGCCGAGCCGCTTGCCCTCGCCCTGCGCGGTGGAGGGCGCGTTCGAGAGGGGCGTCACGTCGACGCGGCGCTCGCCGAGCACCGGCCGCAGCGCGCCGGGGGCGACGACGCGGTACTCGCTCGCGTTCGGCCAGACGACGACCGTGCCGTAGCGATCGGCGCGGGCGCGCAGCTCGGTGCCCGCCGGCATCGGCAGGGCGCGCGAGGTGAACGCCACGCGCATGCGGCCGGTGTCGGACAGATCGATCTTCCACGTGAGCGCGGTGAGCTTCTGCGCCTCCTTGATGCCCTCGGCGCCGACCTCGGGCGCCTTCGGCGCGGCAGGGACGTCCCGCCAGCGCCACGCGGCCTCGAGCGTCACGCCGGCGAGCTCGCGCGTGCCCTGCACCTCGGCCGCGAGCGGCTCGTCGGGGCGGAGCACCTCGGGGGGCGGGGCGCCCGCGTCGGGGAGGATGAGCCGGCCCGCCGAATCGGCGGCGAGGCCCTGGATGGCGCCGTCGCGCGCGCCGGCGTCGTAGATCTCGGGGGCCTCGGTCGCGAGCGGCGCGGGCAGGATCGAGGCGTTCGGGCTCGCGCCGGCGTCGGTCGCGACTCCCGCGTCGACGCCCACGGCGACGGGATCGCAGCCGAGCGCGAGCACCGCGAGGAGCGGCGCGGCCCGCTTCGTCATCCGGCCATCTCGAAGGTCTCGATCACCTTCACCTGCGGGTGGAGCGCGGGCGGGTTCGGCGCGTGCTGCGTGTCGAGGAACACCGCCGTGCAGTCGGGGTGCGCGTCGACGAAGAGGTTCGTGTTCTCGGGCTCGTTGTCGAACACTCCGACCACGCGGCCAAGCCGCGAGAGCGCCGGCGCGACGGCGCGCTTGAACTCGGCGTCGGGCGTGTCGAACGTCGGCTTGGTGACGAGCTCGGTGCCGACGAGGCCGATCGGGAAGCCGAGGTCGCGGAGGCTCGCGAACGAGCCGAGCGCCATGTTCGCGAGGTCGCGGCCGGTCAGGTAGACGACGATCGCGCCCGCCTCGTAGCACGCCCGCACGTAGTCGCGCGCGCCCAGCACCTCGACGTCGTGCTTGACGTGGTGATCGCGGAAGAACCGCGCCTTCCAGAAGGCGAGGCCCTCCTCGTGCAGCCGCGGCTCCTCGACGCCGAGACGGCGCAGGTTCTCGACGAAGCCGTACACGATCCCTTCGGACGAGGCCGCAGCGCAGAGCTCGGCCGCGCGCGGGTGCGCGTGGCGCCACTCGACGGCAAGCTCGTGGAGGATGGCGACGACGCGCGGCCTGTTGTCCATCAGCGTGCCGTCGAGATCGAACACGACGACGCTGGGCGGTCCTGCCTCCACCCGCCCGAGAATGGATCGAAGGAGGTGGGTGCGGTCGATCGACGAGAGGCGCTTGTCTGCGAACGGGGATCTCAAAGGGGTCTCGCGCGGAAGGGGGACAAAGTACCGCGCACGCCCGCCTACGTCCAACGACTACATTGTAGGCAATTGTCGCACACAATGTTGGCCCGATTCCGCGCACTTTCTTACGATGAGCCCCATCCCGCCGAAGCTTTCCTCGGCGGTCGACCCACTCAGGAGGCTCATGCGAACGCGCGAGAAAGCGGGGGTCCTGGTCCTGGCGATCACCCTGCCGGCGGTGGCCGGCTGCGAGAAGACCCCGCGCGACCGGCTCCAAGGCCGCTGGCTCGGCGAGAGCGTGGAGAACATCCCCGCCTCCCAAGCGGGCAAGGCGACGGGCTGGGTGAAAGGGACGGCGCTCGAGTTCGCCGGCAGCAAGGTGACCGTCACCATCCCCGCCGAGACCCCGCGGACCGGCGGGTTCAAGGTGAGCAAGGTCGACGGCGATCGGGTGACGATCAACTTCGTCCGCGAGGAAGGCGGCCACGACGAGGCCGAGTTCCGCTTCGCGGGAGATCAGACGCTGCGGTGGTCGATCGGCGACGGCCGCGAGGTCGTCCTGCTCAGAGCGAAGAACTGACGCGTCACGGCGTGCACTCGCCCACGCCGGGCGGATCGCTCGCGTAGTGCACGCAATCGCCCTCGCCGGGCGGGCACGACGGCTCGCCGCCGCCGACGACCGCCTTGCAGAGGCGCCGGCAGAGCGGCGGCCCGGCCCCGCCGGGGTCTTTGCAGAGGAAGCCGCCCTTGCATGGGCAAGGCTCGCCGGTCTCGCCGGTGCCCTCGGTCGCGCAGGCGGTCGCGCCGGTCGGGTCCACGATCTGGCAGCTCGTGCCGGGCTTCGTGCAGGTCGCCGGCGCGAGGGCGTCGCAGGTGTTCACCGGGAAGCAGAGCATGGCGCCCGTCTCGAGCACGGTGTCGTTCGGGCCGGCGAGCTTCAGGCTCTGGATGCAGTGCTCCTCGTCGCTCGGGCAGGAGCTCCAATCGCCGCCGCAGCAGAGCTTGTGGCACGTCTTGTCGGCGCAGAGATAGCCGGGCGCGCACTCGGCGCTCGCCGCGCACACGGTGCCGCTCGTACCCGCGCCGGCGGGCTGGCAGCCGGGGATCGCCTGGCCGTTCGCGTCGAGCGTGGGGACGCACGAGGGGGCGGCGCCCGAGCATCCGTCACCCGTCTGGTAGTTGCACGCGCCCGAGGGACACGCCGAGGCGCCGTCCGGGGGCTGCGGGACGGTGCCGCCGCCGTCGAGGATGATCTTCGGCCCGCCGTCGGCTCCGGCGTCGAACGGCGTCGTGTCGAGCGTGTCGGAGTCGTCGCCGTTGCACGCGAGGAGCGCAGCGCAGCACGAGAGGGCGAAGGCGAAGCGCACCATGCGAAGAGAGTAGACCCCGCGCCCGAGGCTGTCGACGCGGCGACGGCGCCGCTGAATCACCGAGTGCTCGATCGCCGATTCAGCGGCGGACGCGCTCGCGGCGCACGCGCGCGAGCCAGGTCGGCGGCGCGCCTTCGACCGATCGCGCAAGCTTCACGATCAC
Organism: uncultured Polyangiaceae bacterium; assembly: GCA_964372055.1. Lineage (GTDB taxonomy): Bacteria > Myxococcota_A > Polyangia > Polyangiales > Polyangiaceae > CAYJPW01. The sequence goes on from CAYJPW010000015.1 coordinate 5,148, forward strand.
GTCCTCGGACAGCGGGCCGGTGAGGCGGCGGCGCGCCTCCTCGAGGGAGCGCACCTCGCGCCCGTTCACCGCGAGGATCTGGTCGCCGGGCTCGACGCCGGCGAGCTCGGCCTCGCTCCCCGGGGGCACCATGAGCACGACCACCACCGCGCCGGCGCGCTCCCCCAGCGTGACCGCGACGCTGCCGGCGCCCTTGGCCTCGCGCGCACCGGCCGCGTCGCCCGAGAGCGCGATCTTCACCCGCGAGGTGGTGCGGCCGGCGCGGATCGGGACGGGCTCGGACCAGCCGCGGCCGAGATCGGCCGAGTAAGCGCCGAGCGTGACGTCGCCCTCGGGCAGGCCGCCGAGCGTGAAGCGACCGTCGCGATCGGTGGTCACCACGCCGGGCGGGAGCGGCCCGAGCGGCAGCCAGGTGGGGACCGAGTCCCGCGCCACGCGCGCGCCGGGGACCGGGTCGTCGTGCTCGTCGACCACCAGGCCGGTCGCCTCGCCCGCCTCCGTGAGATCGAGCTCGCCGAGATCGGCGCCGTGATCCGGATCGTCGGCCACCGTGACCAAGAGCTCGCGCGTCGCGTGCTCGGCGTGGCTGACCACCACGCGGACGCGCCCGGCCGCGAGGTCGTCGACGGCGAAGTCGCCCTCGTCGTCGGTCATGGCGTGGCGCGCGCCGGATCGCGCGTAGAGCGTGACGTCGGCGCCGGCGACGCGATCGCGGCCCTCGCGCGCCGTCACCGTGCCCTTGGCGCGGATGCCCTGCTTCATCTCGAACGTCAGCTCCGCCGGCGCCAGCTCGACGTCGGTCACCTGCGGGGCCTTGCCGGGGCGGACGAGGGTGAAGCGCAGCGGGAGCCCGTAAGCGTTCGGCAGCTCGGCGTCGCCGTCGTCGTTGGTGAAGAGGGTGCGTCGGAGCGGCTCCTCGGGGTCGAGCGCCAGCGCCCGGACCTCGACGCGATCGAGCGGGTAGCCCCGGTCGTCGACGACGTGGATCGCGACCTTCTCCCGGACCCGCGGGAGCATGATCTCGATCTCCTTCCGCTCCCGCTCCGGCACCTCGATGATGAGCCGCGCCGCGACGTCGCCCGGCGCGTCGGGCCGGGCGACCGAGACGACGACCTCGTCGGGCACCGCGGCGAACGCGAACGTCCCGTCGTCGGCGGCGTAGGTGACCCGCTCGAGCGAGCCCCGCGAGGCCGCGAGCTCGACCCGGGCGCCGGCGACCGGCGTACGGTCGGCCTCGACGACGCGCCCCAGGAGCACGCCGCCCTGATGCAACACGACGTGCACCGTCGCCTCGCCGCCGGGGGCGATCGAGACCGTCTCGCTCGTCGCTTCGAGGTAGCTCGGGTGGCGGACGATCGCGTGGACGCGGCCGGGCGGCACCGGCTCGGCGCGGAAGGTGCCGTCGCGCCGCGTCACCCAGGGCTCGTCGCCGCGCCCCGTCGCGAGCGCGGGGACCGACGTGTCCGAGCCCCCGCCGAGCGGAGCGCGCTCGAACGCCGACTCGAGCAGCGCGCCTTCACGGGGCAGATCGGGGATCGGGCCGGGCATCACGCCGAGCTCGCCCATCGGGATGAGCGGCCTCGGACCGGCGAGCGCCATGTCGAAGTGGCCCTCGCGGAACTCGGAGACGGCCGCGACCTCGTCGATCGGCATGCCGTCGAGATCCACGCCGACGACCTCGATGGTGGCGCCGTCGACGGGGTAGCCGCGGTCGTCGACGACATCGCCGATCAGCGCGCCCCCGCGGAGGAGCGGGACGCGGACCTCGGTCTCGAGCTCGGCGATCGGCACGGCCCCGCGCGCGACGAACCCCTTCGCCCGCGCGCCGGCGCTCGCCGGGCCGGCCGCGATCGGTCCGAGCGTGACGCGCCCCTCTTCGTTGGTCTTGCCGTTCAGCGGGAACGGCGACAGCCCCTCCTCGACGAGGACCACGCTCGCGCCCGCGATCGGGATCGCCGGCTCGCCCGCCCCGTCGGTCACGGTGACGGTCACGCGCCGCCCCACCTCCAGCGCGAGGCGGACCTCCCGCTCCTCGCCGCGCTTGAGCGGAACGGCGAGCTCGGTGGGGCTGACCTGGTCGCCGAGGCGCGCCTTGAGATCGTAGACGCCGGCGCGCAGGCCGCCGATCCGGGCGCGTCCGGCCTCGTCGGTCGTGGTGCTCCGCGCCGGCCAGAGCCCCGAGCCGGCGGCGAGCACGGTCGCGCCGGCGGCCGGCTTGCCGTCGCCGTCCACGACGCTCACGATCAACGCGCCGAGGCGCTCGAGCTTGATCCGGAGCGGCGCTGGCGTGGGATGGACGCCGGTGCGCGAGGCCTCCTCGTAACCCAGCGCCCGCGCGCGCACCGCGAACGGCCCGGCCCCGAGCCGATCGAAGCGGGCGAGCCCGTCGCTTCCTGTGGTCGCCACCGCTGGGAGGGGATCGCCTCCGAAGACCCTCACGTCGGCGCCCGTCACCGCGTGGTCCGCCTCGTCGACGACGAGCACGTCCAGGGCGGCGGCGGGCCGGAGCGCGAGGCGCACCTCGCTCGTGCCCGGTCCGAGCACCACGCGCGTCGAGGCGCGGGCGCGCCCGGCGCCGTACACCAGGATCCACGCCTCGCCGCGGGGCAGCCCGTCGAATCGCGCCGAGCCGCCGTCGTCGGAGGGGCGATCGCCGGCGAAGTACGCGCGGTCGCCGTGGATGGCGAAGACGCGCACCGACGCGCCCGGGAGGGGATCGCCGTCCTCGTCGACCACCGAGACGGTGAGCGCGGCGTCGCGGTCTTTCGCCGTGGCCGGGAGGACCGGCGCGTAGAGCCCGATCATCGCGGCGCGCGCGGGGACGTCGCGGAGGCCGCCCGCGAAGAGCAGGCACACGAGCGCCGCGACCGCGACGACGACGCGCTCGACGCGGCTGGCCCGCCCCGCCGCTGACCTCTCGGCGGGCTCGAGGCCGGACGCCGTCATCCGCGCGGGCGGACTTCTGCCACGACGGCCTGGATCTCGTCGTCCGAGAGGATGTGGTCGGTCGCCTTGGCCTTCGCGAGGATGGCGTCGACGAGCTCCTTGGACGGCTCGATCTTCCGCTGGCGCAGCCAGTAGTTCACGTTCGAGGCGCCCGACATGTACCCGACGCAGATCTCCTGCTTCCGCCCGAACATGCCGGCGGGGACGCCCGAGTAGATGCGGTCGGCGAGCCAGGCGTCGCCCTTCGACTCCGCCTTGATGATCGCCGCCGCGTGCACGCCCGTCGCCGTGCGGAACGCGTCGCGCCCGACGAGCGGGTAATTGATGGGCACGTGCCAACCGACGGCGTGCGCCGCGGTGTTGCAGTACTCGAGCAGGTGGGTGAGATCCTGGTGCTCGAGCAGGCCGAGGAGCTTGAGGTTCAAGAGGATGAGCTCCATCTGCGCGTTGCCGACGCGCTCGCCGATCCCGAGCGCGGTGCCGTGGACGCGGTCGGCGCCGAACTCGAGCGCCCAGAGCGCGTTCTCGAGCGCGAGGCCGCGGTCGTTGTGCCCGTGCCAGTCGATGCCGACCTTGGCCCCCGCGCCGGCGACGATGCTCTTCGTGAACTGGATGAGGTTGCGGACGCCGTCGGGCGTGGCGTGGCCGACGGTGTCGCAGAGGCAGAGGCGCGAGGCGCCGTGGTCGATCGCCATCTTGAACAGCGTCCCGAGCACCTCCGGGCGCGAGCGCGTGGTGTCCTCGGTCACGTAGGCCACCTCGAGCCCCGCCTTCACGCCGACGTCGATCGCGGCCGCCGATCGCTTCACGATGAGGTCGAGGTCCCACTCCTCGGCGAGCTGGCGGATCGGGCTCGACCCGATGAAGGCGTAGACCTCGACGGGGATCCCGGCGCGCTGCGAGATCTCGATCATCGGCGTGATGTCGCTCGCGACCGTGCGGCCGGCGCAGGCGACGCGGAGCGGGAGCTTGTTGTCGGTGATCTCCCTGCACATCCGGAGCACGTCCTGGAAGGCTCGGTCCGAGCTGCCCGGCAGGCCGATGTCGGCGACGTGAATGCCGATCTTCGACATCAGGTGCAGCATCTTCAGCTTGGCGTCGATGTTGGGATCGGCGACCGAGGGGTTCTGCAGGCCGTCCCGCAGCGTCTCGTCGAAGAAAGTGACCTCCTTCGGGATGAGACGCCCCTTCCGCCCGACCTCGTTCCAGTCGTAGATGAGGTCCGCCGGGTTCGCGCTGGGGTCTCCCATGCGCCGAGTATAGCGCCAATCGGCGACGTTCTAGCCCGAGGCGAGGGGGCGGACCTCAGGCGGGCACGACGCGCGGCGCCGTGACGACCACCGTCACGCCGGAGAAGATGAGGAGCCCGGCGAGCGCCGTCCTGACGTCGAGCGCCTGACCGAGCTGCAGCCAGGCGAGGACGGCGACCACGAGCGGCTGGAGGTAGACGTAGATGGCGACCAGCGTCGGCGGCGCGCGCCGGAGCGCCCAGGCGTTGAGCGAGTAGGCGAGCAGCGTGGGTACGAGGACGATGAACGCGACCATCCCGATCGCGCCCGCCGACCAGCGCGGCGCGTCGCGCAGGAGCTCGAGGCCGCCGAGCGGAGCGAACAGGACCGCCCCCGCGCCGAAGACCCACGCCACGACGGTGAAGGTGCCGTACCGGGCCAGCATGCCCTTGGCGAAGACGACGTAGATGGCGTACGAAAGCGAGTTCAGGAGCACCAGGAGATCGCCGCGGTGCGGCACGGCGAAGCGCGTCAGCACGCCGATGCCGAGGACGGCAAGGGCGATGCCGGCGCCCTTCCGCCCGGTGAAGCGATCGCGGCCCGCGATGGCCGCGATCGCCGACGCGAAGACCGGGATGGTGGCGACGAGCAGCGTGGCCGCCATCGGCGACGTCTGCCGCAGCCCCTTGAGGAAGAGGATCTGGTTCAAGACGATCCCGAAGAGGCCGAGCGCGGCCAGCTTCGCCATGTCGGCGGCGCTCGCCACCCGCGGGGTGCGGAGGGCCGCGTGTGCGATCCCGAACACCAGCGCGCCGCCGAGGATGCGCACCATCCCGAGCGCCTCCGGCGATACGCCGAAGGTGCCCATCGCGATCTTGCCCTCGACGGCCAGGGTCCCGAACGCCACCTGAACCCCGAGCAGCGCGACGTGGACGGCGGCCGAGGGCGGGGTCTGCGCTTCTGGAGGAGGGGTGGGCTCCAACGAACCTCCTAGAGCGACGGGCCACCGCATGCGTCAAGACGACGGCTCATCACGGGGCAGCTCTGCCCCAAGGGCGCGGGGAAATCGACCCTGCGGGTCAATCGACCCAAGCGAGGCGATGCAAACGGCGACTGCGCCGGATGCCGAGCCCGCCGGCCCGCCGACTCGATCGCCACGTTCGCAGCGCCGTGCGGCGAATTGCCCCCGGGTTGGTCGGACCCCGAAAGTTGGGAGATTCCCTTTCGACCGCCTGCAAGCTTCCCCCGGCCGGCGGCCGCCCCTACCTACCCGCCCGAGACCCGCTCGGCGCCGCCGCCATCTCTGGCCCGCGGCGGCGCGGCAGCCTAGACTCCCGAAACCCCGCATGTGGCAATCCCTCCCCGAGTTCGGCACGGGCGTCCTCTACGCGATCCTCGTCGCCGCGGCGTACACGTTCGCCGTGGCGATCGCCTCGGGAGCGGGCCGGCCCAGGCTCCTCCAGGCCGCGCGACTGGGCGCCTACGGCACCATCGCGCTCGTCGGACTCGCCGTCCTCATCCTGGCGTACGCCTTCGTCAGCCACGACTTCCGCATCGCCTACGTCGCACACTACAGCGAGCGGGCCATGCCCACGCCGTATCTGATCGCCGCCTTGTGGGGTGGCCAGGACGGCTCGCTGCTCTGGTGGCTGTTCCTCACCGCCACCTTCTCGGGCATCTGCGTCTACTGGCTGCGGCGGCGGTACCTCGAGCTCCAGCCGTACGTCATCGCGACGCTGATGAGCGTGATCCTGTTCTTCGCGACGCTGATGATCTTCTCCACCAACCCGTTCGCGACCAGCATCGGCGGCGCGCCGCTCGACGGGCAGGGGCTGAACCACCAGCTGCGCAACTTCTACATGATCATCCACCCGCCGAGCCTCTACGTGGGGTTCACGAGCTCGGCCGTGCCCTTCGCCTTCGCGGTCGCCGCGCTGGTGACGGGGCGCCTCGACAACGAGTGGATCGTCGCGTCCCGGAAGTGGATGCTCTTCTCCTGGCTGTTCCTCTCCATCGGGAACGCGCTGGGGATGCTCTGGGCGTACGAGGAGCTCGGCTGGGGCGGCTACTGGGCCTGGGACCCCGTCGAGAACGCGGCCTTCCTGCCCTGGCTGACGGCGAGCGCGTACGTGCACTCGACGATGATCCAAGAGCGCCGCGGGATGCTGAAGGTCTGGAACGTCTTCCTCATCTGCGCGACGTTCTGGCTCACGATCTTCGGCACCTTCCTGACGCGCTCGGGCCTCATCGCCAGCGTGCACTCGTTCGCGCAGTCGGGGATCGGGATCTTCTTCGTCTACTACATGGGCTTCATCCTCGCGGTCTCCGCGGCGCTCGTCTTCTACCGGATGCCGCGCCTGCGCAGCGAGGGCTCGTTCGAGTCGGTCCTGTCGCGCGAGGTGATGTTCCTCCTCAACAACTGGGGATTCCTCAGCCTCATGCTCTTCATCGCGGTCGCCACGACGTGGCCGCGCATCAGCGAGTGGCTGCTCGATCAGAAGTCGACGCTCGGGCCCACCTTCTACAACGCGTGGCTGCCTCCGGTCGCTCTCCTCGTCTTCGCGCTGATGGGCGTCGCCCCGCTGCTCGGCTGGCGCAAGACCTCCCCCGAGCTCTTCCGGAAGAGCTTCCGCTGGCCGCTCATCGCCACCGGAGCCGTCGCGGTCCTGCACCTCGCCCTGGGCAACCGGCTCGGCTACCCGCCCTTCGTGAAGGCGGACCCGATCTACGCCGGCTGGCTGGGCGAGGGGCTCGCGGCGCTCTCGGGCAAGCTCCCGTTCGTGACCGTGGCGCTCTGCGCCTTCAACGTCGCGGTGGTGGTGCAGGAGTTCGGGCGCGGCGTCGCCGCGCGCCAGAAGCACGGCACGGAGAACCTCTTCGCGTCGCTCTTCAACCTGATGGCCAAGTCGCGGCGCCGCTACGGCGGCTACATCGTCCACGTCGGCATCGTTCTCATGTTCTTCGGCTTCACCGGGCGCGCCTGGGGCATCGACAAAGAGACGAGCCTCAAGCCCGACGAGTCGGTGACGGTCGGCGAGTACGCCCTCACCTACAAGGGCACGCGGATGGAGGTCGATCAGGAGAAGCGGATGATCTTCGCCGACCTCGACGTCACCCGCGACGGCAAGCCCATCGGCCGCGTGAGCCCGGCGAAGTTCATCTACAAGTCGAGCCCGGACGCCCCGTCCACCGAGGTCGCCAAGCACATCACCCTCCGCAACGACCTCTACGTGATCGTCGGCATGGTCAGCCCCCAGACGAAGGTCGCGGCCTTCCAGATCCACGTGAACCCGAACGTGTCGTTCATCTGGTTCGGGGTCGGCGTGCTCATCCTCGGTGCCTTGATCTCGCTCTGGCCCGACGTGGCGCTGGAGGAAGCGGGTGCGTTCGGCTACATCCGGGCGGCGGCCTCGGTCGCCACCGCCATCATGTTCGCCGTCCTGCTCGCCGCCGGCCCTTCGTACGCCTACGGGGGGGAGGCTCGGACGAGCTCGGCCTCCCTCCCGCCTCAACCGGCATCCCCCGCTCCATGAGCCGTCGCGAGAAGATCGTCCGCCTCATCGTCGTGCTCGGTGCGCTGCTGATCGCGGCGTTCGCCTACGCTCCGCCGCCGGCGGCGCTGGCCCAGCAGCTCGGCGAGGGCATGATCCGCAGCGGCACCGTCGGCATCCAGAACGACGACGAGCACAAGCTCTTCTGGAGCCTCATCTGCATGTGCGGCTGCCCGCGCGAGACGCTGGGCACCTGCACCTGCGGCACGGCGCACGCGACGCGGCAGGAGCTCCGCTCCGAGCTCGCGTCCGGCAAGTCGATCGAGCAGATCCAGTCCGACTACGCGGCCCGCTGGGGCTACAACGCGCTCGCCGTGCCGCCGAACACGGGCTCGCAGCGCGCCGTCTGGGCGCTGCCGCTCGTGGCCATCCTGGCCGGAGCCATCGGGGTCGGCGTGGCGTTGCGCCGCTGGCGCCGGCGGTCCGACGACAACGACAAGAAGGGCGGCGGCGCGAGCGGGAAGCCGGCCGGCAAGCAGGAGCGCGACGCCTACGACGACAAGCTCGACGACGAGCTCAAGCGAATGGATGACGAAGAATGACCGCCGCCGAGCATCGCCGGCGCTCCGGCAAGCCGGCGTCCTCCGCCGACGCGCGCTCCCGACGTGGAACACCGCCGATCGATCCCGATTCGGCCAGCGACGAGCCCGAGGGCGCCGTCGCGGTGGGCGACGGTCTGCCCGAGGACCGGGCGGCGCAGGCCGCGGCGGCCGCGCGCGAGGCACGGCTCGCCGAGTACGCCCGCTGGCTCCTGCCGATCGCGACGGTCGGAGGCGCGCTGGTCGCGGGCTACGTGCAGGGCCCCCCCGCCGCGGTGCTGGTGCTCGCCGGCGGCGCGCTCGTGGCGGTGATCGCCGTGTTCTGGGCGAGCGTCCGCACGCTCGTCGGCGAGGCGCCGCTCACCGGCGCCGACGCGTACGCCATCGGCGCGCCCCGCACCGACGAGGACCAGAAGCGCGCCGTGCTCCGGGCGCTCAAGGATCTCGAGTTCGAGCGCAGCGTCGGCAAGATCAGCGAGGACGACTTCGAGGCCCTCACCGCGAAGTACCGCGCAGAGGCCAAGCGGCTCCTGCGTCAGATCGACGACGACAACCGGCCCGAGCGCCTCAAGGTCGAGCTCTTGGTGGCGCGGCGCCTCCGCGAAGAGGGGCTCCTCGGGGACGCCGGCCTCCCCGCCGACGCGGACGCGACCGACGGCGACGAGCGCTCCCGGAAGAAGCGCGGCGCGGCGCCGCTCCGGAAGAAGCGCAAGGCCGAGCCCTCCGCGGACGATGCGCCTCCGCACGCCGGCGACGGCGAGGCGCAGACGCGAGCCTGCTGGGCGTGGGGCACGACCAACGACGAGGAGGCGGTGTTCTGCAAGATGTGCGGCTCCCGGCAGACCGGCGCCGCCGCCATGGCCGTCGGGGGCGCCGAGACCGCCGCCGAAGCCGACGGGAGCGACACGTCGGACGGCGAGGAGGAGCGGTCGTGATGCGGCGCTGGCTCTCGCGACTCGCGGTCGTCGCTGCGGCCGCGCTCGTGCCGGCGCTGGCGACGGCGCAGCAGCCCAAAGCGACTTCGTCCGCCAAGGCGCCGCCCCCGAAGGCGGACGCCGGCGCGCCCACCGCCGACAAGGATGCGGGCGCGACGAAGGCCGGCCCCGCGGCGAGCGGCGAGCTGCCGCCCGGGCACCCGCCGGTCGGCGACGGCCTGCCGCCGGGCCACCCGCCGATGGACCCCGACGACGACCCGGAGGGCGAGGACCCTCCGCCGCCGGGGCACGGGCAGGCGTCGCCGCATGGGCAGGCGCGCCCGTCGGGGCAGGGGCTCTTCGAAGCGCCGGCCGACACGGCCACCGACGACGCCTCGCTCCCGCCGGGCACGATCGCCATCACCATCGCCGACGCGAAGGGCGCGCCGATCCCGGGCGCGCCGGTGACGCTCGGCATCCTCCGCAACACCGTCGCCAAGGGCGAGTCGCGCGAGCGCCTCGCGCGCGAGGCGGACGGCGCCGGATCGCTCCGCTTCGACGGGCTCGAGGTCGGCGCCGGCGTCACCTACCGGGTCAGCACGCAGAAGGACTCCGCCACCTACGGCGTCATGCCGTTCGCCCTCTCGGACAAGGCAGGCAAGCGCGTCCTGCTCCACTCGTACGAGGTCTCGTCCAACATCGACGAGGTGCTCGTGGGCGCGCAGGGCGTCGTCTACCTGTCGCTGCGCGAGGACTCGATGTCGATCGAGCACCTCTTCAGCGTCTTCAACGTCGGCCCCGTCTCGTGGGTGCCGGACGACGTGACCTTCGCCCTGCCCGAGGGCTTCAAGGCGTTCAACAAGCCCGAGCAGATGGAGGACACGCGCGTCGACGAGGTGGACGACAAGGGCGCCGCGCTCCGCGGCACGTTTCGCCCGGGCCGGCACGACATCACCTTCCGCTACCAAGTGCCGCTCGAGGGCACGGCGCGCCAGACGTTCCGTATCGAGATGCCGCCGCACGTCGCCCAGATGCGCGTCATGGCCGAGTCGTCCAAATCGATGGGGCTCGAGGTGAGCGGCTTCCCCGCCGCGCAGAAGAGCACCAACCGCGACGGCAAGCGGATCATGATCACCGAGAAGCAGGTCGGGCGCTCCGAGCGGGGGCTGCCGGTCCTCGAGGTCACGATCACCGGGCTCCCCACGCCGGGCAACGCGCGCTGGATCGCGGTGGTGCTCGGCCTCGGCGCGATCGCCGGCGGCGTCGGCTACGCGCTCCAGCGGCGCGACGACAAAGCCCTCGCCCCCGACACGCGCGCCGACCTGCTCGATGCCCAGCGCGCGCTGCTCGACGAGCTCGTCGCGCTCGAGCGCGCCCACAAGAGCGGAGAGGTCGGCCCCAAGAGCTACGCCCGCTTCCGCGCCGCGCTGCTCGAGGCGCTCGGCCGCATCGTGACGATGCTGGACGAGGCACCCGTCGCGGTCCGGCCCGGAGCGCGCGCCCGGGCCGCGGGGGCGCGGTGACCGCCCTCGGTCGCGCGGCGGCCGGCCCGGAGCGCGAGTGAGCGCGCCGACGGCGGCCTTGCACCGGTTCGCCCGGCTCGAGCTCGCCGACGGTCGGCAGGTGTTCGCCCACGTGTCGGGCGGGCGCGCGGCGCTGCTCGACGCCGCGCCCTGGGCCGGTGGCGCGAAGACGGGCGAGGTGCTCGAAGGCCTCGACGACGAGGCGCACGGCGCGGGCGCAAGGCGCCTGGCGCCGGTCGCGCCCACCAAGATCGTGTGCGTCGGCCGCAACTACCGCGCCCACGCCGGCGAGCTCGGCAACGAGGTGCCCGCCGAGCCGCTCCTGTTCTTCAAGCCGCCCTCGTCGCTGCTCGATCCAGACGGCGCGATCGAGCTCCCCCCGCCCGAGGTGTCGTCGCGCGTCGATCACGAGGCCGAGCTGGGCGTCGTGATCGGCCGGCGGGTCCGCCGGAGCGGGCGCGTGGGCGTCGCCTCGATCGACGCGGCCGCCGCACGAGGCGCGATCTTCGGTTTCACCGCCGCCGGCGACATCACCGCGCGCGATCTGCAGAAGAAGGACGGCCAGTGGACGCGGGCGAAGGGCATGGACACCTTCTGCCCCGTGGGCCCGGTGGTCGTCGCCGGTCTCGATCCGCGGGCGCTCTCGATCACCTGCCGGGTCTCGGGCGACGTTCGGCAGCAGGGCAACACGCGCGACATGGTCTTCTCGGTCGAGGACCTGATCGCCTACGCCGCCCGCTTCATGACGCTCGAGCCCGGCGATCTGCTCCTGACGGGGACGCCGTCCGGTGTGGGTCCGCTCCGCGCCGGCGACGCGCTCGCGATCGACATCGAGGGCATCGGGACGCTGCCCGCCCGCGTCGTGTGAGCGCGACCTCGGCGCGGCAGCCGCCGGGCCCGACCGGAAGCGATGCCGGCGCGAGCCCGCCGCGACCGATCGCGGCCTACGCGATCGGTATCGCGGCCGCCGCGGCGCTCGTCGCCCTGGTCATCGTGGCCGCGCGCGTGCGGTCGGAGCCGCCCGCGCGGTGCGCCGCGGGGATGACGGCGCTCGGGCCGCGCTGCTGCGGAGAAGGCCAGCGCCTCGAACGCGGCCGGTGCGCCGGCCGTCCGTCGCGTTGCGCGACCGGCCTCCGCGTCACCGACGACGGCTGCGTCGCCGAGGCCCGCGTGGTCCGCATCGAGGGCGGCACCTTGCGCATCGGCCCCGGCGATTGGGAGGCGCAAGGCGTGGTCACGCCGCGCGAGGCGGCCGTGGCGCCGTTCGGGCTCGACGCCTTCGAGGTCACCGAGGAGCGCTGGGCCGCCTGCGTCGCACGCGGGACCTGCGCGCCCATTCCGCTCTCCGGCGAGCCCGGGCGAGCGGTCGCGGGCGTGTCGCTCGCCGAGGCGCGTGTCTTCTGCCGCGCCGCCGGGGGCGATCTTCCGTCGGCGGATCAGCTCGCATTCGCCGCGGCGACCGCGTCCGGGCGCCGCTACCCGTGGGGAGACACCGGCGCGGTCTGCCGGCGAGCGGCCTGGGGGCTGACGGAGGGGCCGTGCGGCGAGGGCGCGACCGGACCGGAGGTCGCCGGCTCGCACCCGGACGGCGCCGCGACGCCCGGCGTCTTCGACCTCGCCGGCAACGTGGCCGAATGGACGAGACCCGCCGAGGACACCGCGACGGCCGCCGAGGTCAGAGGCGGCAGCTACGCCGACACGGCCGCGGCCGCGCTCCGCTCCTGGAGCGGGCGACCGGTCGCGGTAGGCGCACGCGCCCCGGAGATCGGCTTCCGCTGCGTCTATCCATAACGTGGCGAGCGACCGCCCTCGGGCGCGGCCGCCGTGACGCGGGCCGTTCCCATTGGGAGCGCTTTCGGTCTACATTGCCCGGCCCCGAAATGACCGTCGCCATCCTCAGCATCGGTACCGAGGTCGCCCGCGGCGAAATCGTGAACACGAACGCTTCGTGGCTCGCGGCCGAGCTGACCGAGGCCGGCTTCACGGTCGGCGCGATCGAGGTCATGCCCGACGACGTCGATCGGATGGCCGCAGCGATCCGGCGCCTCGCCGCCGAGCACCGCTTCGTCGTCGCCACCGGCGGCCTCGGCCCGACGACCGACGACCTCACCGCCGCCGCCGCCGCCCGTGCCGCCGGCGTCGAGCTGGTCCGCGACGAGAGCTCGTTGCTCGCGATCCGCCGCCGGGTCGAGGGGCGGGGCGGCTCGCTCAACCCCGCTCAGGAGAAGCAGGCCGACGTCCCCGCGGGCGCCGAGATCCTCCCGAACAGCGACGGCACCGCTCCAGGGTTCGCGCTCCAGCTCGGCAACGCCACGGCGTACTTCCTCCCCGGCGTGCCGCGCGAGATGCGGCGGATGTTCGGCGATCAGGTGCTCCCGCGCGTCCGGCCGAACGCACCGAACAACAGCCATCAGATCCGGCTGCGCACCTACGGGCTCGGCGAGTCGCTCGTGGGCATGAGGCTCGAAGGCGTCGAGGCGGCGTTCCCGGGCGTGACGCTGGGCTACATGGTCCGTTTCCCCGAGGTCGACGTGAAGGTCCACGCCCGCGCGGCGACCCAGTCGATGGCCCGCGACCTCGCGCTCCGCGCCGGCGCCGAGGTGAAGTCGCGCCTCGGCGACGTGATCTTCGGCGAGGGCGACGAGGCGTTCCCGGACATCGTGGGCCGAACCCTCCGCGGGCGCGGCTGGAGGCTGGCGATCGCCGAGTCGTGCACCGGCGGCCTCATCGCGCACCTGCTCACGAGCTACCCCGCCAGCGACTACCTGGTCGGCGCCATCGTGACGTACGCGAACAGCGCCAAGAGCCGGCTGCTCGGCGTCTCGGAGGACACCCTCCGCGGTCACGGCGCCGTTTCCGCCGAGGTGGCGGCCGAGATGGCCGAGGGCGCCCGCCGCATGTGCGAGTGTGACGTCGCCGTGGCGGTCACGGGCATCGCCGGCCCGAGCGGCGGAACGGCGCAGAAGCCGGTCGGCCTCGTCTACTGGGCCGTCAGCCACGCCGGCGGAACGGTCGTCCGCGACCGCGTCTTCGCCGGCGATCGCGCCGAGATCCAGACGCACGCCGCCTACGCCGCGCTCGACCTGCTCCGGCGCGTCGCGTCGGGGCTCCCCGATCGCTGACGATCGCGGAGCGCGAGCGCGCGCCCCTGCGCCCGCGAACGAAGACGGCCAGGCGGCCGGTTCGATCCGGCGGCCTGGCCGTGCACGGCGCGCGAGCGTCAGTTGAGCGTGGCGCGGCCGAAGGTGAGCCCTTCGGGGCCGCGGCCCACCGTCACGGTGTCGCCTTGCTGGAGCTCCCCGCCGAGGATCCGCCTCGCGATCTCGTCCTGGAGGAACCTCTGGATCGCGCGCTTCAGCGGCCGGGCGCCGTACTGCGGGTCCCAGCCCTGCTCGATGAGGAAGTCCTTGGCTTGCGGCGAGATCTGCAGCGCGAGCCCGCGGCCTTCGAGCCGCTTGGCGAAGAGGTCGAGCTGGATGTCGACCACGCGCTCCATCTGCTCCTTGCCGAGCCGGCGGAACACCACCACGTCGTCGAGCCGGTTCAGGAACTCGGGGCGGAAGTGCTTGCGCACCTCGTCGAGCACCACCCGCTTGATGATCTCGGCCTTGTCTTCGGCGCCGAGGTTGTCCCGCTCCTCGACCGCAGCCGCCGCCGCCGTGCCGAGGTTCGACGTCAGGATGATGACGGTGTTCTTGAAGTCGACCGTCCTCCCCTGCCCGTCCGTGAGCCGCCCGTCGTCGAGCACCTGCAGCAAGGTGTTCCACACGTCGGGGTGCGCCTTCTCGATCTCGTCGAAGAGCACGACCGTGTAGGGCCGCCGCCGCACGGGCTCGGTCAGCTGACCGCCCTCTTCGTATCCGACGTACCCCGGCGGCGCGCCGATGAGGCGGGCGACCGTGTGCCGCTCGCCGTACTCGCTCATGTCGAGGCGCACCATGGCCTTCTCGTCGTCGAAGAGCACCTCGGCGAGCGCCCGCGCGAGCTCGGTCTTGCCGACGCCCGTCGGGCCGAGGAAGAGGAAGGAGCCGATGGGCCGCTTCTCCTCGCCGAGCCCGGCGCGCGAGCGGCGGATGGCGTTCGACACCACCCGGAGCGCCTCCTCCTGGCCGACGACGCGCTTGCGCAGCTCGTCCTCGAGGCGGAGGAGCTTCTTCATCTCGCTCTCGAGCATCTTGGCGACCGGGATGCCGGTCCACTTCGAGACGACCGCGGCGATGTCCTCGTCGGTGACCTCCTCGGTCAGGTAGGCCTGCTTCTGCTGCACCTCGGCGAGGCGGGCGCGGACCTCCTCGAGCTTCTTCTCCACCTCGGGGATCTTGCCGTACTGGATCTCCGCCGCCTTGTTGAGGTCGTGCACGCGCTGCGCGCGCTCGCCCTCGAGCCGCAGCTCCTCGAGCGCCTTCTTGGCGTCGCGGATCTCGGTGATGATCTCCTTCTCGCGCAGCCACTGCGCGCGCATGGCGTCGCGCTCGCCCTGGAGGTTGGCGATCTCCTTCTTCACCTCGGCGAGCCGGGCCTTGCTGGCCTTGTCGGTCTCGCGCTTGAGCGCCTGCTCCTCCATCTGGAGCTTGAGGAGGTTGCGCTCGACCTGATCGATCGGGATCGGCAGGCTGTCGATCTCCATCCGGATCTTGGAGGCCGCCTCGTCCACGAGATCGATCGCCTTGTCGGGCAGGAACCGGTCGGTGATGTACCGATTCGACAGCACCGCCGCCGCGACGAGCGCCGCGTCCTGGATGCGGATGCCGTGGTGGATCTCGTAGCGCTCCTTGATGCCGCGGAGGATGGCGATGGTGTCCTCGACCGTCGGCTGGTTGACCATGACGGGCTGGAACCGCCGCTCCAGCGCCGCGTCCTTCTCGATGCGCTTGCGGTACTCGTCGAGGGTGGTCGCGCCGATGCAGCGCAGCTCGCCGCGGGCCAGCGCCGGCTTGAGCATGTTGGCCGCGTCCATCGCGCCCTCGGCCGCGCCCGCGCCGACGAGCGTGTGGAGCTCGTCGATGAAGAGAATGATCGAGCCCTGCGCGGCCTCGATCTCCTTGAGGACCGCCTTGAGCCGGTCCTCGAACTCGCCGCGGAACTTGGAGCCGGCGACCATGGCCGCGAGGTCGAGCGCCACCAGCCGCTTCTCCTTGAGCGACTCGGGGACGTCGCCGCGCACGATGCGCTGGGCGATGCCCTCGACGATCGCCGTCTTGCCCACGCCCGGCTCGCCGATGAGGACGGGGTTGTTCTTGCTGCGACGCGAGAGCACCTGCATCACGCGCCGGATCTCCTCGTCGCGCCCGATGACGGGATCGATCTTCCCCTTCCGGGCGAGATCGGTGAGGTCGCGCGTGTACTTCTCGAGCGCCTGGAACTTGCCCTCCGGATCCCGGTCGGTGACCCGCTGGCTGCCGCGGACGCTCGCCAGGGCCGCGAGGAGCTTGTCGTACGTGAGCCCGATCCTGTCGAGCATCCCCTGAATGTCGCGATCGACCTTGGCGGCCCCGAGCAGCAGGTGCTCGGTGGAGATGAAGTCGTCCTTCAGCGCCTTGGCCTCGTCCTCGGCGCGCTGGAGCACCGCCATCGCCCGCCTCGAGAGCCCCGGCTCGGCGCCGCCGCTGACGCGCGGGTATCCCTCGATCTTGGCATCGAGCTCGCGCAGAGCGTTCGCCGAGCTCGCGCCCGCCTTCTGCAGCAGGGGCGCGACGACGCCGCCGTCCTGCTCGATCAGCGCCTTGACGAGATGCTCGGGGTAGAGCTCGGGGTTGCCTTTGCGGCTGGCGAGGTCGACCGCAGCGCGGACGGCCTCCTGGGCCTTGGTGGTCATCCTGTCGATTCGCATGGCACGTCGAAGCTAAGTCCCGACGGTCCGCTAGCAAGGCCCTTGCCAGCGCGAATCTCGTGCGTATCTGGTGACGTAGGTTCGTCGCGCGCGCAGCCCATCGCGCCACGCATTTTCGCGCGAGGTGGGGCGCCTTTGCGATGCTGGTTTCGTTCGCCGGCCGCGAACCGTCAGATGTCCAGGTTCTTCACCGACAGGGCGTTCTGCTCGATGAACTGCCGGCGCGGCTCGACCTGATCGCCCATCAGGATGGTGAAGAGCTCGTCCGTCTTCACGGCGTCGTCGACGCGGACCTGGAGCAGCGTCCGCGCGTCCGGGTTCATCGTCGTCTCCCAGAGCTCGTCGGCGTTCATCTCGCCGAGGCCCTTGTAGCGGCTGATGCTGATGCCCTTCTTGCCGCGCTCGTCGAGGAAATCGATGAGCGCCTCGCCGTCGGGGATCTCGTCGGTGTGCGCGCCCGCGCGCGCCGTGTAGGGCGCCGGCCCGATCGAGCGGAGATCCTGATCGATCGACCACGCCTCCTGGTACTCGGGCGAGCTCACGAGGTCCCAGTTGATCACGCTGCGCCGCGCGCTCGCGCCGGCGCGCGGGACCACCTCGAGCCGCCCCGTGCCGTGCTCCGACTCCCACGACACCGCGATGGTGAGCGGGAACAGATCCGGATAGCGCTTCTCGAGGTAGGCGCGGAGCTTCTTCGCCGCGTCCTCGACCTTGGTGCGCTCGCGCAGATCGTCGGATCCGAGGCCGGTCGCGCGCAGCAGCGAGGCGACCATGCGCGCGTCGCAGCGCTTGTCGAGGTTCGCCAGCACCGCTCGGAAGCGCTTCAGCCGCTGGGCCAACCGGTAGAGCGGCTGGCCGCCGATTCCTCGGCCCGCGGGCGCGCCGGCGGGCGCGATCTCGAGCCCCTCCACCGCGTTCGAGATCAGGAAGTCGTCGAGGGCGGCCTGGTGCTTGAGGTAGAGGTCCTTCTTGCCCTTGCGCACGCGGTAGAGCGGCGGCTGCGCGATGAACAGGTACCCGCGCTCGATGACCTCGGGCATCTGCCGGAAGAAGAACGTCAGGAGCAGGGTGCGGATGTGGCTCCCGTCGACGTCGGCGTCGGTCATCAGGATGATCTTCTGGTACCGGAGCTTGTCGATCTCGAAGCCGCCGGCGTCGTTGATGCCGCACCCGAGCGCGGTGATCAGCGTGCCGACCTCGGCCGACGAGAGCATGCGGTCGAGGCGCGCTCGCTCGACGTTGAGGATCTTCCCCTTGAGCGGGAGGATCGCCTGGAAGTGCCGGTCGCGCCCCATCTTGGCGCTGCCGCCGGCGCTCTCTCCCTCGACGATGTAGATCTCGCTCTTCTCGGGGTCCTTCGACTGGCAGTCGGCGAGCTTGCCCGAGAGCGAGGTCACGTCGAGCGATCCCTTGCGGATCACCTCGCGCGCCTTCCGCGCCGCTTCCCGCGCCTTGGCCGCGACGACCGCCTTCTCGATGATCTTCTTGGCGATCGGCGGGTTCTCTTCGAAGTACTGCCCGAGCTTGTCGCCGACGATCGCCTCGACGATCCCTTTCACCTCGCTGGAGACGAGCTTCGACTTCGTCTGCGAGTCGAACGAGGGATCCGGGTGCTTGACGCTGATGACGCACGTCAGCCCCTCGCGGACGTCCTCTCCGGCGAGGCCCTGCTTCAGATCCTTGAAGAGGTTCTGCGCCGCGCCGTAGCTGTTGATCGTCTTGGTGAGCGCGGCGCGCAGGCCGGTGAGGTGCGTCCCGCCGTCCCTGTTGTGGACGTTGTTCGTGTAGCAGTAGATCGCCTCGGTGTAGGACGAGTTCCACTGCAACGCGACCTCGACCATGATCGGCGTCGGCGGGACGCTGGGGCGCGTCGAAGGGGCTCCGTCCACGCCCCCGGCCGAGCCGTTCATCGGCGACTGCTCGGCGACGAAGCTGATCACCTCGTCGTGCACCGGCTCCTTGGTCTTGTTGAGGAGCGCGACGAACTCGCTGATCCCTCCCTTGTACTCGTAGTCGTCCTTGTTCCCGCCGGGGCGCTGGTCCTCGAGGTGGATGACGAGGCCGGCGTTGAGGAACGCGAGCTCGCGCAGGCGGCTCGCGAGGATGTCGAAGCTGAACTCGGTGGTGGAGAAGATCGTCGGGTCGGGCTTGAAAGTGATGCGCGTGCCCGTCTTCTCGGTCTCGCCGATCGCCTTGAGCGGCGCCTTGGGCACGCCGCGGCGGTAGTCCTGGATCCAGACCTTGCCCTCGCGCTTGATCTCGACCTTGAGCCACTCCGAGACGGCGTTCACCGCACTGACGCCGACGCCGTGGAGGCCGGCCGAGACCTTGTAGCTCGCGTTGTCGAACTTTCCGCCCGCGTGGAGGACCGTCATCACGACCTCGGCGGCGCTGACGCCCTTGGCGTGCATGCCGACCGGGATCCCGCGGCCGTTGTCCTCGACCGAGACCGAGCCGTCGAAGTGCACGGTCACCTGAATCTCGGTGCAGGCGCCGGCGAGGTGCTCGTCGACCGCGTTGTCGACGGCCTCCCAGACGAGGTGGTGCAGCCCCGACCCGTCGTGAACGTCGCCGATGTACATCCCCGGACGCTTGCGTACGGCTTCGAGCCCCTCGAGCGCGGTGATGCTGTTGTGGTCGTACGTCGGTCGCGCCGACTCGCTCGACGTGCTGGTGCTGGGCTCGGTCATTCTGCTTCCTGAGGACGAGGCTCGCGCTGGACGCCTGGCGACGCCGGCACGGGACCACGCGTTGGCGGCGCTTCGGCCGCGGTGGAGAGCGCGCGAGGCTCGGCTGCGTGGCAGCCGTTCGTCGCGGCCTCTTTCGAGGTGAGGAAAGTAGCCTTTTTCGGCTCCGAAATCAAGGCCGGCCCCGGGTATTTTCCGGCGTTATTTCGGCGACTTGCGGCGGCCGTCGGCGTCTTTCGTCAGACCCCCGCGAGCGCCCCGTTCACGAGCCTCCAATCCCGCCTCTCCGAGGCATGGATCGCGGGCGTCAGGATGAGCTCCGGGCGGGTCGTGGTCAGGAAAATCTGACCTCGGGTGAGCCCGAGAAACGTGAACAGCGCGAGCGTCCTGTCTCGGTCGAGCTCGCTCGACACATCGTCGAGCAAGAGGATGGGCTCGAGCTCTCGCACGCGCGCGATGCACGCCGTCTCGGCCGCCTTGAGCGCCAGCGTGATGGCCCGGTGTTGGCCCTGGGAGGCCACGAGGCGCGCCGGGCGGCCGTTGACCAAGAGGACCAGATCGTCGCGGTGCGGGCCGAAGCACGCGGATTTGCGGTGCGCATCACCGCGCCGCTGCCGAACGAGCTGGTCCCGAGCGAGGTCGGCATCCTCCGAGCCTCCGGGCTCGTACCGAGCCTCGAGCTCGAGCCGAGGCGCGGCGATCCGGGCGAAGGCCGGGTAGAGCTCTTCGGTGAGCGCTGCCACCGCCTCGCGCCGCGCGCGGGTGAGCGCGGCCCCATGGCGAGCGCACAGCGCCTCGAAGGCGTCGAGCCCGAGGGCTGCGCCGCCCTCGACGCCGCGAGGATCGCCCTGCAGCAGCCGCTGCCGCGCCTTGAGCGCGTGGCCGTACCGGGCTCGATGATCGGCGCTGGAGGGGTCCAGAAAGAGCGCCAGCCGGTCGACGAGCGTGCGGCGCGGCGGCGCAGCCCCGGTCGACAAGCGCAGCTCCTCGGGGTGGAACACCACGACCGGGGACCGGGTCGCGTAGGCGCCGAGGCTCGGTGGCCGGTTGCCGTCGAGCCGCACGACGCATCGCCTCCCCTGGATGGCCGCGACCTGCTCGCGGGCGAGCGAATCGGGTCGATCCCCCACCTCGACGAAGCGCGCTCGCGCCGATCCCACCTCGGCGCCGTGCGAGAGGACCTCGCCCAGTCGCCCGGTCCGGAAGCTCCTCGAGGTCGCGGCGAAGTAGATCGCCTCGAGGAGAGTCGTCTTTCCGTGCCCGTTGTCTCCGGAGACGACGTTGAGCCGCGGTGCGGGATCGAGCTCGACCGACGCCAGGTTGCGCAGCGATCGCACCGAGAGGCGCTCGAGGACGAGTCGGTTCACGTCGCTCACCAGGCCCACACGTCCCGCGGGCCTCGTCGCGCTCTCGACCGCGTGCGCACGGCGCTCGGGCAACCCGCCTCGCCGTCAGATGCGCATCGGCATCACGACGGCGACGTAGCTCTGCTGGCTCGATTCGGTGCCGGGGCGGACGACGGCGGGATCGAGCTCGCCGGAGACGCCGAGCACGACCTCTTCATCGTCGATCGCGCCGAGGACGTCGAGGAAGTAGCGGGCATTGAAGCCGATGGTGATCTCGGGCCCCGAGTAGTCGACCGGGAGCTCGTCGAAGCCGTTGCCGCTCTCGGGGCTCTCGCTGGTGATGCGCAGCTTCCCCTCGGCGGTCGACAGCTTGACGCCGCCGGTGCGATCGCTGGCGGCGAGCGAGACGGCCCGGAGCGCGTCGGCGAAGGCCACTCGCGGCGCTCGAACCGATCGGTCGGTGACGGCGGGAATGACCTGCTGGTACGGCGGGAACTGGGCGTCGACGAGCTTCACCGAGAACTGCATGCCGGCGAGCCCGAAGAACGCATTGGGGCCACTCTGCGAGATGACCACGTTCTTGGCCGGCTCGCCGCCTTCCTTGTCGGCGCGAGCCTCGTCCGCGAGGCGTCGAAGCTCGCCGACGGCTTTGAGCGGGATCAGCATGGTCGCCGTCGCCGAAGAGCCGCTCACGGTGGCCTCCATCTTGGAGAGGCGGTGCCCGTCGGTCGTGACCATGCGGACCTTGTCGCCGGCCCACTCGAACAGAGCGCTGTTCACGTGAGCGCGGGTCTCGTCCGAGGAGATGGAGAAGTGCGTGCGCGCGATGAGGAGCGCGAGCAGGTCGACGGGGAGCTGAAGCGAGGGCGCGTCGGGCCCTGGTTTGGGCAGCGGGGGAAAGTCGCTCCCAGGCATGCCGTGGATGGTGTATCGGCGCGGCGAGCCGACGGCCTTGATCGTGGTCTGCGCACCATCTTTGGCGGTGAGCTGGACGGGACCTTCGGGCATCGCCTTCACGCGCTCGAGCAGGTCCTTCGCCGGAACCGCGATGGATCCGCTGCGGGTCACTTCGGCTGCAGCCTGGCCCTGCACCGAGAGGTAAAGGTCCGTCGCGGCGACCCGGAGCGTGTTGCCCTCCGCGAGCAGGAGCACGTTCGCGAGCACCGGCATGGCGCTCTTCTTGTCGGCGACGCCCTGGCAACGGGCGAGGAGCCGCAGGAGGTCTTTCTTCGGGATGACGAGGTCCATGAGCCGGGGCCGCTCCTGACGTGGACTCTTAGCAGTTTCTCTTGGCTGCCGGGACGCGAATCGAATCGCAGAATCGAGCGGGATGGATGGGCATTTCCAGGAAGGCGCCAGGGCTCGGAGCCACGTGAGCGCGCGCGCCATGGGGGGGCTCGGAGGGTCCTCTTCCATGATCTTAGGATCCAAATAGAAGACATCGTCGTCGTGATAGGGCCTGTGGAGACCGGGGAAAACCCGAATTGTAGCGTGATCTCGAGAGGCTACGTGAAATCCGCCTGGGGGAAACCGAGGTGTCGGACGATGTAGGGTCGGTGGGGACGTGGGCGGGGGCGGCTCTTCCCCGCGGTTGCACCAAGGGGATGCACAGGGTTGCGCGGAGGATCTCCACATCCATTTTGGTGTGGCTCCGCGGAGCGGGATGGCGGAACGTACGGACGGTCCGTGAACCAGACCTTCGTCCGTTGCCCCCACTGCGGGCTGCCGCACGAGCACGATCAGCGGGTCTGCCCGTCCACCGGCCTCGCGTTGCCGCGGGCGCGAGAGCGTCCTGCGATCCCCGCCGGCCCGGTGATCCCGCGCAGCAGCGGCGGGGCCGCGCCGGCCGATGACGAGCACGGGCCGGCGAGGCGGCAGATCATCGGCAGGGTGATCGGGGACAAGTACGGGGTCACCGGACTGATCGGCGAGGGCGGCATGGGTGCCGTCTACGAGGCGGAGCACCTCGCAATCGGCCGGCTGGTCGCGGTGAAAGTGCTGCACCCCAAGCACGCGCAGAAGCGGGAGGCCGTCTCCAGACTGCACCACGAGGCGCGTGTGGTCGGCACCATCGGTCACCCGAACATCTGCGAGGTCTACGACATCGGTCGGCTCGACGACGGAAGCCCTTACCTCGTCATGGAGCGGCTCCACGGCGAGACGCTCGCGGAGAAGATCCAGCGCGAGGGATCGGTGGCTTACCCCGAGCTCATCGACATCGTGGTCCAGGTCCTGTCTGCGCTCGTGGCGGCGCACGACAAGGGCGTGGTTCATCGTGATCTGAAGCCCGAGAACATCTTCTTGTCGGAGCGGGCGGGCATGCCGCCGGTCGCGAAGCTCCTCGATTTCGGGATCTCGAAGGCCGCGAACCTCGACGACACGGCGGTCAACTTGACCCGCACCGGCATGGTGATGGGTACGCCATATTACATGGCGCCAGAGCAGGCGCGCGGCGACCGGATGCTCGATCATCGGGTCGACCTCTGGGCGGTGGGCGTGGTGCTCTACGAGGGCCTCAGCGGGCGGCGGCCGTTCGTGGCTCGCAACTACAACGCCTTGCTCGTGCAGATCCTCACGTCTCGTCATCGGCCGCTGGTCGAGTGCAAGCCCGACGTCCCGGTGGGTCTGTCGCAGCTCGTCGACAAGGCGCTCTCGAAGATGCGGGAGGACCGGTTCCAGTCGGCGGCCGAGTTCCAGGAGTTTCTCCTCCGCTACAAGCGCCCGTCCACCGCGCCGATGCTGCCGGCGATGACGGCCGCCGAGGGCGTGCGGTGGGGGCGGCGGGCGAGCGATCGCATGGAGCATGGCTCGAGCGGAACGATCGTGGCCGTGAGACCGGACCCCGCTGCGCTGCGCGCATCGCGCGGAGCGGACGACTTGGCGAGCGCGCGGCCAGGGCCGGTTGCGCGGCCCGAGGCGAGCGCGCGGACCGGGGCGCGTCCGCCGGAGCCGCCGCGGTCGCAGGCCGACTCGGATCGGGGTTTCCACGAGGAGGCGACGATCGTCCTGAAGGAGAGGTTGCCGCCGCCTTCGCATGCGCCGCCGCCCGAGGCGACGGACGACGACACGCCGATCTATCCGCCGCCGGCCATGCCCGAGGAGGATCCGGAGGCGACGGTCGTCGATCCGCCGTCGTTCCTGAACGACAGCGTGACCATCGTCGGGCAGCGCAAGCCGTGGGAGACGAAGTAGACGGGTGATGGCGACGATTGCGGTCTCGAAGAGCGGCGGCGGGCCGAGGGGCGTCGCGCGCGTGATCGGAACGGGCCTCTTCAAGACGTTCGGGTCGACGGTCGCGCTGCGCGGCGTCGACGCGAAGCTCGAGGCGGGCCGGCTGACGCTCATCGAGGGCGCCAACGGCTCGGGGAAATCGACGCTGCTCGGGATTCTCGGCACCGTGTCGCGGCCGACCGGCGGGTCGGTTCGGTACGAGCGCGCCGACGGCGCCGAGCTGACGGATTCGTGGGATGTCAGGGCGGCCCTGGGCTGGGTGTCCCACGAGACGCTCGCCTATGGCGACCTCACCGGGCGCCAAAACATCGAGCTGGCGGCGGCGCTCTACGGCGTTGGGGAGGGCGCGTGGGAGAGGGTCCGCGATCGCTTCGAGCTGGGCGCGTTCGCGGAGCGTCCCCTGCGGACCAACTCGCGCGGTCAGCGGCAGCGGGTGGCGCTGGCGCGCGCCCTGGCCCATCGGCCTTCGGTGGTGCTGCTCGATGAGCCGACGGCGGGGTTGGATCGGCAGGGCGTCGAGCGCCTGCTCGCGGTGATCGACGAGGAGGTCTCCGGCGGCGCCGTCGTCGCGGTGGTGTCGCACGAGCCGGAGCTGTTTCGCGAGCGAGTGGGGGCGCGCCTTGTGCTCGAGCGCGGGAAGGTCAAGGCCGTTTCCTGATCGGGTGAGGCTGGAAGCGTGTGCGCTAGCGTACATGGGGCGCCCGGTCGTGGCGGGGAACTGGCTGAGATCGCGGGGAAATGACCGCGCCAGAACGAGGCCGGGTTGAAGCGATCGCGGGTGGGGGCCGCGATCCGGCGCGTTCATGTGTCACGTGAAACGCTGGGCCGGTTGGGTCTGGGATCGGCGTTGGGGAGCCTGGCCGGGGATGTATTCGGCAGAGACTGGCCGAATGGAGGGCACCGCACGGGGCGGGCGCGGGGTGGGTCACTTGCATCGAGTACCTGCGACATCGCGCGGGGGGCGGGGCGGGTCGGCTTGTGGGGCTCGCTCGCGCGGGCGTCGGGCGGGCAGCCAGAGTCGCCGCCGCGACGGTGGGCTGGATGGAGGTCGGTGATCGTCGCCCGCCGGAGGGCGCGGGCATGTCGGAGCGCCCTGCGACGCGGAAGAACCGAGAGTCGTGCGACTGAGCTTCGCGGCGCTGGCGATCGGGCGATCGCGGCATCGTTCGCGATCGGCAGGGGCTCGGTGGGCGACACCCTGACCCGCGCCCCGCGCGGCCGGCCTGATGTGGGAGCAGGCGGAGGAGCTGAGCGACCCAGAGCGTGTGCGGCGGCTGTTCACCATGTCGGTGCCCGGGTCGACCGGAATCCGCACCCCCAACCCAAGACCCGCCGGGATGGCCACGGCTGCACCCGCGCCCGGGCAACGCCGTCGACCGCAGCGGGCGACCCTCGCCCTTCGGTGCAGGCCCAATCCCGCTCTGGGGCGCACGGGGACGAGGCTGGCCCGCCGGCAGGTGTCCAGCCGGACGCCTTCGTGGTTACAGTTACCCTTCCACCGCCGGCAGCGGCCCGCCGCGGCCGGTCTCGACGTCGCGCACGGGAGCCACCGACGGAGCCGCATCGGTTCGGACAGAGCGCCCGCCCACCCGTGCTGCCGGTTGCCGCCACGGCACTTGTCGGTTCCGTGGCGATCGCTGCTCACCGCTCCTCGCAGCCCGTGGCCCCAGCGCGATTTGCTCTGGAGCCGAACCCGGATCAGGTCTCCAGCGTGCTCGCGCTCTCACCGGGAGGCATCCAGAGACGCGGGCGCAATCGTCGAGCGGTCAACGGTTCCTCGGCGTCGTCAGTCTTGGCCCGGAGGTCCCGCCCGACTTCCATCAGCTCTGTGGCGATCACGCGAAGCGTGGTGTTGTGCGCGTCGAGCGGTGATCCGCGGTGCTGCCTGCGCAGGCGTGGGCCGGTGGTGGGTTGGCGTGGCCCGACGCGGAGGGGTCGGGGCTGGCGCCGGAGCACTGTGGCGCCTCGCGCTCCGGCAAGCGTGTCCTCAACATGGTCGACGAGGCGTCCTGTCAGCGCTCTTGCCGACCGTCCCCGCGAGTGTTTCACGTGAAACGATCAGCCCAGTACGGCGACAAGCGCCGCGCAGGCCCGCTCAAGCTCCGCTGCGGTCAGGTTCGCGCGCACCGTGACCCGCAGTCGCGACGATCCGACAGGCACTGTGGGGGGCCGAATGGCCTGGACGAGGACGCCTCGAGACCGAAGCGCAGCGGAGAGCTCGAGCGCTCGCCCCGGATCCCCAACGACGAGCGGCAGGATGGGTCCCACCTCAGCGCCCCCGACGCACGCCTTGCTCGCGCGGAGAGCCTCCCGAAGCCGGAGTGCGTAGGCGTGAAGTGCAGACCGGCCCCCGTCGTCCCCCGCCGCGCGAACTGTCCTGGCCGCTGCCGCACTCGCGAGAGCGGGGCTCAACCCGGTGGAGAAGACGAAGGCGCGGGACCGATTCCAAAGCCAGCTCCGCAACGCCGACGGCCCGGCGACGAACGCGCCTTGCAGGCCGAGCGCCTTCCCAAGCGTTCCGATCAACACGTCCGGCCGGACCTGGCTTGCGGCGCATCGGCCGGCGCCCTTGGGCCCAAACACCCCCAGCGCGTGCGCCTCGTCGACCACGAGCGCGGCGTCGTGCTCATCGCAGAGGCTCCGCAGGCCAACCAGGTCGGCGCAGTCTCCGTCCATGCTGAAATACGACTCCGTCACAACCCAGCGTCGGCGCGCGGGACGAGCGGAGCGAAGCTCGGCGGAGACATTCTCGAGATCCAGGTGCCGCGCGACGCGCACCGCGGCTCCGGACAAGCGGCAGCCGTCGATGATCGAGGCGTGGTTCAGAGCATCCGAGACCACCACGTCGCCAGGGCCGGCGAGCGCCGCGATCGCGCCGACGTTCGCCGCGTAGCCGGACGAGAAGAGCAGCGCCGACTCGGCGCCGACCCACGAGGCGATCGCGCGCTCCGCGGCGGCGTGCGCGGGGTGCTCTCCGGTCACGAGGCGCGAGGCGCCCGCGCCCCCAGCGACCTCCTCCAACCGCAGGGGCTCGCCGGCGTAACCGAGGTAGTCGTTCGAGCAGAGCACCACCACGCCGGCGCCGACCGGAGCCGAGGGCTCGCGCAGCAACCGTTGCTCTGCGAGCGCCTCGAGCTCGGCCTCGAGGTGGCGCAGCCCGCGCGGCTCCGTCATTCGTCGCGGCTCGGAGGCGATCGCTCCGGGCGACGGGTGCGCACGCCTGGCGACTCCTCCAGCTCCTCGCCCGTGCTCCCAGCGCCGCCGCTCGTCTCGAGCGCGGCGTCGACCCGCTGGAGGATGCGACCGAAGGCGGCGCGCGCCCGGGTCGCCACGTGCGCTGCGCGCCCCCGCTCCTCCTCGAGATCGTGCGCGAGCGCGATCGCCGCCAGCAGCATGGCCTGCGGGGTCATCGGACGGCCCGGCGGGACGACGGCCGCGAGCTTCTCGTCGACGACGGCCGCGAGCCGGCGCAGCTCGTCCTCGCTGGCCGAGGTGACGACGCGATACGTCTGCCCCCCGACCTTCAGCTGGACGCCGCGGCCTGCCATGCGCGCACGCTAGCGCGCCGCGCGCCGTCACGGAAGCGAGACCGCGCTGCGAGGCCCCTGGCGACGCGGCGGCGTCGATCCCGGTACGCAGCTCCCGCGCGACGGACTAGACTCGACGGCCTCGCCACGCGCCCATGCGACCCGCGCTCGTAGTGCTCTCCGTCACGGCAGCCGCGGCGCTCTGCGCGATCGGCTCGGAGGCGCGCGCGGATCCGCAGGGGACCGGCGCGATCACCATCGGCGTCGCCGGACGGGGCGATCGCGGCGCCTTCTGGGACGACACCGTCTTCCACCTCGGCGCCAGGGGCGACGTGCTCTTCGGCCGCGAACGAAATGCCGACTTCGGCGCGGGGCCGTACCTCGAGCTCTGCAGCCACGCGTTCGACGACATCCAGCTCGGCGCGGGGCTCTCGGTGCTCCTGCCGGTGATCGACTATCTCCCGATCGTCCTCTCCGGCGGCGGGTACGCCCGCGCGGGCGACAACACGAGCGGCCTCGAGCCGGGCGTCGCGGCCGCGCTCTTCTGGGGAAGCCGCAGCTACAACTTCCACTCGAGCTACGTGATGTCGGCCGGGCTGCTCGCCGAGCTCCGCGTCGGGCTCGGCGACTCGCGAGAGCGATCGATCGTGATCGGCGCGCAGCTCGACCTGCTCGCGATCAGCTTGCCGTTCCTCTACGTCGTCAACGCGGTCCGGGGGGGATCGCCCGACACCGCGCCGGTGCGCTGACCCGACGCGGCTCTCACGGATTGCAGGCGGGCAGCGAGGCGGAGCAGAGCCGGCAATCGACCGCGCTGTCCTGGCCGAGGAGGCAGGCGGTCTGCTCGACGTTGCTCCGCAGCAAGCAGTCCGGCCCGGGATTCGCGGGGTCGTCCGCTTCGCCGGGGAAGGTGACCAGGCACCCGCTGCAGACGCTGATCGGGAACTGGTACTCCGGCGTTTCGAGCTCGTTGCCGCCCAAGGTGTGGCCACGGACGATCACGCTCGCGACGAGCTCCTGGACGAGGCCCGTCGCCGCGACCGTCGCCTGCAGGTCCTTGGCGGTCGCGGCGTCGATGAGGAGCACGAACGCGATCCCGTACCCAGGATCGGCGTCGGACCCAGGATCCACGAACCCGGTGATGGGGACGCTGTACTCCGCCGCCGAGCCATCCCCTCGCTGAACCACCGAGCCGCCCAGCGACTGGATGCTGACGTCGGCGGCATAGAGCTCGACGCGCGACGTCTCGGTTCGGAGGTTCTCGCCGTCGCCCCGCGGGACGAGCTGGTTTCCAACCAGGAGCGCGCCCGTGTAGCCGAGCGAGATGGCCGCGTCGAGCCTGCCGCCGGCGATGAAGACACCCTCCGGATCGGGGGTCACGACGCACGTCTTCGGGTCCACCAGCATCACGCCGCGGACGAAGAGGCTGCTCTCGTTGTCGGCGCAGCCGGACGAGGACGCGAGCAGTCCCCCAGCGCCGGCGAGGACGAGGGTGGCACCGATGCGCGCGACGATTCGCTTCATGACGGCAAGCCTCCGCGTGGACCCGGCGCACGCCGGGGCACAGCTTGGAAGTCTACCGACAGGTCGGCACCCTCTGCAAAGTTCCCTCAGGTCAGGGCGGCGCCGGCGGGGCCAGGTGGGTGCGCAGCTCCTGCAACGTCAGCGGTCTGACCAGGGCCTCGCCGAGGGTGCGCAGCAGGACCACACGAAGCGCGCCGTCGCGGCGTTTCTTGTCCAGCGCCGCGAAGGGGAGGGCGTCGTCGAGCGGCTGCGCGTCGAGGTCCGAAGGCAGCCCGAGGCGGCGGAGGAGCGCCTCGAGCCGAAGCGCCGCGGGACCGTCGGTGACACCGAGCGCCCGGCCCACCCGCAGAGCGGCGATCATGCCGAGCGCGACGGCCTCGCCGTGCGTGAGCCGTGCGAACCCGCCCTCCGCCTCGAGCGCGTGGCCGACGGTGTGGCCGAAGTTGAGCAGCGCGCGGTCGCCAGCCTCGCGCTCGTCCCGTGACACGATCGCGATCTTGACCGCGACGGCGCGGGCGATGACCTCTTCGAGCACGTCGAGGTCGCGCGCGAGCACGCGATCCGCCTTCCCCTCGAGCAGATCGATGAGCGCGGGATCGCCGATGGCGCCCGCCTTGACCACCTCGGCGAGGCCGCTGGCGAAGGCGCGCGGGCTCTCGGTTGCGACGTAGGCCGGGCCGACGATGACGGCCGAGGGCTGGTGGAAGGCGCCCGCCGCGTTCTTCGCCGGACCGACGTCCACGCCGGTCTTCCCGCCGACCGACGCGTCGACCATCCCGAGGAGCGTCGTGGGGCACGCGATCCATCGCACGCCGCGGAGGAGCGTCGCGGCGGTGAACCCGCCGACGTCCGTCACCACGCCGCCCCCATGCGCCACCACCACGGCGTCGCGATCGGCGCCCTGCGTGACCATCGCCGTCAACGCGTGATCGATCGCCCCGAGGTGCTTGTGCTGCTCGCCCGGCGGGAGCGCCACCGTCGCCCCCACCCGGACGCCCCGCGAGCCGAGCGCGAGCGGGATCTCGTTGCTGGTCAACGCGGCGACGTTGGTGTCGGTGACCACGAACGCGGCCGAGGGCGCGAGGGCCAGCGCCGCCTCCGCGGCGGCCTCGGCGGCATGGGAGGCGATCCGCACCGCGTAGCTGCGCGGCCCGAGCGGGACGAGCAGCTCGGTGTCGTCCCAGAGCCGCGCGACGGCGGCGGCGATCTCGTGCGGCGGGCGCCCTTCGGTCGAGACGTGCCCGTGCGCCTCGGCGTAGGCGTCGCGTCGAGCAGCCAGGAGCTCGGCGAGGCGCGCCTCGGGATCGGCGGCCCCCTCGAGCAGCGGGCGCTGCGAGCCCGCGATCCGGCGCGCGAGCGTCCGGGGGCGCGCGTGGAGGGTGACGACGCGCGCGCGCGCGACCGCCTGGCGACGGCTGTCGGGGTCGACGAGGGCGCCGCCCCCGACGGCGACGACGCGGGGCGAAGGATCCGCGAGCGCCCGACGGAGCTCGTCGCGCTCGAGCTCCCGGAACGCCGCCTCGCCGCGCTCGGCGAAGAGGGTGGCCACCGGCGCGCCGGCGCGCTCGGCGATGGCCTCGTCGAGATCGACGAAGGGCACGCCGGCGCGCGCGGCGACGAGCCGCCCGACCGTGCTCTTTCCGGCGCCCATCGGACCGGAGAGGACGAGGACGGGCCTAGGGCGCATCCGTCCCGAAGCGCCGCACCTGCGCGCGGTACCCGTCGAGGTTCCGGAGCACCTCGCCGAGGCTGTCGCCGCCCAGCTTCTCGAGCAGGGCGCCGGCGAGGGTGATCGCGACCATCGCCTCGCCGACGACGGACGCCGCGGCGACCGCGCAGACGTCGCTGCGCTCGAAGGCCGCGTCGAAGGGCTCCTTCGAGCGCACGTCGACCGAGCCGAGGGCGCGCTTGAGCGTGGCGATCGGCTTCATGGCGGCGCGGCAGACGACCGGCATGCCGTTGGTGATCCCGCCTTCGAGTCCGCCGGCGCGGTTGCTCGGCCGGGTGAAGGACTCGGTCGCGCGGTCGTAGCCGATCGGGTCGTGGACGCTCGAGCCTGGCGCGCGCGCGGCGGCGAAGCCGAGACCGATCGCCACGCCCTTGATCGCCTGGATGCTCATCAGCGCCTGGGCGAGCCGGCCGTCGAGCTTCTGGTCCCATTGCACGTGGCTCCCGAGCCCGACGGGCACGCTCGTCGCGATCACCTCGAACACGCCGCCGAGCGTGTCGCCGGCGTGAGCGGCGTCGCGGATCGCCCGGCGCATGGCGTCTTCGGCGACGGGGTCGGCGCAGGCGAGATCCGACGTGCGGGCGCGGCGGCGCACCTCGGCGGGCTCGAGCTCCGCGACGGCGGCCTCTACGGCACCGATGGAGACCACGTGCGCGAAGACGTCGACGCCCGCCGCGCCGAGCAGCTTGCGGGCGATCGCGCCGACCGCGACGCGCGCCGCCGTCTCGCGGGCGCTGGCGCGCTCGAGGACGTCGCGGAGGTCGGAGCGGTCGTACTTCAGCCCCCCCGCCAGATCGGCGTGCCCCGGTCGCGGCCGCGTCAGCGGCTCGGGCAGATCGGCGAACGGCTCGGCGCCCATGCGGCCGGCCCAGCTCGCGTGATCGCGGTTCTCGATGACGAGCCCGATCGGGCTCCCGAGCGTGACGCCGCCACGAACGCCGGCGACCAGGCGCACGCGATCGGTCTCGATCTTCATGCGCCCGCCGCGCCCGTACCCCCGCTGGCGTCGCGCCAGGTCTCCGTCGATGTCCGAGGCGAGGAGCGGCAGCCCGGCGGGCACGCCCTCGAGGATGGCCATCAGCGCGGGGCCGTGGGACTCTCCGGCGGTGAGCCAGCGCAGCCGAGGCATGGGGCGGAGCGTAGGCGGGAGCGCGCGTCACGGCCACTCCCGGGGGCCGCGGCGGGCCGCCCGTGGCCGGCCCGCCCGAGCGCGGCCGAGCCCCGCCGCCATGCGGGCGGCCCCCTGGCGGCCCTGCCTCTGCTAGCCTCGGGCCTCGGCGTGAACCAGGAGCGAGACGGAGTCGTCGGCGAGTTCGAGCGCCTCGCCCTGACCGAGCGCGGAGGAGCGGTGCGGGTGTCGGTCCACGCGCGGCCGCGCTCGTCGCGCTCGGCGATCCTCGGGGTGCGCGAGGCGGCGCTCGACGTGGCGCTCACGGCGCCGCCGGTGGACGGCGAGGCCAACGCCGAGCTGGTGAAGCTGCTCGCGAGGGTGCTCGAGGTCCCGAAGACCGCGGTGCGCGTCATCGTCGGCGCGAGCGGCCGGAGCAAGATCGTCGAGGTGGCCGGGCTCGATGCGGCGCGGGCGCGTCTCCGGCTGAGCGAGGCGAAGCGATGAGCGCCGGCACGCTCAGCCCCGTCCGCTTCGAGAAATGGGAGGGGCTCGGGAACGATTTCGTGGTGATCGAGGGGGTCCTGATCACCCCGGCGCTCGCTCGCACGCTCTGCGATCGCAGGCTCGGCGTCGGGGCCGACGGCGTGCTTTCCGTCACGGCCGCCGGCGGGGCGCGCCCGCGCATGATCGTCCACAACGCCGACGGGAGCCGCCCGGAGATGTGCGGCAACGGGCTCCGGTGCGTGGCGAGCTACCTGGTGCTCCGCGGCGCGCCCGCGGCGTTCGCCGTCGCGACCGACGCCGGCGAGCGGCGTTGCGAGGTGGAGGCCGCGGGATCGGACCGGTTCGAGGTCACCGTCGAGATGGGAACCGCCCGGCTCGATCCCGATGTCGAGGTCGACTTCGAGGGCCGGGCCCACCGGTTCCGGGCCGTCGACGTGGGCAACCCGCACGCGATCACGTTCGAGCCCTACGACGACGCGTCGATCGATCGCCTCGGCCCCTTCGTCTCGAAGCGCCCGCCGGCGGGGTACAACGTCGAGTTCTGCCGGATGGAGGGCGCCGGAATCGACGTGACCGTGTGGGAACGCGGGGTCGGCAGGACGCTGGCGTGCGGCACGGGCGCTTGCGCGGTCGCGGCGGCAGCGTGCGACGCGGGGCGGGTCCCGTACGGCGCGCCCGTCCGCGTGCGCCTCCCCGGTGGACCGCTCGTTGTGACGGTCGAGCGAGGTACGCGCGCGCTGACGATGCGCGGGCCGGCGCGGCGCGTGTTCGCCGGCGAGGTGACCCTCGCATGAACGCGCCCGATTTCGAGCCCGCGCCGTCGTCGCGCGAGCTCGCCGAACGCGTCACCGTGCTCGCGATCGTCAGCGACCCGGACACCATCGCCCTCCTGCCGAAGGTGCTCGCGCACGAGCGGCTCCTCCTCGCGACGGACCTGGCGCAGGCGCTCGCCATCGCCCAGCGCGAGGAGCCGGACGTCGCGTTCGTCGACATCGCCATCGGGGACGGCGCGGGGCTGGCGATGGTGCACCACATCCGCGCCGTCTCCCCGGGGACGACGGTGTTCGCCCTGGCCACGGCGAGCGCCCTCGAGGCGGGCGCCCACGCGATGGCGCTGGGCGGAGCCGGGCTCTTGATGCTGCCGCTCGGCGGAGACGAGGTCCTGAGCGCGATCTCGGCGGTCAAGTCGCGGCACGCGGAGGCGCTCCGGCGCGTCGACCTGGAGGAGCACGCCACTCGCACGGCGCGCGCCGAGACCTGGATGGTGCGGGTCACCGAGCTCGCCGACGCCGCCGATCGATCGACGGCCGCGCGGGCCCTTTGCGA
This sequence comes from uncultured Polyangiaceae bacterium, assembly GCA_964372055.1. GTDB lineage: Bacteria > Myxococcota_A > Polyangia > Polyangiales > Polyangiaceae > CAYJPW01. The sequence goes on from CAYJPW010000015.1 coordinate 38,665, forward strand.
CGTGCTCGTCGAGGCCAGCGGCGCGGCCGGCGCCGCCATCTACCTCTCCGGCGGGGAGGGCGTGACCGAGCTGGCGCGGGTCACGGCTTCGGCTGGGCTCGCGCGCGCCCCCTCGTTCGGCTCGGAGATGGACGTGCTCGCGTTCGCCCGCGCCGAGGGGCTCACCGTGGTCCCGCTCGCCCTACGCAAGCTCACGGCCGGCCACGCGCTGCTCGAGCAGACGCCGGGAGGCGCGCCTGCGGACGCGGACCGGCTCGTTCGCCTGCTCGCCGCTCAGGCGGTCAGCGCGTTCGCGCTCCTCGGAGAGCGCGACCGCGAGAGCGGCGGCGGCTCGATCAAGGATCCGACCTCGAGCGCGTACTCGTTCGCGTACTACGTCGACGTCGCCGGACGCGAGATCGACAAGGCGAGGCGGCACGGCCGCCGCTTCTCCATCGCCACGGTCGCGCTCGACGAGCCGGGGACCCCGCCGGCCGAGGTCGCCGACCACCTCCTCAAGGCCGTGCGCGACACCGACGTGGTCGCGCGCGTCGACGAGGGCGAGTTCCACCTGCTCTTGCCCGAGACCGACGGGCTCGGGGCGCACGCGTGCCGCCGCCGCGTGCTGGCGCGTCTCGGAGGGGGCGAGCGGCGGGCGCGCTACGTGCCGCCCGGGCTGCTCGTCGGCGTCGCGACGTTCCCGCACGACGGGCAGAACCTCTCGCAGCTCCTCCGCGTCGCGCGCCGCCGCGCCGAGGCCACGCGGAGCTCGATCGTCCACCGGCTGAGCGGCGATCAAGGCGACGTCGGCGACGTGCTCGAGGCGATCGAGTGGGAGATGAACGCGGCGCAGCTCGGCGCCGACATCGCGGCGCCGAGACCCTTCGAGCTGCCGGTGCCCGAGGCGGTCGCCCTCGCGACGTCGGTCGTGGGCGACGCGCTCCGCGGCGGGACCGCGTTCGTGGCCGTCGCCCACCACCTCGATCTGTCGCTCGGCGCCGCCGTGCGCGCGACCATCGGGCCCGCCCGCGAGAACGTGACGGTGCACGCGATCGACCTGCGCTCGTCGCAGAACGGCGACGATATCGAGGCGCTCTCGGTGGTCGCCGAGCACGGCGCCTACGCGCTCATCGGGCGCACCCGCGGGGGCGTCGTGCGGGGCATCCACGCGGCGGACCCGTTGCTCGCGGACCTGCTCGCCGAGCGCCTGGGGCGCGCGGCCGGCCTGAGGGTGTTCGGGTAGGAAGGGGAGGGGAGCTTGTCGAGGCGCGTCTTGCTCGTGGATCCCGACGTCGACGCGCTCGGCGCGCTCGCCTCGGCGCTCCGTGCCCGCGGCATCACGGTCGCGAACGCCAACGAAGCGTTCGACGCCGTCGAGCAGGCGTTCCAGCTCCGGCCCGACGTGGTCCTGCTCGCCAAGGAGCTCGACGGCGAGGGCGAGCTCAGCGACGCCTTCCGAGCCGTCCCCGAGCTGATCGACACGCCGATCCTCTCGCTGGTGAGCAGGGAGCGCGGTGTCCGCGCGCCGAGCGACGTCCTCCGCACCGACGTCGATCACATCGTCTCGCGGATCACCGAGGCGTCGCCGCGCGAGAGCCGCGAGCCCGTCGCCCAGGACATCCGCGGCAACCTCGAGCAGATGCCTCTCGTCGATCTGCTCCAGCTCCTGGCGATGAACAGGCGCAGCGGTGTGCTCGGGATCACCACCTCGACCGGCGCCGGCGAGGTGAGGCTCGCCGAGGGCGAGGTCATCGACGCCGTCTACCGCCGGCTGGAGGGCGAGAAGGCGCTCTACCGGCTGCTCGGCGAGCGGGACGGCCACTTCGCCTTCGTCCCCGGCGAGCCCTCGAGCCCGCGGCGCATCCAGCTCTCGACGTCGCTCCTGCTCATGGAGGCGATGCGCCAGGTCGACGAGCTCGCCCGCCGCCGCCACGAGCTCGCGCCCGGCGGCGACGCGCTCCTGCTCGAGGATGGAATGCCCCAGAGCGTCGAGGCCGCCGCCGTGACCGTCCCCGCGATGCAGGCGCGCGGATCATCGCCGCCGCTTCCTCGCGACATCGAGGCGGCGATCCTCCGCGAGCTCGGCGCGCTGATGACGATCCCGCGCGCGATCGACGAGCTGCTCGACGAGATCAGCGCGCCGGATCTCTCGATCCTCGACGTGCTCGCGGTCCTCACGAACGCCGGCCGGATCCGCCGTGTGCCGATCGCTGCGCTGACGACGCCGTTCGCGCCCGTCGAGCAGCTGCCGGTGCTGAGGTCGCTGGTGACGCGCCTGACGCGCGCGGGGTTCGCGCCGCCGCCCCGGCTCGTCATCGCGGCGGGGGCCAAGCGCATGCCGTCGCTCGCCCACGCCGTGCGGCGCATCACCGACGCGGTCGTCCCCACCGAGGCGGCGCCGCGCGCCGCGCTGCCGAGGCCGCTCGGAACGCTGCGCCTCGGCGACGGCGTCGAGCTGGCGCTCACCGGGTTGCCGACCGACGAGGCGTTCGCGCCGACGTGGACCCTCGCGCTCCCGGGCGCCGCCGCCGTCGTGCGGCTCAGCGACGCGGGTGGAGACGCGCTGCGCGCGCACTGCGAGGCGCTCGAGATCATGCTCATCGACGCCGAGAGCCTGATGGGCGCGCTCGACGCCGCCGTCCCGGCGCAGGTGGCGGCGCTGGTCCGGTCCGCGCTCGAGATGGCCGCCGGCGTGTAAGCGGCCGCATCGAGCGGCCGCCGCGGCGGCCTCCATCGGCTGCTTCGGCCATCGCGGCGGGCGCCGCACCGGAGAGCCCAGAACCGACCTGCGCCCGGGCCTCGGCGCGCGAGGACGCGTGATAAGCCAATGAATTTAGCAGCTTGCGTCGTCAATGCCGGAAGGCAACTCGGAATTGACTAAAAAGTAAATCAGCAATAGCTTGGATCTCCAGGAGGTCCTTCATGGCGCAGAGCTCCGACGTTTCCGTGTTCCAGGCTCCGACCGCACCGCTCCAGATCCGGCTCCCCGAGCCCCCGACCGGCGTCGAGGCGATCCCGGTCACCTACGACTCGGTCTACACCTGGGACTACCGCGTCCACCGGCCCGATCTGCGCAACCTCTACGAGAGGTCGAAGGACGCGATGTGGAACGCGCGGACCGACCTCGCCTGGGACACCGACGTCGATCCCGAGGCGCCCAACGTGCCGAACGAGTTCGTGCCCATCTTCGGCACGCACCTCTGGGACAAGCTCGACAAGAAGACCGAGCTCCCCAAGCTGCGGAGGCTGAGCTCGGCCTACCTGCTCTCGAACTTCCTCCATGGCGAGCAGGGCGCGCTCCTCGCGACCGCGCAGATCGTGAGCGCGGTGCCGAACGCCGACGCCAAGTTCTACGCCTCGACGCAGGTGATGGACGAGGCGCGTCACGTCGAGGCCTACGATCGCTATCTCCGCGAGAAGATCGAGGTCACCTTCCCGATCTCGCCCTACCTCCGGACGCTGCTCGACGAGATCCTGGCCGAGCGCCGCTGGGACATGAAGTACCTCGGCATGCAGATCATGGTCGAGGGGCTCGCGCTCGCCGCGTTCGGCTTCATCAACCAGGCCACGACCGAGCCGCTGCTCAAGCAGATCGTCCACATGATCATGCAGGACGAGGCCAGGCACGTCGCCTTCGGCGTCCTCTCGCTCAAGGGCATCTACGACGACATGAGCGAGTCCGAGCTCAAGGACCGCGAGGACTTCATCATCGAGGGCTCGCGGCTGATGCGCGACCGGCTGATGATGCAGGAGGTCTGGGAGCACATGGGGATGCCCGTCGACGAGTGCGTCGCGATCTCGCTCCAGAGCGAGTCGATGACGATGTTCCGGACGCTCCTCTTCTCCAAGATCGTGCCCAACGTGAAGCGCCTCGGGCTGCTCACGCCGCGCGTGCGCAAGGGGTTCGAGGAGCTCGGCGTGCTCCACTTCGAGAGCTGGGATGCTTCGGCCTAGCTCGCCGCCCCCTCCCGGGCGCCCGGAGCCGCGGCGCGAGCGCAACGCGCACGCGACGCAGCAGCGGCTGCTCGACGCGGCCGAGCGCGAGTTCGCGGCCCGTGGCTTCGCGGGCGCGCGGCTGCGCGACATCGCCGACGCGGCGGGGGTGCAGCCGGCGCTCATCCACCACTACTTCGTCGACAAGCAGGGGCTCTATCGCGAGGTGTTCGATCGGGCGATGCAGCTGACCTCGACCGCGTCGTGGAAGGTCCTCGAGACGCGGCGCGACCTCGAGTCGCTCGTCGAGGGCTTCATCGACGTCCTCGTCGACTTCTACGCCGCACACCAGAACTTCCTGGCGATCCTCCGCCACGAGGCGCTCGTCGGCGAGGCCGCCTCGCAGGCGGGCGCGGGCCGGAGCCTGCCCGTCGAGATCATCCGCGAGCGCACCGTGCCGGTGATCGACGCGGTCGTCGCCCTCCTCGAGGAGCGGCAGCGCGCCGGGGAGGTGCGAGCCGACGTGGCGCCGCGCGAGATCGTGCTGGCGGCGATGTCGATGGCCGTCTACCCGTTCGCCGAGCCGGGGCTGGTCGAGGCGCTCATGCCCGACTGCGTCCCCCGCGACGACGCCGCGCTCGCGCTGCGCAAGCAGACGATCGTCCGGCTCATCCTCGGCGGGCTCCGCGCCTGACCCTCCCGCGGATTCGAGCGCCGACCCGGCGAGGGCGACGCCCGGCCGCTTTACGCCGCAGTGCGTCGTGGGCCGGCGCGCGTCGGGCACCGCTTCTCCTCCACCGCGCCGAGCACGCCTCTGCTAAGGTCGCGCAGAAATTCGCCCGCTCGAGCCAGGCGCGATCCGCCGTCGCGGTCGCTCCAGGCAGGCGCGATCCGCATTCGCGGTCGCTCCAGGCAGGCGCGATCCGCATTGGCGGGTCGCTCCAGCGGGCGCCCGGCCACAGGAGTCTGCGGTGCTCATCGGAGTCCCCAAGGAGATCAAGACGCGCGAGTACCGGGTCGGCATGACGCCCGCAGGCGCGCGGGCGCTCGTCGCCCACGGTCACAAGGTCCTCGTCGAGGCCTCCGCGGGCGAGGGCAGCGGCATCGCCGACGAGGCCTACGCCCGCGCCGGCGCGACCCTCGTGAAGACGGCCGCCGAGGCGTGGGCGGCCGAGATGGTGATCAAGGTGAAGGAGCCGCTCGCCGCCGAGTTCGGCTTCTTCCGCGACGGGCTCATCCTCTACACGTACCTCCACCTCGCCGCCGAGCCCGAGCTCACGCGCGAGCTGGCCAAGAAGAAGGTCGTGGGCGTCGCCTACGAGACCATCCAGCTCGAGGACGGCTCGCTGCCGCTGCTGCGGCCGATGAGCGAGGTCGCCGGGCGCATGGCGGTCCAGGTCGGCGCGTCGTGCCTGGAGAAGGAGCGCGGCGGCAAGGGCGTGCTCCTCGGCGGCGTCCCCGGCACCCGCCGCGGCCGCGTCGTCATCCTCGGCGGCGGCGTCGTCGGGCGCAACGCCGCGACCATCGCCGTCGGCATGGGCGCGCAGGTCACGGTCCTCGACGTGCGGGCCGAGACGATGAGCTACCTCGAGGACGTCTTCGGCGGTGCCATCGAGACGCTCTACTCGAACGCCGAGAACATCGAGAGCGCCTGCAAGCGCGCCGATCTCGTCATCGGCGCCGTGCTGGTCCCCGGCGCCAAGGCGCCCCAGCTCGTGACCGAGGAGCTCATCGGGCAGATGGAGAAGGGCTCGGTCGTCGTCGACGTCGCCGTCGACCAGGGCGGCTGCATCGCCACCTGCCGGCCCACGACCCACGACCACCCCACCTACGAGGTGCAGGGCGTCGTCCACTACTGCGTCGCCAACATGCCGGGCGCCGTCTCGCACACGAGCACGTGGGCGTTGACGAACACCACGGCGAGCTACGCGGTGCAGATCGCCAACAAGGGGATCGTCGAGGCGGCGAAGAACGATCGGGCGCTCCTCCTCGGGATCAACACCTTCGGCGGACACGTGACGTACGGCCCCGTCGCCGCCGCGCACAAGCTCGAGTACGTGCCCATCGAGCGCGCCCTCAAGTAACCCGGAAAGGGACGAGGCGAACGCTCGTGGGCGCCAACAAGAAGAAGAAGATCGCGATCCTCGGCGGCGACGGCATCGGCCCGTCGGTGACCCAGGAGGCGAAGCTCCTGCTCGAGGTCTACCGCGACAAGGCGGGGCTGCCGCTCGAGCTCTGGGAGCTCGACCTCGGGGCCGAGCGCTACCTCCGCGACGGGACGACCTTCCCCAAGGAGATCCAGATCGCGATCCAGCGCGAGTGCGCCGCGGTCCTCCTCGGCGCGCTCGGCGACCCGCGCGTGCCGAACCTCGAGCACGCCCGCGACATCCTCTTCGGGATGCGCTTCGGCTTCGATTTGTACGCCAACCTCAGGCCGGTGAAGGCGCTGGCGGACCGGCTGGTCCCGCTCAAGGGGCGCACCGCGAAGGACGTCGACTTCGTCGTCTTCCGCGAGAACACCGAGGGCATCTACGTCGGGATGGGCGGCCAGTTCAAGCGCGGCACCCCCGACGAGGTCGCCATCAACGAGGACGTCAACACCCGCAAGGGCGTGGAGCGCATCATCCGCGCCGCCTTCGACTACGCCAAGGCGCACGGCAAGACCAAGGTCCTGATGGCGGACAAGTCGAACGCCATGCGCCACGCCCACGAGCTCTGGCTGCGCGTGTTCCACGAGGTCGGCGCGCAGCACCCGGAGATCAAGAGCAGCCACGCGTACGTCGACGCGCTCTGCCTCTACATCATCCAGGACCCGTCGCAGTTCGAGGTGATCGTCACCAACAACCTCTTCGGCGACATCGTGACCGATCTCGGCGCGGCGCTGCAGGGCGGGCTGGGGATGGCGGCGAGCGCGAACGTCCACGCCTCGGAGCCGTCGCGTGTCGCCATGTTCGAGCCGGTCCACGGATCGGCGCCGCCGCTCGCGGGCAAGGACATCGCCAACCCGTTCGCCGCGCTGCTCTCGGCGGGGATGCTGCTCAGCCATCTGGGCTGGCACGACGAGGAGGTCCGCATCGAGCGCTGGGTGACCGCCGCCCTCGAGGAGGGCGCCTGCACCGTCGACGTCGGCGGGAAGCTCGGCACCCGGGCCGCGGGCGCGTGGGTTCGCGAGCGGATCGCGAAGGAGCTGTAGGCCGGCCTGCGCGCTCACCCGGCGTGCAGCAAACTTCGGGTGGTCATTCGGCCTGTGCTAGGGCAGGCGAATGGGCGTTGGAGCCAGGGCAGTGGAGCGCAAGGAGCCTCAGGGGGAGGCGCGGACCGAGCGGTTGGGGGGCGCGCGCGCGGACTTCGTCGCGAACCTCGGGCGCAGGGTCGCGGAGCTCGGGACCACGCTGCGGATGTGGGAGGGCGCACCGACCAGCGCCCGCGCCCGCGACGACATGCACCGCCGGGTGCACGCGCTCGCCGCGGGGGCCCGGCTGCTGCGGTTCACCAAGCTCGCCGAGGAGCTGACGAGCTGCGAGCGCCACATCGACGCCGTGGGGCAGCGCGGCGAGCTGATGGCCGACGACGCCCGCACGCTCCGGGGGATGCTCGAGCGGATGCCGGCGCTGGCGTGGGGCTCGGCCCCCGAGGCGGCGGCGCCGTCGACTCGCACGGTGACCGCGCGGGAGCCGGCCCGGACGACCACGCTGCTCGGCCTCGACGAGCACACCAAGACGCCGCTCGGGCTCGGAGGCGTGTCGCCCGGCGCCGCGCCCGCGTCGGCCCCCGCGGCGCGCGCGGCGATGCCGCCGGCGCCGGCAAAGACCGGACGCTCCCACGAGCCGGCGCCTGGCCGGGCCGAGCCGGCCGTGACGGCGGATCCGGCGAGCTGGCCGATGACGGCGCTCGTCGTCGGCCCCGCGCCGCTCGCCGACGCGCTCACCCAGGACATCGCTTCGGCGAGCCTCGAGGGCGCTCTCGAGATCGAGGTCGAGCGGACCGAGGACAACACCATCGCCATCGATCTCGCCCGCGCCGTCGCGCCGGACCTCGTGCTCGTGGACGCCGATCTCGCCGGCGCGCGCCAGCTGGTCGAGGCGCTGCTCTCGGATCCGCTCACCGAGCCCGTGCCGGTCCTCGTCGTGGGCAACTGGGCGAGGCCGGAGGACGCGGCGCCCTACGTGGCGATGGGCGTGGCGCGCGCCCTGCCCAAGCCGGTGTCGCCCGACGGCCTGCGCCGCGCGTGCGCCGAGGTGGCCGCGACCTACGTCCGGCGCGAGCTCCACCGTGAGCCGCTCGGGGCGATGACCCTCGACCAGCTCGGCGCCCGACTCGCCGAGGAGCTGCGGCGCGGCCTCTGCGACGCCGCCGACGCGAAGGGACGGACGTCGCAGGTCGAGCTCGGCGAGGGCAGCGAGGTGCTCGCCGCGCTCTGGGGCGCGGTGGCGCGCATCCGCGACCTCGTCACCATCCGTTCCGACGGCGGGGTGCGCTTCCCCGCGAGCGGGCCCGAGGGCGCGCTCCCGATCGCGCCGTGGCTCGGCGCAGCCGAGGCCGGTGCCGGACGGCAGGCCGGCGACGCGCGGGGCGCGCAGGCGGCGCGCCTCGACAAGATGGTCATCGTGGTCGCCGACGACGATCCGGCGGTCACCTGGTTCCTCGCCGGCGTGCTCCGCGCCGCCGGCGCCACGGTCCACGAGGCGCACGACGGCGGGCGCGCGCTCGAGCTCGCGCAGCACGTCGCGCCCGACCTGGTCGTCAGCGACGTGCTCATGCCGGTGCTCGACGGTTTCGGCCTGTGCAGGGCGTTGAAGCGCGACGTCGCGCTCCGCGACGTGCCGGTCATCCTCCTCTCGTGGAAAGAGGACCTGCTCCAGCGCGTCCGCGAGCTCGGCGCCGACGCCGACGGCTACCTCCGCAAGGAGGCGAGCGCCGCCGCGATCGTGCAGCGTGTCCGCGAGGTGATGCGGCCGCGCTCGCGCGTCGCCGAGCGCCTCGCCGCCGGCGGCGAGGTTCGCGGCCGTCTCGATGGGCTCACCACGCGCACGCTCCTCGGGCTCGCCTGCGCCAACCGGCCGACCTCGACGTTGACCGTGCGCGACGCCGCGTTCCTCTACGAGATCGAGATCCGCCAGGGGCGCCCGGTGCGGGCCACGCGCACCGCCACCGACGGCGCGTTCCAGCGCGGCGCCGGCGTGCTCGCGGGGCTCCTCGGCGTCGGCTCGGGGCGCTTCGTGCTGGCGCCGCCCGCCGATCCCGACGCCCCGGTGCGGGCCGATCTCGCGGGGACGCTGGCCGAGCAGCTCGTGCCGGCGATCGCCGGGGCGCGCGCGGCGCAGCGGCTGCTCTCGGGCGCCGCGCTCGTGAACGTCGAGCGCGTCGGCATCGACGAGGCGCGCATCGAGGGCTACCTCGTCGCGACGCCCGAGCCGGCGCGCTCGCTCTTGAGGTCGCTCGCCGAAGGCGCCTCGCCGCGCCGCCTCGTCACGTCGGGGCAGGTCGCGTCGCGGCTCGTCGAGGACGTCCTCTGCGACGCCGCGGCGCGCGGCGCGGTTCGCGAGGTGCGGGACCGCGCCGGCAACGACGTCTATGCGGCGGCGGTCGAGCGCGAGATCGAGGTGCTCCGGGGCGTGCGGCGCTCGCTCGCGCCGGCGGCGCCGATCCCGCCGGCGCTCGGCGGGCTGCCCTCGTTCGCCGAGACCGCGGCGCCGCCCCCCGCGGCGGAGGAGACGCCCTTCGGCGCCGCCGTCGCGCCGACGTACCTCGACGCGCCGTCGGGCTCGGGAGCGCCGCTCCGCGCCGGCGACGTCGAGGCGGCCGCTCGCGCCGCGGCGTTCGGCGACGCGCGCTGGCCCACGCCGACGCCCGCGCCCGTCGAGGTCGAGGAGATCATCGACGACCTCGAGCCGGACGCGACGCCGGCGCCTGCGGTGGCGGCGCCTGCGCGCGCGGTGGCGGCGCCCATGCCGCCGCCGGCCCGAGAGCCGGCCCGGCCGGCCGCCGAGGTCGAGCCCCTGCCGCCCATCGCCCGAGCCACCCGCGCGCTCCCGAAGTCGCCGGCCGCGCCGCCCGCCGCCCCCGAGCGCAAGCGCCCGGTGCCGATGATGACGTTGGGATCGCTGACGCCGCCGCCCGCGGTCGAGCGCGCCGTGGCCGACGATGCGGCCGTGCCGGCGCCGGCGCCGAGGAGCGAGCCCCCGCCGCGCGAGGCGCCGCGCCGCCAGATCGCCGAGGAGGAGCGGCCGATGCCGCGGCCGTCGTCGTACGTGCCTACGTCGAAGCCCGAGGCGCCGCGCCGCGACACGCAGCGGCTCTCGATGTGGATCTTGTTTGCGGTCGCCGGCGTCGCCTTCGCGGTCGCGGCGCGATGGGCGCGCGAGCGAGAGGTCCACGAGGTCGCGGCGCCGCCGCAGCCCGCGCCCCCTCCCGCGCTCCCGGTCCCGACGGCCGCCCAGGAGCCCGCGCCCGAGCCCGAGGCGACCGTTGCGAAGGAGTCGCCCGCGCAGGACCTCGCGCTGCGCAGCGACGACAAGGTCGCCGAGGGCCAGGGGATGCTCGAGGTCGTCGCCGGGACCGGCAACACGATCTACGTCGATGGCCGGCTCATCGGCTCCGGTCCGGTCGCGAAGGTGCCGCTCGCGCCCAAGGCCAAGGGCGAGCCCTACGAGGTGCGAGTGAAGCTGCGCGGCGAGGACCAGGTCCGCTTCGTCGTGGTCAAGGAGGGGCGGCTCACTCGCCTGCGCGTGGCGCCGCCCTGGTCCCGATGACGCCGCGCGCGAGGGCCGCCGCCCTCGCGCTCGCCGCGTCCGTGCTCGCCGGGTGCAACGGGTGCGGCGAGCGCCTGCCCGGGCCGCCCGCCCCGACCTCGAGCGGCTCGGCGCCCGCCGCGCCGCACCCGGCGGCGCGCGTGGCGTTGGACCTGCTCGCGCGCCTCGGGAGCTGCGACCTCGAGCACCGCGGGCTCCTCGTCGATCTCGGGACCGAAGCGCTGACCGGGCGCACCGGCTGGAGCCTGGGCGTGCCCGCCGGCGTCGAGAGCACGGAGCACGACGGCTCCACCTGGTCGAGGATCGACTCGAGGAGCCTCGACCTCACGGTCACCCTGACCGAGCGCAGCCCGGTCTTCGTCTCGACCCGGGCGGTGGGCCTGGCCGCGCGCTCCGCGGCGGTCTACCTCGACGACCAGCCGCTCGGCACGCTCGCGTTCACGCGCGACGTCATCCGCGTCGCGACGACGCCGACGACGACGCTGCCGGTCGATCCCGGGATGCACACCATCAGCCTCCGCTTCTCGTCGCGGGGGCGCAGCGAGGAGGCGTTCGCCGAGCTCGACTGGCTGCGCGTGGGGGTGCCCGACGAGGACCCCTCGACCTATGGGCCGCCGACCCTACGCGACGTCGTTGCCCCGGCGGCGGCGCTCGGCGGGGTCCCGCGGCGCGCGCTCTCGCTGCGCGCGCCCGGCGCGGCCCGGTGCGCGCTTCGCGTGCCTCCCGGCGGACGCCTCCGCGCCTCGGTAGGCGTCCTCGGCGGCGGAGACGGCGAAGCCGAAGTGCGCCTGCTCCGCGACCAATCCAAGCCCGAGGTGCTCACGTCGATCCCGATCAGCGGAGGGCCGAAGGCGGCGTGGACCGAGATCGACGTCCCGCTCGGCGCCTTCACCGGCGCGCTCGTCGCGCTCGAGCTGCGTGCGACGCGCGCCGCCAAGGGCAGCCGCGTCCTCTTCGGCGACCCGGCGGTCGTCCTCCCGGTCGCCGCGCCCCCCACCACCCCGCCGGCGCGCGCCGTCGTCGTCGTCGCGTGGGATGGCGTCGAACGCGCCGAGCTGCCGCCGTGGAGCGGCGCGCCCGCCCCCTCGCTGCCGACGTTCTCGGAGCTGGCGCTCGGCGGCGCCACGTTCGATCAGCACCGCGGCGCCACCACCGTCGTCGCCGGCGCGCTCGCGTCGATGCTCACCGCGCTGCCCCCGCGCGCCCACGGCCTCACCGATCTCGGAGCGCGCCTCCCGGCGGCGCAGACGACGATCGGGACCATCGCGCGCGACGCCAGCGTGCGCACGGCGTTCTTCTCGGGCGTCCCCACGACCTCGCGCCCGTTCGGCTTCGGCGGGCCCTGGGAGAAGATGGTCGAGCACCCGCCGAACGGCGGCGCGCCTGCGACGGCGCCGCTCGACGACGCCGCCGCGTGGATCACCGAGGTCGGCAAGGACCCCTCGGCGCGCCTGCTCGCCGTGATCCATGCACGCGGTGGGCACCCGCCGTGGGACATCGGGCCGAAGGAGCTCGCCGCGGTGCCGCCGCCCGACTACTCGGGGATGGTCGAGCCCCGCCGCGCCGCCCAGGTGCTCGCGCGCGTGCGCCAGAAGGGCGCGGGCGGCCTCGCTCCGGGCGACCGCGATCGAGTGCGCGCGCTCGAGGCGATCGCGATGGCGGGGCAGGATCGCGCGCTCGGCGGGGTCGTCGCCGCCCTCAAGGCGACCGGCCTCTGGGACGCGACCCTGCTCATCGTCTCCGGCGACGTGGCGAGCGGCGCGACCGACGCGCTCTTCGGCGACGGTCTCGACTTGCGCGAGCCGCTCCTCGCGCTGCCCCTCTACGTCCACTTCCCCGGCGGCCTCCACGGAGGTGTCCGCGCCGCCGTGCCCACCGAGCTCTTCGACGTGGCGCGCACCAGCCTCGCTGCGCTGGGGCTCGGGTTCGCCGGCAAGGAGCCCCTCGGCCGCGATCTCGCCGCCGTCGCCTCCGGGCTCGAGCCCGATCGCCACCCTCAGATCGCGACGCTCGGAGAGACGTACTCGGCGCGCTGGGGCGATCTCGTGCTCTCCGGGCGCGCCGGCGCTCCGCCCCAGCTCTGCGATCTCGCGCTCGACGCCACCTGCGCGTTCAACCGCCGCGAGGCGATGCCCCTCTCGACGCAGGCGCTCTTCCGCGAGGTGGTCGCGCGCGACGTCGCCACGCGGGCGCCCGCCGAGCGGCGGGAGCCCGCGACGATCGACGCCGACACCGCCGCGACGCTCAGCGTCTGGGGCGCCGGCCCCTGATCACCGCTCGGCCGTCGCGCCGCGCGCCTTGCCGCGCGTGCGCGAGCGGGTCTTCGCGGAGCGGGCCGCCGCATCCGCGGGCGCTCGCACGAGGTGGAAGCTCTCGCCCCCGAGCACGTCGACGATCTTCACCACGATCCGCGCATTCGGCGAGAGGTCCGCGAACGGCGGCGACTCCAGCGGAACCGCCGCCCTGCGCGTCCGCTGCGCGTGCCAGCGCGGAGCGAGCGCGGCGCCGCCGTAGGCGCAGTCGATGGCCCAGCCGTCGATGCGCTCCAGCCACCCCGGCCCGGCGCCGTCGGGGCGCTCGAGCGCGATCACCAGCCCGCCGGCCGTCGCGCGCGCGCACACCCGCGCGCCGCCGGCACGGCCGCCCCCCTCCGGCTCCGGAGCCTCGCCGCCGAGCGCCACGCGTCGCGTGTCGAGCTCGGCGCGCGACACCTCGCGCGGAGGGCCCCCGGCCGGCCACGACCACGCCGGCGCGCCGATGCTCCCGGCCGGCCGCCGAACGGCCTCGAGCGCGAACGGCCGGCGGGCCGCCATCGCGAGGAGCCTTCGGCGCGTCGTCTGGATGGCGAGCCGGCCGCTGTCGCAGCCGATCCACCGCCGCCCGAGGCGCTCGGCCACGGCGAGCGTCGTCCCCGATCCACAGTAGAAGTCGGCGCAGAGGTCCCCGGGCCGCGAGGCCGCGGTGAGGATGCGCTCGAGCAAGGCCTCGGGCTTCTGGGTCGGGTAGCCGAGCCTCTCGTGCGCGATCGGCGCGATGATCCCGATGTCCCAGACGTCGCAGAGCGGAGCGCCGGGAGTCTCCTCGTCCGTCTGGCTGGGCTTGCGACGGCCGCTCGAAAAATCGGCGATCTGGCGCAAGGTGCCCCACGTCTTGCGCGTGCTCGCGGCGAGCTCCTCGTAGAGCGGCGTCCAGGCGTGCCGGTCGCCGGGGTGCTTGCCGTACCAGAAGATGACGTCGTGCATCCGCTGGAAGACCCGCGTCTTGGCGGGCCAGCGCCGGTAGCGCCACACGATCTCGTTCTTGAAGCACTGCGGCCCGAAGACCTCGTCCAGCAGGCACCGGAGCAGGTGGCCTACGTGCCAGTCGCAGTGCAGGAAGATCGTCCCCCGCTCCGAGAGCAGCTCGCGTGCGAGGACGAGGCGGTCGCGCATCGCGCCGAGGTAGTCGCCGAGCCCCTTGCTCCACCGATCGCGGTACGCCACCTCGGACCGGTCGCGCTCCGGCTTACCGTCCGCGCCGGCGACGCGGGCGCTGAAGGCGAAGTCGCCGCCCGTCGCGAACGGCGGATCGAGGTAGACGAGGTCCACCGTCCCGGCGAGCTCACCGGCGAGCGCCGCCATGACGTCGAGGTTGTCCCCGGCGATGAGGCGGTTCCGCGGAGCGCCTCGAGGCGCGCCCCACACCTCCAGCGCGTCGACGCTCACGGCGCGGCGCGCGCGCGGCGGACGGCGCTTGCCCGGCCAGACGAGCTCGGGCCCCGCCGCCTCGCCTCGCCCCGCGGGCTTCGCCATGCCTCCTTGTACCTCTTACCGTGAGCGGTTTGCACACGCGCGGGCCGCCCCCGCGCTCCGCAGCGCGCCTGGCACGCTTCGCGCAGGTCACGGCCATCGAGCGCGAAGGAGCTCCCATGAAGGCAACCGACCTCCTGAAGTCCCAGCACGAAGAAGTGGACGACCTGTTCTCGCGCATCGAGTCCGCGGGCGACCGCGAGAAGATGCAGCTCCGCGAGGAGCTCGCCGACAAGCTCGTCGCCCACTCGGTGATCGAGAAGGAGATCTTCTACCCGGAGGCCGCCGAGGCGCTCGAGGAGGAGGAGCTCGGCGAGTCGCTCGAGGAGCACGCGCTCACCGAGTACCAGCTCCGCCGGTTCCTCGAGGCGCGCCCCGGCGACGCCGACTTCGACGCGCGCTGCCACGTGCTCAAGGAGATCGTCCATCACCACGTCGAGGAGGAGCAGGACGAGCTCTTCCCGCGCGTGGAGGACGCTTGCGAGGAGGCGCAGCTCGAGGACATGGGCAAGCGCCTCGAGCTGCGCTTCGACGAGTGCCTCGAGCAGGGCCACCGGCCGCTGCTCGCCGCCGCGCTCGAGATGGAAGGCGTCGCGCCCCCGGGCCGCAGAGCACGCCGTCGCCCGTCGCGCGCGGCCGCGAAGCGAGCGCAGCCGCAGCGCGCCCCGGCGAAGCGCGGGGCGAAGCGCGCCGCCCCGTCGCGCGGGAGACCCTCGAAGGCCGCAGCGTCGCGGGGCGGGCGCCGAGCGAAGCCGTCCGCCGGCGCGCGCGGCGGTCGCAAGGCGCAGTCGAGCGCCAAGGGTCAGCGGTCGCGGGCGTCTCGCTGAGCGCCCCGGTCGGATTTCACGGGGAGACGGGGAGACAGGGAGGATCTCCTGCGGTCGATCCAGGCGCGCCCCACGTCCAGTGGCGACGACGCGGATCGACCGCATGACAAGCCCTACGGCTCCCCTCTCGCCGTCAGATGACCACGCACGAGACCTCGGGCGAGCGCATCATCGCGGTGGCCGGACCGGCCCGCGCGGCGCGAACAGCGGCCCGTCGTCGGCCGGAGCCGCGGACGCGCGCGGCGCAGGAGCGCCGGCGCGGCGGCTAGCGGCGCGATCGGAAGAGCGTGCCGCGGTCCGCTTGCCGGTGAGAGAAGGCGCCTCGGGCGCGGGCGCGGCGACCTCCTCGAGGCACGCCGCGTCGTCGTTCTTGACGGAGTTCACCCGCGGCGAGACGAACGTCGGCACCAGCGCGTCGTGCGGCGCCGGCCGCAGCAGCGAGGCGTCGGCGCCGTGGAGCCACTCGCCGACCTCTTCCGGCGCGAGCATCGCCGGCATCCGGTCGTGCGCCACCGCGACCACGTCGTTCGCGGCGGTCGTCAGGATGGTGAACGTTCGCATCCACGCGTCACGGCCCGGATCGCGCCACGATTCGTAGAGCCCCGCGAGGAGCAGCAGGCCCGGCGGCTCGCCCTCGCGCGCGGGCGGCGCGTGGAACCAGATCGGGCGGCGCCCGGTCTTCGGGCCGACCCACTCGAAGAACCCGTCCGCCGGCACGACGCAGCGGCGCTTCTCGAACGCCTCGCGGAACGCGGGCCGCGTGCGCGCGGTCTCGGCGCGCGCGTTGATCTGCTTGAACGCCCCGCTCGGGTCCTTGGACCAGCTGTTCACCAGGCCCCAGCGCGCCGGGACGAGCTCGCGGCGCTCCTCCTTGATGCGCACGATCCAGTGCGGATCGGTCGGGGCGACGTTGAAGCGAGGCCGGTAGGCGGCGGCGCGCTCCGCCCACGACTGATCGTCCGGCGCGTGATCGACGCCGAGGGCCCTCGCCAGGGTCTCGAAGTCCGGCACGATCAGGGTGAAACGCCCGCACACGCCCCGATCCTAGCGCCGCCTGGCCGGCGCGGCGTCGATCTCGAAGGCGGGTCTTGATTCCGGATCGGATCGCGACAAAAAGCGCCCTCATGAGCGACAGCTTCGGCACGAAGGGCACCCTCCAGGTCTCGGGCAAGTCGTACGCGATCCACCGCCTCGCGAAGCTCGACGCGGCCGCGATCGAGCGGCTGCCGTTCTCGCTGCGCGTCCTGCTCGAGAACCTCCTCCGCCACGAGGATGGCCGCGTCGTGAGGCGCGAGCACGTCGAGGCCGTGCTCGGCTGGAGCCCGAAGGCCACGCCCGAGCAGGAGATCGCCTTCCACCCCGCCCGCGTGCTGCTCCAGGACTTCACCGGCGTCCCGGCGGTGGTCGATCTCGCCGCGATGCGCGAGGCCGTGGTGAAGATGGGCAGCCCCGCCGAGAAGATCAACCCGCTCCAGCCGGTCGATCTCGTCATCGACCACTCGGTCCAGGTCGACGAGTTCGCCTCGGCGAGCGCGCTCTCGCGCAACACCGAGCTCGAGTACGAGCGCAACAAAGAGCGCTACGTCTTCCTCCGCTGGGGCCAGCAGGCGTTCGAGAACTTCCGCGTCGTGCCGCCGGGCACCGGCATCTGCCACCAGGTCAACCTCGAATACCTGGCC
>CAYJPW010000015.1:55632-62213 GCA_964372055.1 uncultured Polyangiaceae bacterium
TACCTGGCCAGCGTCGTCTTCCGCGGCCACGGCGGCGCCGCCTACCCCGACACGCTCGTCGGCACCGACTCGCACACGACGATGATCAACGCGCTCGGCGTCCTCGGCTGGGGTGTCGGCGGCATCGAGGCCGAGGCGGCCATGCTCGGCCAGCCGCTCTCGATGCTCATCCCGCAGGTCGTCGGCTTCCGCCTGTTCGGCAGCGTGCGCGAGGGCGCGACCGCGACCGACGTGGTCCTGACCGTGACCCAGATGCTCCGGAAGAAGGGCGTCGTCGGCAAGTTCGTCGAGTTCTACGGCGACGGCATCTCGGCCCTCTCGCTCCCGGATCGCGCGACCATCGCCAACATGGCGCCCGAGTACGGCGCCACGATGGGCTTCTTCCCGGTCGACGCCGAGACCATCGCCTACCTGCGCTTCACCGGGCGCGACGAGGCGCTCGTCGAGCTCGTCGAGGCGTACTGCAAGGAGCAGCGCCTCTTCCGCACCGACCAGAGCAAGGACCCGGTCTTCAGCGACACGCTCGAGCTCGATCTCGGCACGGTCGAGCCCTCGCTCGCCGGCCCCAAGCGCCCGCAGGACCGCGTCGCGCTCGCGCAGGTGAAGCCGAGCTACCGCAAGTCGCTCCACCAGACGTTCGAGAAGGAGCTCGCCGGCGTCGACGCGGCGAAGGTCTCGGCGTGGGTCGGCGGCGCCGCCCCCGCGGGCGCCGAGCTCGGCAAGCTCGCGACCAAGGCCGACGTCACCCAGGGCAGCCAGAGCTACGCCCTCGGCCACGGCGCCGTGGTCATCGCCGCCATCACCTCGTGCACCAACACCTCGAACCCGGCCGTCCTGCTCGCCGCCGGGCTCCTGGCGAAGAAGGCGGTCGCCAAGGGGCTCACCCGCAAGCCCTGGGTCAAGACCTCGCTCGCCCCCGGGTCGAAGGTCGTGAACGACTACCTGCGCGACGCCGGCCTGCTCCCGAGCCTCGAGGCGCTCGGCTTCAACATCGTCGGCTACGGCTGCACCACCTGCATCGGCAACTCGGGTCCGCTGCCCGACGTCATCGCCGACACCGTGAAGCAGAGCGATCTCGCCGTCGCCGCCGTCCTCTCGGGCAACCGCAACTTCGAGGGCCGCATCAACCCGCACGTCCGCCTCAACTACCTCGCCTCCCCGCCGCTCGTCGTCGCCTACGCGCTCGCCGGCACGATGGACACCGATCTGCAGAAGGACCCGATCGGTCAGGACAAGGCGGGTAAACCCGTCTACCTCAAAGACATCTGGCCGACGTCGGACGAGGTGAAGGAGGCGATCCGGACCAGCGTGAAGCCCGAGCAGTTCCGGACCGAGTACGGCGCCGTGTTCGAGGGCGACGAGGCGTGGCGGGCCCTCTCGGTCCCGAAGGGCCAGACGTTCGAGTGGGATGCCAAGTCGACGTACGTGAAGCGACCGCCCTTCTTCGAGAAGCTCGCGAAGGAGCCGGCGCCGGTCAAGGACGTCGAGGGCGCGCGCGCCCTCGCCGTGCTCGGCGACTCGGTCACGACCGATCACATCTCGCCGGCCGGCTCGATCGCCGCGACGAGCCCCGCGGCGAAGTACCTGGTCGCCGAGGGCGTCTCGCCGAAGGACTTCAACTCCTACGGCGCCCGCCGCGGCAACCACGAGGTCATGATGCGCGGCACGTTCGCCAACATCCGCATCAAGAACCAGATGGTGGCGGGCAAGGAGGGCGGGATCACCCAGCTCCTCCCCGAGGGCACCGAGATGAGCATCTACGACGCGGCGATGGAGTACCAGAAGCGCGGCGTGCCCCTCGTCATCCTCGCCGGCGCCGAGTACGGCACCGGGTCGTCGCGCGACTGGGCGGCCAAGGGCACGATGCTCCTCGGCGTCCGCGCGGTGCTGGCCAAGAGCTTCGAGCGCATCCACCGCTCGAACCTCGTGGGCATGGGCGTGCTCCCGCTCGAGTTCGACGCCGGGCAGGACGCGCAGTCGCTCGGCCTCACCGGCAAGGAGACGTTCGACATCGGCGGCATCGCCGAGGGCCTCGCCCCCAAGAAGCGCGTCACCGTCACCGCGACCGCGCCCGACGGCAAGGCGAAGACCTTCCAGGTGACGCTCCGGATCGATACGCCGAACGAGGTCGACTACTACCAGCACGGCGGCATCCTCCAGTTCGTGCTCCGCCAGATCGGCAAGGCCTAGGACCATGCTCGACCTCCGCTACGTGATGGATCACCTCGACGAGGTGCGGGCGGGGCTCGCGCGCCGCTCGCCGGGCGCCGCCGAGACGCTCGCCCCCATCGCCGAGCTGGGCAAGGCGAGGCGAGCGGCGATCGCCGCCGTCGAGGCCAAGCAGGCCGCCCGCAATCAAGCGAACGAGGCGATGGCCAAGGCCGACAAGAAGTCGGCCGAGTTCGCCCAGAAGCGCGAGGAGCTCAAGGCGCTCGCGGGCGAGGTCAAGGAGCTGGAGAAAGCGCGCGACGAGATCGAGGCGAAGATCCAGAGCGAGCTCGCGGTGGTGCCCAACGTGCCGGATCCCGGCGTCCCGGAGGGCAAGAGCGAGGAGCAGAACCAGGTCGTGCGCGTCTGGGGCGAGGAGAAGACCTACACCTTTGCCCCGAAGGCGCACTGGGACCTCGGCACCGCGCTCGGGATCCTCGATTTCGAGCGCGCCGCGAAGATCTCGGGCGCGCGCTTCACCGTGCTCTTCGGCGCGGCGGCGCGGCTCGAGCGCGCGCTCATCTCGTTCATGCTCGACCTCCACACCAAGGAGCACGGCTACACCGAGGTGCTGCCGCCGTTCCTGGTCAAGGACAGCGCCCTCTACGGGACGAGCCAGCTCCCGAAGTTCGAGGAGGACCTCTTCAAGACGCGCAAGAGCGATCCGGATCGCTCCTACGATCTCTACCTGATCCCGACGGCCGAGGTCCCGGTGACGAATCTCCACGCCGACGAGATCCTCGACGGCGCGGCGCTGCCGGTCGCGTACACCGCGTACACGCCCTGCTTCCGCGCCGAGGCGGGGAGCCACGGCAAGGACGTGCGCGGCCTCATCCGGCAGCACCAGTTCGACAAGGTCGAGCTGGTGCGCTTCACGACGCCCGAGAGCTCGGCCGAGCAGCACGAGCTCCTGACCCGCCACGCCGAGGAGGTGCTGCGCCGCCTCGGGCTCCGCTACCGCGTCTCGCTGTTGTGCACGGGCGACATGGGCTTCGCCTCGCAGCGCACCTACGACCTCGAGGTCTGGCTCCCGGGGCAGAACAACTTCCGCGAGATCTCGAGCTGCTCGAATTTCGGCGACTTCCAGGCGAGGCGCGCCCAGATCCGCTACCGCCCCGAGCCGAAGGCCAAGCCGCGCTTCGTGCACACGCTCAACGGCTCGGCGCTCGCCGTGGGCCGCACCGTGATCGCGATCCTCGAGCAGTACCAGCAGGAGGACGGCAGCGTCGTCGTCCCCGAGGCGCTGCGCGCGTTCATGGGCTGCGAGGTCATCCGCGGGCGCTGAGCTGGGCGCGGGGGCGCGGCCCCGCTCGCGACGGAGCCCGCCGGCGTCGGATCAGCTCCCGCCCGCGCCGCCCGCGCCGCCGGTTCCACCGCCGGCGCCGCCCGCGCCGCCGGTTCCACCGCCGGCGCCGCCCGCGCCGCCGCCGCAACCGACCGCCGTGTCGTCGCATGCGCAGGGCACGCACGCAGAGCCGGCGCCGGCCTCGAGGTGGCAGCCGGCACCCTCGCCACAGTCGGTCGTCTCGTCGCAGCCGATCCGCGTGCAGAACCACTGGTCCTGGCCGACGTCGGCGAGGCAGAGGCCCGCCTCGGCGAACTGCGAGCACTGCCCGCCGCCGGGAGAGCAATATTCGCCGACGCCCTTGCTGTTGCCGTGATCGCCCGGCTGGATGCAGGACGCATCGGGCGTGGGATCGCCCCCCGCGCCGCCGGCGCCGCCGGTCGTGCTGGACGACCCTCCGGCGCCGGTCGTCGTCGACGTCGCGTCGCCGCTCTCGCTGGAGCTGCACGCGGCCAGCGCGACCACCGCCGCCGCAGCCGACAGGAAGACGGCCCTCACTGCGGATCGAGCTCGCACACGAGCTCCCCCGCGTCGGGGTAGTAGTAGAAGAACGCGAGGCACATCTCGCGCGGGAAGAGCAGCGGATCCCCCGACGGGTTGTCCCAGTTGCACGTCTGGCGCAGCCGCATCCCCTTCTTGAGCGCGAGCGGCGCGTCGTACGTGAAGTTGCTGACGGGCGGATGCGAGGTGTACGAGGGCGTCCAATCCTTGTCGTAGAGCGTCTCGGCGACGTTACCGAGCTCGTCGAGGCGCTCGAGCCTGTAGTGCTTGCCGAACTCGTGCATGTGGCCGAGGAGCAGCACGGTGTCGAAGTCGCGCGTCAAGGTGCACGTGGTCGAGCTCTCGAACGTGGACTGGGGCGGCACCTCGAAGCCCTCGTCCAGGAACACGAGGTAGTTGGCGTACGCCTTCACCTCCGCGGGCTCGACCGTCTGGAGCGAGACCGTGTCGTTGACCGTCATCGGCGCGCCGCTCGTGTTGATGTAGTGCGCCTGGAGGACGAGCTGCTTGCCCGCGGGCACCTTGATCGCCAAGCCGTCGGGGAGGCCGACGAGACCCTCGGCGCCGGTGCCGTCTTCTCCGGCGCTGCCGGCGATCTGGTGCCACGAGACCATCTCGTCGTCGTTGCACGCGTGGTGCTGGGGATCCCGCGGCGTGTCGGTCCAGTACGCGACGATGTGGTGCCCGCCGGGCCCCTGCTGCCCCTTGGCCGACGTGATGCTGAGCTCCTTCTCGGTGAAGGTGTCGGTGTAGAAGCACTCGAACACGTCGCCCGGCGGCACCTCGAACTCGCCGGTGTTGAAGGTCAAGAGGCTCGGATCGGGCTCGGGCCCGGAGGAGCTGGATTCGTCGCTGCCGCCGCACGCAACGAGGCCGCACGCGATCGCGACGGGGAGCACGCTTCGAAACGCGGTCATCACACACCTCACGTCTGCCGAGGAAGGAGGTCGAGCATCTTACAAGGGCGTCGGATCTTGCGCACCGTCAATTGACCGATGCGCTTGATTTCTTCGGCGAAGGCCGCTGGCGCTCACAGCCCCAGCCGCGCCTCCCACCGCGCCTCGGCGACGCGGCGCCTGGCGCGATGCGGCGTAGCCGATGGCTCCGCCGCTTCCCACGCGTGCGGCGCGCCCCGGGCGGACGCGATCTCAGCAGTCGAAGGGGCAGGTGAACGGGCTCTCGCCGCATTGCGGCTCGCAGAAGAAGTTTCCGCAGGCGCAGAACGCGAGGCAATCGGGCTGGCAGGTGAACACGTTCTCGCCGCAGCTCGCGTCGCAGAAGGCGTCTCCGCAGAGGCAGCTGCCGCCGCAGTCCTGCGGGCAGGACAGCGGGTCCTCCCCGCACGCGGGGTTGCAGTTGAAGTCGCCGCAGAGGCAGCCGCCGCCGCAGTCGTTGGGGCACGAGAACGGGGTCTCGCCGCACTGCGCCTCGCACAAGAAGTTGCCGCAGGCGCAGATCTGGGCGCAGTCCGGCGCGCAGTTGAGGACGGTCTCGCCGCAGGCCGGATCGCAGAACGCGTCGCCGCACTGGCAGGCGGCGAAGCAGTCGGTGGGGCACGAGAACTGGCTCTCGCCGCACTGCGGCTCGCAGAAGAAGTTGCCGCAGGCGCACATCTGCGAGCAGTCCTGCGGGCAGCTGAAGGCGTCCTCGCCGCAGGCGGGGTCGCAGAAGAAGTCGCCGCACTGGCAGATGGCGCCGCAGTCCTGCGGGCAGCTGAACGGATCCTCGCCGCAGGCGGGGTCGCAGAAGAAGTCGCCGCAGAGGCAGGGCGGGCCGCAGTCCTGCGGGCAGGTGTTCTGCGTCTCGCCGCACTGCGCCTCGCAGGTGAAGTTGCCGCAGGCGCAGGGGAGGACGCAGTCCTGCGAGCAGGTGAGGACCGTCTCGCCGCAGGCGGGATCGCAGACGCTGTCGCCGCAGACGCAGCCGGCGGGGCAGTCCTGCGGGCAGCTCGCGTTGGTCTCGCCGCACTGGGGCTTGCACTGGCTGTCGCCGCAGATGCACGTCGGGCAGTCCTCGGGGCAGGTCACCGGCGTCTCGCCGCAGCCCGCCTCGCAGAAGAGGTTCCCGCACGCGCAGACGACGGCGCAGTCGCCGGGGCAGGAGAGGACGTTCTCGCCGCACTGCGCCTGGCAGAGCCCGTCGCCGCACTGGCAGCTCGCCGGGCAGTCCTGCGGGCAGGTCGCGAGGCTTTCGCCGCACTGCGCCTGGCAGACCGCGTTGCCGCAGACGCACGCCGCGGGGCAGTCCTGCGGACAGCTGTTGGAGGTCTCGCCGCACTGAGGCTGGCACTGGGCGTTGCCGCAGACGCAGGCAGCCGGGCAGTCCTGCGGGCAGTTGTTGGAGCTCTCGCCGCACTGGGGCTGGCACTGGGCGTTGCCGCAGATGCAGGCGGCGGGGCAGTCCTGCGGGCAGCTGAGCGACGTCTCGCCGCACGCCGCCTCGCACTGCGCGTTGCCGCAGACGCAGGCGACGGGGCAGTCCTGCGGGCAGTTGTTGGAGCTCTCGCCGCACTGGGGCTGGCACTGGG
>CAYJPW010000015.1:62313-94865 GCA_964372055.1 uncultured Polyangiaceae bacterium
CGTTGCCGCAGATGCAGGGCTGCTGGCAGTCCTGCGGGCAGCTCGCGGGCGTCTCGCCGCACTGCGCCTGGCAGACGGCGTTGCCGCAGACGCAGCCGAGCGGGCAGTCCTGGGGGCAGGTGGCCGGGCTCTCGCCGCAGAGCGCGTCGCACTTCATGTCGCCGCAGACGCACTGGGGCGCGCAGTCCTGCGGGCAGCTCGCGTTGGTCTCGCCGCACTGGGGCTGGCACTGGGCGTTGCCGCAGACGCACGGCTGCTGGCAGTCCTGCGGACAGCTGGCAGGCGTCTCGCCGCACTGGGGCTGGCACTGGGCGTTGCCGCAGACGCACGGCTGCGCGCAGTCCTGCGGGCAGCTCGCGTTGGTCTCGCCGCACTGCGGCTGGCACTGGGCGTTGCCGCAGACGCACGGCTGCTGGCAGTCCTGCGGGCAGGTCACGTCGTTCTCGCCGCATTGAGGCTGGCACTGGGCGTTGCCGCAGAGGCAGGGCGGCGCGCAGTCCTGGGGGCAGCTGTTCTGGTTCTCGCCGCACTGAGGCTGGCACTGGGCGTTGCCGCAGACGCAGGGCGGAGCGCAGTCCTGCGGGCAGCTGTTCGGGCTCTCGCCGCACTGGGGCTGGCACTGGGCGTCGCCGCAGACGCACGGCTGGGCGCAGTCCTGGGGGCAGCTGAACGGGTTCTCGCCGCACTGGGGCTCGCACTTGGCGTTGCCGCAGAGGCACGGCAGCGCGCAGTCCTGGGGGCAGCTCAGCTCGTTCTCGCCGCACTGGGGCTGGCACTGGGCGTTGCCGCAAGCGCAGGGCAGCGCGCAGTCCTGCGGGCAGGTGTTGGCGCTCTCGCCGCACTGGGGCTGGCACTGGGCGTTGCCGCAGATGCACGGCGCTGCGCAGTCGAGGGGGCAGCTCGCCGGGCTCTCGCCGCACTGGGGCTGGCACTGGGCGTTGCCGCAGAGGCAGCTCTGGCAGTCGAGCGGGCAGCTGAACGGATCCTCGGCGCACTGGGGCTCGCAGACGAAGTTGCCGCAGGTGAAGCCGCCGCACGGGTTGCAGTCGAACGAGCAGCTGAACGGATCTTCGCCGCACTCGGGCTGGCAGACGAGATCGCCGCAGACGCAGGACTGCCCGCAGTCGAAGGGGCAGTTGAGCGGGCTCTCGCCGCACTGCGCGTCGCAGACGAAGTCGCCGCAGACGCACTCGGAGCCACAATCGAAGGGGCAGTTGAACGAGTCCTCGCCGCAGCCGAGGTCGCACTTGCCGTCGCCGCAGATCGCGCCCGGGTTGCAGGTGCAATCGAGCGGGCACGAGGCGGGGCCCTCGCCGCACTCCATCTGGCACTTGCCGTCCCCGCAGAAGACGTTGGGAGGGCAGGCGCCGCAGTCGGTGGCGCAGTTGCCGGGGTTCTCGCCGCACTCGGGCTGGCAGGCGAAGTTGCCGCAGAGGCATCCGCCGAAGCAGTCGGCGGGGCACGAGGTCGCGTCCTCGCCGCAGCCGGGGCTGCAGGCGCCGTCGCCGCAGAACGAGCCGGGCTGGCAGCTGCAGTCGGAGGGGCAGGCGATCGCGTCCTCGCCGCAGTCGGCCTCGCAGACCAGGTTGCCGCAGGTGCAGCCGCCGACGCAGGTCCGCGTGTCGGGCTGGCAGACGTCGGAGCCGCAGTCGACGCACGCCTGGCCGTTCGTGCCGCACGCGACCGCGTCGGCGCCGAGCGCGCAGGTGCCCTGCTCGGTGCAGCAGCCGTCGGGACAATTCGCGGGCGTGCACGCCGGCGGCGCGCCGCCCTGCCCGCCGACGCCGCCGTTGTCGAGCGGGCTGGGGGCGAGCGTCGAGCGACCACACCCGAGCCCGGCGAGCACCAACAGAAAGATCAGCGCCAGTTGAAAGGAAGCTCGAGCGCGCATGCGATCACCCTCGGGGCGAGCGTACCGCGCCTCTCGACGCGGAAGCGAGTCTCCGCCGGCCGGCGGGTGGACCCCACCTCGCCATGGCCGGTCGCGGAGGGCGTGATCACGAAAATTCACAGGGAGCCGGGGAGTCGGGGAGGATTTCTGGGGTCGCTCCAGGTGCCCCCCCCGCTTTTGGCGTCCACGACCGGAAGAAATCCCTCCCTGTCTCCCCGGCTCCCTGTGAAAAATCCGGGTTCTCGAGCGCGTCTTCGGCCGCGCTGGGCCGGCGCCCTTTTCTTGGCCCTCGGCGCCCAGACCGGATACCGAGGGCGTCACTAGGAACGGCAGCCGCGCTGCCGACCCGTTGCGGGTGGGGGACCCGCACCACGCCCTCGTTGGGGGGCGGACCCGCGCGACCGCGCGAGGTGACGGCGCCGGTCCATCCGCGGCCGGCCGACAGTGAGGACTGGGAGCATGAAGGTCTCGTGCGCAGCCTGCCAAACCACCTACCGCGTCGCGGTCGCCGTGCCGGCCGGGGCCTGCCTGCGGGCGGCGTGCCCGCGCTGCCGCGCCGACATTTTCGTGGGTGACGGCCCCTCCCACCCCGAGCTGCCGCCGCCGTCCCTCCGATCGATGGCCCCGACGCTGCCCGCCCCCGCGGCGAGCCCGCCCGAGCAGGCGGAGGAAGAGGCTCCGGTGTCGCACACGTCGCGCAACGCCTGGTGCGTCGACCGCGGCTCGGCCATCGACACGATGTCCACGTTCGAGCTCTGGATCGCGATCGCCAGCGGCCTCGTGCCCCTCACGTCGCGGGTCTGGCGCGAGGGCATGGAGTGCTGGACCCCGATCGCTCAGGTCCCGGAGCTCTCATGCGCCGAGGTCGCGGCCCCGGATCCCCGAGACGATGCCGCGCGCCGCGCCCCGTCGTCGCTCGACCCCCTCGAGCTCGTCACGAGGCTCGGCAGCGATCCCCTCGCGGCGCTCGACCTGTGCGCGGACGACGCGGCCGCCGAGACGCCGATGGGCTCGAGCGTCGATGTGCCGACGCTCGTCGCGCCGCCCGATCTCGATCGGGAGGCGCGGACGACGCCCGCGGCGCCTCCGGTGGAGCTGCCGCGCTCGGGGCGTTGGCCGCGCTGGTCGGGGCTCGCGCGGCGCGGCCGGGCCGCGGGAGGGCGCTGGGTTGCCGTCGGGTCGGCGGTCGCGTTGGGCGCCATCGGGGTCGCAGCCTCGGGCGTGGCCGGTTCCCCGCAGGCGGGCGTCGCCCCGGACCCGGCGAGCTGCGCCGCCCTCGCGGCAGCGGTCGTGGTCCCGATCCCGGCTCCGGCCGACGACCACGCGACCGCCCCGCCCGTGCCGCTGGCCGAGCCCGCCGCGCAGGCGAGCCGCCTCGATCCGCCGCGCCCCGAGCCTGGCCAGCACCGCCTCCGGCGCGGCTCTCGCCCCTGACGACCGCCCGCGCTATGGTCCGCCGAGGCCCCCCGGGGCCAGCGATCCGGCGTCGTCCAAGGGCAGGACGGGGGACTTTGAATCCCCTAATCGTGGTTCGAATCCACGCGCCGGAACTGAAGAGGTGTCGGACAGTCGTCCGAGCAACGCCTCTCGAAGCGCGGGGGTCCGACACCTCTTCAGTCCGCGCGAGCCGGGACGGAGCCGAGGTCCGCGCGCCTTGCGCCCCTTGCGCGTGCGGAACTCCACCGCCGCCGTGCTGTCGCTGTCGACGCGAGGCACGACCTCTCCTACCGTAGGCACCCTTGGCGGCCCAGGACGAGACCGAGGCGCAGTTCATCGCGCGGCTCGTGGCGCGCGACGAGGCGGCGTTCAACCAGCTCGTCACCGGCTACGAGCGCCGGGTCTTCGCGCTCGTCTACCGGATGCTCGGGCGGCGTGACGAGGCCGAGGATCTCAGCCAAGAAGTCTTCGTGCAGGTGTTCAAGGCGATCGACCAGTTCCGGGGCGAGTCCAAGCTCTCGACCTGGATTTACCGAATCGCGGTGAACCTCTGTAAGAACAAGACCAAGTACCTGGCGCGCCGTCACGCCGGCGACCAGGACGACGTCGACGCCATGGCCGAGCGCGTCCCGTTCTCGGCCGCCAAGGGCGTGAGCGTCGGCGACGTGAGCCGCCCCGACGAGCTCGTCGAAGGCATGCAGCTCGAGCTCGTGGTCAAGCGCGCCATCGGCCAGCTCGAGCCCGACTTCCGCGAGGTGCTGGTGCTGCGCGACGTGGAGGACCTCTCCTACGAGGAGATCGCGGCCGTGACCGGCCTCCCCGACGGCACCGTGAAGAGCCGCATCCACCGCGCCCGCGGGCAGCTCCGCGCGATCGTGGAGAAGGCGATGGGCGAGAGCGTCAGGAGCAAGAGATGAGCGAGCCGGGCGATCGCGACCGCGAGCGGGAGGACGAGGCTCGGAGCCGCGCCCGCGAGGCCGAGCTCGCCGAGAGCGACGCACCCGGCGCGCCCGACGAGCCGGGGGAGATCGACGAGGTCGACGTCCGCGATCTCCTCCGCGCGGCGCTGCGCCCGCCGCCGGGAGCCGTGGCGCCGGCGCTGCTGCCCGGCGTGCAGAAGCGCCTCCGCCGCCGCTCGCGCGGGAAGTTCTACGGCGACGGTTGGAGCACGGCGACCTCGCCGCGCTCGACGTACCTGTTCACGAGCCTGTTGATGCTCGCGGTGATCGCCCTGGTGTTCCTGGTGCTGATCCCGTGGAGCGGCGCGCTGCCCTGACGCAGCGAGGCCGGGTCGACACCCGATCGCGCACGAGCGACCCCGCACGCGGATCGCGCCTCGGCTCGAGCCCCTCCGGATTACCGCGCGAACGATCCGTCGCAGCGTGCGTCAGTGCGTCCAGCGCACGAGGACGCAGGTGATGTTGTCGGGCCCGCCGTTCTCGTTCGCCTTCTCGATGAGCTTCGCCGCGGCGGTCTTGAGATCGGCGTGCTGCGAGAGCACACCGACGATCTCGGGATCGCTGACCGGGCCGGAGAGGCCGTCGGAGCAGAGCAGGTACGTGTCGTTGAGCGCGGGTACCTCGAAGCGCGTGTCCACCTTGACCGTGTCCTTCATCCCGAGCGCGCGCACGATCACGTTCTTGTGCGGGAAGTTCGCGATCTCCTCGGCGGTGAGGCGCTTCATCTTGATGTAGTCGTTGAGGAGCGAGTGGTCCTCGGTCAGCATCTCGAGCTTGCCGTCGCGGAAGCGGTAGACGCGGCTGTCGCCCACGTGGGCGACGTAGACGCCGTCGTTCGCGGTGAAGATCCCGACGAACGTCGTCCCCATGCCGCGCTTCTTCGACTCGCGCTGCGCCGTCTCGTAGATGCGGAGGTTGGCGAGCTTGATGCCGGTGATGAGGCGGTTCTCCTCGTAGCCCTTCGAGCGGTCCATCTTGTAGGGCCACGTCCGCTCGGGGTCTTCGGCCGTTTGGCTGAAGAACTCCTGCATGGCGTCGACCGCCATCTTCGAGGCGACCTCGCCGGACGCGTGCCCGCCCATGCCGTCGGCGACGAGGAAGAGCCCGAACTCCGCCATGATGGCGAAGTTGTCCTCGTTGTGGTTGCGCTTGCGTCCGACGTTCGTTTCGCCGGCGACTTCGATGCGGAAGGGCTGGGGCACGGTTCACCCTGGTGGGAGGAGGCGGCGCGGGGAGCTGGCGCCGGGGCGGGATCGTGGCGGTTCGGCGAAGACCGTGTCAATGGCGTCGAGCGGCGTCCCCGTCGAACGCGTGGAAAATCACGCGGTCACGGGCGCGCCCGCGGCGGGCCTGCTCACCTGGGCAGCACGACGGGAGGCCGCGTGGCGGCCGGCGCTGCGGCCGGCGGCGCGTCCGCGAGCGGCGGCAGCTCGGCCGGGTGGGCCGGCGCACCGGAGCTCGCCTTCGCGTCGGGGGCGGCGCGGAGCAGGACCGAGACCGTGCGGTACTTGCCCTGCCCGAACACCACCATCGGCACCTTCTCGCCCACCGCGTGGGTGCGGATCACCTCGGCGAGCATCTCGGGGCTGGTGACGGGCGCGCCGTCGACGGCGAGGATCGTGTCCGAGATCGAGCGATCGCCGCCCTTGAGGTGGGCCTCGTCGGCCGGGCTCTCGGGGTGGACGACCAGGACGCGGACGCCCTTCGCCACCGCGCCCGTCTCGCTCACGCCCTGGATTCCGAGCCAGGCCGGGGGCGCCACGGCGCTCGCCGGCACCGATCGCAGGAAGCCTTTGATCGCGGCGATGGGGACGCCGAACGCGACCGGGGTGCAGGGCCGGCCCTCGTTGGGCGCGCAGCCGCGCCCGACGACGCCGACCACGCGGCCGTCCTCGTCGATGATGGGCGAGCCGAGATCGTTCGGGCTCACGCGCGACCCGATCTCGATGGCGTTGTCGAGCGACTTGTCGTCGCCGCCGAGCAGCGTGCGATGGGATCGCAAGGTCACGGCGGCGACGGCCGGCTTGCCGCGCGAGAGGGTGAACGCGTGGATGCTCGCGTCCGGCCGAACGGGATCGCGCGACGATGCGGCCACGCCTTCCGGCCACTTGCCGGTCTGCGGCACCAGCAGCGCGAGATCCCACATGCGGTCGTGGTGACCGAGCTTGACCCGGACGGTGCTGCCGTCGGCGAAGCGCGCCTCGAGATCGTTGCCGTGCGCGAGCGGCGAGAGCGCGGTGAGGATGCGGCCGTCGCCCGCGAGCACCGCCCCGAGGCCGACGACCTGACCGCCGCGCTCGATGCCGACGACGCCGCGGAGGGCCCGCTCCTCGGGGGAGGGCTCTTTCTTGTCCTTGTCGGCCTTGTCCTTGTCGCCCTTGTCGGCGGGCTTGTCGGCGGCGGGCTTGGCTTGCGCCTGCTTCTTCGCCGCCTCGGCGACGGCGCGGTCCGCGGCGGCCTTGAGCTTCGCGAGCCCCGCGTCGGCCTCCGCGGGGGCGTCGTCGCCGCCCTGGGCCTCCTGGGCGAATGCCGTCGCCGGGGCCGCGATCAGACCGGCCGCGGCGAGCCCCAGCCAGAGGGGAGCGCGCCTCGGGGTCACGAGGGAGTGTTGCCCGTTCTTCACGGCCCGAGTGTAGCCTGGTTGGCGGCCCTCGGTCGGCGCGGCTTCGGCGGGCGCGGTGTGGGAGCGGGTGGCGGGGGGGTTCGCGAGGTTCGACATGGTCCTGCTGCGGCTCCTCGGGTCGACAAGGATGGGGCGTCCGCGGACGCTGTGCAAAGGGCGGGCCGTACCGACCCGCCCGGCGCCAAGCGCCGCCGGATGAGAGCGAGTTGATGCCTGTCTACGGCGCGGCAGGCGCCGCCAGGATCGGACGACAGCGTGAGACGTACACGGGCTCACACCGCGGAAATTCCTCCTCGACGTAGCGGTCACAAACGCAAGCGACGGTGAAACATGGCGGTTGATGAGGCAGACATGTCGGCGGGGCTAGCGCGCGCGGAGGCGCCTGTGGCGGCGGAGGCCCAGCGGGCCGACGAGGCGCGGGCCATCGAGCGCCTGATCGCGGCGGGGGACCACCGCCAGGCGCTGGCCCGGTGCGCGCGCGCGTACGCCGCGCCGCTCGGGCGGCTCTGCATGGCGTTCACCGGCTCGCAGGCCGAGAGCGAGGAGCTCGTCCAGGAGACGTTGCTCGCGGCGTACGGCGGGATGGCGCAGTACCGCGGCGATGGCAGCGTCCGCGCCTGGCTCTTCGGGATCGCGCGGCGCATCTGCGGGCGCCACACCGAGATGCGGGCGCGGCGCGAGTCGCGGCTCAAGCTGGTTCACGACACGGGGCGCGGCGCCGACGCCGGCGAGCTCGCCCTCGAGCGCGAGCGCGCGCTGCGGGCGCGCAAGGCGCTCGCCAAGCTGAAGCCGAGCGAGCGCGAGGCGGTGGTGCTCCGGTACGACGCCGAGCTGTCGTTCCGCGAGCTGGCGGTCGCGTGCGGCGTGGATGAGGCGGCGGCGCGCAAGCGCGTCAGCCGCGCGCTGGCCCGGATGCGGGCGGATCTGAGCGAGGAGTAGGGCGATGACGACGTCGAACCAGGAGCTTTGCCGCGAGGTCGAGGAGAGTCTGAGCGAGGTGCTCGACGGATCCGCCTCGGCGCGGCTCTACGATCACATCGCCGAGTGCGACGGCTGCCGCGACCTCAAGCACGACGCGTCGCGCGCCGCCGAGCTCGCCGGCTGGGCGGGCGCCGACTTTCGGGCGCCGGAGGGCTTCGCGGAGGCGCTGATCGCGCGCCTCGAGGAGCAGCTCCCCGCCCCGGCAGAGACCGAGCGGCGGCCGGTCGCCGGGACCGACGCCGCGGCGGCCGAGAAGGCGAAGTGCGCGACGCTCGTCACCGGAGATGCACGGGAGACGAGCGCGCGCGCGACGGCTCCGACGGCGTTCTCGCCGCTCGCGAAGATCGACGGCGCGGTGCCGGCCGGCGGCGCTCCCGCCCCTGAGACGCTCGTCGCCAGCGAGGCGCCTGCGGCCCAGGCCGGCGAGCGCCCGGTGCCGCCGACCCGCCCCGACGACTCCGCGCCCGCCGCCGCGCCCGAGCTACCCCCTCGGGCCTCGGAGGAGAGCTCGGCGGCGCCGTCGGACTCGCACGCGTCGGACGCGCGCGCGGCGCACAGCGGCAGCATCGAGGCGAAGACGCACCCGGAGCCCATCGAGGACGTGAAGCCGGTGCGCGCCGCCGAGCTCGCCGCGCCCGCGCGAGCCGCCGAGCCCCCGCGCGCCCAGGCTCCGGCCAAGGTCTCGACGCTCCGCCGCCGCACCGTCGTCTTCGCCGCCGTCGGCGTGATGGCCGCCGCCGCGGCCGCGGGCATGCTCGTCCGCAGCAAGATCACCGGCCCCACGGTCGCGGGCGGATCCGACGCGTGGTCGGGCAAGATCGCCGGCGTCTCGCGCGCCGCCGCCGACACGGCCGGCGGCCTCGAGGCGTGCGACGCCTCCGGAGCCTGCGCGCCGATCGCGGACGGCGCCGAGGTGAAAGCCGGCACCCGCCTGCGCACCGACGCGCGCACGCGCGCGCACGTCGCGCTCGCCGACGGCACCGAGCTGAGCATGGACCGCGGCTCCGAGATCGAGCTCGGCGCCGCCGCGCCGCGCAGCCTCACCATCGGGCAGGGGACGATCGCGCTCGACGTGGCGAAGGTCGAGGGCGGGCCGCCGGCCCACCTCGCGTTCCCGCACGGCGAGATCGAGGTGCTGGGCACGAAGCTCGCGGTCACCGCGACGGGCGAGCGCGCCACGGTCGAGGTCGCGCGCGGCGCCGTGCGCGTCCGCGCCGAGGGCGCCAAGTGGACCGAGGTGCGCGCCGGCGAGGAGGCCGTCGTCCCGCGCCGCGGCGAGACGGTCGTCGCCAGCTCGTCGTCGCTCGCCGACGTGCTCGAGTGGAGCGACCGTACGCCCGAGGAGGCCGACGCCCCCGTGCTGCGCGGCCTCGGCGAGCTCCGCGCCAAGCGGCCCGGCCAGGCGAAGGAGAAGGACCACGCCGTCCGCCTCGCCAGGCACTCGGTGAAGGTGCGCGTCGTCGACGTCGTGGCCCGCACCGAGGTCGACGAGACCTTCGCCAACGACACCGACGAGGAGCTCGAGGGCATCTTCCGCTTCCCGCTCCCGCCCGGCGCCCAGATCGAGCGCCTCGCGCTCGAGGTGGACGGCAAGCTCGTCGACGGCGCCTTCGTCGACCGCGACAAGGGGGCGGCGATCTGGCGCGGCGTCATCCAGAACGCGGCCCCGAAGCAGCCGAAGCCGCGCGAGGAGATCATCTGGGTCCCCGGCCCCTGGCGCGATCCGGCGCTGCTCGAGTGGCAGCGCGGCGGCCGCTTCGAGCTCAAGATCTTCCCGATCCCGAAGCGCGGCTCGCGGCGCGTGATCCTGACCTACACCCAGGTGGTCGAGCAGGCCGCGGGCGTGCGCCGCTTCACCTACCCGCTCGCGCACGACGCCAGCGGCACCACCAAGGTCGACTCGTTCGATCTCGATCTGCAGCTCCTCGGTCACGACAAGGAGTTCGGCGTCCAGACGCGGGGCTACGAGCTCACCCAGGCCTCGGCCGGCGACGGCGACGCCGAGCGGCGGGTGCTGCACGCGGACGGGTTCGTGCCGGCCGGCGATCTCACGGTCGAGTACGCGCTCCCGGATCGCGACAAGGAGGTCACCGCCTGGGCGTACCGCATGGACCCGCTCGCCGCGCCCACCGGGCCCGCGCTCACCGGGCCGGCGGCCACCAAGGCGAAGACCGCCGAGGAGAAGGCGGCCGCCGAGGCGGCGACCGCGATCGCCACCGACGGCTCGCCCTACGTCGCCATCGCGGTGCGGCCCAAGCTGCCGCGCTGGCAGGAGGCGAAGGAGCGGCACCACGTCATCGTGGTCGACGCCAGCCGGTCGATGGTGGGCGAGCGCTTCGCGCGGGCGACGCGCCTGGCGTCGTCGATCGTGCGCGAGATGGACCGGCGCGACTCGTTCGCAATGCTCGCGTGCGACACCGCCTGCCGATCGATGGCCGGCGAGGGCCGGTCGCTGGTGGGCGCGCCGATGTCGCCGAGCGCGGCGGCCGCGGGCGACGTGGAGCGCTTCCTCGGCGGGATCGAGCCGGACGGCGGCAGCGATCTCGCCGCCGCGATGAGCGCCGCGCGATCGGCGGCCGGCGGCGCGTCGGGCAAGGAGCTCCGCATCATCTACCTCGGCGACGGTACGCCCAGCGTCGGGCCGACCAAGCCGGGTCACCTCGAGTCGGCGGTGCGCACGGCGCTCCCGGCGGGCGACGCGGCCGTCGTCGCGGTGGCGCTCGGCGCCGACGCCGACACCACCTCGCTCGCGGCGCTGGCGCGCGGCGGCGGCGGCGTGGTCGTGCCCTACGTGCCCGGCCAGAAGGTCTCGAGCGCGGCGCTCGACGTCCTCGGCGCGGCGTACGGCGTGGTGCTGCGCGATCCCGAGGTCGAGCTGCCTCCCGGTCTCACCCAGGTGACGCCGGGCAAGCTCGACCCGATCCGGGCCGGCGGCGAGGCGTTCATCGTCGCGCGCATGAGCTCCGGCAGCGAGGTGAGCGGCTCGATCCGGCTCCGCGGCCGGGTCGCCGGCGAGCGCTTCGAGCAGACGTACCCGACCACGATCGTCGCCTCGACGAGCGCCGGCAACGCCTTCGTGCCCCGGCTCTACGCCGCCGCGAAGATCGCCGAGCTCGAGCGCATCGGCGCCGACGCGCAGAAGCCGGCGGTGATCGAGCTCTCGCGGCGCTTCGCGGTCGCGAGCCGCTTCACCTCGCTGCTCGTGCTCGAGAGCGAGGCCATGTTCAACGCGTTCGGCCTCGAGCGGAGCAGCGTCGCCCCCGTCTTCACCGGCGAGACGCAGGCCCAGAGCTCCAGCGCCGACGCCGAGGGCGAGGCCGAGGAGAAGCCCGCCGAGAAGGCCGAGATCAACGGGTTCGACGTCGGCGGGAGCACCGCCTCGCCGGCGAAGAAGCCGAAGCGCGCGATGGACGACGCCTTCGACGGAGACTTCCCGGGCGGCGGCGGCGGCGTCGGCCGCGGCTCCGCGGGCGTCCCCATGGCGCCGCCGGCGGCGACGATGGCGCCCCCGGCGAGCCGCCCGGCGCCGGAGTCGAAGGTCGCCGGTCCCGCCGACCTGTCGAGGGATCGCTGGCGCGAGCCTCCGCCGCCCCCCCGGCGCCGCATGGTCCCGATGCGCCGCGTCTTCGACCGCAAGGCCAGCTTCGAGGCGCTGAACTCGCTCGCGCAGCAGAACGCGAGCAAGCTGGTCGTCGCCGAGAGCGCGCTCCAGACGCAGCCCGACAGCCGCGACAAGACGGTCGAGCTCTTCGCCCTGTATTCGACCTCCGGTCGCATCGGCGAGGCGCAGGAGCTCACCGCCAAGTGGGCGGGACGCGACGCGCTCGATCCCGAAGCGATCATGGCGCGCGCCGATCTCGCGGCGCGGCAGGGCGATCGCGACCGCGCCATCCGCATCCTCGGCGGGCTCGCCGACGTGCGCCCCGGCGACAAGGCGCCGCAGGTCCGCCTCGCCGAGCTCCACGAGGCTGCGAACAACCTCGCGCTCGCCTGCGAGCACCGCATCGCGCTCGCCGATCTCGCGCCGGGCGACGCCAAGCTCGTGGCCGACGCGGTCCGCTGCGCGCGCAACCAGGGGCTCGTCGACCTGGCGAGCCTCCTCAAGAGCGACGCCGGCGACAAGGTCCGCGACGCGGTCGATCGCCTGCTGATCGCGCAGCCGGCGAAGGTCGGCGATCTCCGCGGCGACGTCCGGGTCACGGCCGAGTGGACCGGAGGCGCCGACCTCGACATCGCGCTCATCGACGCGCAGGGCCGGCGCATCTCCTGGCTCGGCTCGGCCGGCAAGGGGACGGTGACGGCGCGCGACGTCCAGAGCACCCGCACCGAGGCCCTGGCGCTGTCCGGCTTGCCGTCCGGCAGCTACGTGCTCGAGATCACGCGCGTCAGCGGCGGCGATCCGGGCGAGTTCATGCGCGGCGACGTGACGCTGCAGCTCGTCGGCGAGACGCGCCGGGTGCCGTTCACCCTGAGCGGCGCGCGCGCCGAGGTCGGCACGGTGCGGGTGTTCTTCACCTCGCGCCTCGTCCCCGCCGACGACTTCGGGCTCGGCTGGCGCCGCTGACCGACTCCGACTAGGCTCGGCGGCCCATGAGCTCGTCGCACGACGCGCCGCACGGCGCCGCCACCGCCCACGCGGCCCACGACCACGGCGATCACGGCTTCGACGACACGCCCGCGAGCGAGCTCGGCCCCGGCGAGCCTCGCACCGCGAGCTGGGTGCCGGCGGTGGGCCTCGCGCTCTTCCTCGGGGCCGCGGTCTACGCGCTCGCGAGCGCCGCGGACGAGGGGAAGCTCGGCGCCGCCGCCGCGCCGGCGCCGAGCGCGGTGGCGCCCGCGGCGACGCCGGCCATGCCGGCGCTGCGCCCGGTCCAGCCCCCCGGCGGCGTGCAGCCCCCGGCCGGCGCGTCGGGGCGCCCGTTGCCCGAGCGGTCGCCCGAGCAGCTCGCCGAGATTCGCCGCCGCGTCATCGAGGCCCAGCAGAAGCGCGGGCAGGCCGGCGCGACCGGCGCGCCGGCCGTTCCCGCCGCACCAGCGCCCCCGGCGCCCGCGCACTGAGGGTCCCATGAACGCCGACGACATCCGCACCGTCCTGGTCCTCGGGACCGGGACGATGGGCCAGGGCATCGCGCAGGTGACCGCCGCCGCCGGCTGCGTCACGCACCTCTACGACGTCGACCACGCCCGCGTGCACAAGGCGATCGAGCAGGTCCACCACACGACCGAGCGGCTCGTGCAGAAGGGGAAGCTCGATGCCGACGCGCAGAAGGGGCTCGTCGTCAAGCTGGTGGCCACGCCGGAGCTCGGCGCGGCCGCGGCGGGCGTCGATCTCGTGATCGAGGCGGCGCCCGAGCAGATGGAGCTCAAGGTCGACATCCTCGGGAAGGTGAAGGCGCTCGCGCCCGAGGGCGCCATCCTCGGCTCCAACACCTCGAGCCTGTCGATTACCGAGATCGGGACGCGCATCGGCGCCGGCCCGCGCACCATCGGGTTGCACTTCTTCAACCCGCCGCCGGTGATGGAGCTGCTCGAGATCGTCAAGGGTCTGCCCACCGATGCGCGCACCATCGCGCGGTGCCTCGCGTTCGCGCGCCGCCTCGGCAAGACGCCGATCCTCGTCAACGACACGCCGGGCTTCGCGACGAGCCGCCTCGGCGTGGCCATCGGCGCCGAGGCGATGCGGATGGTCGAGACGGGCGTCGCCTCGGTCGCCGACATCGATCGCGCGATGGAGCTCGGGTACCGCCACCCCATGGGGCCGCTCAAGCTGACCGATCTCGTCGGGCTCGACGTGCGCCTGGCGATCCTCGAGCACCTCCAGCGCGAGATCGGCGAGCAGTTCCGCCCGCCGACGATCCTGCGGCGCCTCGTGCGCGCCGGCCGGCTCGGGAAGAAGACGGGGGCAGGCTTCTACCGCTGGACGGACGAGGGCCCGGTGCCCTGGGACCTCAGCGGTTGAGCTTGTCCTTCTTCGCGTTCTCCTCGGCTTCCTTCTGGCGCTCGGCCTCGCGCTTGGCGATCCGGTCCTTCACCGCGGCGTAGTCGGTCAGGTCCTTGGTGCGCTTGGCGCCGACCTTCTGCCGCTCCGGCGGCGTCGCCGGGTAGCCGGCCGCCTTCGCGTTGTTCTGGAGGAACGCGGCGTAGGCCGCCCACGCGTCCTTCGCGGCGTCGAGCTTGGTCTGGCGCTCGCGAAGGTCGGCGATCACGAAGAGCAGCTTGGCCATGAGGTCGTCGGGGCCCTTCTTCGAGAGCGCCGCCTGCCAGGTCGCGTCGGCCTCGTCGGGCTTGCCGTTGTTGAGCTGCGCCTCGCCGAGCCGGTAGAAGCCGAGCATCTTCTGACCGTCGAGCTTGATGGCCTCCTGGAACGCCGCGATCGCCGCCGGGAAGTCGCGCGCGACGTACGCCGCCTCGCCCTTCGCGATCTGCTCCATGTACGGGCTGATGCCCGTCTTGCCCTCGGGGTCCTTGCGGACGGCGCCCTTGGCGGGCGGCGCGGCGGCCGTCTGCGCCGAGGCGGTGGCGCTGACGAAGAGGAGCGGCGCGACGACGACGAGTGCGGACGACCAGCGAGCTCGCATGGCCCGAGGGTAACCCAGGTCGGTGGCGCCGGGCTACAAGGGCTCGAACGGCCCGCCCACGGGCTTCCGGCGGGTCAGTCGCGAGCGGGGGCTCCCGCCCCCGCCCCCCCGAACTGCAGAGGCGTCGGACCTCGAGCGACCGCGTAGCGGATCGCGCTTGGGCTCGAGCCTCGAGCGGCGTCCGTCGGACGATTGTCCGACACCTCTTCAGTCGCGCGGGAGGGCTCGGCCGCCGTCGGCGCTTCCTTTGGAAGGCGCCGATGCATCCGGCGCCGCCGGAGCGGCCGCGTCGGAGCCGGACTTCGGCGCGCCAGCGTCATCGCGGGGCGCGGGCGCCGTGGCGGCGGGCAGCGGCGTCATCGGCACGAGGCGCCCGTCGTCCTCGGGCGGCCAGGCGACGCGCTGCGTCTCGCCGGTGGCGCGGTCGACGAGGAGCGCGTACGTCGCCCGCGGGTTGTCGGCGATCTGCACCTTCACCCGCGTGTTCACGTTCTCGAACGTGGGGCGGCCGAAGGTGCGCCGGTGGCTCTTCTCGGGAGGCCCCTCGGCCGTGAGCGGGACGTTGAAGCGGACGCGGTCGAGCAGCTCGTGCCCGACGTAGAGCTCGACCGCGAAGCGGCCCATCATCCGGGCGCTCCCGGCCGGGCTCGCCAGCGTGATCGGCCGCGCGCGATCGAACGTGGCCTTGCCGCCGCGGTAGGTGATCTCGAAGACCCAGTGCTTGCGGCTGGCCAGGACCGGCGGATCGGGCGCGAACCCGGCCTTGGGCGGATCCGCGAGCGCCAGCGCGCCGGCCCCGACGAGCGCGCCGGCGAGGATGAGCGCCGCGGTCCCCCGCCGCGCCCAGGCTGCGATCGTCCGGCCCACCACGGAGGCTCCCTTCCCACGCTTTGTGGCCGCCGTCGAGGCGTTCTCGCCGGAGGGTGCCGCCGCCGCTACCGCAGCGAGGGCGGCGCCTGGCTCGGGCGGCCCGACGCCGGCCCGCGCTCCTCGACCTTCTCCACGACGCCGCGGTCGCCGTCGACGCGGAGGCGATCGCCGGTGCGGATCGCGGTGGTCGCGCCGGGGACGTTGACCACGGCGGGGACGCCGTACTCGCGGGCCACGACCGCCGCGTGCGAGAGCGGCCCGCCGAGCTCGGTGACCACCGCCGCCGCCACCAGGAAGAGCGGCGAGAGGCCGACGTCGGTCGTGCGCGAGACCAGGATCTCGCCGGCGCGGACCACGTCGAGGTGCGCCGTGCCCGGCTCGAGCACCCGCGCCGGCCCTTCGACCACGCCGCCGCTCGCGGGGAGCCCCTGCAGGCGCGTTCCGGACGGCGGCGAAGGCGTGACCGGCGGCGGCCGCCCGATGAACGTGGGCGGCGGATCGGGGCGCGCGGCGTCGCGGAGGTGCTCGGCGCGGCGGAGGCGGACGACGTGGCCGACCTCGGCGCGGCCGCTCGAGAGCGCGGCGAGCAGCTCGTCGTAGGTGCAGAAGAAGACGCTGCCCGGCTCGAGCGTGGGATCGATGCGGCAGAGCCGCCGATCGACGTCGAGCGCGATGGTGCGGAGCATGCCGAGGACGCGCGTCACCCAGGTCCGCATCCGCTCGCGGAGCCGGGTGAAGCGCTGCGCGCGCGCGATGAGCGCGCGCACGGCCGCGAGCTCGATCGCCGAGATGCGCGTCTCGAGGAGGCCGAGCTCGCGATCCGCGAGGGCGCGAGCGCGGGCGAGCGCGCGCTCCGGGTCGCCCGGGGAGCGCACGGCCGAGACGAGCATCCCCATCACCGCCGACGGATCCTCGCGCCAGCGCGGCGTCGCCAGCTCGGCCTCGCGCACCGCGCGATCGCCGAACGCGGCGAGGAACTCGTCGAGCGCGCGCCGCGTGGGCCCCTCGGGCAGCTCGGCCGGAGAGCGGATGTCGCCGGAGAGCAGGCGCTCCCGCGCCGGCGGATCGCCCTGCGCGACCTCGGCGACGCGCGCGAGCGCGACGCCGGGGCGGGCGCTGTCGAGCTCGCGCACCCCGCCGGCGAGCACCTGCGCCAACGGCTCGGTCGTCGAGGCGCCGCTCGCCTCGATCGCGGCCGGCTCGTCGTGGCCGCCGCCGCGCGCCGAGGCCCGCCGCGCCGTGAACCGCCGGAGCACGGTGCTGAGCGCGAGGTGGGCCGCGAGCGACGCCGACGCGCAGTTGAGCATGAGGGCGCCGGTTCGGTCGAGCAGGGCGCGCGCGCTCCGGAGCGTCGTCGTGAGCGCGTCGTCCGGCAAGAGCGAGAGGTCCATCTCGTCGAGCGTCCGCCGCGCGCGCTCGGCGTCCGACTCGAAGGCGGCGACGGCGCGCTCGAGCCCCGCCTGCTGCGCCAGGAGCCGCGGCGCGGTGAAGGGGAGGCGGAGCAGGAAGCCCCGGTGGCTCGCGCCCTCCACCTGGCGCTCGAGCGCGGCGATCGCGGTCGGGCTCGCGCCGCCGCTCACGTCGAGCAGCGCGCGCGGCGTCAGGCCCGGCACCTGCGCGGCGATGCGCATGAACGCCGAGAGGTTCAGGTAGAAGCGCCCCTGCACGTTGGCGACGAGCTGCTCGCCGCGCGGGACCCGGCAGCCGAGGGCCGCGAACGCCTCGCGGAAGCCGCGGTCCGAGAAGGCGCGCGCGATCGACCAGGTGAGCGGCGTCGCCGCGCCCGGGAGCGCTTCGCCCACGTTGGCGCGCGACCAGACCGTCGCGGCGTCGCCGCCCTCGGGGAAGCCGCGCCCCGTCAACAGCCGCGCCTGGAGCACCACGACGCGGCGGCGCTCGCCGTGAGCCGCTTCGGCCGGCCCGCCGCTCCTCTCGACGGCGAACTCGACGTCGACCGGGCCGCCCATCAGCGCCTCCAGGCGCGTCGCCAGCGCCCCGAGCTCGCGGAGCGCGTCGGGCGCGAGCGCGGGCCGGTTCCAGCGCGCGGGCTCGACGTCGATCTCCTCGGGCCCGGCGGCGCCGATGACGAGCGCGCGTCGCTTCTCGGCGATCACCTGCCCGAGCACGGCGCCGTCGTCGCGCCCGAGCCGCACCGCGTCCGCCGAGCGCGCCCCGTCGACGACCGGCGCGCCCAGGCCGAAGGTCGCGTTCACCAGGCGCTCGCCCGACCCCCAGTGCTCGCCCTCGAGCCCGGGCGGCGGCGCGGTGAAGAGCACGCCCGCGGCCTCGGCCCGCGCCATCACCTGCACGACGACCGCCATCCCGAGCTCGCGCACGCCCGCGTGGGCCAGGTAGTCGAGCGCCCGCGGCATGAAGGCGCTCGCCCACACGCGGCGCACCGCCGCCTCGAGCGCCTCGGGCCCGCGCACGCCGAGCACCGAGGTCGCCAGGCCGGCGAGCGAGGTCTCCTCGCCGTCCTCGCACGTGGCGCTCGAGCGCACCGCGAGCCCCCAGGGCGCCTCCGCCTCGACCGAGGCCCAGAGCGCGGCGAGCGCCTTGCGGAGATCGTCCTCGAGCGGCTGGGTGAGGATCCGCTCGCGGG
The DNA here is from genome assembly GCA_964372055.1 of uncultured Polyangiaceae bacterium. GTDB lineage: Bacteria > Myxococcota_A > Polyangia > Polyangiales > Polyangiaceae > CAYJPW01. The sequence continues at coordinate 80,255 of CAYJPW010000015.1, forward strand.
CGCGCGCCGCGCGATCGACGCCGCCCTTGGTCCCGGCGAGCTTGAGGAGGGAGGACACGTCGTGCCCGCTGGGCAGCTCGCGCATGGCGCGCTCGAACAGGCGCGCGTCGATGACCCAGCCCCGCGGGACGGGCAGCCCCTCGCGGCAGAGCTTCGCGAGCGTCGCCGCCTTGCCGCCGACGCGCTTGACGCGCGTCGCGCGCGTCAGCCCGATCGACTCGAGCGGGCGCAGGACCTCGAGCGCGGACTTGGGGAGCTCACCCCGCGTCGAGGGCTCGTGGGCTTCGGCCTCCACCACAAGCATCGCTTAGCACAGGCGCGGCGAGGCCCTCCACCGCGCTCACGGCGCCGGCAGCCCCCGGAGGACTCGCTCGTGCCAGAGCAGCATCTCGGCGGAGCCCGGCCCCCGGTTCCAGGCGTAGTCGTGGGGCCCCGGGACGACGAGCAGATCGTGGGCGATGCCGTCCGAGCGGAGCCGCTCCGAGAGGGCGCGGCACGCCGGCAGGAACACGTCGCCCTCGCTCGACACGATCCGGAGGGCGAGCGGGGCGCGTGCCAGCGCGCGCGCGGCGAGGGCCGAGAGCAGCGGCGCCTCCTCGGCCCGGATCGCCGGCTGGAGCGCGCCCACCGCGCCGAACGCCTCGGGGTGCGACAGCCCCACGAGCAGCGCGAGACGCCCGCCCATGCTGACGCCGTCGATGCCCGTGGCGCGGCGGTCCGGCCGCCCGCCCACCTCGGCCCGCGCCCGCGGCAGCAGCCGATCGACGACGAACCGGCCGAACGGCTGGGCGCCCTCGATCGAGCGGTCGTCGAGGTCGGGCGTGTACGGGCACGCGACGCAGAGCCCCTCGTAGGGCGCGGCCGCGAGTGAGGCGTTGATCCGCTCGAGCCGCGCCGGCTGGGCGAACCCCTGGAGATCGGCCGCCCCGAGCGGCGGGGCGCGGAGCCGGTCGTCGAGGCGGCCGAGGTCGTAGTCGTCGCGCCACCCGCGCGCTCCGGCCTCGAGGCCGCGCCCCGACTCGCCGCGCCCGTGCAACGCGACGAGGAGAGGCTTCTCGCGGGCGCCGGGAGGCTCGAGGACCAGGGCGCGCTGTCCCTCGGTCGCGCCCTCGCCGGGATCGAAGGACAGCTCGCGCCACGGCGCCGAGCCGCCCCCCCTCGCCTGCGGGGGCGAGCGGCGGCAGGAGGCCGCGAGCGCCGCGAGGGAGAAGAGCAGCTGGCGGCGGGTGAGCTCCATGCGCCCGCGCGAGCGTAGCGCAGCGCCACGCCTGCGCCCCTGAGACGAGCGCCGCCGCCGAGCGGCTCAGAGCCCCAGCCAGGGCCCGGGATCGATGGTGTCCGCCGCCTTGCGGAGCTCGAAGTAGAGCAGCGGGCCCTTGCCGCCCTCGCTGCCGACGACGCCGATGCGGGCGCCCGAGGCCACCGTCTCCCCCACCTGGACGTCGGCGGCGCCGAGGCTCGCGTAGAGCGAGTAGTAGTGATCGCCGTGATCGAGGATCACCGTGAGCCCGTAGTCGTCATAGCGATCCGCGAAGGCGACCCGGCCCGCCGCCACGCTGCGCACCGCCGAGCCGGCGCCCGAGGCGAGCTCGAGGCCCGGACCGCCCGCGCCCGGCCGGCGCACGCGCCTCACCTCGGCGCGCCCGGCGATCGGGAACGGCAGCCGCCCCTTGAGCGCGCGGAACCCCTGGCGCGCGTCGACGTCGGTCGGGCCCACGTCGGCGCCGTAGATGGCGAGGTACTCCGGCGGCCGCGACGAGCTCTCGAACGCGCGGGCGAACGCCTCGCGGCGCTCGTCGGCCTCGCGCAGCGCGGTGCGCGCGCGCAGCATCGCCTCGCGGTGCACCTCGAGCGGCGCCCGCTCGGCGCGCACCCGCTCGAGCTTGGTCTCGAGCGTCGAGCTCTGCTTGAGCAGGGCGGCCTCGGTCGCGACGTCGCGCTCCAGCGCTTGGCGCATCCGCTCGACGCGCGCGGCGTGATCGACGAGCGCGTCGAAACCGCCGCCTACCGGGAGCAGGCCGGCGCGCACGTAGCGGTAGTACGCCCGCCCCCGCGCCAGCGAGCGCCGGCGCACGATCTCCAGCTTGGGGCCGATGCCGGCGAGCTCCGCGCCGATCGCCTTCTCCTCGCCGTCGAGGCGCGCGAGGACGCGATCGAGCTCGTTCTCGCCGAGCGGCGAGGACGGCGGCGCGCCGCCGTTCGGCGCCTGCGCCCCGGCGAGCCCGGTCGCGAGCACCAGCGCGAGCACGTGCGGGATCGACGCGCGGCGCGACATCAGACGGTGACCAGCTTCCGGAGGCTGACGATCGCGGTGGCGGCGCCGAGCGCGCCGCCGAGGGCGACCATGCCGAGCGCGACGGGCCACGGCAGGAACGAGGGCGACACGCCGAGCAGGTTGGCGAGCTCGTGATCGAAGCGCCCGCGCACCAGGAGGAAGAGCGCGCCGAGCAGGAGCAGCGCCGCCCCGGCGCCCGACGCGCCCTGGACGGCGCCCTCGAGCACGAACGGCGTACGCACGAAGGCGTTGGTCGCGCCCACGAGCTTGAGGACCTGGACCTCGATGCTCCGGCGCTGGAGCAGCAGGCGCATCGTCGAGCCGACGACGCTGACGACGGCGCAGAGCACGATGAGCGCGAGGCAGGCGCTGGCGGTGACGCCGCCGCCGAGGAGCGTCGAGAGCCGCTCGGTCCAGCGCTGGTACGTCTCCACGGTGTCCACCGACGGCAGCGCCCGGAGCTTGACCGCGATCGCCGCGAGCTCGGCGTCCTCGATCTCGTCGCTGAAGCCGACCTCGAGAGAAGCGGGGAAGGCGCTCGGCGGAAGGGCAGCGAGGGCCTTGTCGCCCTCGTCCGAGACCACCTCGCGCCGCGCCTCGACGCTGGAGACGAAGCGGACCCGATTGACGCCGCCGGTGGCCTCGAGGGCCCGGGTGAGATCGGCGACGTCCGCGTCCGACGCCCCGTCGCGCAGGTACACGGTGGCGCGGCCGGCGCGAGACCAGCGCTCGCGCACCGCCGCGAGGTTGGTGACGACGAGCAGCGACGCCGCGAGGCAGACGAACGCCACGGCGAGCGAGAACACCGAGAGCACGTGCAGCTTGAGCTCGCTGCGCCCCGCCCGCCACGCACGGATCGTGGATCGCTCGCCGTATTGCCTCGTCGCCATGCGCGTCGGTCCTCCAGAAGGCGCTACGCGCTCGCGCGCACGCCGCTCGGCTCGTCTGCGGTGAGCTCCGCCTCGGCCTCTTCGTCGCCGCCGAGGCCGTTGGGAACGTCGGTCGCCTTGCCCTCGTCGAGCACCACGATCCGGCGCGGTCGCACGTCGAGGAGCGTCCTGTCGTGGGTCGCGAAGAGCACGGTCGTGCCGGTCTCGTGGATGTCCTCGAACAGCCCGAGCACGTCGATGGCGAGCTGCGGGTCGAGGTTGCCCGTCGGCTCGTCCGCCAGGATGAGCGCCGGCTCGCCCACGATCGCCCGCGCGATGGCGACGCGCTGCTGCTCGCCGCCGGAGAGGACCTGCGCCCTGTCGCTGGCGCGCCCCGCCAGCCCGACGCGCTCGAGCGCCTCGCCCACCCGCGTCCGCACCAGCCGCGCCGGGAGCCCGATCACCTCGAGCGCGATGGCGACGTTGTCGAACACGCTCCAGCTCGGCACCAGCTTGAAATCCTGGAAGACGACGCCGATGTTGCGCCGGAGCGCCGGGATCGACTCGTCGGTCAGGCGCGCGATATCGCGCCCGAGGAAGAGGATCCGGCCGTCGTCGACCCGCTCGGTCCGGTGCAGGAGACGGAGGAGCGTGCTCTTGCCCGACCCCGAGGGCCCGGTGATGAACACGAACTCGCCGCGCTCGATGACCAGCGACATGCCGCGCAGGACCGGCTGGTCGGGGCGGTACGATTTGTACACGTCCTCGAAGACGAGGATCGGCCGCTTCGCCGCCGACGCGTCGTACCGAGGGCCCTGGCGCAGCGCCTGCCGAAAGGTACCGTGCGAGGGGGAGGAGGCCATCGCCCCGTCCCTATCAGCCCCGGCGCAACCGGAAAACTTTTCGACGGCTAGACTCCGCTCATGGCGAGATTGCGCGTCGCCTTCTTCGGGCTCCCTCTCGCCGCGCTCCTCCTGGACGCGGACGGGCACGAGGTTGCCCTCTGCGCGGTGTGCCGCGCCGACGCGCTCGGCCTCCGGCGCGCCCGCCGGCGCTTCGGCGAAGGCCGCGTCCTCCTCCGCCCCAGCGCGACCGATCCGGCGCTCGTCGACCGCGTCCGCGCCCTCGCGCCCGACCTGGTCGTGAGCTGGTTCTGGACGACCCGGCTCCCGATGAGCCTCGTCGGCGCGGCGCGGCTCGGCGGTGTCGGCGTCCACCCGTCGCTCCTGCCCCGCCACCGCGGCCCGGACCCCACCTACTGGGCGATCGCCTCGGGCGACGAGGAGACGGGCGTGACCGCGCACCGCCTCGAGCGCGACTACGATACCGGCGCGATGCTCGGGCAGGAGCGGCTCCGCATCGAACCGACGTGGAACGCCTGGCAGCTCGCCCGCGCGCTCGACCGACCCTCGCTGCGCCTCCTCCGCGCCACGGTGGCGCGCCTCGCGCGGGGCGAGCGCATCGACGAGCTGCCGCAGGATCCCAAGCTCGCGACCGAGGCGCCCTTCCCGGACGACGAGGCGTGCGCGATCCGCTGGTCATGGCCGACCGACCGAATCCTCCGGCACGTGCGGGCGCTCGCGCCGGCGCCGGGCGCGTGGACCGAGATCGGCGGCGCCACCGTCGCCGTGCTCCGGGCCGCCGCGGCCCCGAGGTTCCCGGCTGCGCTCGAGCCGGGCGAGGGCGCGGTCGTCGTCGGCGTGCCGGTGGTGCGCACCGCCGACGGCGCCGTCGAGCTCCTCGAAGGCGAGATCGACGGTGAGCCCGCCGACGCGGCGGCGCTTTCCGCGCTCTTCGGCCGAGGCGCGGGCTCCTCGGCGCCGTGATTGCACACGCCGGGGGCCGATCTTTCCAGCCGTGAGCGTCGACTTTGGGGGTGACCCCGAGGGCCGGCCTTGGTGGTAGGCTCGCCGTCGCCGTGCGCACGCGCGGCGCGCACCTCGAGGGAGCAGACGATCGATGTCCGAACCCGCACCGCTCGCGAAGACGGCTCGCGAACAGCTCGCCGCGGCGCTCAACGCGCTCCAGTCCAACGCGCACGTCCCCGACGAGCTCATGGCGCTCGCCGAGCCGATCGCCGAGGCCATGGGGATCCTCCACCGCATCGAGCGCTCCGGAGGTCGGGATCTCGAGGGTCGAGCCGAGGCGCTCGGCCACGCCCGCCATTGCCTCGACGCGCTCCAGGCGATCACGGTCCACCACCCCGCGATCGACACCGTGATGGACTCGGTCGCCGCGGCGCTCAGCAAGATCCACGCGCTCACCCGGATCCCGGCCCCCGCCCCGGCGCCGGTCGCGCCCGCCCCGGCCCCTGCGCCCCCGGCCCCCGCGGTCGCGGCGCCGCGGCCCCCGGCATCGATGCCCTCGGGAGGCCCCGGCTTCGCGTCGACCGATCCCGCGCCGCGCACCTCCGCGCCCTTCGCGCCGAACAACACCGCCGTGATGCCGCACGCGGCCGCGCCCCAGCCCGCCGCGGCGCCCGCGCGCCCCGCCTCGCAGCCCGCATTCCCTGCGGCGCAGCCGCAGCCCTCGTTCGCCGCGCCGGTGCAGCCCGCTCCTCAGGCCGCGTTCCCGCCGCCCGCCCCCGCGCAGCCTTCCTTCACCGCGCCGGTCCCGGGGCCGGCCTACGCCGGTGGAGGCGCGGCGCCCTTCCCGCAGCCGCCCGCGCCGTTCCCTCAGCCGCAGGCCGCACCGTTCCCTCAGCCGCAGGCGGCGCCGTTCCCCCCGCAGGCGTACCAGCCGCCGCCGCAGGCCGCGCCGCAGCCGGCGTACCAGCCACCTCCGCAGGCCGCGCCCCAGGCGTACCAGCCGCCGCAGCCGGCGTACCAGCCTCCGCCGCAGGCCGCGCGCCCCGCGCAGGCGCCTGCCCCGGCCGCCTCGCGGCCGGCAGGCACGATCGACGTCGAGCTCGGCGCCCACAGCCCCTCGAATTTCTACAAGGGCCTCGGCGGCAACGACGTCATCGAGCATGGCGGAATCTTCGTCGCCACCTACAAGATCCCGAAGATCGGCTCGACCGTGTCCCTTCGCGTGCTCCTCCCCGGGGATTTCGAGTTCCAGGCCAACGCGGTCGTCCAGTGGACCCGCGAGGCCAGCGGCGGCGGCGACTCCGCCGAGCCCGGGTTCGGCGCCCGCTTCACGCAGATCAGCCCCGAGGGCCGGAACCTCGTCTACCGCTACACGCGGAACAGAGAGCCGATCTTCTACGACGATCTGTGAGGAGCGCTGCCGCCCTCGCGGGTGCGCTCGGCGCGCTCGCCGTGCTCCTCGCCGGTGGGACGGCGGGCGCCAACGGCGATCCGGATCTCGAGTGGTGGACGATCGAGACCGAGCACTTCCGCGTCCACCACCCGCACACGCTCGAGCCGATCGCCGCGCGCGTCGCGGCGCTGGCCGAGACGGTGCACGGGCGCCTCACCAGGGCGCTGGGCTACACGCCGAGCTCGGTGACCGAGGTCGTGCTCACCGACGACACCGACGCGGCGAACGGCTCGGCGACCGCGCTCCCCTTCAACACGGTCCGCCTCTTCGTCACCGCGCCCGACGACATGTCGCCCCTCGGCGACTACGACGACTGGTACCTCGAGCTCGTCACGCACGAGTACACGCACATCCTCCACACCGACAACATCGCCGGCGTCCCCACCGTCATCAACAAGATCCTCGGCAAGACGTACTCGCCGAACCAGGTGCAGCCGCGCTGGATCCTCGAGGGCCTCGCGGTGCTCGAGGAGACCGAGCACTCGAGCGCCGGCCGCCTCCGCTCGACGTTGTTCGACATGTTCCTGCGCGCCGACGTGCTCGAGGACCGCATCGCCGGGCTCGACCAGATCTCGTCGACGGCGCAGCGCTGGCCGCAGGGCAACCTCTGGTATCTCTACGGCTCGCGCTTCCTCGGCTGGATCTCGGAGGTGTACGGCCCCGACACCATGCGCGCAGTCGCCGCCGACTACGGCGACAACCTCGTCCCGTGGGCGATCAACCGCGCCATCCGCCGCGCCACGGGCAGGACGTACGAGCAGCTCTACGACGGCTTCCAGGATCACCTCCGCCGCCGCTACGCCGCCCAGGCGAAGGGCGTGACCGAGCGCGGCCGGAGAGAGGGCGTTCGCCTCACCCGCCACGGCCGCACCGTCGCCTACCCGCGCTTCGTGCCGAGAGCGCACCGCACGAAGCCCGATCGCGAGGAGCTCGTCTACTTCAGGAACGACATCGACGCGCGCTCGGGCATCTACCGCCTCCCGCTCGGCGCGCTCTCCAGCACCGCCCGCCGCGACGAGGAGCTCGTCGCCCGCGCCACCAGCCCCTCGAGCACCTCCTTCACCCCCGCGGGCGATCTGGTGTTCAGCAGCACGGCGCCCTTCAAGGGCGTCTACCAGCGCGAGGACCTCTTCTCGGTGCCGCGCGGCGAGACGGCGCCCGGCGGCGAAGAGCCGTGGCGCCGCCGGCTCGCGACCGGGCTCCGCGCCGGGTTCCCCGACGTGAGCCCCGACGGCCGCAGCATCGTCTTCGTCGTGAACACCAAGGGCACGACGTACCTCGAGATCGCGACGATCGCCCCCGATGGAACGCTCCGCGATCGCCGCGATCTCGTGCCCAGCGCCCGCTTCGAGCAGGCGTACACGCCGCGCTTCTCGCCCGACGGCAAGCTCGTCGCCTACAGCGCCTGGACCGAGGGCGGCTACCGCGACATCCGCCTCGTCGACGTGGCCACCGGCAAGTACGAGCGCGTGACGCACGACCGCGCGGTGGATCAGCAGCCGGTCTTCTCGCCGGATCAGAAGACGCTCTACTTCGTCTCCGACCGGACCGGCATCGCCAACGTCTACGCCTACGACCTCGCCGCCAAGAACCTCCGCCAGGTGACCAACGTCGACCTCGGCGCGTACCAGCCCGCCGTCAGCGACGACGGCAAGACGCTCGTCTACACGGGCTACGGCTCCGAGGGCTACGATCTCTACGCGATGCCGCTCGACCCGGCGCGCTGGCTCGAGGCCCCGCCGCCGCCGCTCGATCGCCCCGATCCGCCCACCGAGCCGAGCGGCATCGCGCTGACGCGCCGCCGCTACAGCCCGCTCCCGACGCTGCGCCCGCGCTCCTACACGCTCGAGGTGAAGCCGGGCACCTACGGCTCGACCGCGGTGACCTTCAGCGCTCAGGGCTCCGACGTCGTGGGGCACCACGGCCTCGCGCTCAGCCTGGTGGCGGATCCGGCCGCGCCCGAGCCGCAGTTCTCGCTCGACTACTCCTACCGGCGGCTGCCCGTCGACTTCGGCGCTCGCCTCTTCCATTACGTCGCGCCGCGCGCCGGCTACCGGATCGCCGGTCGGGATCTCGTCTACGACGAGCACACGACGGGCGTCACGACGGGGCTCTCGCGCCCGCTTCCGGGCGAGTTCTCGAACCACTCCCTCGGTCTCTCGTACAGCGTCGCGAGCTTCCGCGGCGATCTGCCGGTGGGGAACAAGCTCGATCCGTGGGCGAGCCGTACGGTCGTCCCCCCGCAGGGCATCATCGGGGTCGTCCACCTCGGCTACGGCTTCAGCAACGTCGAGGGCTCGCTCGACGCGTCCGGCCCGGTCCGCGGCTTCTCGCTCGGGGTCGGGGTCGACTTCGCCGACGACGCGACCGCATCCGACTTCTCGCTCCAGGCGTTCGAGTACTCGGCGTCGACGTACGTCGAGATGCCCTGGCCCGGCCATCACACGCTCGCGCTCCGCAGCGCCGGCGCCGTCGCGGGCGGCAGCTACGGCCGGTCGGGCATCTATGCCGTCGGCGGATACGACCTCGAGTCGAACAGCATCATCGACACCGTGACGACGGGCGTGTTCAACGGCGCCTTCGTGCTGCGTGGCTACGATCCGCGCACCTACTCCGGCCGCGCCTACATCCTCGAGACGGCCGAGTACCGCTTCCCCATCGTCGCGCCCGATCGCGGCCTCTCCACCCTTCCCCTCTTCCTCCGGCGGATCGACGGAAACTTCTTCGTCGACTACGGGGGCGCGTTCAACCAGCTCGACGTCGACAAGATCCGCTTCTTCTACGCCGGCGATTTCATCCACTCGCCGCAGCTCCACGCGGCCTTCGGGGGGGAGCTCTGGTTCAACGCGACGTTCGGGTACTTCGTGAGCACGCAGCTCCGGCTGGGTTATGCCTACGGGCTCAGCGGGTCGGCGATCCCCGGCGGGCAGCTCTACTTCGTCGCCTCGAGCGCATTCTGATCGGTGAGCCGGCCCACGACGGGCACGGCGCCTCGGCGGAGGCGCCGCGGAACTTGGCCCGCGGCGGCGCATCCGCTAAGCGCATGCTGATGCGGAGCTCGTTTGCCCCCGCCCTCGCGCTCGCCTTCGCGGTCGCCGGCTGCATGTCGCCGACGACGCCGGCCCAGCGCCTGACGGACTCGGCGATCGAGATGAACACGGCCAGCCGCTTCGGCCGGATGGATGTGGCGCTCGAGCACGTCGCCGCGGACGCGCGCCAGGAGTTCTTCAAGCAGCACGCCTCGTGGGGGCGGAGCGTCCGCATCGTCGACGTCGAGATCGCCGGGATGAACCTGCGCGAGAAGGACGAGGCCGACGTCTTCCTCACCGTCTCCTGGCAGCGGGCGGACGAAGCCGAGCTCCGTCTGACCCACGTCGCGCAGCGATGGCGCGACGATCGCGGCTGGCGCCTCCGTTCGGAGGAGCGCAAGGGCGGCGACTACGGTCTGCTCGGCGAGGCGACCGTGGTGATGGAGCCCCCGCAGTCGCAGTCGCAGTTCAAGACGCACGTCATCCCTGGGCAGCCGTAGACTGCTCGGGTCGAGGGATCCGCTTCGCGGTCGCTCGAGCCCAAGCGCGATCCGCTTCGCGGTCGCTCGAGCCCGAGCGCGATCCGCTTCGCGGTCGCTCGAGCCGCGCGCCGGCTCGGTGGAGCGCGGCGCACGACGTCGCGAGAGCTCGGCTCAGCTGGCCGGCGCGGACGGAGGCGCAGCCGGCACGGCGGGCTTGGCCGCGCGAGTCTTCTTCGCCTTGGCGCTCGCCGCGGGGGCCTTGGCGGGCGCCTTGTTCTTCTTCTCGCGCGTCTTCTTCGAGGCCTGGGCCTTGCGGCGCTTCATCTTCAACGAGTTGCGGCGGTCACGCTTGCCCATGTGCGGAGCTTCTCCTGAGAGGTTGACGATCGTGGCTGGGACCCGCGGCTCCAGCCGGCGGGGCCCGATTCGCGCCTCGCCTCGATGGGGGCGCGTGGTTCGGGCACGCAATCTCGCCGAAGCGAGGGAGCATGGCAAGCGATCCGGCGAGCTCGACGCATCGGCCCGGTGCGGGGCAAGCGACGCGAACGCCGATCGCGATGGGCACGCGTCCGCGACGGGTGCGCTTCAGCCGCCGCCGACCGCGCCGTCGAGCGCGACCTCGCGGCCGCGGACCTCGAGCCGATAGCGCGAGTTCACCGTCTCGATGTAGAAGACCTCGCGGCCGGCGAGGCGCAGCACGCGCTTCACCGGCGTGGTGACGTACTCGTGCATGCCGTCGGAGAACTCGATCACCACCACCGAGCCCTTGCGGGGCGCACGAACGAGTCTCCCGACGACTGCGCGTGAACCCCTGCCGAGCTTGCGGAGCACAACCTGCACAACGGCAATCCTAGCATGGGCGCACAGCGCGAGCACAACCTGCACAAGACGCTTTTCTCGGTGGCGGTCGCTGTTCCCCAGGTCACCCGCGACCGGGCCGGTCCGAGGGTCGGCGAATCGTTGCGCGCCATCGCATGCGACGTGATTTCGCGGGCTTTCGAGGGGGCGGCCGCGTAGGCACCTCTCGGGTGAGGTGGGCGGCCGCCCACGTTTGGGCTTGCGGCGGCGCAAAAAGCGGAGTCTCTGGACGCTAGCGATGCGTGCAGCGGTTGCTCGGTGCGGGACGGTCGAGGTCATCACCGGCTCGATGTTCAGCGGCAAGACCGAGGAGCTCATCCGCCGGCTCAAGAGGGCACTCTACGCCCGCCAGCGCGTCCAGGCGTTCAAGCCGCGCATCGACGACCGCTACGACCCGAAGCGCATCGTCACCCACGAGGCCGTCTGGGTCGAGGCCGTCGCGGTCTCGACGAGCGAGAGCCTCGAGGAGCGCGTCGACGAGGAGACCGACGTGGTCGCCATCGACGAGGCGCAGTTCTTCGACCGCGGCATCGTCGAGGTCTGCGAGCGGCTCGCCAATCGCGGCGTCCGCGTCATCGCCGCCGGGCTCGACCAGGACTACCTCGGCCGCCCGTTCCCGCCGATGCCCGAGCTGATGGCGATCGCCGAGGTGGTCACCAAGGTCCACGCCGTCTGCTCCGTCTGCGGCGGCACGGCCTGCCGCTCACAGCGGCTCATCGCCGAGTCGACGACGGTGCTCGTGGGCGGCTCGGAGAGCTACGAAGCGCGCTGCCGCGCCTGCTTCGAGCCGCGCGACGTCGAGCCCACCAAGCTCTGATTTCGCGGAGCGCGCCGCGCTCGGGCGCGCTCAGGGGCCGCTCTGCCCGCGGGCGTCGGCGCGCGAGCGCCTCTTCAGCGCTCGGCGCGCGAGCCGCCGCGGTCGCGCGGGTCCTGCACGCCCGGCGCGCCTTTGTCGGCGAAGTACACCCGCAGCATGTTGCAGGCGACGTGCGTGGCCTTCACCCGCCACTTGGGGCGGTTCGCCACCATCACCGAGACGGCCACCTCGGGCTTGCGGCTCGGCGCGAAGCCGACCCACCACGTGTAGAAGGGGCCGTCGGCCGCCGGCTTGGTGAGCGTCCCCGTCTTGCCGGCGATGCGGATGTCCGGGAGGTACGGCCGCCCGTTCCGGTCGTGGAACGATCGGTAGCTCGTGCCGTTCTCCACCGTCGATTCCATCATGGTGGTGAGCGCCTCGGCGGTGCCGGGATCCATCGCGCGGCGCACGACCTGGCGCGCCGTCGGGCCCCGGTAGATCTCGCCCTCGGAGTCCTTGACGCTGGCGACCAGGTGCATGCGCACCATCTCGCCGCCGTTGGCGACGGTCTGGGCCAGGTTCGCCCCCTGGAACGGCGACATGGTGGTGTTCCAGAACCCGGCGGCCGTGCGCGCGAACCCGAGGTCGTCGTCGGGGACGGTGATGGTGCTCTTGTCGACGGCGACGTCGAAGGGCACGTCCTGGCCCCAGCCGAGCCGCTCGGCGACGGCGTTGAGCTTGTCGCGGTCGAGGTTCTTCGCTGCGAGCCGCGCGAACACCGTGTTCAGGCTCCGGCCCATCGCCTGGGAGAGCGTGGCGCAGTACTTGTCCCGCTTCTTGTCGTCGACCATGTCGGTCGCCTTGATGCTGTGCTCGCCGCCCGAGTAGCACTGCTTCGTCAACGGCGTGAGCCCCGCCTCGACCAGCGCGGTCCCGGTGACCACCTTGAACACGCTCGCCGACGGCGCGGTCGCCTCGCCGGCGACGTCGTGCATCGCACCCTCGTCCACGTAGCTGGCCCACACGAGCACGTTGCCCGTCTTCACGTCGGTGACGACGACCGCGCCCTCCGGAACGTGGCCGGCGCGGAGCAGCCCCAGCGCGGCGCGCTGGTACTTGGGCACGAGCGTGAGCTCGGCCTTGCGATCGCCGTGCGCGGGCGCAGTGACCACGTTGCCGCGGTCGTCGATGCGCGTCAGATCGATGTCGTCGAGCGGAGGAGGCGTCACCTGCCTCGAGATCACGGGGCCGCCGTCGGCGGCGCCCTTGCCCTTGCCGAGCACCTCGGCGAGGTTCGCGTCGTGCTTGCGGATGAAGGGCAGCGATACGGCGACGAGCCCGACGGCTGCGCCGATGGCGATCCACTGTCGCATCGCGACGGGGTTAGCGCGCGGCGCCGCGCTGGGCCAACAAACGGAGCGTCTGATCGAGCGGCGTCGGGGCAGACCCGACGCCGCGCGATCAGAAGAACACGGCGGTGCGCGCCCCGAGCTCGTGGAGCAGGTGCGCCTCCTTCGACTCGCCGACCTTCGCCTGGTTGCCCGGGACGCCGGCGAGGTTCTCCTCCGAGGCGCTGCCCGGCGTGTGGTAGGCGATGTAGTTGATCGAGAGCCGCAGGTGCTTCGTGTGCCAGTAGCTGAGGCCGGCCCCGTACGAGAAGATGTCGATGTCGCCGTCCGGCGTCTTCCCGTCGGCGACGCCTCCGCGCGAGGCGCCGGCGTAATGGGCGTTCACCGCGGACACGATGGCGAGCAGCTCGAGGCCGCGCTTCGGCTTCTCCGCCTCCTTGTCGAGGTCGACGTGCGTCGGTCGCGCGAAGCCCGGGTCGCCCTGCACGAAGGCGTCGCCGAGCGGCCACGCGGAGAGCTGCACGTACCAGCCGACGCCCGTCATGGCGCCGAGGCGCTCGGTGTTGGTGAGCTGGTAGCCCTCGACCGCCTCGCGGGTCCGGTTGGCCACGTAGTACGCCTCGCCCTGGAGGGCGACCTTCGAGATCGGCACCCGCAGCTCGCCGCCGATCGCGTTCTGCGATCCCGAAGGGATGACGTGGATGCGCCGCCCGAGCGAGTCCCGGTACTCGGGCCGCCACAGCGCGAACCCCTGACCGCTGTTGATCGACGGATAATCGTAGCCGAGGTACTCGGGATCGCGATCGCCGTGCTTGGCGCTCACGCCGATCTGCGCCTTCTCGATGACGTGGCCCTTCTGTCCGCCGAAGGGGCGCACGAAGACGCGCCCGAGGAAGTCGGCGCGGCTGTCGACCTGGAACCGATTCTGACCGTCGCCGTCGAAGACGCCGATCTCGTAGTTGATCACGCGCTTGTCCGTCTCACCCCAGAGGGTGAGCCCCATCTCCTTCGAGCTCGGGAAGGCGAAGCCGCGGATGGCGATGTTGCGCTCCATGAACGGCGTCGTCTTGTTGCCGGTGCGGTTCTCGATCCCGAACGGCGCCTGGAGCTGCCCGATGAGCACGTTGAAGCACTTGCAGGCGCTGTAGTTGATGAAGTTGTCGGCGGGCGCGATGCCGCCGGCGGGCGTCTGCACGCCCTGGAAGCGCGCCGTCTCGGCGGTCGGATCCTCCCCCGCCGAGCTGGCCGACGTCTGCGCCTTGCCGGTCGCGTTCCCGAGCGAGGCGGTGACTTCGGCGCCGATGTTGAAGCTCCAGCGCTTGAACATCTCGCCGCCGACCTCGAACTCCGCCCTGCGGAGGAAGAGCCGGGTCTTGAGGGCATTGCCGCCGTCCGCCGCGGTGATGTCGTGCACGCCTGGGCCGAAGTAGCTGTTGAAATCGATCTGGACGCGCCCCTTCGGGTAGATCCGGATCCAGTCCTCGGCGTTGCGGATGTAGAAGTCGCCGTGATAGCCCGCGAGCGGCGCCCCCTTGTCGCTGGCGGGCGAGTCGGGCGGGGCGGCGGCGAACGCGGCCGGTGCCGCCGGTGGGGGCTCCGGCGCGAGGCTCGCCGATCCGGGGGCCGGAGGAGGCGGCGGCGTCTCCGGGCGCGCCGCCGGCGCGGGCTGCGCCCCGGGAGCGGGCGCCGGCT
>CAYJPW010000016.1:0-93546 GCA_964372055.1 uncultured Polyangiaceae bacterium
CGGATGGCGCGAAGGTCTACGACGCCCGAGGCCGAAGGCCGAGGCAGGAGAGAACCCGAACCGGCGCGCCCGCGCTCCGACGAGCGCCGCTCCCGATGGGGGAGGAGCTCAGGCGCGGCGCCGCGAGGAGGGCGCCCCGGCCCGCTCGCCGCGCGCAATCGCCCATTTGAGCGCGGGCGGCGTGACCATCGTCGTCGCGATGACCATCACCACGACGGCCGAGAAGGTGGCGAGGTCGACGACCTGCTCGCCCCGGACCTTCAGGGTGAGGCCGATGTTGGCGAAGATGAGGCCGACCTCGCCGCGAGGGATCATGCCGATGCCGACCGGCAGGCGGCGCACGCCGGGGGTGACGACGCCGAATGCGCACGCCTGCTTACCGACGATCGCGGCGGCGGTGAGGGCGAGGGCGAGGCCGAGCACGCCGGGCTCCGCGAACGAGCGGAGATCGGTGCGCAGCCCCATGAGGACGAAGAAGACCGGCGCGAGGAAGCTGACGATCGGCTGGATGAGCACCTCGAGCCCGTGCTCGCCGCGCGAGGTGAAATCGCGGTAGTGCACGTCCTCGAGGATGAGCCCCGCGGCGAAGGCGCCGACGATGGGTGCGAGGCCGATCGCGCTCGAGAGCCAGGCGAGGAGGAAGCAGAACGCCAGCCCGAGCGCGAGGAGCACGTCGCGCGCCTTGAGCTTCGAGGCGACGTGGAAGAGGCGGGGCGAGAGCTTCACGCCGAGCACGAGGGCGCCGACGAGGAACGCGGTCGCCTTGACGATGGTGAGCCCGATCTCGCCGTACGACATGTGCGCGCCCCGGTCGGCCGCGCCGATCACGCCCGCGACCACGGCGAGGATGACGAGCCCGAGGACGTCGTCGATGACCGCGGCGCCGAGGATGATGCGCGCCTCGTTGCCCTGCGACCGGCCCATGTCCTTGAGGACGCGCGCGGTGATCCCGACGCTGGTGGCGCTGAGCGTGGCGCCGAGGAAGGCGTGCACGTAAATGCTCGAGCCCGGCAAGAGCCACGAGCCGACGAGCCACCCGAGCCCGAACGGCGCCGCGACCCCGAGCGCCGCGACGAGGAACGAGGAGAGGCCGACCTTGAGCATCTGGGCCACCGTCGACTCGAGCCCGACCTCGAAGAGCAGCACCAGGACGCCGAGGCGCGCGATCATGTCGACCGAAGGGTCGCTGCGGAGGTGGTCGAGCGCGGTGATGCCGACGAGCGGCAGGTTGCCGAAGATCACGCCGGCCAAGAGCTCGCCGAGCACGGGGGGCTGGCCGGCGCGCGTGGCGAGATCGCCCCCGAGCTTCGCGCCGACGAGGATGAGGGCGAGCGAGAGGACGACCGCGGCCACGGGATCGGGGTGCCCGGGCTCGGAGGCGTACGCGGGCGCCGCGGCGCACAGCGCGACCGCCACGACCACGAGCCAAGACAGCGGGCGCCGGCGCACGGCCGGACACTAGCAGATCGACGCCGGCTTCCCGACGATGCCGCGAGAATCGCTGGACACGAGCGCCGCGTGCGCTTAACCGGCGGCCGGGAAAGGCGAAGGCGTGATCCGGCTCGACGGCATCGGCAAGCAGCACGGCAGGCAGATCCTCTTCATGGAGGCGTCCGCCGCCGTGAACCGCGGCGAGAAGGTGGGCCTCGTCGGCCCGAACGGCGCGGGCAAGACGACCATCTTCCGGATGATCACCCGCGAGGAGGCGCCCGACGGCGGGCAGGTGACCATCGATCGCGGCGTCACCATCGGCTACTTCAGCCAGGACGTCGGCGAGATGAAGGGCAAGAGCGTCGTCGCCGAGACGATGGACGGCGCCGGGCCCGTGTCCGAGGTCGCGACCGAGCTCAAGGAGCTCGAGCACGCGCTCGCCGATCCCGAGCGCGCGGACGAGCTCGAGGAGCTGATCGAGCGCTTCGGCCACGTGCAGGCCCGCTACGAGGAGCTCGGCGGCTACGCTCTCGAGGCGAAGGCGCGCGAGATCCTCGCCGGCCTCGGCTTCGTCGACGAGGTGATGGACGACGACGTCGGCAAGCTCTCCGGCGGCTGGAAGATGCGCGTCGCGCTCGCGAAGATCCTCTTGATGCGCCCCGACGCGCTCCTGCTCGACGAGCCGAGCAATCACCTCGACCTCGAGTCGATCCTCTGGCTCGAGCGCTGGCTCAAGGAGTTCGAGGGCGCGCTGGTGATGACCTCGCACGACCGCGAGCTCATGAACCGGGTCGTCTCCAAGATCATCGAGATCGACGGCGGCGATCTCATCACGTACTCCGGCGACTACGAGTTCTACGAGCGCCAGCGCGCGCTCCAGGAGCAGCAGGCCGAGGCGCAGTACGAGCGCCAGCAGGCGATGCTCGCCAAGGAGATGCGCTTCATCGAGCGCTTCAAGGCGCAGGCCGCCAAGGCGGCGCAGGTGCAGTCGCGGGTGAAGAAGCTCGACAAGATCGACAAGCTCGAGCCGCCGCGCCGCCGCCGCACGCTCACCTTCGACTTCCGCCCCGCGCCGCGCTCGGGCGAGGACGTGGCGAAGGTCGAGGGCGTCCACAAGGCCTACGGCAGCCGCGTCATCTACGACGGGCTCGACCTCCTCGTGCGCCGCCGCGAGCGCTGGTGCGTGATGGGCGTCAACGGCGCGGGGAAGTCGACGCTCCTCAAGCTGATCGCCGGCGAGACCCGGCCGGACGAGGGCAGGGTGACCATCGGCGCGAGCGTGAAGCTCGGCTACTTCGCCCAGCACACGATGGAGCTGCTCGATCCGACGCAGACCGTCTACGAAGCACTCCTCACCGACTTCCCCAAGGCGAGCCCCGGCTCGCTCCGAACCCTCGCCGGCGTGTTCGGGTTCTCCGGCGACGACGTCGACAAGCCCTGCCGCATCCTCTCCGGCGGCGAGAAGGCGCGCCTCGTCCTCGCCAAGATGCTCTACGACCCGCCGAACTTCCTCGTGCTCGACGAGCCGACCAATCACCTCGATCTCGCCACGAAGGAGATGCTCGTGGGCGCGCTCTCTTCGTTCGAGGGCACGATGCTCTTCGTCTCGCACGACCGCCGCTTCCTCGCCGGCCTCTCGAACCGCGTCCTCGAGCTGACCCCCGAGGGTCCGCACGTGTACGGCGGCGGCTACACCGAGTACGTCGCGCAGAGCGGCCACGAGGCGCCGGGGCTGCGGAGCTGAATCGTCGAGCACGCCCTTCGGGCTGGTGACCGGCCGCATTCGAGCGGAAGGGGCCGCCGCGCTCGTTGTGTCGCGACCTCGCGAGCGCTCGACGAGCCGCGCGACGTCCGCCAGGCGCCGCCGCGTCTGCGAAGGCCAATCAGGCGGCCGGTTCGGAGAACGGTGCGTCGCAGTCGCGACGACGGGCGGGGACGTGGCGGCCAGCGCCGGCGTCGCGATCGCACGGCACGCGCCCTCCCGTCTACGGCTCGCGGCGCTTCGCGGGAGGAGCCGGCGCGTCGAGCAGGCTCGGTGAGGCGTGGCGGCGCCAGCCGACGCGCAAGAGCCACGTCGATGGCGGCGCGATCGGCGGCGGTCCTGTCGGCCGGCGGAGCGCGCCCTCGCGCCACCCATCGAACCAGAGCGCGGACGAGAACGGGTCGACGCGGTGCCCGAGCTCGAGCTCTTCGCGGTGCTTCTTGAAATTGTGCAGGACGTACACGAGGGCGTGGCGGACCTCGCGCGGCGTCTGCAAGGGCCGCGCGTGGTAGCGGTCGGCCATCACCTGGCCGCGCCGTCCGATGGCGCCGTTGAGCCCGCGGGCGATGCGGATGCCGAGGCCACGCATGGCGCTCCCGAGGGCCCGGCGATCCTCGGCCTCGACCAGGAGGTGGAGGTGATCGCTCTGGACCGACCAGTGCGCGATGCGGACGCCGAGCTGGCTCCGCGCGCGGACCAGCGCGCCTCGCACGATCGCGAAGGGCACCTGCTGCCGGAGCGAGCCCACCTCGCGCCGGAGGCGCATGGTGACGTGGACCGGGTGCCGCGACGAGAGCGCGGGCCGGGCGCGGTGGGGCACCGGGCCGCGCGGGCTCCGCGGCCGCCCCGCGCCGGGACGGCGGCCGCCGTGGGTCCGGTAGACGAGATCGAGCTGACGAAGCTGGCGCATTGAATAGGGCTGATTATAACCATCCCTCTCGGAAGTTCAAGTGATGATTGGTGTCGCCGCAGGGGAAGCCGCCTCGATTCGTGCGTTCGGTGGGTTGACGGCGTCCTTCCGCCCGTTGGGGGACAACGGGCAGACCCATTCCGAGCTGCCGCCTGCATGGCAGGACTGCATGGGCGAGGGGCAGATCAGGAGCGAACCGTCGCTCCTGATGATCCCCAAAGGTGGCGAGAACGCGGTTTGGATCACGCGGCCGAAAAAATAGTCGTGCTCGGCGCGGCCGACACGGAGCTCGACATGGGCCCCCACTGAGCTCGACATGGGCCGACACTGAGCTCGACATGGACCGACACTGACCTCGACATGGCGGACACTGAGCGCGACGCTGGCCGACACTGAGCGCGACGTGGCCGACACTGAGCTCGGCATGGCCGACACTGAGCTCGGCATGGCCGACACCGAGCTCGACATGGGCCGACACCGAGCTCGACATCGCCGACACCGAGCTCGACGCCGGCAATACCGAGCGCGAAGCGGCCCAAACCGCCCTCGACACGCCCCATGCTGCGCTCGACGGGGCAAACGCCGGCCTCGACACCGCCGCCCGCGCCGCGCGGACGTCCTGATTCTGGACCTCACGAACCCCCTGGACGCGCGTGCAGGCCGCGCGTAACCCGCGGCCATGACCGATGCCTCGACGCCCGCGTTCGATCCCGTTCCCGCGCTCTCGGAGGAGCTCTCGCTCCCGCGCTCCGGGGTCGCCGCGGTGGTCGCGCTCCTCGCCGGCGGCGCGACGGTCCCGTTCATCGCGCGCTACCGCAAGGAGGCGACCGGCGGGCTCGACGAGGTCGCGATCCGCAACATCGAGGAGCGGCGCATCTACCTGGTCGAGCTCGACGAGCGCCGGCGCGCCGTCGTCGCCGAGATCGAGAAGCAGGGCAAGCTCACGCCCGAGCTCGCGAAGAAGCTCGCCGCTTGCACCACCAAGGCCGCGCTCGAGGACCTCTACCTCCCCTTCAAGCCCAAGCGCCGCACGCGCGCCACGATCGCGCGCGAGCGCGGGCTCGAGCCGCTCGCCGAGCGCATCCTCGCGCAGCCGCGCGACGGCCGGCCCGAGGCGGAGGCGGCGGCGTTCGTCGACGACGCGAAGGAGGTGCCCGACGTCGCCGCGGCCCTCGCCGGGGCTTGCGACATCTGCGCCGAGAAGATCGCCGAGGCCCCGGAGGTCCGGCGCCTGGTGCGCGAGGCGTTCGCGAAGGACGGCGTCATCCGGGTCGGCAAGGAGAAGGAGCACGCGGACAAGGTCACCAAGTTCGACATGTACGCGAGCTTCGAGGAGCCGATCGCCAAGATCCCCTCGCACCGCTTCCTCGCGATCCGCCGCGGCGAGGCCGAGGGCGTGCTGCGCGCCGCGCTCGACGTCGACGCCGAGCGCGTCCTTCCTGCCGTGGTCAAGACGGCGGGCGTCGATCCGCGCTCGCCCTGGGCCGGCGAGCTCGGCAAGGCGGCCGCCGACGCCTACAAGCGCCTCGTCGTCCCCACGGTCCAGAGCGATCTCCGCATCGATCTCAAGCTCCAGGCCGATCGCGCCGCGGTCGACGTCTTCGCCCAGAACCTGCGCGAGCTCCTGCTGGCGGCGCCGTTCGGCGAGAAGGCCGTGCTCGGCATCGATCCGGGCCAGCGCACCGGCTGCAAGTGCGTCGTCGTCGACGCGACCGGCAAGCTGCTCGACAGCGCCGTCATCTACCTGGTCCAGGGCGCCGAGGCCGAGGAGCGCGGCAAGCGGACGCTGCGCGAGCTCGCCCGGCGCCACCGCGTGCTCGCCGTCGCCGTCGGCAACGGCACGCACGGCCGCGAGACCGAGCTCTTCGTGCGGCAGGTGCTCGCGAGCGAAGGGCTCTCCGAGATCCCGGCCGTCGCCGTGAGCGAGGCGGGCGCCAGCGTCTACTCCGCGAGCGACGTGGCCCGCGAGGAGTTCCCGGATCTCGACCTGACCGTGCGCGGCGCCATCTCCATCGCGCGGCGGCTCCAGGACCCGCTCTCCGAGCTCGTGAAGATCGACCCCAAGAGCATCGGCGTCGGTCAGTACCAGCACGACGTCTACCAGCCGCTCCTCGCCAAGAAGCTCGACGAGGTCGTGGAGAGCTGCGTCAACCAGGTCGGGGTCGAGCTCAACACCGCGAGCGCGCCGCTCCTCGCGCGGGTCGCCGGCGTGGGCGCCTCGCTCGCGAAGAAGATCGTCGCCCACCGCGACGCCCACGGCGCCTTCAAGAGCAGGAAGGAGCTGCTCGCCGTCGCTGGCGTCGGGCCGCGCACCTTCGAGCAGTGCGCCGGGTTCCTCCGCGTCCGCGGGGGCGAGCACCCGCTCGACGCGAGCGCCGTGCACCCCGAGCGCTACCCGCTGGTCGAGCGCATGGCCGCCGATCTCGGCGTGCCGGTCGCGTCGCTCATCGGCGACGCCAAGGCGGTCGCCGCCATCGATCCGCGCCGCTACGAGCAGGGCGACGTCGGCGCCTTCACCCTCGCCGACATCCTCGCCGAGCTCAAGAAGCCGGGCCGCGATCCGCGCTCGAGCTTCGAGCCGCCCCGCTTCCGCGACGACATCAGCCGCCTCGAGGACCTCCGGCCCGGCCTCGAGCTCGAGGGCATCGTCACCAACGTGACCGCGTTCGGCGCCTTCGTCGACGTCGGCGTGCACCAGGATGGCCTCGTCCACGTCTCGAAGCTCGCCGACCGCTTCGTCAAGGACCCCTCCGAGGTGGTCAAGGTCGGCGATCGCATCAAGGTGCGCGTCCTCGAGGTCGATCTCCAGCGCAAGCGCATTTCGCTCTCGGCCCGCAAAGACGACGCGGGCGCGCGGCCTCAGGGCGGCGCGCCGCGTCCGGGGCAGGGCCAGGGCGCGAAGCCCGAGCCGGGGCGCCGTCGCGAGCCGGCGCGGAGCGGCAAGGCGGCGACCGAGCCGCAGGGCAAGTTCACGAACAACCCCTTCGCGAGGCTCCTGAAGCGCTGATACGGTCGGGCAATGCTTGCCCGTCGTCGCGTCGCCATCGCGCTCTCCTCGCTCGCGCTCCTCGCCTGTTCGAGCGCCGAAGTCGCCAACCCGCCCGGCGGCACGACCGCCACCGGCACGGGCGGCGGCACCACGGGGCCCGGCGGCGGAGGCGGCGAAGGCGCAGGCATCGACATCCCCGACGGCGGCACCGGCACCGGCGGCACCGCCGACCCGTGCGCCGGCGTCGCCTGCGATCCGGACCAGCACTGCGAGCCGGCCGACGCGGGCGGGGCCTGCGTCGACAACACCTGCGCCGATCTGCAGTGCGGCCCGACCGAGATCTGCGAGACGACCCCGGGCGGCGGGGCGATCTGCAAGGACATCGGCTGCGCGAGCGATCTCGAGTGCGTGCCCTCGCAGTACTGCAACGGCACCATCTGCGTCGACGACGTGTGCACGCCGGGCGACGCGACCTGCGTCGGGGACGAGCTCCACGAGTGCACGCCCAACGGCGGCGGCGACGCCGTCAAGTACACCTGCGGGAGCGCTTCGTACTACACCAGCACGTGCGCCGACCCCGGCGCGGGCAACGCCGCCTGCCCGTGCGAGGACGACTGGGACTGCCCCGAGTACACCGCGTGCGAGGGCTCGGTCTGCGTCGGCACCGGCAAGGCGCCGACCTGCACGCTCCCGCCTGTGCCCTTCCAGAACGTCTTGCCCACGAACGAGATCCAGTGGGGTGGGCTCAATCAGGCCAACAAGAACGCGGTCAACGCGCCGTTCCCGGCGTCGTCGGAGCCCAGCATCGTGCCGCTCGTCATCAACCTCGACGACGACAACGGCGACGGCCTCATCAACGAGCTCGACTTCCCCGAGATCGTCTTCATGACGTACTGCGGCACCGACATCAGCGTGAACGGGATCATCCGCGCCATCCACGGCGGCGGCCCCAACAAGGGGAAGGACTATTTCGCCACCTGCGGCGCCACGGTGTGGCACGAGGGCGATCCCCTGAACATGGCGTGCGCCTGCGCCAACGCCGTCGGCAACTCGACCGCCAGCATCGCCGCCGGCGATCTCGACGGCGACGGCGTGCCCGAGATCGTGGTGCCCACCGAGACGGCGGGGCTCACGATCCTCGACAACCACGGCGACGTCATCGTCACCAGCGCCGCCAACCAGTGGGCCGGCTACAACAACCCGGCGCCCTCGCTCGCCAACCTCGACAACGCGGGGTTCGCCGAGATCATCGTGGGCCGCTACGCTTTCACGCTCGCGCACGACGCCAACAACAAGCTCGCGTTCCAGGACAAGTTCGGAGGCGCCCTGATGAACGGCAGCCAGGGCCAGGGGCCGGTCCCGTGCGTCGCCAACATCGCCGGCGACTCGCGCCAGGAGATCATCGCCGGCACCACGGTCTACGCGCTCCCGCAGCCTCCCGCGGGCGTGACCAAGATCGCCGACTGCCCCGTCGGAGCGATGGACGACTTCTGCCTCGGCAAGCTCTCGGTGGTGTGGGACGGCCAGACGGTGAACGGCGCCGCCGCCATCCCCAACGCGCAGCGCGACGGCTTCTGCGCAGTCGCCGACATCCTCGGCGCCGACGAGGCCGCCGCGCCGGGCCCGCAGAACCCGCTCGACGGCAACCCCGAGGTCGTCCTCATCGACGAGGGCTACCTGCTCGTCCTCAACGGGGCGAGCGGCACGCTGCGCCGCTTCGTCAACCTCGGCGTCGGCGCCAACGGCGGCGCGCCCAACGTCGACGACTTCGACGGCGACGGCTTCCCCGAGGTCGGGAGCGCGTTCGGCGCCCGCTACCTGATGATCGATCTCCAGACGCCCTCGGCCGAGTGCCCCGCCTGGCCGAACGCGTTCAACGACGCCGTCGCCGGCATGAACGGCAACCCGCCGCGCAACCCCGGCGGGGCCTGCACGATGGACTCGGACTGCGCCGCCAATTCGGTCTGCAACAAGACCGCAGGGACCTGCGTCTGCCTCCACAACGGCTGGCAGCGCATCACCGAGGACGACTCGAGCCAGGTGACCTCGTCGAGCGTCTTCGACTTCAACGGCGACGGCGCCGCCGAGGTCGTCTACAACGACGAGTGCTTCTTCCGCGTCTACGACGGCACCACAGCGGCGGTGCTCTTCAAGCAGCCCTCGCCGAGCCGGACGCGCATCGAGAACCCGGCCATCGCCGACGTCGACAACGACGGCAACGCCGAGATCGTCTTCGCCTCGAACAACGACACCAACATCTGCTCGCAGGGGAACAACTACCCGAACGGCATCGCCGTCTGGGGCGACGCCAGCGACACCTGGGTCTCGGCGCGGCGCATCTGGAACCAGCACGCCTACCACGTCACCAACGTGCTCGAGGGCGGCGGCATCCCGGTGAAGGAGCCCGAGAGCTGGAAGACCTACAACGGCCGCCGCTACAACACCTACCGGTCGAACCCGCGCTCGTTCGGCGTCGCACCCGACCTCACCGTCGGCGGCGTGCAGGTGTCCTCGCCGAACGCGGTGTGCGGGCAGCTCTCGAGCCTCATCGACATCAGCGCCTCGATCGTGAACCAGGGCGATCTCCGCGTCGGCCCCGGCGTGGTGGTCACCTTCTACGGCCACTGGAACGCGCAGAACCTGGACGAGCCGCTCTACGGCCCGGGCATGGTGCCGATCACCTCGGTGCTCCAGACGAGCCTCGAGCCGGGCTTCTCGGTGATCGTGACGGTGAGCTACGACGCCGCCAACAACGCGCCGGGCGTGCTGCCCGACGAGGTGCGCGTCGTGGTCGACGAGGCCGACGTCGAGCGCGAGTGCAACGAGTCCAACAACGAGCTCGCCGCGCCGGTCGACCCCGGCATGGCGAGCGCCGACCTCAGGGTCCTCCTCGGCGCGGCCTCGGCGGCGACCTGCCCGACGCCGACCGTCGAGACCACCGTGATCAACGACGGCTCGGCGCCGGCGAGCAACGTCGTCGTCCGCTATTACGCCGGCGATCCCAGCCAGGGCGGCACCGCGATCCACGACGAGGTCGTGCCCGGCCCCATCGATCCCAACGGCGGCAGCGTCACCTTCACCGCGAGCCTCGCCGGCTTCCCCAAGGGGCTCGACATCCTCGTCTACGCCGTCGTCGACCCGGACGGCGTGATCGCCGAGTGCAACGACGGCAACAACAAGGACGCCGCCGACAACAAGGTCCAGTGCGTCGACATCAATTGACGGCGCAGGCTCCGCCCTCGCCGCCGAGGCTCTGGGCGATCAGGCGGTCGCGACGGCGCCGGTCGCTCCCATGCTCCGGTTGAAGTGGTGCTCGCCCACCTTCTCGACATGGGCGATCTGCTCCCGTAGCGCCTTCACGTAGGAGCGCGACTGCTTCGCGTAGTTCGCGTTCATCACCGCCTGGCCGATCACCATCTCGAGCGCGCCGGGGTTCGTCAGCGCGGCGCGCGCCATGCTCTTCCAGAAGTGCGGCGCGACCTGGCGATCGAGGCCGATGAGCCGGACGATCTCGGTGAAGCTCTGCGCCAGCTCGAAGAGCTTCTTGATCGGAGGGCGGAACTTGCGGGCGGTCTTGAGCTGTTTGGTCGTGAGATCGACGCGGGCGTAGTGGTTGTGCGGGAGGTAGAGCTGATCGAGGACGTCGGCGAGGTCGCGCAGGATCTCGGCGCGCGGCCGGTCGGTGACGAAATTGAGGCCGCTCGTGGCGGTGTCGGTGCGATCGAGATCGGGGTTCTCGATGACACCCTCGCGGAAGAGGCGGCCCTCGCGCTCGAGGCGCCTGGAGAGGGCGGTGTTGGGCAGGGCGTGGAGCGGCAGCACCAGCGTCGGGAACGCGCCCGTCTTCTGCACCATGCCGAGCATCTTCTGGGCGCTGCCGCCGCTCTCGCCGTCGAACCCGAGGATGAGCCCGGTGTTCACGACGATGCCGTAGGCGTTCAGGATCCGCACCGCCTCGTCGGCGGGCATCGCGGTGTTCTGCCCCTTCTTGGTCTTCTCGAGCACCGCTTCGTCGCCGCTCTCGATGCCCATGAAGACGTAGCGGAAGTCGTTGTCGCGCATCAGCCCGAGGACGCGCGGGAGGCGCGCGAGGTTCATCGTCGCCTCGGTGCTGTAACAGAAGGGGTGCCCGTGGGCGCGGTTCCAGTCGCGCATCGCGGTGAGCACCTCCTCCGTCTTGCCGATGTCGCCGATGAGGTTGTCGTAGCCGAAGTCGATCATCCCGCGGAAGCCGAGGTCGTAGAGCCGCTGGTGCTCGGCGAGGATCCGCGCGGTGGGCTTGCAGCGCGGCTTGCGCCCGAAGATCTCGATCTGGGCGCAGAACTCGCAGCTGAACGGGCAGCCGCGCGTGAAGTTCATCCCCACGAACATGTAGTTGCCGAGATCGGCGAGATCCCAGCGAGGCACCGGCGCGTTCGCGAGATCGGCCGACTCGTTCGACCGGTAGATCCCGGCCGACACTCCGGCCTCGAGATCGGCGAGCAGCTTGGGCAGCACCGGCTCGGCCTCGCCGGCGACGACGTAGTCGGCGATGCCGACGTAGAGATCGGGCTGGAGCGTCGGGCCGGCGCCGCCCACCACGACGGTGACGCCGTGGGCGCGGGCGCGCTCCGAGAGCTGCCGGATCGGCACGAGCTGCGGGCCCTTGCCCGAGACGAGCAGGACGTCGGCCCACGCGAGGTGACGGTCCTCGATCGGCTCCACGTCGCCGTCGACGAACCTGAGCTCCCAGTGAGCGGGCAGGTGCGCCGCGACGGTGAGCAGCCCGAGCGGCGGCGCGGCCGAGCGCCCGCCGAGCAAGCGAAAGACGTCGCGCGGGTTGTAGAACGTGTTCTCGAGGAACTCGGGCCGAACGAGGAGGCAGCGCACCGCTTTGTCGCCAAGCTTCTGCATCGCGCGATGGTATGGGCCGACGCGCGCGGCGACATGACCGGGGTCACATGACCGCCCGGGTGACGGCCGTCCTCCACGTCGGGCGAGGGCGCGCGGCCGCGTCGCGTCGTGCCCAGCTCGAGCCGCCGCGGCTCGGGCTCGCCCGGCGCCCAAGCAGCGTCGATGGCGAAGGCGGGCGCGCTCGGGCCCGGAGGCGGAGGAGCCCGATCGACCGTGTGACCGGACGGGTGCGCCGAGCTAAGCTCGCCGCCTCGCCCGATGACCGTCCTCAGCGCGCACGACCTGGTGAAGGCGTACGGCCCCCAGGTGATCCTGGACGGGGCGTCCGTCTCGATCGAGCCGGGGGAGCGCGTCGGCCTCGTCGGGGTCAACGGCTCGGGCAAGAGCACGCTCGCCCGGATCCTCGCCGGGATCGAGGCGCCCGAGGGCGGCTCGGTCTCGCGCCGGCGCGGCGCCGAGATCGCCTACCTCGCGCAGGAGCCGCCCTTCGATCCCGCCGAGACGGCGCGCGCGGTCGTGCTCGGCGGGCTCGCGCATTGGTCGGAGGCGAAGGCGCGTCACGACGCGGCCAGCCAGGCGCTCGCGCGCGGCGACGGCGACGAGGCGGCGCTGCTCGAGGCCCAGGCGGAGGCCGCGGCCGACGTCGAGCGCCACGGCGGCTGGGACCACATGCACCACGTCGACGCGATCATGGGTCACGTCGGCGTGTCGAGGCCCGACGCGTCGATGGAAACGCTGAGCGGCGGCGATCGCCGGCGCGTCGCGCTGGCGCGCATCCTGGTCGCGCAGCCCGATCTCGCCATCCTCGACGAGCCCTCGAACCACCTCGACGCCGAGACGGTCGAGTGGCTCGAGCGCTACCTGCTCGAGGAGCACCGGGGCGCGCTCCTGCTCATCACCCACGATCGCTACCTCCTCGATCGCGTCGCCGAGCGCACCCTCGAGCTCTCGCGCGGCAAGCTCTACTCGTACGACGGCGGCTACGAGGACTACCTCGAGGCCAAGGCCGAGCGCCTCGCGCTCGAGGCGCGGACCGAGTCGAACCGGCAGAACTTCCTCCGGCGCGAGCTCGAGTGGCTGCGCCGCCAGCCCAAGGCGCGCTCCACCAAGCAGAAGGCGCGCATCCAGCGCGCCGAGTCGGTCAAGGCCGCGCCGCCGCCGCGGGCGGACCGCGCGCTCGAGCTCGCCCTCGAGACCAGCCGCAGCGGCAAGACGGTCCTCGAGCTCCGCGGCGTCGACCTCGAGCGCGGCGGCAAGAGCCTCGTGCGCGGCCTCGATCTCATCGTCGGGCAGGGCGAGCGGCTCGGCGTCGTCGGGCGCAACGGCGCCGGCAAGACCAGCCTGCTCGCGGCGATCCTCGGCGATCTCGCGCCGAGCAAGGGCGAGGTGGTGCTCGGCAAGAACACGTCCATCGCCTATTTCGACCAGCAGCGCAGCGGCCTCGACGACGAGGCCTCGATCTTCGACAACGTGGCGAAGGCCGGCGAGCGCGGCGACGTGCGCAGCTACCTCGAGCGGTTCCTCTTCGATCCGCACAAGCAGCGCCAGCCGGTCGGCTCGCTGTCGGGCGGCGAGCGCGCCCGGGTCGCGCTCGCCAAGCTGATGGTGAAGAGCTCGAACCTCGTGATCCTCGACGAGCCCACCAACGATCTCGACGTCGCCACCCTCGGCGCGCTCGAGGCGCTGCTCCTCGAGCTCGACGCCACCGCGATCGTGGTCACGCACGATCGCTGGTTCCTCGATCGCGTCGCGACCTCGATCCTCGCCTTCGAGGGCGACGGGAAGGTCACGCGCTACGCCGGCAACTACGAGGCGTTCCGGTTGCAGCGGGCCGCGGCCGATGCGGCGCGGGCCGAGGCGGCGCGCGAGGCGCCCCGGCGCTCCGAGCCCCCGCGCGCCGAGAAGCCCGCCGCCCAGCCCAAGGCCGCGGCGAAGAAGTCGCTCACCTACGCCGAGCGCCTCGAGCTCGACGGCATCATGGACCGCATCGAGGCGGCCGAGGCCGAGGTCGGCGCGCTCGAGGCGAAGCTCTCGGACCCGACCTTGTACGCGACGCGGGGCGGCGACGTCGCGGCGCTGACCGCCTCGCTCGAGCGCGCGCGCGCCGAGGCCTCGCGCCTCACCGCCCGCTGGGAGGAGCTCGAGACCAAGCGCGGTGGCGCCTGATGCCCGCGCAGGACCCGGACGAGCCGTTCGACCTCTACGCAGAGGACGGCGCGCCGCTCGGCCGGACCAAGGCGCGCGCCCGGGTCCACCGCGACGGCGACTGGCACAGGAGCCTGCACCTCTGGGTGGTGCTCGGCCCGAGCCCAGGCGCGGCGCGCGGCGACGCGATCGTCGTCTTCCAGCGGCGCTCGGCGCAAAAGGACACCTGGCCGCGCGCCCTCGACGTCGCCGTGACCGGCCACTATCGCGCCGGCGAGTCGCTCGCCGAAGCGCTCCGCGAAGCGGAAGAGGAGATCGGGCTCGCGGTGGCGCCCGCCGACGTGGTGCGGCTCGAGGTGCGCCGGCGCGCGAGCCGGCCCGGGCCCGGGCTCGTCGACAACGAGCTGCAGGACATCGTCGTCACCCGCTCCGGGGTCGCCTTCGCGGACCTCGCCCCGAGCCCCGACGAGCTCGAGGGGGTGGTCGCGCTCTCGATCGCCGACGCGCTCCGGCTCCACCGCGGCGAGATCGGGGCGGCGGCGGCGACGCTGCTCCCGCACGTCGGGGCGGCGCCGGTGGCCGCCGAGGTCACCCTCGCCGAGTTCGTCCCGGCACCGGACGGGTATTACGTGCGGACGCTGGAGGCCATCGAGGCAGCCCAGTCGGGGCGGCGGTCCGTTCCATGACCATCACCCGGACGACCATTCGGCTCCATGGCGGACGCGATATCGACGTGCTCCTCGGAGGAGCCGAGACCGATCTGGGCCTGGTGGTCCATCACGGCACTCCCGGCGAAGCCACACGCTACGCCAGCTGGAACGAAGCGGCTTCGGCGCGTGGTCTCCGCCTGGTCGGCTTCAGCCGCCCCGGCTATGCGACCTCGAGCCGCTTGCCGGGGCGCGACGTCGCTGCCGTGATCCCCGATGTCGCCGCCATTCTCGACGAGGTTGGCGTGCGAAAGTTCGTGACGATGGGCGGTTCGGGCGGCGGCCCGCACAGCATCGCCTGCGCCGCCTTGATGCCGGGACGCTGCCGCGCCGCCGCGGCGCTGGTGACCATCGCCCCATCCCACGCGCCCGGTCTCGATTGGCTAGAAGGAATGGCGCAAGTGAACGTGGACGAGTTCGGCGCCGCGCTTCGCGGCGAGGAGCCGCTCCGCGCGTGGATGGAGGCCACCGGTGCGCAGTATCGCAATATCACCGGTCCCCAGATCCTGACGGCGCTGGGCGACGCGCTCCCTCCGGTCGATCAGCGAATCCTGACGACCGAGTGGGCAGAGAGGGCGGCCACCGGTATGCGACGCGCGCTCGGGGACGGCTTCGACGGATGGGTCGACGACGACCTCGCCTTCACCCGGCCTTGGGGCTTCGATCTCGCCGCGATTCGCGTCCCTGTCCGCGTCTGGCAGGGCGAGCTCGACCGGCTCGTGCCGGTGAGCCACGGCCGCTGGCTCGCCGATCGCATTCCCGGCGCACGATTCGAGCTGGCGTCAGGCCACGGCCACTTCTCGCTGGGCGAGACCCACCGCGACGCCATCCTCGATGCGCTCGTGATGGCGGCCTGAGAGGCGCGAGCGCCACGTGACTGCGACGGAGATGCAGGGTGCGCGTGCACCCGGCGGCTCATGCCATCGCCGCCCTGAGCTCGGCCCGGTCCTCGTCGCTCAGCCCGCGCGAGTGCGCCTCGACCTTGGCGAGCATGTCGGGCAGGTCGAACGACTTGGCGCAGGCGGCGTGCAGGTAGCGGGCGCCCTTCGTCATGAAGCCGGCGGCCTGGACCTCCTGCTCGACGGCCACGCGCAGCGCGCCCTTCTCGATGCCCTCGCCGCACTCGAGGCACTTCGATCGCGCGTTGGGCGAGCGCTCGGCGTAGGGGAACGCCGGCTTGGCCTTGGCCTCGCCCTCGCGGATGAGCTCGTCGAGCGCCGCGCGGTCGGGCACCTCGCCGGTGAACGTGGCGAGCGTCTCCTTGAGCTGATGCGGCTTCTTTTGAGCCGCGCAGCGGAGGTGATGCCACTGATAGCTCGTGCCGCCGCTGTCGCTGAACGCGTTGGGGACCTCTTCGCCGAAGCGGAGCTCGCCCTTCGCGATGGGCTGCCGGCAGGTTCGGCAGCCGGCCCGACCCGACTTCGCGGTCTCGATCGTGTGTGCCATGACACCGGCATCTCAGCCCACGTCGGCCGGGTTGTCGAGGGCCGGGACGCCCGGCGGCCGAGCGGCTGCCCTCGTCAGTCCTCGGCGTCGTCGCCGGTCACGGCGCGCATGAAGCCGCTGAGCTTGCCCTCGCGCGGCTTGTGCTCGGCGCAGCCCCAGCGCGGAACGATGTGGCCCTCCCAGAAGGAGATCCGGCCGCAGACCTCGCAGACGCAGAGGCGCTGCTCGTACACCTCGCGGTTCGTGAGGATGTCGGCGGCGAAGAGGCTGAGCACGATGTCGCTGAGAGCGTCGTCGACCGAGGGCCTCGCGACCCAGGCCATCTTTTCGCCGACGCGGATGCGCTCGACCCGCCCGTTGAAGATGGCGGCGGCGAGGAAGCGGTCGTCGGCGGGCGTGGAGATGAGGCCGCGGATCGCGGCGACGACCTTGGTGCGGACGGCGCCGAGGAGCTGGTCGAGATCGCACTGGGGCGCGGCGGCGGCGTCCGCCGGCGGCTCGAGGAGGAACGTCCCCACCCCGGGCTGGCGGACGCCGAGCGGGCGGGGCATGCGGCCGAGCGAGACCAGGTGCTCGTCGATCCACTCGACGAGCTCCAGCGGCCCGAACGTGCGGGTGGCGATCCTCTCGACGAAGAGGAGACCCCCCATCAGGGACCCCTGCGCGCTCGGGTGAGCGACGCGGGGCACCGTCGGCGCCGCGCGAGGATTGCTCATGACCAAGACCGCTCCCCCCACCGGGAGCCGCCCGAGTATACAAGCAACGGGGACCGCCGGCGCGCGATTTTCGTTCGTCCACGGCGGCGGCCCGCGCGCGGTGGTCCGGGCCGCTCCGCCCGACAAGCGCTAGGATGCCCCACCCCATGTCCTCCTCCCGCCCTTCGACGAGCCCCCGGCCCGCCACGCCGGTCCTCGACGCCGTGAAGAGCTCGCTGCTCGTCTTCGACGGGGCGATGGGCTCGCTCCTCTACGAGCGCGGGGTGTTCGTCACCCAGAACTTCGAGCAGCTCAACGTCACCCGCCCCGACATCATCCGGAAGATCCACGCGGACTACGTGGCGGCCGGCGCCCAGGTCATCGAGACCAACACCTTCGGCGCGAACCGCTTCCGGCTCGAGCGTCACGGGCTCGTCGGGGAGGTGCGCGCGTACAACCTGGCCGGGGCGCGGATCGCGCGCGAGGTCGCGGGCGCCGACGCGTACGTGGCCGGATCCATGGGGCCGACGGGCCTCGTCCCGGGCGTCGCGTCGAAGGAGGAGCACCAGGGCGCCTTCGACACGTTCGCCGAGCAAGCCGAGGCGCTCGTCGAGGGCGGCGTCGACCTCCTCGTCCTCGAGACCTTCCGCCACCTCGAGGAGATCGAGATCGCGATGGCGGCCGCCCGCAAGGCGGCGCCCGGCGTGCCCCTGCTCGCGTCGGTGACGTTCGACGCCGGCGGCACCGTCGCCGACGGCACCGATCCGGAGCACGTGGCCAAGGCGCTCCGCGACTGGGGCGCCGACATGATCGGGGTGAACTGCGGCGACGGCCCGCAGCTCTCGCTCGCGATGGCCGAGCGCATGCGCCTGGTGGGCCTGCCGCTCTGCGTCCAGCCGAACGCCGGGCTGCCGCGCACCGTCGACGGCCGCCTCCTCTACATGGCGACGCCCGAGTACTTCGACGTCTTCGCCCGCCGCATGATCCAGGCCGGCGCGGCGATGATCGGCGGCTGCTGCGGCACGACCCCGGAGCACGTGCGCTGGATGGCCAAGTCGGCGCGCATGCTCGCCGGCGCCGCTCCGGCGACCTCGGCCCGCCACGTGCCCACGGCCGAGATCTTCGTCGGGGCCGAGCCCACGCCCCTCGCCGAGCGGAGCAGCTTCGCGGCCAAGATCGCGGCCGGGAAGTTCGTGGTCTCGGTCGAGGTGAACCCGGCGCCCGGCCTCAACCCGAGCGCGGCGCTCGAGGGCGCGAAGATGCTCATCGACCACGGCGTCGACATCGTCAACGTCGCCGACGGCCCGCGCGCGATGGCGCGGATGTCGAACATCGCCTTCTGCTCCTTGCTCATGCACCGCCACGGGATCGAGCCGATCCTCCACGTCTGCGGCCGCGACCGGAACCTGCTCGCCCAGATGGCCCACCTGCTCGGCGCGCACGCCCTGGGCCTGCGCAACCTCGTCGTGATCACCGGCGATCCGCCGAAGGTCGGCGACTACCCGGAGGCGACGGCGGTCTACGACCTCGACTCCATCGGCCTGCTCCACATGGCGAGCAACATGAACAAGGGCATCGATCCCGCCGGCAAGCCGCTCGCCGGCGGCAAGACGTCGTTCCTGTGCGCGACCGGGCTCGAGCCGGGCGCCGCCGATCTCGACCGCGAGATCCGCCGCCTCGAGGCGAAGCGCGCCGCCGGCGCCGACATCGTGATGACGCAGCCCATCTTCCAGCAGGAGCTGCTCGACGACGTGCTCGGGCGCATCGAGCACCTGAAGATGCCGGTCATGGTCGGGGTCCTGCCGCTGGTGAGCTACAAGAACGCCGAGTTCCTCCACAACGAGGTCCCCGGCATGCAGATCCCCGAGGTGATCCGCGAGCGGATGCGCAAGGCCCCGCCCGGCGTCGAGGCCCGCAAGGAGGGGGTGCGGATCGCCCGCGAGATGCTCTTCTCGGTGCGCGACCGGGTGCAGGGCGCCTACCTGATGCCACCGCTCGGCAAGTACGAGCTCGCGCTCGAGGTCCTCGACGGCCTCAAGCGCTGACGCGCCCGGCCGCGTGCGGAGGGGCGCCTCGCCGGAGGTCGAGGTTGCTCGCGCCGGCGAAGCGGTGGTACGCCTCGACCCGGAAGCGAGGGCGCATGCCGGCCAAGGCGGACTGGTACTACCACCGGAACGGGTGAATCAGCTGCGGGCGAGCGCGGGAGTTTCTCGCGCACGAAGAGGTCGCCGTCGGCGAGACGGCGGACGCGAAGAAGCTGCGTCTCGGCAAGGAGGCTGCGCTCGCGCTCGCGCGCGAGGCCGCGGTCATCATCGTCGCGCGCGGCAAGAAGACGATCCGCGTCGACATGAAGAAGGCCCCTCCCTCGGACGACGACCTCGCGGCGCTGCTGCTCGGCCCGAGCGGCAACCTGCGCGCCCCCACGCTCCGCAAGGGCACGACGCTCCTCGTGGGCTTCGACCCCGCGTCGTACGCCGAGGTGCTGGGCGGGCGTCCGTAGAGCAGGCCGATGGATCTCCGCGACGTCCTGCTCTCGCTCGGCGTCGCCATCGCGGTCGGCGCGCTCATCGGGACGGAGCGCGAGCAGCACCGCCTCGCCGAGAAAGAGCCCG
Organism: uncultured Polyangiaceae bacterium; assembly: GCA_964372055.1. Classification (GTDB taxonomy): domain Bacteria; phylum Myxococcota_A; class Polyangia; order Polyangiales; family Polyangiaceae; genus CAYJPW01. Next base: position 19,591 of record CAYJPW010000016.1, read on the forward strand.
AGTTCGGCGGCATCCGGACGTTCCCTCTCATCGCCCTGCTCGGCGCGATCGGCGCGCTGGCGATGCCGGTCGCGGGGCCGTGGCTGCTCGCGCTCCTGCTCGCCGCGGTGACGGCGCTGCTCGCCGTCTCGCACGCCCGTTCGCCCGAGGGCCAGCTCGGCGTCTCCACCGAGATCGCCGGGCTCATCACCTTCGTGCTCGGCGCGCTCGCGGCGATGCCGAGCGTGTTGCCCGGAACGCAGCGCCATCTGGTGGTCGCGGCCAGCGCCGCCGTGGTGCTCGCGATCCTGGCGCTGAAGCGGCCGCTCCACGGGTTCGTCGCCAAGCTCTCGCCCGACGACACCTTCGCGACGGCCAAGTTCGTGATCCTGGCGCTCGTCGTCCTGCCGGTCTTGCCCAAGAGGACCTACGGGCCGCTCGACGTCATCAACCCGTTCAAGGTCGGGTTGATGATCGTGCTCGTCGCCGGCGTGAGCTTCGCCGGCTACGTGGCGGCGCGCATCGTCGGGAGTCGGCGCGGGATGCTGGCGACCGGGCTCCTCGGCGGGCTCGCTTCCTCGACGGCCGTGACGCTGACCTTCTCGGGCCGCGCCCGCGAGACGCCCGGCATCGCGTCGCTCGCCGCCATCGCCATCCTCGCGGCGTCGTCGACGATGTTCGCGCGCATCCTCGTCGTGGTCGGCGTGGCCGACAGGGCGCTCCTGCCGTCGCTCGCGTGGCCGATGGGCGCGATGGCGTTCGTGGGGCTCGGCGCGGCGGCGCTCATGTACCGCCGCGAATCCGATCGGGCCGACGCCGAGGAGGTCCCGCTCAAGAACCCGTTCGAGCTCGCGCAGGCGATCAAGTTCGGGCTCGTCTACGCCGCCGTGCTCCTCGTCGCGCGCGCGGCGCAGCTCTACCTCGGCACCGGCGGCGTGCTCGTCTCGAGCGTGCTCGCGGGCCTCACCGACGTCGACGCCATCACCCTCTCGCTGGTCGAGCTGCACCAGCAGGGGACGAGCGCGGGCGTCGCCGCGACGGGCATCACGCTCGCCGCCGCCACCAACACGCTGGTCAAGGGCGGCATCGCCGTGGTGATCGGCGGCAAGGCGCTGGGCAGGCGCGTGGGGCTGACGCTGGCGGCCGTCCTCGGGGCCGGCGCGCTCGCGCTCTTGATCGAACGCTCCCTGGCTGCGTCCTGAGGCGTCGCGCGCGGGCGCGCCGTGGTCCGACGCGGTAGGATCACGCCCATGCTTCGCCTTCGCTCTCTCGTTCTTCTCCTCGGCACCGCCTGCGCGGCGTGCGGCGGCTCGGTCGTCTTCGAAGACGCCTACGGCGGTGGCGCCGGCGGGGCAGGGCCCACGGGGACGACGTCCGGCTCCACGACCACGGCCACCACCACGACGACCACGACCGGCACCGGCGGCGCTCCGGCGTGCGGGGAGACCTACGACGGCGTGCTGATGGCGCTCGCGACCTGGGACGGCCACGCCTACGGCTGCAGCCTGAACATGGGGACCGAGCTCGGCGAGGTCACCCTCCAGGGCGCGGTCGTGGAGAGCGACGGCCTGGGCAGCTTCACGCTCGAGAGCTGCCCGCCGAACGCGGACTGCGGCGGGCCGATGCTCTCGAAGGTGAGCGTCTCGGCGCCCGGCCTCTACCCCTACGCGCCGGTGGGCGCGTTCGTGGAGCTGCGGATGCGCGTCGATCAGCCGTGGGGCTGCGTGAACGCCATCCAGATCAAGAACCTCCCGGTCTGGGCGGGGGTCCCCAATCCGTACCCGGGATCGCAGCTCTGGGTCGTCGCCGCCGACGGCGGGCCGATCACCTTCGACGACACGCCCTTCGCCGTCGAGACCGAGGCGCTCGGCTGCTACCCGGACGAGCCGCCGCAGTGCGACGTCCACGAGGACTATACCTTCCGCTTCCACGACGTGGACGAGCCGGGCAACGCGATCGTCGTGCCCATGGGCGAGACGTTTGGGTACTGGACGCTGACCTCCGGCGGCCAGAGCGAGACGCTGGCGATCCGGAACCTCCGCTCCTTCTCGAGCGGCTGGTGCGACGATTACTGGAACTGGGCGTACTGGGTGATGCCGGCGCCGCTCGAGGGCTGATCCGTCGCGAGCGGGCGGCCACGGCCGGGGCGCGGCCCGTTGATCGGCCCGGGCGCCGGGTCCTAGACTGCCCGCTTCCGGGCAGCCCGAGAGATCGATCCCCGAATGGCCGACGTCACCGCCGCCAAGCCACGCCGCCGGCTCACGCTGTTCGACGTCCTCTGCATCGGCGTCAACGCGATCGTCGGCTCGGGCGTCTTCTCGCTGCCCGACGACATGCACCGCGCGATGGGCGGCTGGTCGCCGCTCGCGTTCCTCCTCTGCGCCGCGCTCCTGATGCCGGTGGCGCTCTGCTTCGCCGAGCTCTCCGGTCGCCACGACGACACCGGCGGCGCCTACCTCTACGCGCGCAACGCCTTCGGTCCGACGGTCGGCTACGTCATCGGCTGGTACTGCTGGATGAACACGTTCGTGAGCTGGGCGGCGAACACCACCCTGTTCGTCGAGCTCGTCGGCTTCTCGGTCTACCCGGTGAACAAGATCGTGGTCGCCGCGACCATCCTCGCGCTCGGCGCCGTCAACTACGTCGGCGTCAAGCCGGGCGCGCTGCTCGTCAACCTGGTGACCATCGGCAAGCTGACGGCGATCCTGTGCTTCGTGGCCGTCGGGATCATGGCGTTCGATCCGAAGCCGCTCGGCGGGGCGCTCCCGCACGGCCTCGCGGGCGTGGGGCAGGGCGTCTACCTGGCGCTCTTCCCGCTCCAGGGGTTCGAGGTCGTGCCGATCACCGCGGGCGAGACGGCGAACCCCCGCCGCAACGTCCCGCTCGGCACGATGGGATCGCTCCTGTTCTCGGCGGTGCTCTTCATCGTCGTCCAGGCCGTCCTCATCGGCACCTACCCGGACCTCGGTCGTCGCGACTCGGTGACGCCGCTCGCCGACGCCGCGCGATGGCTCGGCCCGACCATCGGCGCCATCGTCCTCGTGGGCGGGATCGTCTCCATCGGCGGCTTCACCACGGGCAGCGCGCTCGGCTCGCCCCGCTACGCGCAGGCGATCGCGGCCGACGGCATGCTCCCGAGGCGCCTCGCGTCGCTGCACGATCGGTTCGGAACGCCGCACGTCGCGATCGTGGTGACCACGGGCCTGACCGCGGTGCTCGGGTTCTTCTTCGACTACCGGCGGCTCGTCGGGATGTCGAACGTGACCGTCGTCTTCCAGTACTTCTTCACCTGCCTCGCCGTTCCCTTCCTGCGCAAGAAGATGGCCGGTCACGATCCCGCCGCCGACGGGCGCAAGCCCTGGGTGATCCCAGGGGGCCCCGTCGTCCCGGTCATCGGCTGCGTGGGATCGGCGTTCCTCATCCTGGGCGCGAACATGGCCGAGCTCGTGTTCGCCGCGGCGACCTTGGTGCTCGGCGTCATCGTGGCCGTCGCCACCCAGCGCGCCGCCTCGGGCGGCACGGCGGCGGTCCCGCCCGCTTCCGACCCGCCGGCGCGGCCCGGGACGGAGGTCGACGGCTCGGGCGCGGAGTCCGTCGATCCGGCATCCAAGGAGGGGTGAAGGTCCTCCACGTGCTCGACACGTCGGCGCCGCACGTCGCCGGCTACACCTCGCGCTCCCGCTCGATCCTCGAGGCGCAGACGCCGCTCGGGATGCACGCGACGGCGCTGACCGGGCCGCGCCAGATCGGCGGCGCGCGCGACCACGACGACATCGGCGGCGTGCGCTACCACCGCACGCCGGGCTACGAGGCGCTCGCCCGGGTGCCGCTGGCGCGCGAGCTCGGCGAGATGGCGGCGACGGCGCGGCGCATCGACGCGCTCTGCGCGGCCGCCTCGCCGGGCTTCGACGTGGTCCACGCCCACTCGCCGGTGCTCTGCGGCATCCCGGCCCACGCCGTCGCGCGCCGCCGCGGCCTCGCGAGCGTGTACGAGGTGCGCGCCCTCTGGGAGGATGCCGCCGTCGACCAGGAGAGGACGCGCGCGGGCTCGGCGCGCTACCGCGCGATCCGCGCGGCCGAGACCTGGCTCGCCCGCGCGGTCGACGCCGTGGTGGTGATCTGCGACGGGCTCCGGCGGGAGCTCGTCGCGCGCGGCGTGCCCGACGCTCGCGTGTTCACCGTGCCCAACGGCGTCGACCCGCAGCGCTTCCCACCGGCGCCGCGCGACGAGGCGCTCGCGGCCCGCCTCGGCCTCGGCGGCAAGATCGTCGTCGCGTACATCGGGACGCTCTTCCGTTTCGAGGGCGTCGACCTGCTGCTCGAGGCGCTCCGCGAGCTCACCTCGCGCGACGACCGCGTACGCGGCCTGATCGTCGGGCACGGCGAGACCGAGGAGGCGCTCCGGCGCCGGCACGCCGAGCTCGGGCTCGGTGACCGCGTGGTGATCACCGGCAAGGTCGCGCCCTCCGAGGTCGCCCGCTACTACTCGGTCGCCGACGTGCTCTGCTACCCGCGCGAGAGCCGCCGAATCACCGAGCTGACGACGCCGCTCAAGCCGCTCGAGGCCCTGTGCATGGAGAAGGCCGTGCTCGGCTCCGACGTCGGCGGCATCCGCGAGCTGGTGAAGGACGGCGCGACGGGTCTCCTCTTCCGCGCCGGCGACGTCGTGGATCTCGCCCGCCAGCTCGAGCGCCTCGTGGGCGATCCGGCGATCCGGCGGCGGCTCGGCGAGGCGGGGCGCCGCGACATGCTCGCCAACCGCGACTGGTCGCTCGTGGCGCGGCGCTACCGCGCGGTGTACGCCTCCGCGCTCGAGCGGAGCGCGGCGCGAAGGTCGACCCGCACCCCCGCAAGCGCCGCGCCCCGCCCGTCGGGGCACCCCTCCGCGCCCCGCGCGTGAGTCCGCCTCGTGCGGGGCCTCTGCCCCCCGCGCCCCCGGATTGAGCGTCCGACCTCGGGCCTCGACCTCTTCAGCCCATCGCCTCGTAGTCCGCCTTCGTCGCGCCGCACTCCGGGCACGACCAGTCGTCGGGGATGTCCTCGAACGGCGTCCCCGCCGCGATGCCGCTGTCCGGGTCGCCGTCGGCGGGGTCATACACGTGGTTGCAGACGATGCAGCGGTACCTCATCGACCGAGCGGTATCGGAGGGCCGCCCAAGGCGCAAGCTCGCCCACGGCGACGCCTCGTGCGCCCGATTGGGGATTCGACGGCGCGGCGACGAATCGCCCCTGGCCCGAGCGACCGTGAGCGCGGATGGCGCCGGGCCCGAGCGCGGCGCCCCCGCCCGGTCTGGCCGCGGCGCCCGCCTTCGCGTACACCTCGCGGGGCCGTGGATCTCCTGTACTTCGCGCTGCTCTGCTCCGTGCTCATCTTCGTGCACGAGCTCGGGCACTTCTTCTGGGCGAAGATCTTCGGCGTCAAGGTCCTGACCTTCTCGATCGGCTTCGGCCCCAAGATCCTCCGCATCCGCGGCCGTGAGACCGAGTACTGCGTGGGCCTTCTCCCGCTCGGGGGCTTCGTGAAGATGCTCGAGGAGAACCGGCAGGAGCCGGTCCTGCCCGAGGACAAGAAGCGCACCTTCGAGGCGCAGGCGCTCTACAAGCGCGTGATCATCGTGCTGGCCGGGCCCGCGATGAACGTGCTCTTCCCGATCCTGCTCTACTTTTCGGTGTTCGTCGGGGAAAACCAGTTCTCGCCGCCGACGATCGGCGTGGTTTTGCCGGGCCACCCCGCCGAGGGCAAGCTCAAGCCGGGCGACCGCATCCTCGAGGTCGACGGCGAGAAGATCGCCACCTTCGCCGAGCTCCACCGCGCCGTGCGCAAGAGCCCGAACCGCGAGCTCAAGCTCACGGTGTTCCGCGACAACGAGCACCTCGAGGTGACGCTCATCCCCGAGGAGAAGACGATCCCCAAGCCGCTGGAGATCGTCGATCGCGAGGGCGAGATCGGCGTGGGCCCGAGCCGGCCGGCCGCGGTCATCGGCGTCTCGCGTCCCGACTCCCCGGCCTTCCGCGCCGGCCTGCGCACGTTCGATCTGGTCACCGAGATCCGGGGCCAGCCCGTGAAGACGTACGCCGACCTCGAGGCGGCGCTCCAGAGCAACCACGGCGAAACGGTCCCGGTCACCTATCTGCGCCCGACCGCGGTGCCGCACGCCCTCGGTGAGCTCGCCGATCTGGCGGTCTACGAGTCCGGTGTGGCCGCGCTCACCCCCGAGGTCGGCAATGCCGATCTCACGCAGCGGACCGGGATCGAGCCGGCCGACCTCTACGTCGCCGACGTCGACGAGGGCTCGGCCGAGTGGAACGCCGAGCTCCGCCCCGGCGACCGCATCATCGAGGTCGACCAGGTCGAGGTCACGGCCTGGTCGATGTTCCACGAGCGGATGTTCAGCCCGCCCGACAAGCCGCACATGGTGACCTGGTTGCGCGCCGGCCAGCGCAAGAGCGGCACCATCGAGCTCCGCCGCGAGGACTGGATCGACGAGTACGGGCAGCACCGCCCGCGCTTCAAGATGCGCGCCTCGCACTGGGCGCCCGTGATCCCCGAGGCCCCGGTGGCCAACCCCTCCGCCGCGAGCTTCGCGTTCCAGAGCGCGCTCGACGAGACGTACGACGTCGTCCGCTTCATCGTCGTCGGCATCCTCCGCATCATCGAGGGCAAGGTCAGCATCTCGACGCTCGGCGGGCCGATCACCGTCTACGACGTCGTCGGCGAGGAGGGGGCCAAGGGTCCGAGCTACTTCGTCTGGGCGATGGCGGTCATCTCGATCAACCTCGGGCTCATCAACCTCCTGCCCATCCCGGTGCTCGACGGGGGGCACCTGCTCTTCTTCGGGTTCGAGGCGGTGCTGCGCAAGCCGCTGCCGCTCCGGGTCCGCGAGATCCTCAGCCTCGCGGGTCTCGTGATCCTCGTGGTGCTCATGGGCGTGGCGTTCAAGAACGACGTCGAGCGGCGCTGGGAGGTCATCCAGGGCCAGGTGCGCGAGCTCGTTGGCTGACGGGACCGAGACGGGCGCCCGCGCCCTCGCCGCCCGCGTCCTCGCGCGCACCTGGGACGAGGGCGCCTTCGCGGCCGCCGCGCTCGACGCCGAGATCCGCCGGCGCGCCGAGCTCGATCCGCGCGACGCCGCGCTCGCGACCGAGCTCGTGTACGGCGTGCTCCGCACCGAGGGGTACCTGCGGGCGCGCCTCGAGGCGCTCGCCACCAAGCGCCACCTGCCGGAGCTCGCGGCCGAGGCGCGCGCCGAGCTCTTCGCCGCGGCGTACTCGATCCTCTTCCTCGATCGCATCCCCGCGTTCGCCGCCGTCTCGGAGGGCGTGCGCGGCGTGTCGGCGGCGGCGGGCCCGCGCGTCGGCGGGTTCGCCAACGCGGTGCTGCGCAAGCTCGCGGCCGAGGTGGAGCGCGGCGGCCGGCCGGCGATCGCCGAGGCCGTGGTCGCCTCGGCGCCCGGCTGGCTGCGCGGCGCGCTCCGCCGATCGCTGGGGCGCTCGGGCGCGGCCGCGTACCTCGCCGCCGGGCCGGTGCCGCCCCCGATCGGCCTCTCCGTCGCGCGCGCCGAGGAGCGCGAAGCCTGGATCGAGCGCCTCCGCGCGGCCGCGCCGGCGGCGAGCATCGAGGCGGGCCACGCCTCGCCGCACGCGATCCTGGTTCGCGGCGCCGGCGACGTGCGGCGCCTCCCGGGCGCCGAGGGGGACTGGATCATCCAGGAGGAGGGCGCTCAGCTCGTCGCGCTCGCGCTCGGCGCCCGGCCGGGCGAGCGCGTGCTCGACGCCTGCGCGGGCCGCGGCAACAAGGTCTGGCTCCTGCGCCACGGGGTCGGCGAGGCCGGCGCGGTGGACGCCGCCGATCTCTACGCGCCGAAGCTCGAGCGCCTCGCGACCGGCGCCCGCGCCGGCTGGGCGCGCGCGACGTACGCCGTCGACTGGACCGCCGGCACCGGCGAGGTCCCCGAGGGCTACGACCGCGTCCTCGTCGACGCGCCCTGCACCGGCACCGGCACGCTGCGCCGCCGGCCCGAGATCGCCATGCGCCGCACGCCCGACGACGTCGCCCGCCTCGCCGAGATCCAGCGGCTCATCGCCCGCCGCGCCGCGACGCGGGTGCGATCCGGCGGCCGCCTCGTGGTCGCGGTATGCAGCGTGCTGCGCGAGGAGGCCGAGGAGCTCGCCGCCGCCCTCGCCCTGCCCGCCGAGCCGGGCGCCCCGACGCTGGAGCCGGTGCCCTTCGACGCCGCTCCGGTGGCGGCGATCGCGGGCGAGGGCGCGACCACGCTGCGCCTCTTGCCGCACGTGCACGGGACCGACGGCTACTTCGTCGCCAGCTTCCTCGTGCGGCGCTGAGCCTGCCACGCCGCGGCGCGCTAGTGGTTGAGCTCGGTGCCGCGCCAGGCGTCGATGTCGAGCGGCTCGATCGCGACCATGTTGCCGCGGGCGTCGAGGACGCGCGCGCCGTCGGGGGTGAAGCCGATCGCGCAGAGCGGCGGCTTCTCGACGCCGCGCCGATAGTAGACCTTCCACGACGCCTCGGTCGCGTCGACGTGCCGGCGCAGGACGGCGTGGGGCAGCACGAGCCACGGCACGCCGACGACGTCGAGCCCCGCCGCGACGGGGGCGGGCGCGGCGCCGCCGGAGGCGTCCGCGGGCTCGCACGGCTCGTTCGTGGCGGCGCCGCGCTCGAAGCGGAGGACGATCCCCGCGCCGGCGCCCCACGACGCCCGCGCCGCGCTGCACACGGCGACCGAGAGCGGGCCCTTGTCGTTCACGCCCGCGGCGAAGACGCTGGTCTGCTCGTCGAGACCGAGGAAGAGCGCGCGCCCGCGCGTGCCGCGGCGTGAGCCGACCACGAGGAAGCCGAACGGCCCGTACGCGATCGCGTGCGCGTCGCCGCCGAGCGGGAGCAAGGTCGGCGCCGACCAGCTCGATCCGTCGGTCGATCGCCAGAGCTCGGGTCCGCCGTTCGAGTCGTCGGTCTCGGCGGTCACCACGCCGAAGACGCGGCCGTCGCCGACGACGGCCTGGATCTCGCCGACCTCGGCGCCCGACGAGGGCTTCGGCAGCGGCATCGCCGTGAAGCGCCCGCCGCGGATGAGCAGCACGTGGCGCGGACCGACGAGCGCGAAGCCGCCGCCCGGTCCACGCACCAGCCAGCGCGACGCGGCGACCTCGCGCCGCAGCTCCGCCGGGACGCCCACCTTCCGCGGCTCGTCCTCGACGAAGTACACGAGGCGCTCGCCGAAGCGCGCGAGCACGCGCCCGTCCGGCTGGAACACGACGCCGCCCGGCTCGGCCGGCACCGCGTCGGCCGAGGAGGGCGCGCCGCCGCCGGCCATGCCCTTGGCATCGATCTCGCGCACCGTCGCGAGCGGCTTGCCCTGCGCGATCTGGCTGACGCTGAGGAGCTGCGTCGGCCGGAACGCCGTGGCGGCGCGGTTCTCCTTCACCGCGCGCTCGGTCCAGCGCTCCGCGGCCTCGCCGAGCAGCGGCATGAGCGCGCCCGCGAACGCCTCGACGGAGGCGAAGCGCTCGGCGCCGCTGAACATCGCCGGAAACCTGGTGCGGGCGTGGCCGAGGTAGGGCTCGGCCTCCTTGGTCCACGCCTCGGCCGGCAGCCGGTGCGAGGCGCCGCGCCGGAGCACGGCGTCGATCGCGTCGACGATCCGCTCGCTGGCGACGATCCCGGAGTGGAGGCGCGCCGAGGTCCGCAGCGATCGCCGCTCGCCGGCGGCCCAGAGCCGGTCGTAGTCGCCGACGCACCAGGGCTCGCCCGCGAGGATGAACCACACCACCGCCGCGAGGGCGTGCACGTCGGTCCACGCGCCGATGAGAGGGTTGCGCTGGCCGGTGAGCGAGAGCGCCTGCTCCGGCCCGGCGTAGGCCGCCGTCATCGCGGCCACCGTGCTCCCGAGCCCCGCCACGCGCGCGATCCCGCAGTCGGCGAGCTTGGGCGTCTCGTCGTCGACCGGGCCGGCGACGAGCACGTTCTCCGGCTTGAGATCGCGGTGGATGATCCCCTCGCCATGGAGCGCGAGGACCCCCTCGACGATGCCGCTGACGAGCTTCTGCGCGCGCACCGGATCGATGCCGTCGGGGGTCCGCCCGACGCGGTCGGCGAGCGACGAGCCGGCGGCGCCGCCGTCGACGTACTCGATGGCCATCCACGGCAGGCGCCGCGTGCGCCCCGCCGCGACCTCGACGTCGACGCGCCCGCTCCCGTAGAAGCCGACCACGAACTCGGTCGGGGGCTTGCGCTCCATCACGCGCCCGAGCGCCACCGTCTCGCGGACGAAGAAGTCCATCGGATCGAGGTTGAGCTTCGCGAGCTCGCGCTCGGTCGAGACCTGCATCAGCTTGATCGCGAGCCGGTGCGGCGACGAGGGCGAGAGGTCGTCCGAGCGCGCCGCCTGATCGAGCTCGGCGAGGAACACCGTCGCCATGCCGCCGGCGCCGAGGAAGCGCGTCAGCGTCACGCCCGTCGGTCGGCCGTGGACCGCCTCGATCAGCGCCGGCGCGCCGCGCGCCAGATCCGTGAGCTGGTCGTTGCTCGTGCGCAGCGTGGCCATGGTCCGAGAAGCCTACCGGCACGCCGCCCGCCCGGCGGGAGGATTTTGCCTTATGCTCGGCGAATGCTTCGCCGCCGCGACGTCGGTGCGCTCGCTCTCCTCGCGCTCGCGTCGCCGGTCTGCGGCAGCGAGGCCGACGGCGTCTTCCAGCAAGGCACGGGATCCACGGGCTCGGTCACCGGCACCGGCGGCGGATCGACCACGGGCGCCGGCGGCGGGACCACCGGCGGCACCGCGACCGCGACCGGCACCGGGGGCTCCGGGAGCACCACGACGGGCACCGGCGGCTCGGCGCCGGTCGATCTCGATCTCGACGGCGTCGACGACGCGCTCGAGGCCGAGGTGGCGGCGACGTACCTGCCCTACCTCTCGATCGATCCCGGCGACGGCTGTCCGCTCGGCGGCATCGTCTATCGCGTCAGCCCGCACCCCGCGGACCCCTCGAAGCTCCTCGTCTATTACGATCACCTCTTCCAGGACGACTGCGGCCTCGGCGGCCACGTCGGCGACAACGAGGTCTTCGCGATCACCGCCGATCCCGCCGTGCCGCCGCCGGCCGGCATCGTCGCGATCAAGGCGATCAGCCACCAGGGCACCCTCTGCGAGCGCACCAGCGAGTGCGGCGCCTGCGGCCTGCCCGCCTGCGACTTGGCCGTGAAGAACGGCGCCGCGTACCCGGTCGTCTTCAGCAGCAAGGACAAGCACGCGGGCTACGCGACCCTCGACGCGTGCGGCGCGTTCCAGACCTGCTTCGACAGCTGCTCGCTCGCGCCCCAAGGCGCCGACGTCCCGATGGTCAACGCCGGCGAGCCCGCCGCGCACCTCACCGAGAACCTGACCACCGACGGCTTCATCACCGCGGCCAACGGTTGGACCGCCCCCGAGCTCTTGGACTACAACCCCTGGGAAGCCGGCAAAGACTTCGGCGGCGCCGGCGCGGTCGCCGACGATCTCGTCGACCCCGCGTTCGTCACGGCCACCTGCACGCCGTGATCCCCACCTGCCTCGAGTGCCTGGTGCGCGCCGGCCCGGCGCGCGGCCCGGCCCGGCGCGCGGCGTCGTCCGCGTCCGGGTGGCTCGCCGGCGGCAAGCTCACGCTCCCCTTGCCCGCCGTCGGCGACGAGGAGGGGCCGGCGCTGCCGCGCTCGCTCCCGCCGGTGATCGACGCCCACGTCCACCTCTTCCCCGACGCCGTCTTCCGCGCCATCTGGCGCTGGTTCGACGAGCACGCCTGGCCCATCCGCTACCGGCTCACCACGCCCGAGGTGGTCTCGTTCCTCCTCTCGCGCGGCGTGGAGCGCGTGGTCGCGCTCCACTACGCGCACAAGCCGGGCGTCGCGCGCGACTTCAACGCCCACGTCGCCGCGATCTGCCGCCGCGAGCCGCGCGTCACTGGGCTCGCCACCGTGTTCCCGGGCGAGCCCGGCGCCTCCGAGATCCTCGCCGAGGCGTTCGCGATGGGCCTCTCCGGCGTGAAGCTCCACTGCCACGTGCAGTGCGTCGCCGCCGACGCGCCCGAGATGAACGCGATCTACGAGGCGTGCGCGCGCGCCGAGAAGCCGCTCGTCATCCACGCCGGCCGCGAGCCGGCGAGCCCGCAGTACGGCTGCGATCCGCACGCGATCTGCTCCGCCGACCGCATCGACCGCGTGCTCCGCGATCACCCGACGCTGCGCCTCTGCGTGCCCCACCTCGGCGCCGACGAGTTCGACGCCTACGAGGAGCTGCTCTCGCGCCACGACAACCTCTGGCTCGACACCACGATGGTCGTCGCCGACTACTTCCCCGTCGCCACGCCCGAGCGCCTGTTGCGCTGCCGCCCGGAGCGCATCCTCTACGGCACCGACTTCCCGCACCTGCCGTACGCGTGGGACCGGGAGATCAAGAAGCTCGTCGCCATGGGGCTCCGCGAGGAGGAGCTGGCGTTGATTCTAGGCGGCACGGCGCGCGGGTTGTTCGGGATCGAGGCAAGTGCATAGCGGGGCTGCCAGATCCGCGCCGCGGATCTGCCTGTTTCTCGGCGTCGACGCCTCAGGTAACCTACCCCGGTGGCGATCAAGACGCGTCGGACCAAGCGCAGCAACCACGTCAGGGCGGCCGCACGACCCGGAGTCCTGAGGGTCCTCGCCGTCGCCGGCGTGTGCACCGCGGCAGCGATGCTGTCGTTCGCCTGCTCGTCTGAGACGAGGGGTTACCCGGCGCCGCCCTCGGGATCGAACACGACCCACGACGGCGGAGGGAACGCTCCGCCCGACGACCCTTGCACTTGCATCGCGACGCTCTACCTGGATACGTCGAACACGAGCTGCAGCGAATGCGTCGCCACCGATGCGCTCCACTCCGGCAAGCCCTGCTTCGCCCAAGACGAAGCGTGTACGGCCAACGCGGACTGTTTCCCAAGCCGGAGAGAGTGCATGAACGCGTGCGTGAGCGCCGGCGGCGAGCTCCCGGAGCAAGCGAGCTGCTTCGCCGCCTGCCTCCTCGACATGCCCGACGATACTGCCGCGGTGAAAGCCGGGAAGGCGCTCTATCGCGACATGGCTGAGTGCTTCTGCTCTCTCTGCTACCAGAGGTGCCCGTTCGAGCCGTTCGCCTGCTACGAGCCGCCGGATCTCCCCGACGGTGGAGTCGGGGGCGCGGGCGGCTCTGGCGGCGCGGGCGGTGCCGGCGGCGGCGGCTGAGCCTCAGGCCGCGAGCAGCTCGAGCTTCGCGAGCGCGGCGCACGTCTCGGAGACTGCGCGCATCAGGCGCAGCCGCTCTTCATCGCCCATCACGTAGACGTCCACGAAATACTTCGACAGAAGCGGTGCGAACGCCGCGATCTCGGCGAACGCGCCGGCGTAGTTGCCGCCCTCGACCATGCGGCCCACCTTCTCGCGCATCGCGACGAAGGCCTCGTAGAGGAGGACCTCGGTCGCGTGCGCCCCCGTGGCCGGCGGCTTGGGCTCCCCCGCGGGGGCCGTACTCGCGATGTTGGTGGCGCGCTTGAACACCTCGCCCACGCCGGCGCGCGTGGGCGCGTCGAGCGCCGCGATCGCCTGGGCGCGGGCGCGGGCGTCGAGCGGCCGCCCCGCGGCCACGGCGAGCGCCGCCTGGACCGCGTCCGACGGGAGCTTGTCCGAGAACAGCCCCTTGAGCCGCTCGGCGAAGAAGTCGGAGAGCTTGGCCACGAGCTCGTCCTTGCCGAGGTCGAGCTTCACGTCTTTGTAGCCGTCGTACGCCGCGCCGAAGGCGTCGCCGAGCTTGAGGTCGAAGCCCCGGTCGAGCACGGTGCGCAGGACGCCGAGGCACGCGCGCCGCAGCCCGTACGGATCCGCGGCGCCGGTCGGCGTGAGGCCGATCGCGAAGCAGCCCACGATGGTGTCGAGCCGGTCGGCCATCGCCACGAGCGCGCCCGCGTCGGTCGGCGCGGTGGCGTCGTGCGCGCCGCGCGGCTGGTAGTGGCTCTGGATCACCTCGGCGACGTCGGGGCTCACGCCCTGCGCGAGCGCGTACGCCCGCCCCATCTCCCCCTCGAGCTCGGGGAACTCGCCCACCATGAGCGAGACCAGATCGCACTTGCAGAGGTGCGCGCCCGACGCCGCGGCCATGAGCGTCGGCTCGGGGAGCATGAGCAAGAGGCCGAGCTCGCGCGCCAGCCGCTCCACTCGCTCCGCTTTGGCGAGCATCGTCCCGAGGCGCTTCTGGAAGACGATGCCGGCGAGCTTGTCGCGGCGGCTCGCGAGCGGCTGCTTCAGGTCCTCGCGGTAGAAGAAGCGCGCGTCGGCGAGGCGCGCCCGCATCACGCGGTCGTTGCCGCGCCGGATGATGTCGGGCTTCTCGGCGGTGTTCACGACCGCGAGGTAGCGGGGCAGGAGCTTATCGTCCTTGCCGCGCACCCCGAAGTAGCGCTGGTGCCCCTTGGCGACCGCGAGGATGACCCGCTCGGGCAGCTCCAGGAACTCGTCGGCGAAGCCGCCGGCGATGACGTGCGGCTCCTCGACCAGCGAGGTGTTCTCGCCGATGAGGAACTCGTCCTCGATGAGCTTGCCCCCGGCGGACTCGGCGGCGGCGTCGAGCGCGCGCTTCATCGCCGCGGCGCGCTCGTCGCGGTCGACGAGCACGTGCGCCGCCCGGAGCGCGTCGAAGTAGCGCGCCGCCGAGGCGATCGACACCTCGCCCGTGGCGAGGAAGCGGTGGCCGCGCGAGGCGCGCCCGCTCCGGAGGCCGCCGAGCTCGAGGGGGACGACCTCCTCGCCGAAGAGGGCGACGAGCCACTGGATGGGCCGGCCGAAGGCGAGCTCGCCCGCGCCCCAGCGCATCGATTTGCGGAACGGGATCGAGGTCACGAGCCCCGAGAGCGCCGCTGGCAAGAGCTCCATCGCCGGGCGCCCCGTCTCGCGCCGCGTCCCGACGAGGTACTCGCCCTTCGGCGACTCGACCCGGCGCAGGTCCGCCACCGCGCAGCCGAGCTTCTGCGCGAACGCCTCGGCCGCCTTCGTGGGAGCGCCGTCCTTGAACGCGGCCTTCACCGGCGGACCGGTCACCTCGGCCTCGAGATCGGGCTGCCGCGCCGAGAGCCCGCGCGCCACGAGCGCGAGGCGCCGCGGCGTACCGGCGGAGGTCACCGCGCCGTGCTCGAGGCGCAGCTCGGCCAGCCGCTGGGTGAAGAGCTCGGGCATCGCCTTGAGGGCGGCGTCGACGAACGAGGCCGGCAGCTCCTCGCAGCCGATCTCGAGCAACAGATCGCTCCTGTCGGTGGACATGGGGCGGAGAACCTAGCAGGGAGGCGAAAAGGCGACGCGTCCTATCTGCACTTGCCCCGCAATTGCCCGGGCCGGACGGCCGGCGGCGGGGACGGACGCGGGTCGCCGCTCGTCACCCCGCGAGGACGTCCGCCATCGAGTAGCGGCCCGGGGGCTTCCCGACCAGGAAGCGCGCCGCCCGGAGCGCCCCGCGGGCGAAGAGATCGCGGCTCGTCGCCCGGTGGGTGAGCTCGAGGCGCTCGCCGGGCCCGAGCAGGTGGACGGTGTGGTCGCCGATGACGTCGCCGCCGCGCACCGCGAAGATCCCGATCTCGCGCTCGCGCCGCGGGCCGACGTCGCCCTCGCGCCCGTGCACCTCGCGGAGATTGCCGAGCACCTCCTCGAGCGCCGAGGCGAGCCGCACCGCGGTCCCGCTCGGCGCGTCGACCTTGGCGCGGTGGTGCGTCTCGACGATCTCGACGTCGAAGCCGGGGCCGAGTTTCTTCGCGGCGAGCGCGGCGATCTCGGCGAGCACGTGGACGCCGACGCTGGTGTTCGGGGCCCAGAGCACCGGCACGACGCGGGCGGCCTCGTCGAGCAACCGCTCGCAGGTCGCGTCGAGGCGGGTGGTCCCGCTCACCACCGCGACCTTGGCGCGGAGGGCGAGCTGCAGCAGCGCCGGGAGCGCCGCCGCGCGCGAGAAGTCGACGACGACGTCGGCCCCGAGCAGCCCCGAGGCGCAGTCCGAGCTCACCGCCGTGCCCACGTGCCCGGCGCCGGCGATCTCGCCGACGTCACGGCCGATCGCCTTCGAGTGGGGCGAGACGATGGCGCCGACGATCGCGATCCCGTCGGCGGCCGCGAGGCGCGTCACCGCCATCCCCATGCGGCCGCTGGCGCCGTGGACGGCGATCCTGAGGCCGTCGCGCGAGGCAGGCCCGCCGCTCATCGCGCCGGCACCGCGACACCCAGCCGGCCGAGCGCCTCGACGACGAGGCGGCGGGTCGCGTCGCTCGCGGGGACGAGCGGACCGCGCACCGAGGCGTTCATGCGCCCCAGCGCGGCGAGCGCGGCCTTGGCCGGCGCCGGGTTGGGCTCGACGAACATCGCCCCGTGCAGCTCGAGCAGCGACAGGTGCTTGGCGCGCGCGGCCGCGAAGTCCCCGGCGAGCGCGAGGCGCGTCACCTCGCTCACCTCGCGCGGGAGCACGTTGGACGTCACGCTGATGACGCCGCTCGCGCCCGAGGCCATCATCGGGACGGTGAGCGCGTCGTCGCCGCTCATCACGGTGAGGCGGTCGCCGAGGCGGCGCTTCAGCTCCTGGCAGCGGAGCACGTTGCCGGTCGCGTCCTTGATGCCGACGACGTTCGACGCGGCCGCGCAGATGCGCTCGGTGGTCTCGGCCGCGAGGTCGACGACCGATCGGCCGGGGATGTTGTAGAGCACGACGGGCCGGCCGGACGCGGCGGCCGCCGCCTCGATCACGTGCGCCCGCATCCCGTCCTGCGACGGCTTGTTGTAGTAGGGCATCACGATCATCACCGCGTCGGCGCCCGCCGCGATCGCGGCGCGCGTGGCGGCGACGGTCTTCTTCGTCGAGAAGGACCCGGTGCCGGCCATCACCGGCACGCGCCCGGCGGCGACCTTCACCACGCGGCGGATCACCTCGAGCTGCTCGTCGTCGCCCAGCGTGGGCGCCTCGCCCGTGGTCCCGCACGGCACCAGCCCCGAGATGCCGCCGACGATCTGGGCCTCGACGAGCGCGTCGAGGGCGCCGGGATCGAGCGCATCGGCCCCCGGCGTGAAAGGCGTCACCAGCGCGGTCCAGGTCCCGTCGAGGCGCATTTCCGGCATGGCTGGACCATCGGCGCGCCGCGCCGCACCGTCAAGTTTCCGCGCCGAGAGCACGCGAAATCTTTTCGCCTCTGCTAGGCTTTCGGCCCTCCCCGACCGACGCTACGTACCTTCTCGGCGCGAACACGGTAGGATCCGGCCCTCCGGCCGGACTCTGGCGAGGAGCCCCACCCGACATGGACTTGGCCCAGTACATCAAGAGCATCTCGACGGCGGCGAACACCATCCTCGAAGGGATGGCGGTCACGTTCTCGCACCTGTTCCGCGAGCCCATCACCGTCCAGTACCCCGACAAGACCGATCGCCCCGTCAGCGAGATGCTCCCGCCCCGCTACCGCGGCTTCCTCGAGGTGCAGATGGACATCTGCACCGGCTGCAAGCGCTGCGAGCGCGCCTGCCCGATCGAGTGCATCGCGATCGATCTGGTGAAGGACCCGTCGACGAAGAAGCAGGCCATGGCCCGCTTCGACATCGACATGGGCAAATGCATGTACTGCGGCCTCTGCGTCGAGGCGTGCAAGTGGGAGTCGACGGGCGCCATCCGCCACACCCGCGAGTTCGAGGGCGCCGGCCCCACGCTCGACGCGCTCACCTTCCGGTTCATCCCCGAGGGCCTCGTCCCGCTCTACAAGGCCCCGAAGGATCTCTCCGAGGTGCCCGTGGGCGAGTACGGCCCCTACGCGCGCGAAGCCCGCGAGCGCGCGATGCGCGACAACCCCGCGATCCTCGAGGAGCTGCGCGCCCTCCACAAGAAGCAGTCCGGCGCCGGCAAGAAGAAGAAGGCCGGCGGCAAGAAGCAGGGCAAGGTCCAGATCGATCCGGCGAAGGCCCAAAAGATCAAGGGCAACGTCGTCACCAACGCGCCCAAGGGCGACAGCAAGAAGTTCGCCCTCCTGCTCGAGACGCTCACCGCGCAGACCGACTGCGGTGCGTGCGGTTACCCGACCTGCCTCGAGTACACGACCGCGATGGCGTCGGGCGCCGACTACGATCCCTCGAAGTGCGAGCCGGGCGGCGCCGAGGCGACGGCCGACCTCGGCTACGCGATGGACGTCTACTGGAAGGGCCCCGAGGCCGCCGACAAGGCCGCCCTCGGCGGCGGCGACGCCGCCGCGGCGCCCGCGGCCGCCGCGCCCGCCGGCGAGGCCGCCCCTCCGCCTCCCGCAGGCTGAAACGCACCCGAAATCGGTAAACCCCGAAAGAGCGCTCGCGCGGGATTTCACAGGGAGACGGGGAGTCGGGGAGGATTTCTTGGGATCGATCCGCGTCCACCTCACGCGGCGGCGTCGACGCCCATCGACGGAATGAAAAACTCCCCGTCTCCCCGTCTCCCTGTGAGAAATTCGCGGACACAGCGCCCTTGAACGGCTGGCCGGCGCGATCTACCGTGCGCCTCCGGCTCATGCCCCCGATCAGCGACATCGTCTTCCTCACGCTCGCGGCGCTCACCCTCGGCTCCGCCGGGATCGTCGCGTTCTCGAAGAACATCATCTACTCGACGCTGGCCCTGCTCGGGACCTTCATGGGCATCGCGGGCCTCTACATCACCCTCTCGGCCGACTTCCTCGCGGCGACGCAGATCCTCGTCTACGTCGGCGGGACGCTGACGCTCATCCTCTTCGCCGTCATGCTGACGAGCCGCATCGAGGACATGAAGGTCTCGAACCCGCGCGGCGGCGTCGCGGCGGCGTTCGGTCTGGTCACGGCCGTGCTCCTCGTGCTCGGCAAGGTCGCGACGGCCACCGAGTGGCCGAGCGAGGCCAAGCCGGCGATGCCCTCGACCGCGAAGCTCGGGCACGCGTTCCTGGGCGAGTACCTGTTGCCGTTCGAGGTCGGTTCGGTCGTGCTCCTCGCGGCGATGATCGGCGCGGTCGTGCTCGCGCGGCGCGCGGTGAAGCGCGTCTGGGAGAAGGGCTAGGCCATGCAGATCGGGCTCGTCCACTACCTCAGCGTCGCCGCGGTCCTCTTCGGGCTCGGCCTGTTCACCGTGATGACGCGCAAGAACGCGGTCGGCATCCTCCTCGGCGTCGAGCTCATCCTCAACGCCGCGGCGCTGAACTTCGTCGCCTTCGAGCACTTCGTCGCCGGCGGCGTCTCCGGCCAGGTGTTCACCGTCTTCATCATCGTCCTCGCCGCGAGCGAGGCGGCCATCGCGCTGGCGATCGTGCTCCAGGTGTACCGGAGCTACCGCAGCATCATGGCCGACCGCCTCACCGCGCTGAAGGGCTGAGGAGCCGGCGCGACCGACGGGGCCGGCGTGGACCGCTCGTCGACGCACCCGGGTCGCTTCGATCCCGAGATCGTCGGGCAGCTCGAGCGCTGGCTCGGCCCCGTCGTGCGCAGGATGTGGCCCGGCACCCTCGAGGGCCTCGAGCACCTGCCCGAGGGCGGCCGCTTCATGGTGGTCGCGAACCACTCGGGCATGGGCATCGCCGAGCTCTGGTCGATGATCTTTGCGTGGAACGCGCTCCACCAGGGCGCTCGCCCCATCGCCGGCATGGCCCACCCGGCGGCGTTCAAGATCCCGCCGGTCCGCCACTTCCTCGACGGGCTCGGCGCCGTCGAGGCGACGCGCGAAGGGGCGGCGCGGGCCTGCGCCGCGGGCTCGCCGCTCCTGCTCTTCCCGGGAGGCGACCACGAGTCGATGCGGCCGCTCTGGCAGGCACGTCGCGTCGACTGGAACGGCCGCCGCGGCTGGATCCGGCTCGCGCGCGAGCACGGCCTCACCATCGTGCCGATGTGCATCCGCGGCAGCCACATGACCTTGCCGATCCTGGCGCGCAGTCGCGCGCTCGCGTGGGCGATCGGCGGGCGCGCGATCGGGATGCACCGCGCACCTCTCCCCGCGCTCGCGATCCCCGCGGCGATCGGCGCGCTCAAGCTCGCTCGCGCCGCCGGCGCGCCGGGCTGGGTCGGCGCGCTCGGCGTCGTGGGGTCGGTGTGGGGCACGCTCGCCTTGCCCTGGATCCCCTCGCGCCTCACCTTCCGCCTGCTGCCGCCGATCGCGCCGAGCGAGCTCGGCGAGGGCGAAGCGGCCGAGCGCGCCGTGTACGCCAGGGTGGTGACGCTGCTCGAGCGGACGCTGCGCGCGCCCTCGTGATCGACCTCGAAACCGCGGATCCCGGGCGATTCCAGCGGGCACGTCCGTTGCGGGCGGCATGTCCGCGTGCCCTTGCGCGGTCGGACCCCCGGACGCAGGTTTGAACCATGCATTCGCTGACCGAAGCCGAGCTGGTGGGCTTCCTCGAGCTGAAGGTGGGCTCGCTCGCCGTTCAGGTCCCCATCCGGACCGCCGATCCGTCGGGCGACGTCGGGCCCCAGCCGCTCGCGCAGTTCGCGACGGAGGGTGACAGCTGCGCGATCCTCATCCGCGGCGAGCCGTCGAACGCCCTCGTCGAGAAGGCCGTGCGCGAGGCCGCGCACGACGCCGAGCGCCACCTCTCGCGCAAGCTCCTCAACTAGAACCTCACCCCCGGCCCCTCTCCCGGTGCGAGAGGGGTGATCCCCTTCGACGAAACGAAACGCGCTCGTTCCTCAGTCGCCGGGCGGCGGGCCGGGGTCTTCCGGCTCCGGCGGCGGGCCCTGCGGCTGAGTGGGCTTGGCTGGCACCTCGCGCTCCGGATCCGGGATCTCCACCGTGCCGTCGTTCGTCGCCTTCTTCGGTCGGCCCTTGGCGCCGGGCTTCGGCGCTGCGGTCGCCGTCGCCGCGGCGGCTGCGCCAGGCGCGACGCGCCTGCCCGGATCGACCGCCGCCGAGGAGGCGGATGCGGCGTCGGGCTCGAGCGCGACGGGACGCGTCGAAGGGACGTCCTCGATCGGCGGCGGCGGCGCGGCCGCGACCGTCGGCTCGGGCGCGACGGGGCGCGGGGGCGTCAGGTAGGGCTTCGCCGCGAACCACGCGACCACGCCGGCGCCCGCGAGGAACGCGAAGGCCAGCAGGCGCTTCGTCCGCCGGTGCCGCGAGCCGTCGAGCTCCGGCGGCGGAGGCATGCTGAGCATCCCCGAGCTCGCCAAGCCCGAGACCGTCGAGGAGACGGCCGCAGCGGGAGGGCGCGCGCCAGGCAGACGCGGAGGCGGCGGGAGCGCCACCGAGCCGTTCGCGTGCGCGCTCGCGCCGGCCGCGGGCGCAACCGGGCTCGCGGCCGCGTCGCGCCCGCCCACCTGCACCGGCGGCACCTGACGCGGCGGCGGCCGCTTCGAGGGTCGCGGCGTGCCCGCGATCGGATCCGAGCTCTCGGACTCCTCGAAGCTCACGTCGGTGCTGTCGAGCGGCGGCCGGATCGAGAGCGACTCGACGACGGCGATCTCGTCGACGTCGGTCGACTCTTCGAGCGCCGCGGTCGGGGACGCTTCCGGTGCGACGGCTGCGGCAGGCTGGGGCTTCGCCGCGCCGGGCTTCGGCGCCTGCTCGCCGGGCAGGCTCGCGCGCGAGGGCCGGGGGATCGACGCCGGCCCGCTCTCGGCGGTCGCCACGCCGACGGCCCGAGCGAGCGCGTCGGCCATGTCTCGCGCGCTCTCGAAGCGCTTGTCGGGATCGCGGTTGCACGCCTTCGCGAACCAGGCGTCGAACGTCGCCGGCAGGCTGGGCAGCACCTTCGACGGGACCGGGGCGTCGCCGATGGTGATCTTGATGAGCAGATCGCCGACGCCCTCGCTGTCGAACGGGAGCTCGCCGGTGACGCACTGGTACGCCATGATCCCGAGCGCCCAGAGGTCGGTGCGGAAATCGACCTCCGTCACGCCCTTGACCTGCTCGGGGCTCATGTAGTGCGGTGTGCCGAGCAAGGTGCCGACGCCGGTGCGCTGCATCGTGTGCTTGGCGGGATCGGCGATCTTGGCGACGCCGAAGTCGAGCACCTTGGCGATCTCGTCGTCCTCGTTCGGGACGAGAAAGACGTTCTCCGGCTTGAGATCGCGGTGGACGATGCCGGCCGCGTGGGCGCGGGTGAGGGCGCGCGCCACCTGGGTGACGATCTTGGACGTCTCCTTGAGGCTGAGACGGCCGCGGCTCTCGATGCGCTCGAAGAGGTCGTGCCCGTCGAGCAGCTCCATCACGATGTACGGCTGGGCGTCGTCGACCCCGTGGTCGAGGATCTGCACCACGTGGGCGCTGCGCAGCTGGGCCGCCGCCGTCGCCTCGCGCCGGAAGCGATCGAGGGCGTCCTGCTTCTTGGCGAGCTCGGGATCGATCAGCTTGACCGCGACCTGCGAGCCGAGGGCCAGGTGCTCCGCGATCCAGACCGAGGCCTGCGCTCCCTGACCGACCGGCCTCACCAGCCGGTATCTTTCGTTCAGCACGCGGCCGGCTTCGATCGTCATCCCTGGGGACCTCAGGTTAGTCCGGCGCTCGAGGGTCTGTCGAGACCACGGCACTGGAAAACCGGCCATGCAAACGGCGGCCCTCCGGCCCACCGAGACGCTTACTTCGGGCTCGACTGGCGCGTGGATTCCCGCATGAGGTCAAGCCACGCCTCGTGTGTCAGCTCGGGGTAGATGTAGTCCCCTTCGAAGTTGGTGTGATGTAGGAGAAGGCGCGCGATCTCGAAGATGAGCTCCCCGGCGTCGCCGGAGGGCCCCATCGCCTCGAGCGCGTCGGCGGCCTGGCGCACGCTCTCGTGGTGCTTGGTGGCCACCTGCACCTCGGCCGCGAGGCCGCGCTCGACGAGCTGCGGGAAGATCGCGCTCTCCTCGTAGGCCATGTGGTGCTCCATCGGCCCGCGCAGGAATGCGAGCAGGCTCTCGCGCTCGGCGGCGGCAGCGGCGCGCGACGTCTTCGCGATCTGCATGAGCCGGTTCGCCATCGCGCGCGCGCTGTCCTCCTGCGCGAACAGCTCGGCGAGCATCCGCTGGTATTCCATGTCCGCGGCATAGCACGGTGGCCGCGCGGGATCGGGGCTTTGGCGCTGGAGTCCCGGGCGGAATCGCGTGCCCGCGAGGCGGCTGCCCGGGGCGAAACGGGGCGTCAGCGATGGCGCGCGAGCTCGGCGAGCCGCGTCACCACGCCGTTCGCCACCATCGCCAGCACCTGCTTCTCGAGCTCTTTGCGCTGCTCGGGGCGGCCGCCGAACGAGATGTGCGACTTCGCGCGAGGGCCGCCCTTGAGCCGGCCGACGACGGTGCAGCTCAAGCGGAGCACGTCGCCGCGGTCCTCCCAGGTGAGCTCCACGACCCGAGCGCTCGCCGTCACGGCGCGGACGTCGCCGAAGTCGGCTCTCTTGACGGCGGCCTTGAGGGCGGCGCGCACCGCCTTCTCGACGCGCGCGGCGTCGGGGCCCTCGGGGACGTCGACGCGCGTCCAGTCGACCTTGGTGCGGCCGCGCGCGCCGGGGGACGGCGCGCGATCGTCCCACGCCGCGGCGCCGCGCAGCGCGTCGAGGGCGGCGAGCGGCTCGGACGGGAACGCCGAGGCGGCGGCGGTTGTCAGCGCGATGGCGGCGCTCACCGCCGCGAGGCGCCTGGGGATCCAATCCGCGATGCGAGGCAGAGGCGTTCGGGGGGCGCGGGCGCGTGGGGACGAGGCCACCCTCGTCATCGCCGTCCACGCACCGGCAACGGCCGCTCGAAGCATGCGGGCGAGCCTAACCGGCAACGGAGCGAGCGGCCAAAAACCGGCCTCGCCCCGAGCACGCGCACGAGCTATGCCGGGGGGCCATGATGCAGAGCACGCACGAGCGCGTTGAATGGGCGAAGCGATCACGACGGCTCGGGATCGGGCTCGCCGCCAGCCTCGCGCTCGGACTTGCCGCGACCGGAGCGGCGCTCGCCCAGGCGCCCTCCAAGCCCGCCACGGCCAAGCCCGCCAAGCCGTCGGCGCCGGCCAAGCCGAGCTCGCCCGCGGCCCCGGCGAAGCCCGGGAAGCCGGCGAAGGCGGCCGAGACCGCGAAGGCGGCCGGGACGGCGAAGGCGCCGGCGCTCGCAGGGACGTCGAAGCCCGGCACGTCGAAGCCGGGCAAAGGGAAGGAAGCGAGCGGCCGGCCAGGCGACGCGAGCGGCCCGGCCGCGGCGCCGCCCCCGGCGATGTCGTCGGTGCGGTGGACGGCCGCGACTCCGGACCAGATGGCCGATCTCGCGCTCGAGCGCGCGCGCGGCGGCGGGCCGGACGCGATCGCGGGGCTCGTGGTGGCCGCGTCGCTCGACGATCGCGCGGCGTTCGGGAAGGTCCGCGACGGGCTGCGCGCCATCGCCTCGTCCTCGTCGCCGGTCGCGGACGACGCGCGCTGGCTCGCGCTCCGCGCCACGCCGTCGCCGGCCGGCGCGGCGTGGCCGGGCGCGGCCGCCGTGAAGTACGACGGGCCGGCCGACGCGAGCGGCCTGGTGAGGTCGTTCGCGATCCTCGGCCCGTTCCAGGACACCGGCGGCGGGCTCACCAAGCGCGAGGGCCCGGAGGCGCCGGGGCAGAGCTTCGGCGACATGGGCGCGCGCTACGCGTGGGGCGTCTACGACGTCGCCTGGCGGCGGGTGCTGCCGGCGGCGTCTACGGCGCGCGGCGTGCCGCTCGACCTCTACATCTCCCCGCGCAACGAGGCGTGCACCTACCTCGCCTCGCGCGTGACGCTGGGAACGGGCGGGGCGCGGCCGGTGCTCGTGCACCTCGCCGCCTCCGGCGCGGCGCGGCTGACGTGGGACGGCGTCGACGTCGCCGCGAGCGAGGACATCCACCCGCGCCTCGTCCTCGATCGGATGTCGGCGCGCATCGACGCGACGCCGGGCGAGCACCTGCTCTCGGTCAAGGTCTGCTCGGGCTCGGTGCCCGACGACGGGCGCGTCCGCGTCCGCTTCACCGACGAGCAGCACCAGGCCATCTCCGTCGCCTCGTCGTCCGACCTGCGCGGCGTCGCCGTCCCGCCGCCCGAAGCCGCGCCGCCGAAGGGCGCGAAGGGCAAGCCCGCGGCCAAGGGCGTCACGCCGGTCGCGACCTCGCTCCAGAGGGCGATCGACGCCGGCGCGTCGCCGTCGGTCGAGCAGGCGCTGATCGCGAGCATCGTCCGCACCCTCGGCGGCGCCGAGGACGGGCGCTCCCCGCGCGCGCCCGGGCTGCTCGATCGCGTCGCGCGCGAGGCGAGCGTCTCGCCCGACGTGCTCGCCATGGCCGGCTGGGTCTCGCCCTTCGGCGCCAACCGCAGCGGCTGGCTCAACGCCGCCAAGGCGCGCGGCGACGCCGAGGGCGACGCGGCGACGGCGGCGTTCGCGCAGCGCCGCCTCGCCGCCACCCACCTCTCCGGCCAGCAGGCCGACTGGGCGCTCGCGATGGCGCGCGAGGCGCCGCTCCGCGACGCCACCGATCCCGAGGCGCGTCTGATCCGCGCCATGGCCGATCGCCAGCAGGGCGCGACCGGCCTCTCGCGGTCGTCGCTCGACCAGGCGCTCGCGCTCGCGTCGGAGCTCGGCGACAAGACGCCCATCGCCGTCTGGCTCGAGATCGTCGGCCTCGCCAACCAGGACCCGCTCGTCGAGATCAAGGCGCAGCGGCGCCTCGCCGAGATCCAGGCCGAGGCGCGCGACGCCGGCTACGTCCGCGCGCACCGCGCCCTCGGCGGCGCCGAGCTCGAGATCGCCGCCGCGAAGGTGCTCGCCGAGCAGACGTCGGCGCAGGACCTGATCCAGATCGGCAAGGAGCTGCTCGACGCCGGCCGCTACGCCTGGGCGCGCGAGGTCTTCTACCAGGCGACCCGCGTCGGCCCGAACCGCGCCGCCGCCTTCCAGGGGCTCGCCGCCGCGCGCCAAGCCGTGCAGGCCGCCGAGCTCCGCGCCGGCAAGCCGCCCTCGGAGGACCCGCGCCTCGCGGTCGCGCCGCTCGGGCGCGCCCTCGATCTCGAGCCCGGCGACGCGCGCCTCAAGGCCGATCTCGGCTTCCGCCTCGACGCGGCCCAGGGCGGCGGCAGCGGCGTGGCGCGCGGGCGCGAGAAGCTCCGCGACGAGCAGTACATCGTCAAGCCCGAGGTCTTCCTCGCCCTCGCCAAGAACGACCCGGCGAAGAAGGGCGAGATCGTCGATCGCCAGATCCACTGGGTCCGCGCCGTCACCTACCACCCGGACAAGCGCATCTCGCAGATGATGCACTACTCGCGCGAGATCGTGATCGAGCCGCGCACCCAGGACGATCTCGTCGAGAAGGCGATCCCGAGCGAGGGCGACGAGACCGAGCTGCTCTTCGCCCGCGTGCACCGCAAGGACGGCACCACGGCGCTGCCCGACGAGCAGAGCGCCGGCGGGCGCCGGCCCTTCGTGCGCTGGCCCGACCTCCACGCCGGCGACGTCGTCGAGGTGGCGGTGCGCTCGTGGACGAGCGGCCCCGTCGGCCGCCGCGGCGACGCGCCCTTCTACTTCATCGACTACGTGGGCTCGATCGACACCCAGCCCATCCTCTACAACGAGGTCGTCGTCGACTCGGCCGAGAGCGCGCCGCTCGCCATCGACGTGCTCAACGGCAAGGCCGAGCGCATCGACGAGAAGGTCGAGAACGGCCGCAAGATCACCCGCTACATCTGGGAGCACCCGGTCAAGATCCCGGACGAGCCGCTCGCGCCCAAGCTCTCCGAGGTGGTGCCCGTCGTCGTCGGCTCGACGTACGCCGGCTGGAACGAGTTCCGCGAGTGGTACAAGGGCGCCGTCGCCGGGTTCACCGAGCCCGACGATCAGGTCCGCCGCCTCGCCGCCGAGCTCACCCGGGGCAAGAAGAGCGAGCAGGACAAGATCAAGGCGCTCTTCGACTTCGTCGCCGACGACATCCGCTACGTCAACTTCGTCTCGGGCGAGTGGTGGCTCCCGAACCGCCCGCAGGAGCTCTTGGCGCGTCGCCAGGGCGACTGCGACGACAAGGCGATCCTCCTCATCAGCCTCCTCAAGTCGATCGGGATCGAGGCGACCGAGGTGCTGGTGCAGACGCGGTACACCGGCCAGCCGTCGGTGCTCCGGAGCGAGAAGGCGGCGATCCCGGTGTTCGATCACGGCATCGCCTACTTGCCCGGCAAGGGCGGCGCGCCGGGCATCTGGCTCGACGCGACGAGCCCCGAGAGCCGCCTCGGGCCGCTGCCGTCGATGGACGCGCGCACTCTGGCGATGTTCACCCACGAGGGGCCGGCGAAGATCATCGAGACGCCGGCGAGCTCGCCCGACGATCACGGCGTCGACGCCGAGTGGACGATCAAGCTCCAGCCGAGCGGCGCCGGCGAGCTCGTCGCGACCGAGCGCCACACCGGCGACTCGGCGTTCGAGCTGCGGATGAACCTGAAGCAGGCCGACGCGCGCGCGCAGTGGGTCGAGGCCAACATCGCCAGCGGCTGGTTCCCGTCGGTCGAGGTCAAGCCCGAGGTCGACTTCAAGGCGGACCTGCCGCGCGGCGCCACCATCCTCAAGTACGAGGCGAAGTCGGACGGCCTGGCGCGGCGCGAGGGCGTCGATCTCGCGGTCCCGCTCTCGGAGGCGATGACGCTCACCTCGCAGCTCGCGCCGCTGGTGAAGCGGACGCTGCCGGTGGTGTTGCCGCCTTCGCTGGCGCCCGGGCACCAGACGCGCGTCATCACCATCGTCGCCCCCCCGGGGTACACCTTCGCCGAGCTGCCGCCCGGCGGCGAGGAGGCGGGCGGCGAGTTCGGCCGCGCCAAGCTCGAGTTCAGCAAGGCCCCCGGCAAGGCCAACGCCGTCGTCGTGAAGCGCAGCGTCGTCTTCGACATGTCGACCATCCCGGTCGACAAGTACGCGCGCTGGCGCGCCTGGCTGCAGCGCACCGACGGCCTCATGCACCGCATGGTGCGGCTCGTGCCGGACGCGAAGTCGGCGCCCGTGGCCGACGCCGCCGGTCCCCGCGCCCAGGCCCCGAAGCCCCCGACCCCGCCGGCGAAGCGCCCGTGAGCCGCCCGGAGAAGAGACCCGAGATGCTGCCCCGTATCCCGCTCCCCGCCGCGCGCCTCGCGCCCGCGTTCCCCGTTCTCCTCCTCGCCGTCGGGCTCTCCGCCTGCGGCGCGGCCCAGACCTCGACGAAGGAGCGCGCCGCCGGCGACGAGACGCCGTCCGCCGCGCTCTGCGCCGCCATCGACGCCGAAGCGGCCGATCCGACCGCCGCCGAGGGCTACCTCCGCAGCGTCGAGTCGGCCGCCGCCGATCCGGGCCGGGCGGGGGCGCTCGCGGCGGCGCTCGGGGCGATCGACGCCCTCGTCTTCCGCAACGCGCCCGGGATGGACGACGTGGCCAACCAGCCTGTCGCGTTCCGCTCGCGCGAGGCGATGGGCGAGGTCGTGACGCGTCTCGGGAAGGCGTGGGATGCCGCAGGGGACGCGGGGGACGACGAGGCGGTCGCCGGCGGACGCGTGTTCGTCCGCGCGGCGATCGCGCGCGCGCTCCACGAGCTCGCGCTCTACAGCGGCGACCCGACCGCCGCGGCGGCGTGGGCGGCGCGGCGCGGCTGCGTCCAGGAGGCGGCCGTCCTCGGGCCGATCGATTCCAACCCGGTGACGGGGATCGAGCGGCCCTCGCCGATCGCGGCGAGCGGCGCGTTCGCGCAGAGCTACCCGGGCGTCGCGCCCTTCGCCGCGCGCGTCACGCCGGTGCCGGTGCACGCCGACGCCTGCCAGATCGACGCCAACGCCACGAGCGCGCTCCAGGGCGTGCGCGCGGTGGTGGTCGACGTCGAGGTGCCCGAGCCGCAACGCATCGGCGTGGCGCTGACGTCGACGTCCGCCGCGGTCGTGGACGTGGGCGGCGCCCTCGCCATCCGCCGCGGCTTCGAGGCCGGCGGCCGCCCGGTCACCCGCTTCGCGACCGTGAAGGTCGGCGCCGGCACGGTGCGCATCGTGGCGCGCGTCGGCCAGAAGAACGACGGCGGGCCCATCGAGCTCGCCGTGCTCGGCGAGGACGGCACGCCGCTGGCGACGCGCGCCCCGCGCCCGGGCGACCTCCCGTCGTCGATCGGCGCGGGGGCGTCGGCGATCGAGATCGCGCCCGCGGGCACCGGCGACGAGGCGGTCGCCGTCGCGTCGGCCGGGCTGCTCGCGCTCGGCGAGGCGCGCCGCGCCGAGCACCTGCTCGAGGCGGGTCGCGCCGCGACCAAGGATCGCCCGCCGCGCCTCGAGCTGCTCTTCGCCCGCGCGGTCGACGCCGCCGACGACCTGCCCGACGTCAAGGCGGTCGACCGGCTCCGCGCCGCGACCGACCGGATCCTCGAGACCTGGCCAGCGTCGTGGGAGGCGCGGGTGCTGCACGCGCGGCTCACCGAGCAGCGCCGCGGCGCCGGCGACGGCACGGTCGAGGCGCTGAAGGAGCTCGGCGCGCGCCCGGCGCTCCCGCTCGGGCCGGCCGCCGCCGGCGAGGCGAAGGCCCCGGACGCGCCTGCGGCGGGACCGCCGGCGGGCCGGATGACGGCCGCGTACATCGCCACCGCCGCGGCGCGCGCGGGCCTCGTCGACGTGGCCGAGGGCGCGTACCGCGCGCTCGAGGCCGAGGCGCCCGGCTCGCCGCTCCTCGCCGGGGTCGACGCGCGCCTCCACCGCCGCGCCGGCGCCGAGGCGGTCCGCGCCGCGTGCGCCGGCGGCCTCAGCCGCGCCGACTCGAGCTGCTTCGACGCGCACGTGGCGACGGGCAACCTCCAGGCGGCGCTCGGCGAGCTCGAACGGCTCCGCAAGCTGCGCACCTCGCCCGACGCGATGCGCGAGGCCGAGCTCTACCAGCGCGTCCTCCACGGCGACGCCGCGGGGGCCCTCGCGGTCTACGACAAGATGGCGCCGGCGCAGCGCGCGCTCATGGCCGCGCCCGCGCTCGCCGCCCGCGCCGGCAAGCCGGCCGAGGCGCGCGCGCGCCTCGAGCGCGACATGGTCACGGCGCGCGACGCGCCGTTCGGGATCGCGCCGGTGGGCCGGGCGCTCGGGCTGCTCGTCGATCCCTCGCCGGCGTTCGAGGCCGAGGGCAAGCAGATCGTCGCGCAGGACCGGGCGTCGGCGTTCCTCCCCGGCGCCGGGACGGCGGTGCTCCGCCACGTCGAGCGCTACGACATCGACGCGCGCGGGCTCGTCCACTACGTCTACTACGATCTCCGCCGCGTCTCGGGCACCACCGACGTCGAGGTCGGCGCGACGCTCTACGGCCCGCGCGTCGAAGGCCGCGGCGTGCCGCGCATGCTCCGGCGCCGCATCCACAAGAAGGACGGCCGCACCCTCGAGCCCGACGCCGCCGCCAACGCGGCGCAGGGCCACAGCGATCTCTCCCAGCTCGAGGTCGGCGACTACGTCGAGCAGATCGTCGAGGGCTGGGCGCTCCCCGGCGACTCGGGGCAGCTCGTGCTCGACACGCCCGACCTCCTCCCGGAGCGCACCAGCGTGCGTGAGGCGGAGATCCAGGTGCGCCGCGCCGCGAGCATCCCCTTCGCGACCTGGGCGCACCCGCTCCTCGGCAAGGCGGAGGAGCGCACCGAGGGCGATGTCCGCGTCAGCGTCTGGCGGCTCAAGAACCAGGCGCCGCGGCGCATGGAGGACGGCGTTCCGCGCATGGAGCAGTCGGTCGCGGTGAGCCTCGGGACGCAGACGTGGGCCGCCGTCGCGCGGGCCATCCGCGAGAACATCCGCTCGCTCGAGGACAAGGATCCCTACGTCGCGCGCTGGGCGAAGGAGGCCGCGGGCGACGCGGCGCCTGGTCGCGCGCAGGTCGAGCGCGTGGTCGCGGCCGCCGGCAAGACGGTGAAGGTCGCGCAGGGCGGGGACCTCTCCGACACCGCCGCGAGCTACGGCGGCGGATCGCAGTACACGACGGCGCGCACCATCCTCGAGCTCGGCCAGGGCAGCCGCTCGTGGGTCGTCTACCGCGCGCTCGCCGAGCTCGGCGTCAAGGCCGAGATCGCCGTCGCCGAGACCGAGCCCTTCAGCGCGTCGGCCGACTTCCCGCCGCACGTGGGCCGCTTCCGCCACCCGCTCGTGGTCGCGCGCCTCGCCGACGGCGATCTCTGGATCGACGCCGACGTCGAGGGTCCGCCGCTCCCGCCCGGGCGCATCAGCCCCGAGCTCCGCGGCCGCGCCGCCATGCTGGCCGACGGCCGGATCATCACGGTCGAGGGCGCGAGCGCCGAGAGCGGCGACGAGATCGACGTGCGCCTCACCCTCGACGAGAAGGGCGACGCGCGCGGCACGCTCGCGGCGCTGCTCCACGGCCGGCCCGCGCAGGCGCTGTCCGAGGCGTTCGAGACGGTGGTGGGCACCGATCGCCAGGACGCGCTCCGCCGCGTGGTCCTCGGCTGGCTGCCGTGGGCCGACGTGGAGGACGTCTCGCTCTCGTCGAGCGAGGGCTCGTGGGAGGTGGCGATCCGCGCCACCATCACGATCCACGGGTATGGCCGACCCGAGGGCAAGGACGGCAAGAACTGGGTCCTGCCGGGGCTCGAGCCGGTGCACTACGTCTTCCCGCGCCAGTACGCCGCCACGCTCGGCGCGACCTACGCCTCGCGCGGCGCGCGCCAGAGCGCGCTCAACATCGGCAGCGCGCTCCAGTACCACGTGCACCGCCGCGTCGAGCTCCCCGCCGGGGCGACGGTGACGCGCCCGCCGCTCGCCGTCGGGATCAAGGACGCGCGCCTCCAGGCCGAGCGCCGCGGCAAGTACGAGGGGCAGGTCGTCGAGGACGACTTCACCTTGAGCCTGCCGACGGGCACCGTGCAGGCCGAGGGCTACAAGGCGTTCGTCGAGAGCGTGCTCGCCGTCGACGGCGCGTTCATGTCCGGAACCCGCGTGAAGGTGAAGTGAGCGACGCGCCGCCCCGCCTCGGGGGCTCGGGCCCCGAACCTCCGCGGGGCGTGCGGGAGCGGGTCCCGCTCGCCACGCGGACGACGCTCGGCGTGGGCGGCGACGCGCGCTTCCTCTGCGAGGCGGCGACCGAAGAGGAGCTCGCCGGCGCGCTCGCCTGGGCGCGCCGCGCCGGCGTGCCCGTGGCCGTGCTCGGCGGCGGGTCCAACCTCCTCGTCGCCGACCACGGCTTCGACGGGCTGGTCGTACGCGTGGCGCTGCGCGGTGTGGCGGCGCGCGCCGACGGCGACCGCGTGGAGCTGCGCGCGGCCGCCGGCGAGCCGTGGGACTCGCTCGTCGAGCGGGCGGTCGCCGAGGGCTGGGCCGGGGTCGAGTGCCTCTCGGGTATCCCCGGCGACGTCGGCGCGACGCCGATCCAGAACGTGGGCGCCTACGGCCAGGAGGTCGCGGAGACGATCACCGCCGTGCGGGTGATGGAGCGCGCCACCGGCGAGGTGTGCGTGCTCGATCGCGCCGCCTGCGGCTTCGGCTACCGCGACAGCGTCTTCAAGCGCGAGGCGCGCGATCGCTTCGTCGTCGTCGAGGTCACCTTCGCGCTCCGCGCCGGCGGCGCGGCCTCGATCCGCTACCCGGAGCTGTCGCGCGCCATCGAGCGTGACCTCGGGCCGGAGCCGCCGTCGCTCGCGGCGGTGCGCCGCACGGTCGTGACGCTGCGCCGGGCGAAGTCGATGGTGCTCGATGCGGCGGACGAGAACCGCCGCAGCGCCGGCTCGTTCTTCATGAACCCGACCTTGGCCGAGGCCGAGGCGGCGGCCGTGCGCGCCCGCGTCGCCGCGGCCGGGGTGCTGGGGCCGGGCGAGGCGATGCCCGAGTACCCCGCCGGCGCCGGGCGGGTGAAGCTCTCGGCGGCCTGGCTGATCGAGCGCGCCGGCTTCGTCCGGGGCACGCACGAGGGCACGGTCGGGATCTCGACGCGCCACACGCTCGCCATCGTCAACCGCGGGGGCGCCAGCGCCGCGCAGGTCGTCGCCTTCGCGCGCCGCGTCCAGGCCGGCGTCGGCGAGCGCTTCGGCGTGCGGCTCGCGCCCGAGCCGGTGCTGCTCGGGTTCACGGCCGAGGAGGCCGCCGGGCTCGGGTAGTCGCGTCTTCGCCTGTCGATATACTGCCGTCGATGACGACCCGAGCTGCCAGCAAGACGGCTGCGCTCGTCGCCGCCTACAGGGCGCGCGCGACCGCCCGTCCCGAGCGCGTCTGCGACGATCCCTGGGCGGCGGCGCTCGCCGGCGAGGAGGGCCAGGAGTACGCGCGCCTCTGCGACCGCGGCTTCCCGCACGGCGAGCTCTGGCTCGCGGTCCGCACGCGCTACCTGGACGAGCAGGTGCGGCGGCTCACGGCGCCCGAGGGCTGGAGCGCGGCGCAGGTCGTGCTCCTCGGGGCGGGGCTCGACACGCGCGCGGCGCGGCTCCGGCGCGCCGGCGTGCGCTTCTTCGAGGTCGATCAGCCCGGCACGCAAGCGGCGAAGCTCGAGCGGTTGCGCGAGCTCGAGGGGTATCCCGTCGACGCGGCGACGTACGTGGCGTGCGACTTCGAGCACCAGGACTTCATGGAGCGCCTCGCTGCCGCCGGCTTCGACGCCGACGCGCCGGCGGTCTTCGTCTGGGAGGGCGTCACCTACTACCTCACCGAGGCGGCGGTGCGGGCGACCCTGGGCAAGGTGGCGGCCTGCCACCCCCGCTCGGTGATCCTCTTCGACTACGTGCACCGGCGCCTCATCGCCGGCGAGCTCAAGCACCAGGAGGACCGCCACACCCGCGAGCTCGTCGCCGATCTGGGCGAGCCGTTCCGGTGGGGGATCGACGACGTCTTGCCCTTCCTCTACGAGCAGGGCTTCCGCTACGTGCGGACCTGCTCCTACGACGAGGCGTGCCTCACCTTCACCGGTACCTACGAGCGCGCGCGCAAGTTCCGGTTCCAGCGTCTCTGCCTCGCGAGCCGGGCCGTGGTCGATCCCGTCTGATCGCAAACGACATGTTTATACCGGCATCGAGATCATATCGATTCTCGACTCGTCTCCCGTGGCTACGCTTTGGGCATGGAGGTGCTCATGAAGCGCGAGGAGATCCGCCGGAGGGCGCTGCGGTCGGCCGCCGCCGTGGCCGTGTCGATGACCTTGTTCGGGTGCGGGCCGACGGTGGTGATCGCCGAGAGCGACGCCGAGACCGATCCCGCCGGCGAGGGCGGGGCCGAGCCGGCGCGCCCCGTGTTCGGCGAGGCCGACCAGGACCTTCCGCCCGTCGCGCCCGTGGCGTCGGCGCCCGTCGATGCCGGGCAGCCGGAGTGCACCCCCGGCGACGGCAGCGAGGCCGCGTGGGCCGCGTACCAAGCGTGCTGCGACGAGAGCAACTGGTCGGCCCCGGGCTGCATGGCATGGGGGCCGCCGATGCCGCCGGCGTTCACCGGCAGGGCGGTGGCGTGATGCTGGCCGAGCTCGATCTGCGCGAGAACGCGCGCATCCACGCGCCCTCGCTCCCCGACCGGCCCGGCCTCGCGCGCGCCGCGCAGGCCACGTGGCTCGGGCGGATGGTCAACGAGCACGGGTCCGCCGCGGTGTTCGAGGCGCTCGGCGAGCAGCTCCGCGAGGCGGGTGCGGCCGAGAGCCTGGTTGCCGAGTGCGCGGCGATGGCGGAGGAGGAGCGCCGCCACGGCGTGCTCTGCGGCGCGGTCGTCGAGGCGCTCGGCGGCGAGGCCCGCGCCTGGGTCCCGGCGCCGGCGGCCTTGCCGGCCCACGAGGATGTCGGCCGGCTCGAGGCGGCGCTGCGCAACGTGCTCAGCGTCTGCTGCCTGGCCGAGACGGTGGCGGTCTCGATCATCAGCGCCGAGCGCCTGGAGATGCCGCCCGGCGAGCTGCGCGAGCTGCTCACCCGGATCCTCGCCGACGAGATCGGGCACGCCCGCTTCGGCTGGCGCTGGCTGGGCGAGGTCGCGCCCTCGCTCGACGCGGCGGCGCGCGAGCGGCTCGCCGATTACCTCGAGGTCGCGTTCGCCCACCTCGAGCGCCACCAGCTCGAGCAGCTCCCGGACCACG
Source organism: uncultured Polyangiaceae bacterium (assembly GCA_964372055.1). Lineage (GTDB taxonomy): Bacteria > Myxococcota_A > Polyangia > Polyangiales > Polyangiaceae > CAYJPW01. Next base: position 54,515 of record CAYJPW010000016.1, read on the forward strand.
GCGCCCCGCCGCCCGAGGCGGTCGCGCTCGGCGTGTGCGACGGCGGCGAGGCGCGGGCGATGTTCTACGCGACCATCAGCGACGTCATCGTGCCGAGGCTCGAGGCGCACGGGATCCCGGCGGGTCGGGCGTGGAGCAGGCGGGGCGAGGTAGAGCTCGCCGGGTGAGGCGCGAGTATCGAAATGCCTCGGCACCTCCTGCCGCAGGGCGTCACCGTTCACCGCCCGGCGCGCGCAGATCGGCCGCGCCGAGCAGGCGCGCCAGTCGGATCAGCTCGATACGGTTCTTGGCCCCGATCTTCTGCTGGGCGGAGCGGAGGTAGTTGGCGACCGCCGAAATGCCGAGGCGGAGCTCGTGAGCAATGACCTTGTTCGCGTGCCCCTGGACCGCGAGATCGACGACCTGACGCTCGCGGGGGCTGAGCGCGCGCGGGTCCGGTGTCTGCGGCACGTTCTTGTGCGCGACGTAGTAGCGCCGCCCGTCCGACTCGTAGCGCTCGACGACCGACCATCGCCCGGCGACCAGACCGCGCCAGAGATCCACCGCGGCGAACGGCTCGCCCCGGCGCAGGCGGCCGCGCGCGCGATCGATCGACCGAACCGCGTCGCGCAAGGCGGCCCGCGCCTCGGCCGGCACGGCAGGACCCACGGCGTGCACGACAGCGCCCGTGCGCGCATCGACGACCGCCTCTCCATCCCCCCCGCACGCCGCGGCGCCGCCCGGTTGGGCGTTGGCGAGCAGCGCGCGGCGGAGCCGAAGCGAGGCCGCCATATGCCTCGCGAGCCGGGTCCAGCACCGCACGTAGGGTGTGGGCAGCCGACGGGGCTCGGGCAAGAAGCACGAGAAGCCGATCCCGGTGCCGTCCTGGTTTCGCCCGACGATGCCCAGCACATCCAGCGGCCTCCAGTAGTCGATCAGCCGCGCCGCCGGTGCGCCCACCATGGTCAGCGTGCCGCACTGCGTTTGCAGCAGCGCCTCGGGTAGGGCAGGCGACGCTTCTCTCGCCACTTCGAGTGCGCCTCGGATCTTCTGAACCTCGCGGTCGCACAGGTTTACGAAGCTCGACTCGCGCAGGTAATTCGACTCGCGGAGCTCGGCCGAAGCATCGAACGTGAACACGAAACCCGAAGAAGAACCGACACATTGCAGCGCCGCCTCCGCTAGCCTCTGCCCCCAGGCGTCGTGGTCGCTCGACAGGTCGTACGCCAGCTCGAGGAGCCCGACGTGATCGATCGGGGTCGGCATGGGTAGATCCTACTTTCCTTCCCACGCGAGCGTTGTCGGCGGGCGGAGCCCCGCCGACGACGTGCAACGACTCCAAGGCCGCGGCGCTCCGGCGCCTGCCGGGGCGGGACTTGCACCCGCTGGTGACGCACAGAGAGCCGGCGAGCCCTGGGGCGGCGAACCGCACTGCTGCTCGTCGGCATCACGGCGCACCATTTGCCGATGATACGGGTGGGGCTCTCATCCGAGCAACCCAGCGGCAGCTGTGTCGGCCTCGATCGTCCGCGGAGGTCGCCTCCTCCGCTCACGGGTCTCACCCTCTTCGGCGCGGGATCCGCGCGCGATAGCCGCGCCGGGACCGCGCGTCGCCCCCGGGTCGGCCGCCCGATCGACGTCGACCCGCGGCATGCGAACGCGCGAGCTCCGGCGTCGCTGGGCCCCGCCCGACCGCGGGCAACCGCGTCCGTCCAATGTCCAGCTGCGCGTACCCGTGCATTCGCTGACACGGCAGCGCCAATCGCGCGAGGCGAAGAGCGGCAAGCGTCAGAAGGCCCAGCGGAGCTGCGCGCTCCCGAGGCCGACGTGGATCTCGGGCACCGGTGATGGCTCGGCGAGCGGCGCCTCGGGGGCCGAGGCGCTCGCGGCGGCGCCGCCGTGCTTGCTCGCGCCGAAAATCGTGAAGAAGAGGCCGACCGCGATGCTCGACCCTCCTCCGATCAGCAAACCGATGCCAGCGGTCTGCATGCCCTCGTCGGTCCCGCAGCCGCTGAAGTCGGTCTCGTAGTAGCCCGACTCGTAGTCGTAATCGTAGTACTCGCCGCACGAGTCGTCGCTGCCGGCCACGCCGACGAGGGCGCCCCCGGCGGCCATCGCGCCGGCGCCGACGCCCATCAGGACGATGCCGGTGACCATGAGCCCCGTGCTCCGGCGCTGCCGGGCCTTCGGCACGTCCCCGCCTCCGTAGCCGGTCGCCGGCGGTCCGTATCCGGGCGCTCCCGTCCCGGTGTAGGTCGGCGCTCCGGGCTGCCCGTAGGCGGGCGCGCCGGGCGCGGGGCCATAGCCCGGAAGGGGAGCGCCGGGCGCCGCAGGCGCGGCGGGCGCCGGCGCCGGCGCCGCCGCCTCGGGGCCGTACTGGACCCGTGCGACCTCCGCCTTCGGGATCGTGCGCGTCGTGCCGTCGATCAGCTTGACCGTGACGCCGTTCACGGGGTCCTCCATGAACACGGTGCCGCGGACGCGCCCTCCGTTGACGAGGTAGACGATGTCCTGCCCCTCGCCGGCCCACGCGACCGGCGTCACGGCGAGCGCCGCGCCCGCTACGGCGAGCGCCACGAGGCCGCTCTTCACGAACGTGGTGATGTCAGCCATCAGCCGAGCGGTATCATGGCGGTCGGCTCGCACCCCATCGTCAATTTGCCATGGCGCAGCCGGCCTCCACGCGGCCGCCTCGACTCGACTCGAAGCCCTGTCCTCGCGTGGTTTTGCCATTGTCGTGAGCTCTGCAGACGGTCGCCATCCTTCCGGCGCGTTCCGTTCGGGGCGGATGCGCTACTCGACGACGATGGCAATCGCGCCTGCTCGCCGAGCGTACACACCGTCTCGCCTCCGATCACGGCCGCGCGCCGCGAGTGCCCTCGGCGCCGAGCGCGCGCCCGCGAGCACGACGAGTTCGGCGCGCCTGAAGCTCGGCACGTCGGCACGAGGGGAGGTCGGAGGCGCACGACGGCGCCGCTCCGGCCGCGCGCGAGCTCGGACGTCGCAATCCTACCTCAGATCGAGCACGGCCAGCTCGGCGCGGGAGTTGACTCCGAGCTCGCGGAAGATCGACGCGACCTGATTCGCCACCGTCCGGACGGCGCTCCCGCGCTCCGCGGCGATCTCCTCGTTCGAAGCGCCGGCCAGGAGGTGCCTGAGCACGTCGCGCTCGGCCTCGCTCAGGCCGGCGAGCGAGCGCGCCTCGACCTCGGGCGCGCTGATCACCGCGAGCTCGACGCTGCCGATACGCATGCGATGGATGCGGATCCGGTCAGAGGCTGCCATCGACCCGAGCCTACGACGGTTCCGGGGCTTCGTCACAAGCAACCCGCCGCGTCGCAGTGGCTTGAAATGGACTCTTCGCCACAGCGGGCGGCGGCGTCGTCGCTGATGAATCCATGGGCCCGCGATGGTGAGCGCGACGATCGCGGGGTGGTGATGCGGATCGGCGAATCCGGACCACGGTCGCGCCGGCGTCGCGGTAGGTTGGCCGTCGGTCGGCTGCGGCGGAACGACGCACACGCACCAGCCCATTTCGCAAATGCGTGCTCCTTTGGATTCGTTAAGCAATCGGCGCGCGCCGCCGGCCCGGAGGAGCACCGCGAAGAGGGGTCGCTCGCGACCTTCAGCAGGGATCGCAGGAGCAGGCGTCGGTGCAAAGCACGTTCGGCTCGTACGCTATGCCCGAGGCCAGCTCGCTGCACACGCGCCCGGGCCGCATGACAGGGGTCGTGGCTTCGCACGCGTCGCACGTCGCGCATTCGAGCGTGCAGGGGCCCGCCGCGCCGCACTCCATCGTCAAGTCTCGACAAGCCTGGCTCCGGGCAGCAGGAAACGCCTGGAGGCGTACGCGGACCTGTGGGATCACGTTGGGCAAGAGGACGACGCGAGAGCGTCGCGCGAGCAGGCTGCCCATCTGCCGGAGGCGCCGTAGAGGTCCAATAGAGCTTCATCCCGCCGACGGACCCACCCCCTCGCGTTCGCCGCGCTTCGGCCGACCGGGCGGCGTCAGCGGAACGAGGCCTGCACCCCCGGGTCCGACAGCGCCATCAGCGCCCAGATCCCGACGAAGAGGTTGAGGCACCAGCAGCTCCCGAAGCAGGGGATCATGCTGAGGATCACGGCGGTGTAGGCGAGCGCGCGGCTCTCGAGCTTGATCATCTTCACGAGGCCGAAGATGCAGAAGCTGCCGACGACGATCGCCAAGCCGCTGAAGAGGATCCCGACCGCGCCCGACGCGAACTGCTCGAGCTCGGCGTTCGTCGCCACGCCCATGCCCGTGCCGACCAGGTTCATGATCAGGCTGAAGAGCTGAAAGAGGATGCCGAGCCCGTTGCAGACGATCATCGTCATCGCCGGCGCGTTCACCTTGCTCGCGGCGGCGGCGCGATCAACGCCCGGCGGGTAGCCGGGCGGGCCGAAGCCGCCCGGCGGCGCGCCGAACCCGCCCGGGCCGAAGCCCCCCGGAGGAGGCGCGCCGAAGCCGCCGCCGCCGGGCGGGCCGTAGCCGCCGCCGCCGGGCGGCGGGCCGTAGCCGCCGGGCGGCGGGCCGTAGCCACCCCCCGCGGCGTGGGAGGTGTCGTGACGGAGGGGCAGGGGCGACGGCTGGCTCACGCCCGCAGGTTACCAGGAGCGAGGTCGCGGCGCGCGCTCCGCCACCACGGTCCGCCGCCGCTCAGCCCCGCGCCGCGCGCAGGCGGATGCGCATCGGGATCCCGCCCTTCGGCCGGAGCGTCGCCATCGGCTCGGGCTCGGCGCCGCGCGGATCGACGAGCTCGAAGTCGGCGTGGTGCAACAGCGCGGCGAGCACCAGCGGCCCCTCCATGAGCGCGAAGTGGTTGCCGATGCAGGTGCGCGGGCCGGCGCTGAAGGGGATGTACGCCGAGCGGTGGCGCCGCGCCTCCTGCTCGGGGGTGAAGCGCTCGGGATCGAAGCGCTCGGGATCCGGCCAGAGCTCGCGCCGGCGGTGGAGCGCGAATGGGCTCACCAGCACGACGGTCCCCTTCGGCAGGTGGTAGCCGCCCACCTCCACGTCGGCCACCGCGACGCGGCCGAAGAGGTACACCGGCGGGTAGAGCCGCAGCGACTCCTTGAACACGCGCAGGGCGACGCCGAGCCTGGGCAGGTCCTCGAACGTGGGCATCCTGCCGAGGGCGTCGACCTCCTCGCGCAGCCTCGCGTACACCTCGCGGTGCTGGGCGAGCAGCATCAGCGCCCACGCGAGCGCGGTCGCCGTCGTCTCGTGGCCGGCGACGAAGAGGGTCAGGACCTCGTCGCGCACCTGCTTGTCCGACATCGCGGCGCCGTCCTCGTCGCTCTTCGCCTCGAGCAGGAGGCTGAGCAGGTCGCGGCGTCCGGGGCTCGCGCGCCGCTCGGCGATCATCCGCGCCACGCGCCCCTCGAGCACGTCGACGGCCGCCCGGAGCGCGCGCGTGCGCTCGCCGGGCCAGAGGATCGGGACCATCGAGCGCTCGGCGAGATCGCGCGCCGGCGCCGCGAGCCGGTCGGGCAGCCGATCGGCGAGGCGGCCGAGCGCGACGTAGGCGCGCGCCTGGGCGATGAGCGTCACGCTGCTCGACTCCGTCCCCGCCCACTCGAGCGCCGTCGTCAGCGCCGCGCCGAGCTCGTCGGCGTCGGTGAACGTGTCGGCGTCGAACAGCGTCTTGCCCGCGACCGCCATCGTGATCCGCGTCGTCTCGCGCGCGATGTCGACGGTCGCGCCGTCGCGCCAGGTCCTCGCGGCGCGCTCGGCGCACGCGGTCATGTCGGCCGCGAAGTGCGCGATGCTCGCGTGCTGGAACATCGGCGCCATGAGCTTGCGCTGGCGGCGCCACAGCTCCCCCTCGCTCGTGAAGAGCCCGAGGCCGGCGAGCGGGTGGAGCGAGGCGCGCATGATGGGCGACTTCTCGAACGCCCTGGCCCTCGTGACCAGGACGTCGTGGACGAGGTCCGGCGCGTTGACGACGACCACGTCGCCGAAGAGAAACGGGAAGCGCGCCACGTCGCCGCGCTCGTCGTTGAACCGGCGCAGCATGCCGAGGCGGTCGTCGCGCATCGAGCGGAGCTGATCGAGCGCCGAGCCCATCGGAGGGATGTCGGAGAGCCGTCGCGTCGCCGTCGTGTCCACGCGGACAGCGTAGTCGACCGCGGCGGCGCTCGGTCCGGATTCCGGGGCCCGCGTGGTATCGTCGCGTGGCGTCCGAGACGTCGCCGAGGCGACGCGATCACCCCGCCAGGAGGCCCTCGCCGTGTGCTGCTTCTCGCCCGTCGCCGCGCCCGCCTCGTTCCTCGCGCGCCTCTTCGGCGGCGCGCGGGCGCAGCAGGTGCACGTGGCCGACACCAGCATCTTCGCGCGCCGGATCGACGCCGCGACCCAGGCGCTCGTCTACTCGATGCAGCTCACCGTCGCCGGCGAGGTGGCGATGATCCTCCCGCTCCCCGTCGCGCCCGGCGCGGGCGAGGCGGCGCTCTCGTTCGTGAGCCTCGAGGAGCACCCGAGGTTCTTCGAGGACCTGGCCTCGCTGTTCGCCGAGCCGGAGCTGCTCGCTTCGAAGGGCGGCATCTCGCGGCTCGCCCCGCAGGCGAAGCCGAAGCTCGTGGTCCACGAGGTGGGCGCGTTCGAGGCCTCGTTCGTGCCGACGATGGCCGACTTCGGGCGCCTCGACGAGCGCTTCCGCCTGCCGGACTCGGTGTGGCGCGGTCTCGGCGAGTACGCCGACTACGGCTTCGCCGTGTTCCGCCTGAACCCCGGCAAGGCGAAGCGCATCCACCCGATGGCGTTCCGGTTCGAGACGCGCGATCCGGCGCGGCTCTTCTTCCCGACGGTGCACGTGCACGACGGGCAGGTGCACCGCGAGGCCGACTTCGATCACTCGCTCTATTACCAGCGCCCGCCCGGGGCCGACGGCTCTGCGACCGCGGCGGGCGCGAGCGCCGACGTGCTCTCGGCCCTCGAGGCCGACAAGGAGGTGCTCGGGCTCGTCGCGACGGGCGAGCGCGTCTCGCGGCGCAACCTCCGCGGCACCCTTCCGAACCGCGACACGTGGATCGATCTCGGGTAGCGCGCCGATGCTCCTGCCCTCGATCGACAGCCTGCGCTGCTTCCAGGCCGCCGCGCGCCTGCTCAACTTCCGGGCGGCGGCGCGGTCGGTGGCGCTCACCCCGGCGGCGCTCGGGCAGCGCATCCAGAAGCTCGAGTCCGACCTCGGCGTCACCCTCTTCCGCCGGACCACGCGGAGCGTGGCGCTGACCGAGGCGGGCCTCGCGCTCGTCCCCGTGGCCGAGCGCTGCCTCGAGGCGGCGCGCGACTGCGTGCGCGCCGCGCGCGGCGAGACCGGGCCGCCGCCGATGGAGCTCGTCATCGGGACGCGCCAGGAGCTCGGGCTCTCGTGGCTCGCGCCGCAGCTCGATCGGCTCAAGCAGCAGAACGCCTCGCTCGAGCTCCACCTCTACTTCGGGTCGGGGCCGGACCTCTTGCTCCGCGTCCGGACGATGGAGATCGACTGCGCGGTGACCTCGTCGCGGTTCACCGATCCCAAGCTCGACTCGGCGCGCCTCCACCGCGAGGATTACGTCTTCGTCGGCTCGGCGCGGCTGCTCGCGAAGAAGCCGCTCACCCGCGCCGAGCACGCCGCCGGGCACACCCTCCTCGACGCCAGCGCGGAGCTGCCGCTCTTCCGGTACTGGCGCGACGCGCCGGGCGGCGGCGATCGGCTCCGCTTCGGGCGCATCGTGCGCCTCGGCAGCATCGAGGCCATCCGCCAGCGCGTGACCGCCCAGGCGGGCGTCGCCGTCCTGCCGGCGTACCTCGTGCGCCGCGAGCTCGCGACGCGGAGCTTCCGGCGGCTCTTCCCGGCGGTGACGCCGCTCCACGACTACTTCCGCCTCGTCTTCCGCGCCGACGATCCGCGGCGCCCGATCTACGAGCGTCTCGCCGCGCACATGCTCGAGGTGCCGCTCGCTTGACGTGCCGCGCCGGCGTACGCTCGTCGCCCCGCGGCCATGTCCGACGAAGAGAGCCCGAGCCCCGACGCGATCGCCGAGCCGCCGGACCCGGCGCAGGCGGCGCCGGCGCGGCGCAGCCGCCCGCTCAGCGAGGACGACCTCGACGATCTCGCCGGCCGCATCGCCGCCTGGCCCGAGCCGGTCGCCGCGCTCGGCGTGGTCGTCGAGGTCGCGCGCGCCGAGGGCGACGCCACCGGCGTGCGCAAGCGGCTCTTCGAGCTCGGCATCGGCGTGGTGCGCTACGCGGTGTCCGCGGGGCTCGCCGTGCTCGCCGCGCGCCTCGGCGCCGCGACCGCGCCCAAGCCGCTCGCCGACGCGCTCCGGCGCGCGGCGCGCCTCTCGGACGGGCAGTGGTGCGATCTGGCGCGCGCCGTGGCGGGGTCGCTCCGCAACGCCGACGCGGCGGTCGCGAAGGCGCTCGCGTTCACCTCGCAGAAGCCGCTCGCCGAGCTGGTGTCGGCGCGCAACGACTTCATCCACCGCGGCGGGCCCGGCGACGACGCCCTCGACGCGGTCCGCGTCGTCCTCGACGCCGCCGCGCCGCTCCTCGCCCTGCCGGTGCGCGTCGTGGCCGCGCTCACGCCGTCGAGCTTCGAGGCGCGCGCCGGCACGCCCGTGCGCGCCGGGGTGTGGCGCAAGACGCAGGGCCTGGTGCCGACCGGCGTCGAGCAGGGCGCCGCCTACCTCGCGCTCGGGCCCGCCGACTGGGTGCGGCTCGATCCGTTCCTCCCGCTCGTCGATCGCCGCCTCCTCGTGCTCGACCCGCCCCACGCGGCCGGCAAGTCGTGGCGCTGGCTCGATCCCGACACCGGCGAGCACCGCGAGCACGCGCCGCTCGACGAGGCGATGCGCCGGCTCGCCGGCGAGGACCCGAGCGCGCCGCGCGAGCTCACCGATCGGCCGGCGCTCGTCGGCCGCGCCGCCGCGCTCAAGGCGATGATCCGCGCCGCCGAGGAGGCGAGGGACGGCGGCGTGCGCGTGGTGCTGCTCACCGGCGCCTTCGGGATCGGCCGCAGCCGCCTCGCCCAGGCGGCGTCCGAGTCGGCGGCCGGCTTCGGCTTCGGGCGCGTCATCGAGGTCGCCTGCTCCGCCGAGCGGCGCGGCCCGCTGCGCGCGCTGCGCCGCGCCGTCGAGGAGATCGCCGGCCTCGAGCGAGTTCGCGAGGCGATCGCCGGGGCGCTCTCGGTCGACGCCTCGGGCGGCCGCGCCGGGCTCGACGCGTTCCTCGAAGCGATCGAGGAGGCGCTCGCCGAGGCGAGCCTCATCGAGCCCACGGTGCTGATCGTCGACGACGCGCAGTGGGCCGACGAGCACACCCTGGCCGTCCTGCGCCTGCTCACCGAGCGCGCGACGCGCAAGGCCAAGGGCAAGCTCTTCGTCGTCGTCGCCTCGCGCGACGAGCCGGGCGCCTCGCCGGCGCTGCGACGGTTCATCGGCCAGGTGGAGCAGGACGTCGGCTCGGGCGCCACGCGCCTCGCGCTCGCGCCGCTCGCCAGCGACGACGCCGCGCGCTTGGTGCAGGGCGTCGCGCCGATGGACCCCGCCGTGGAGCGCACCCTGGTGAACGGCGCCGGCGGCGTGCCCTTCTTCGTGGTGCAGCCGCTGCTGGTCTGGAACGAGACCGGCGCCCTCGAGTGGCGCGACGGCGCCTGGCGGCCGGTCCGCCCGGACGTGCTCGCGGTCGCGCCGGGCGTGAGGGACCTCGTGCGCGCGCGCCTCGGCTCGTACTTCGATCCAGGCAGCGAGGCCGAGCGCACGGCGCAGCACGTGCTCGCCTGCGTCGCGCTCTTCGGGACGGGTCTCCCCATCGATTTCCTCAGCGCCGCGACCGAGGCGGCCGGCACCGGCGCCCTCGGCGTGGAGAAGGCGCTGGGCGCGCTCGTGGAGTGCGGCCTGCTCGTCGTGCGCGGCGACCGGCAGGAGCACGGCTTCGCCCAGCGCATCGTGCAGCAGGCGGTCCTCGACGACCTCCGCCAGAAGCCGTGGTTCCGGCGCGTCCACCGCGCGCTCCTCGACGCCGTCGCCGCCGGCGCCGATCCCGACGCCGACGCCGCGTTCCTCTCGGTCGGCTACGAGGCGCTCGGCGCGCGCGACGAAGCGGCGGTCTGGCTCGGCCGGGCGATCGAGCGCGCCCTCGCCACCGGCGCGTTCGAAGAGGCGGCGGAGCTCGGGGAGCGCCTGGCGAAGGCCGGCCGCGACGCCGCCGAGCGCGCCCGGGGCGAGCTCTCGGTCGTCGACGCGCTCGCGCGGTCCGGGCGCCCGGCCGACGCGGGCGCGCGGCTGGCCAAGTCGGGGGTCGAGGACGCCGGCGACCCGGCGACGCAGGTGCGGGCGCGGATCCTCAGGCTCGGCCTCGCCGCGCATCTGCGCGATCTCCCGGCCGACCACGATCCGGAGCTGGTTCGCGATGCGGACGCGTCGGGCGACGTGCGCCTGGGGATCGAGGCGCGCCTGGCCGCGGCGCGGCTGCGGCGCGGCGTGGCGGGGCTCGCGCTGCTCGACGAGGCGATCGGGCGGCTCGGGGCGGAGGGGGGATCGAGGCCGGGCTCGTCCACGTCCATGTCCACCGCTCGTCTCGGCGCGGCGGACGCCCTCGGGCGGAGCGGGGCGGAGCTACGGTACCGGGCGCTCTATCTCCGGTTCGAGCTGCTCGTGCAGTTCCCGCCCGGCGAGCGCGGCGATCACCGGCGCGCCGCCGAGCTGGCGCGGGACGCGGCGCGCGAGCTGGGCTCGCCCTGGGCCGAGCTCACCGCCGAGAACGCGCTCGCGCTCGCCGAGACCAACGGCGGCGATCTCGCCCACGCCATCGCGCTCTTCGAGCGGCTCGCGGCGAGCGCGAAGGAGCGGCGCTTCGGGACGCTCCACCGCGCGGTGCTGGTGAACCTGTCGGCCTGCTACCTGCGATCCGGCAACGCCGCCGAGGCCGCGGCGCGGGCGGAGCTCGCCGCGTCGACCGCGCGCGCGGCCGGCGACGCCCGCCTCGTCGCCCAAGCGCGCTCGATCGGGGCCGACGCGCTCACGCAGCTCGGCCGGCTCGAGGAGGCGCGCGCCGCCATCGACGAGGCGGTCGCGATCGCGCTCGAGGGCAAGGACTACACGGCGACCTTGGCGCTCCTGCGCCGCGCCGAGATCCGCGCCAAGACGGGCGAGCTCGCCCCGGCGCTCGAGGACGCCGCGATGGCGAAGGCGTGGGCCGAGGCGGCGGGGAACACGGATCACGCGGTCCGCGCCGATCTCTGGACGGCGCTGCGGCGAGCCGAGGCCGACCCCGAAGAGGCCGCTCGGCCCCTGCGCGCCGCGGTCGACGCCGCCGCGCCGCTCACGTCGAAGCTCCGCGCGCCGACGCTGAAGCTGCTTGAGGACGCCCGGAAGGCGCTCGCGGCGTCGGCCGCGAGCTGAAGAGGTGTCGGACAATCGTCCGGGGGTGCGGGGGCAGGGCGCTCGCGACTGACGCGCCTCAGGACGCCCGCCGCTGCCCGAGGCGCGATGCGAGCTCGGCGGCGTGGGCCCGGCAGAAGTGGTGCCGCTTGCGGTAGCTCTCCGCGAGCGTGTTCGAGAACCACATCGCGCAGTAAGGGTCCATGCAGTGGCCGAGGCGGTACGTGTGGCCGAGCTCGTGCACCGCCTCGATCCTCGCCAGCCGCACCAGCTCGGATCGCTCGCGCTTCGCGTCGAGCCGCCACAGCGACATCACCGCGACGCCGCGCCGCGCGTCGGCCTCGCCGAAGACGAAGCTCAGCCCCGGAGCGAAGAGGTCGACGTCGGCGACCCCGAGGAGGCGATCCCACGACGGCTGCTTGGCGTCGGCGAGCGCGTCGACGAGCGCGCTCGCCAGGTGCTGGGCCCGATCGGAGCGCCAGCCGTGGCGCGGCAGCGCGATCGGCGGCGCCGTCGCGACCCGTCGCCCGAACACCTCGAAGAGGGCGGGGGCGATCTCGTCCAGGATCCAGCCCGGGGCCGTCCCGACCGGGGCCAGCACGATGTCCATGGCGGGGCGGGACGCAATCGGAGTGCCGGCCGCGTCGCCGCGCGCGCAGCGCCGGTGAGGCGATCGGCCGGCGCGCGAGCGGCTTCCGGCGCGCCGGACCGTCGCGATCCTGCGATCGGTGAATCGGCGCGCCTCGCGACGCGTCCACTCGCCATGAGAGCTCCCCTCCTCGCCGCGCTCCTGCTCTTCGCCCCCGCGCTCGCGCACGCGCAGGAGCCGGCGCGCTGGGCCGTCACGGCCGCGGAGCCCACGACGCTCCGTCTCGTCCCGCCGGCCGGCGCGGCGGTGACGCTCTACGACGGGGCCGTCCCCGTCGCGCGCGTCGATCGCCCGGCGGCTCTACGGCTCGCCACCGGCAGGACCTATCAGGTCGTCGCGCATCGGCCGGGCGGCGTCGTCGCCTCTTTCGCGCTGCGGGCCGACGGCGGCGTCATCGTTCTCGGCTGGTCGGCCGACGACACGCTCGAGCTCCGCTCGCTCCACCGCACGACCGCAGGCAGCGTCGCCGCGCCCCCGCCGGCGCCGCGCCGGCACGTGCGCCTCCATGCCCAGCACCGGCCCATGGACCCGGCGTCGTTCGGTGCGCTCGTCGCGGCGATCGAGGCCGAGGCGTTCAGCTCGGACAAGCTCGCCCTGGTCCGCGCCGCCCGCCGCTCGAGTTTCACGACGGCGCAGCTCGCCCGCGTCGTCGACGCGTTCGCCTTCGACGGGGACCGCCTCTCGGTCGTGGAGACGCTCCACGATCGCGTCGTCGACCCGGAGAACGCGTTCCTGCTCGGCTCGCACCTCACCTTCTCGAGCACCCGCGCGAGCGCGCTCGCCCTCTTCGCTGCGCCGTGACCGCGCTGCCCGCGCCTACTCCTCGATGGTGGCGTCGCGGGTCTTCGGCCTCGAGCTCGTCGAGCGCTTGGCGAGGTAGGCCTGCTCGGTCGTGTGCTCGAAGGGGAACGACTTGACGATGTGGCTGTCGCCCGGCTCGGTGCGCAGCGAGAAAGAGCCCCCGCCCGCGGCGTCCTCGTGCTCGAGCCCGCGCGCCTTGGTGCACACCGGGCCGCTCGCCGGTGTGCCGGAGCCGCCCTCGAGGTCGAGCCCGCGCGACTTGCCGCAGTCGGCCGCCGGCGCGTCGAGCGCGGCGAACGAGCCGAGCAGCTCGTCGTCCTTGATCGAGGCGACGTCCGACGCGGCCGCCTTGCGGAGCGACTCGTCGAGGTTCGGGATCGGGTCCTTGGAGACGGCGACGTAGATGTGCTCGAGGCCGAGGTCCTTGTCGTTGACGACGAAGCGCTTGCCGCCGGAGGGGATGGTGGCGCGCTCGTTCGCCTTGAGCGGGTTCTGGGTGCCGATGCGGCTGTTGGGGAAGAGCACCGTCACGCCGCCCTCGGGCGACTTCTGGAAGATGTAGACGTAGGCGTCGCGCGAGACGTCGAGATCGAAGGCGACGCGCGCCTTGGTGGGGACGGGCGCGCCCGGGCGGACGGCGATCTCGCCGCCGCCCACGGTCTCGGGCAGGGCCGCCGTCATCGCCATGCGGAAGACGATCTCCTCGACGCGGTACTCGTCGCGCACCGTGCCGCGGTAGAGGTCGTCGAGGATGCGCTTGCGCTCGTCGTCGCCCTTCGCGTTCTTGAGCGCCTGGGCCAGCTCCGGGACGCGGCTCACCCGATCGCGGATGGCGCGCGCCTCGCGCTGGTAGCCGTCCTTGTCGAGGACGCAGGCGTTGTAGTCGCGGCAGAGCCGCGTCTGCATCGCGATGAACCGCTCGGTCTCCTCGTCGACGCGGCGGAGCGCGAGCTCCTCGTGCTTGGCGTTGGCGCTGGCGAGCTGCATCACGCCGAAGCCGCCCTGGGTGCTCGCGCCCTGGTAGGCGACCTCGCTCGAGCAATCGATCGGCTGGCGCGCCTCGCCGCCGCAGGAGACGGGCCCGGGAGGGGGGCTCGTCCCGGAGCACGCGGCGACGAGCGCGACGAGGGCGACCGAGGCGGAGGCGGCGAGGGCGCGGGCGAGTCTTCTCACGATGGGCCTCGTTGGACGGACCTCGGGCGGACCCGGTGCACCGCAGCCGCGCGGTCCGACGGGCGCCCCGAGGCGTGGGTCAGTTGATGCTGAAGGACTTGGTGACGCTGACGGGATCGCCGCTGAACGGCGGCACGTGCGCGCCGCGGAAGGCCGAGGCGATGCAGCCGCCCACGGAGGTTCCGGCGAAGGGCGCGCCCTGGACGGTGGCGGAGGTCACGTTGCCGCTCGGCGCGAAGGTCACGCGGACCTTGCCCGAGCCGGTCGGGCCATCGGCCTTCTTGCACCCCTTGGCCGCGCCGGCCGCGGCTCCGAGCGCCGCCGAGGCGGCACCGCGGTTGAACTCGGCCGCTCCCCCGGGCGGCGGCGCCTCGGGCTTCTTCTCCTCCGGCGGCTTCTCGGCCGTGGGCGCCGCGGTCGGCTTCGCCTCGCGCTTGTCCGGCTTGTCCGGCTTCCCCGGGGTGGGAGGCACGGCGCCGGTCGGCTTCGCCGGAGTCGCGCCGGTGCCGGCGGCGACGGGCGCGCCGGTGTCGGCCGGCGCCGCCGTCTCGGCGGGTGCGGCGGTGTTCGCCACCGCCGCCGTGTCGGGTGCCGGCGCCGTCGCCATCGGGGCCGCCGTCGCGGGCGCGGCGGTCGCGTTCGACTCGCCCGTCACCGGAGGCGGCGTCGGCTGGCCGCGCAGGAAGAAGAACCCTGCGCCGCCCACGACCGCGAGGCCGAGGACGATGCCGATGATCAACCCCGCCGAGCCCTTCTTCGCGGGCGGGGCCATCGGCATCATCATGCCCTGGGGCATGCCTACGCCCATCTGCGCCGGCGCGACCGACACGGGCGGAGGCGGAGGTGGCGCCTCGACGACGGGCGCGAGGAGCGGCGGGGGCGCCAGGACCGGCGATCCCGCGATGCCGCCGCCGCCGAGGTTCATGATGTCGTCGAAGCCGGCGCGCCCGTTGTTGCGGCCGCCGCCGGAGCGCGACGGCCCCATGTCGATGACCGCGTCCTCGCCCTTGGGCTTCGAGCTCGCCTTGGCCGCGTTCTCGGTCGCGGTGAGGGCGGAGAGCGAGAAGAGCACCGAGTTCTCGTTGCGCTCGCCGACGTGCTTGTCGGCGCTCGGCGCCGCCGCCTGGAGCGGCTCGCTCGCCGCCGCGACGCCGCCGCCGCCGCCGAAGAGATCGACGCCGGCCCCACGCCCGCCGGCGCGCCGGGCCGCGCCGCCCGCCGAAGCCGCCAGCGGGGCCGCCGCGGGCGACTGGTCCATCATCACCGTGCCGCCGAGCCCCATGGGGGCCGCTGCCGCGGGCGCGGGCGCGGGCGCAGGCGCAGACGCCGCGCGACCGCCGAGGAGGCCTCCGACCAGGCTCGCGAGCTCCTGCACGCCCGAGAGCGGCAGCCAGTCGGCCATGCCGTCCTTCCAGACGTACGTGTCGTCGTTGATGAGCCCCCGCTGGTACTCCATCGCGATCTGCGCCGTGGTCATCGTGCGCTGATCGTCGTCCGTCACGTTGACGGTCCACTCGTCGACGCCGCCGCCCGGAGCGGGGCCGTCGCCGCCGGCTCCGAAGACGCGCGTGGCCCCCTCGCCGTCGTCGCCGTCAGCCGGCGCGCCATGGTAGCCGGCGTCCGCGCCGGGAGAGACCTCGTTGCCGTTCACGACGATGGTCGAGCCGCACTTCTTGCACTTGATCTTGACGACCTTGCCGACGACCTTCTCGTCGGCGATCGTGTACTTCGCATCGCACGATTGGCATGAAATCTTCATCGACTGCTGCCCTCGTCGGTCCGGCCCGCGCGGGCTCCTCGAGCTGCCCAGCGCTTTCCGGGGTCTCGCCGTCCGGTCGTCCCAGAGAGCATAGCTTTCACCGACGAGCCCGATCAAGCAAGGAGCAGAGCGGGAAAGCGCTTGGCTTTTCGCGCCCATTCGCCTCCGTGGCCCGAGTCGCGCCGCGAGCCGCCGCGCCTCGCGCGAGGCGTGCTCCGTGCCGAGCGGGGACCCTGCCCCGGCGCCACTTCAGTTGATCATCACCAGCGCGGTCCCGTCTTTCCCGCAGAACTCCGCCTCGCCACCGTAGCGCTCCCCGCACGTGGGGCAGATCTTGCCGCGCTTCGTTGCGGCGGGCGGAGGGCGCGCACCTGCCGCCGAGGCCCGCGCCGCATCGCCGCCCGCGGGCGCGGCGGCGCCCGCGTCTGCTGCGCGACTCGCGTCGGACGCGCGCGCCCCGGCGCCACCATTCCCGGCGGCGTGCCCGTTGCCGGCGGGCTCGGCGCTCGAGGCCCGCTCGTCCTCGGGCTCCGGCGAGCGGCGACCGCGCCGCCACAGCACGACGCCCGCGAGACCGAGGATCGCGGCGAGCGCGCCCACGATGGCGATGAACAGCTGCTTGCGCTGCTTCGCCGAGTCCTCGGCCACGCCGGCGCGCCCGCCGATCGATCCGGTGGCGATGACGGCGACCGCGCTCTCGCTGTCCTCCCCCGAGGGGCCGAGCCCGCGCTCGGAGAGCTGCTCGTCGTAATGCTCGGCGGAGGCGACCTCGATGCTCACCGTGACGCCCTTGCCCCCGACCATCGCCGCCACGTCGACCTTGCCCTCGCCGGCGTCGGCCGCGATCTGCACGGTGCCCGTGGCGTCGACGCTCGCCTTGTTCGCCAGCGATCCTCCGCTGACGGTCCACGTCGGCCTGGCGGCGAGCGGGCACCCCTCGGCGTCGAGCACCAGGGCGCGGAAGCCGAAGCGCTCGCCCGGGCGGAGGAGCTTGCGCGTCGGGCGCACCTCGAGGCGCGCGGGCTCGCCGCTCCCGGCGGCGCCCGCCGGGCACTTGGTCGGCTTGGGCTCGGCGGTCGGCGCCGGCGGCGGGGGCGCCGGCGCGCTCGCGCTCGCGGGCGGGGCCGCGGCGCTCGGCTCGGCGCTCGGGGCCGGCGGCTCCTCGCCCTCGCGCTTGCTCAGGCTGAACGAGCGCGACCGCGTCACCGACGCGGTGCAGTTCGTGTCCTGAATGACGAACTGGTACTGCCCCGTCTCGGTCAGGCTGATGGTGCTGTCGGTCGCCTGGATGGTGGTGACCACGGTCGCCCGCCGGGGATCGTTGGCCGGGGTGCTGCACCGCGTCCGCCAGAACCGGCCGCCGCCCGAGGCGGAGTGGCTGGTGCGCGAGAGGCCGGGCATCTGCTCCCAGCACTCGGCGGTGCTGAAGGCGCGCCCCGCGCCGGAGATGAGCAGCTCGCCGCCCTGCTCGCGGATCTGGACGCCGCCGCCACCCGCACCCTGCGGCCTCGGCTTGGGGCCGCAGGCGTCGCCCCAGTCGCCGATGGCCCACGCCTCGGTGAGGGCGCTCGCCGACCACGAGCCGTTGAGCGTCTTGCGCTCCTGCGCCTCGGCCGTACGCCCGAGACACACGGCGACGAGCGCGGCCACCACCGCCGCGACGCGGAGCGCCGCGCGCCGGCGCGCGGACGCGCGAGGGAGCGCCCGCCATCGGAGCGCTCGAGCCATCACGCATCGAGGCCCGCGGTCTCGTCCCGCGTCGGCGATGTCGACGACCCTGCCGGTCACGCCCGCAACGCTAGCATTGCTGTTCGTTTGACACCGCAATTGCGAGGGTGTTACGCGTCCGGCAGCCGCCGGGAGGATTGACTTATGCGCGGGATCTCAGGGGTGTCTTTCGTGCTGCGCGCCACGCTCGCCGCCCTCTTGGCGACCGCGGCCCTCGGCGCCGGCGCAGGCGAGGCGCGCGCGCAGTCCGAGTCGCCCAAGCGCGTCCAGTCGGGCAACGGCGACGGCATGGACCTGCACCTCTTCCGGCCGGCGATCGACTCGAAGGGCTTCTTCTCGGTCAACGGCGCCGACATCCTCGGCAAGAACGACATCAGCCTCGGGCTCGTCCTCGATTACGGGCACGTGCTCATGCCCCTCAACAAGGGCCACTCGGCGAGCGAGCTCGTCGAGCATGCGTTCCAGGGCACGTTCCAGTTCGACTACGGCATCGGCAACATCCTGGTCATCGGCCTCTCGGCGCCGGTGGTCCTCTCGTCGGGCGACGAGGCGACCGACATCGGCCCCGGCGGCCCCGGCGGCGGCAACTACGACGACGACACGCTCGACGGCCAGGCGCTCGGCCACGTGGCCCTGCACGCCAAGCTCCGCATCCTCCGCCCCGACGGCGACAGCCCCATCGGCCTCGCCCTCGTCGCCCAGGGCGGCGTCGAGGTCGCCGGCTCCGACGACTTCGGCGCCGAGCCGGGCTTTTTCTACTGGCCCCAGGTCGTCGTCGAGAAGCGCATCGGCTCGACGGGCGCCCTGCGCCTCGGCCTCAACGCCGGCTTCCGCGGCCACACCGGCTCGAACCCCAAGTTCCTCCTCGGCCAGGACGGCCTGCCCCAGCTCGAGTCCGGCAACCTCGAGTACGGGAACCTCGTGACGGGCGGCTTCGCGGTGAGCTACCGCGTCGCCTCGCCCGTCGATCTCCTCGCCGAGACGTACCTCACGCAGCTCGTCGGCGGCGGCTCGGCGACCGAGCAGCGCCTGTCGGCCGAGGCGATCGGCGGCATCAAGCTCTTCGTCGAGCGGAACTCGTTCCTCATGCTCGGCGGCGGCATCGGCTACACCAAGGG
The DNA here is from genome assembly GCA_964372055.1 of uncultured Polyangiaceae bacterium. Taxonomy (GTDB): domain Bacteria; phylum Myxococcota_A; class Polyangia; order Polyangiales; family Polyangiaceae; genus CAYJPW01. The sequence continues at coordinate 73,104 of CAYJPW010000016.1, forward strand.
CTTCCAGGCCGCCGATCAGCGCGCGGTGCTCGGCTTCATCTTCGAGCCGTCGATCGGCGACCGCGACGGCGACGGGATCAAGGACGACGAGGACGACTGCCCGGACGATCCCGAGGACTTCGACGGCTACCAGGACACGCGCACCGACTCGCCCAAGGGCAAGTACGGCTGCCCCGATCCCGACAACGACAACGACGGCATCCTCGACGTCGACGACCGCTGCCCGAACAACCCCGAGGACCGCGACGGCGATCAGGACGAGGACGGCTGCCCCGAGGGCTCGGACGGCGATCGCGACGGCGACGGCATCCTCGACTCGCGCGACAAGTGCCCCGACGTCCCCGAGGACCGCGACGGCTTCGAGGACAAGGACGGCTGCCCCGATCCGGACAACGACAAGGACGGCATCCCCGACGTCAAGGATCAGTGCCCGAACGATCCCGAGGACCGTGACGGCTTCGAGGACGAGAACGGCTGCCCCGATCCGGACAACGACAAGGACGGCATCCTCGACGTCGTCGACAAGTGCCCGAACGATCCGGAGACGTTCAACGGCTTCGAGGACGAGGACGGCTGCCCCGACAAGGGCAAAATCATCATCCAGGACAACAACATCCTCATCCTCGAGAAGATCAACTTCAAGACGGCGAGCGCCGAGATCCTCCCCGAGTCGTTCGGCATCGTCGACGCCGTGGCGCAGACGCTCGTCCACCACCCCGAGTTCACGCTCATCGAGGTGCAGGGCCACGCCGACGAGCGCGCCGCCGACAAGTACAACCTCAAGCTCACGCAGGACCGCGCCAACGCGGTCGTCGAGGCCCTCGTCAAGAAGGGCGTCGACCGCAGCAAGGTGCGCGCGATGGGCTACGGCGAGTACTGCCCGCTCGATCCCGAGAGCAACGCCGCCGCCTGGGAGAAGAACCGCCGCGTCGAGTTCAAGGTGGTCAAGACCGCCGACGGCCCGACGGGCGTGGAGCTCGGCTGCCAGAAGGCGCGCGACAAGGGCGTCTCGCCGCCGGCGAACTGAAGAGGTGTCGGACATTCGTCCGACCAACGCCTCTCGAGCCCCGAGGTCCGACGCCTCTTCGGTCCGGGGGCGCGGGGCAGAGCCCCCGCTCGCGACGGAGCAAGGAAGAGCTTGGAGGGCTGGGAGGGTGAGTCCTTCCAGCGCGAGAGCGTCCGTCCGGCCGTCTCGACGCCGCAGGGCGGCTTGGCGTCGACTCGGAGGGCTTCACGAGCGTGCTACGCTCCGTGGGTGTCCCGCCCGGCGTTCGTCGCGACGATGACCTACGCGGAGTACCTCGCGCTGGAGGAGTCTGCCGCGCAGAAGCACGAGTACCTGCGGGGCGAGATCTACGCGATGAGCGGGGGCACGCCCGAGCACGCCGCGCTCGAGGCCGCGATGGCCGGTGAGCTCCGCAACGCGCTCGAAGCGGCGGGCAAGCCGTGCCGGGTCTACTCGGCGAACCTTCGCCTGCGGGTCGAGGCGACCGATTTCGCGTGCTACGCGGACGCGAGCGTCGTCTGCGGCAAGCTCGAGACGAGCCCTGTCGATCGGCACGCGGCGACGAATCCGACCGTCGTGGTCGAGGTCCTCAGCGATTCGACCGAGTCCTACGACCGCGGCGTCAAGGCCGGCCATTACCGGCACATCCCGTCGATCCGCGAGTACGTCCTCGTCTCGCAGCACTCCCCGGTCGTCGAGGTGTGGCGCAAGAACGAGCGGGAGCGCTGGGAGGTCGCGGCGGTCGCGGGCAAGGGGGAGAAGGCGGCGCTCGCCTCGCTCGGGATCTCGATCGACGTCGACGCCGTCTATCGCGAGTCGCCGATCTGACGGCAGCAGCTCGCCCAGACCGTGCGCGCTCAGCCGCTGCCCTCGTCCAACGAGACCCCGGCGTACGCGTCGGCGAGCTGGAGCGGCCCGCCGAGACAAGGGAGCTCGATCGATGTCGCATCGTCGCTCGAGGCGGTGAGGTGCCAGCCTCCTGCCTCGAGACGGCGAAAGCGATCGATGCGCCGCTCGCGGTGGGAAACGATGACGTATTCGCGGAGCTCGGGGATGGACTGGTAGTGGAGGAACTTCGTCCCGCGGTCGTAGTCCTCCGTCGACTCGGAGGTCACCTCGACGAGGATCGTCGGGTTCAAGAGCGATGGTGGATCCGCGTCGTCGTACCGACGCGCGCCGCACGCCACGATGACGTCGGGGTACGTGTAGAGCCGGGTGACCGGAACGTGGACGCGTTGATCGCTCCTCATGACGACGCAGCCACGGGGACGCGCCAGGACGACGAGCGCGGCCGTCACATTGGCGGCGATGACGTTGTGAGGAGGGCGCGCCCCGGCCGTCGCGACGATCGCGCCGTCGACGAACTCGTGCTTCCGGTCGCTCGCGCGCTCGAGCGCGAGGTACTCGGCCTCGGTGAAGCGGGTCGCGGCAGAGCTCATCGAGGCCGAGCGTAGCACGCGTCCATTTCGCCCCCCGCCGAGCGAACCTGCGGTTCGCGGCGTGCCCACACGCGGAACGCGTCGAGCTCGTCGGGCCGGAGCTCCGAGAGCCGACCTCGCTCGGCGCGGATGAACGCCTGGCACCGCGGGCCCCGTCCGCGCTATTCAGGCGTTGATGGAACAGCGCACGGTCACGGTCGAACCCCGAGGCGCCGTGTCCGTCGTCCGCATGGACGACGGCAAGGCCAATGCCCTCTCCGACCAGCTCCTCGACGAGCTGGGCGCCGCGCTCGACGCGATCGAGCAGCGCGGCGACGCGGTGGTCCTCGCCGGCCGGCCGGGTCGGTTCTCGGCGGGCTTCGATCTGAAGGTGATGATGTCGAGCGTCGACGCCGCCAAGCGCCTCGTCGCCTCGGGCGCGAAGCTCCTGATGCGCCTCTACACGTTCCCTCGGCCCGTGGTGATCGCGTGCACCGGCCACGCGCTCGCCGCCGGCGCGCTCCTGGTCCTCGCCGGCGACTCGCGCTTCTGCGCCGCCGGGGCGTTCAAGATCGGGCTCAACGAGGTCGCCATCGGCATGCCGCTCCCGATCCTCGCGCAGGAGCTCGCGCGCGATCGCCTCGTCGCATCGGAGCTCGTCCGGGCCACGCTGTTCGCCAACGTCTACGATCCCCAGGGTGCGCTCGCGGCGGGGTACGTGGACGCCGTCGTGCCCGAGCCGGAGCTGCTCGCGGGCGCCGAGAGGGAGGCCGCGCGCCTGGGGGCGCTCGCGCCACACGCCTACGCCGCGACGAAAGAGCGCCTGCGCGAGCGCACCGTCGCGCGCATCCGCGACACGCTCGAGCGCGACATGGCGCGCCTCACGCCGCCCGCGGGCTGAAGAGGTCCGAACAACGCCGCTCGAAGCCCGAGGGTCAATCGCCGACGATCGCCGCGAACTTGACGTTGCCCTGATCCGCCAGCCGTCGGGCGCCCGGGTCGCCGTCGCTCACGAGCAGGTGCGAGGCGATGCCCTCGAACTCCGCCTCGAGCACGACGCGGCCGGACGGCGTCACCGCCTCGAAGTCCTGATCCTCGGGCGCGTTCGCGAACGGGGTGCCGTCGCGGTTCACCACGGCCTCGCCCAGCGGGCGGCGATCCGAGCCGTCGAGCTTCACGGTGTAGAGCCGTCCGCCCTCGAGCTGCCCCGCGAGCGCGCGGTAGAAGACGACGCGGTCGCCCGGGGTGAGCGCCGAGAAGAACGGGAGCCACGTGGGCTCGGCGCAGAGCTCGGTGGCGCCGCTCCCGTCGAGCTTCGCGGTGCGGAGCGCGTGGCCGGTGCTGCCGCCGCTGAAGAAGACGCGGCCCCCCGCGACCTTCGCCGACTTCACCGGCGTGCCCGCGCCGGCGTCGAGCAAGCGGGTCGCGCCGCCCGCTGCAGCGACCGCGCGGAGCGCGCCCGCGGCATCGGTGAAGACGACGTCGCCGCCGGGGGCGATCGCCACGGCCTGGGCGTCGCCGTCGGCGGGGGTGAGCGCGACCTCCCCCTTTCCATCCACGCCGGCGGCGGCGAGGACGCGGTGCCCGGCCGGGCCGTGCGCGAGCACGATCCGGTCGTCGGTCGCGAAGGCGATGCCGCGGTCGTCGTCGGCGGGAGCGCCGAGATCGGCGCGCTCGGAGCCGTCGATCCGGACGACGCGCACGTCGCCCGCGCCGCCGGCGTGGAGGGTGAGGAGCAAGCGATCGCCGCGCACCTCCATCACCTGATCCTGGCCGTCGTCGCCGCCGAGGGGGCGCACGTCGCTGCCGTCGAGCTTGGCGCTCGAGAGCTTGCCCGCCGTCACGTAGGCGACACGCCCCGCGGCTGCCGCCACCAGGGTCGCGCCTTCGGCGAGCACCACCGGCGCCGCGCCGCTCCGGACGGCGACGAGCTCGGTCTTCTCCGGGGCGTCGGCGCGGGTGAGCACGAGCGCGGCGGCGTCGCCGTCGGCCTTGGCCTGGAGCACCTTCTTCCACCGGCCGGCGGGCCAGGCGCCGAGCTCGCGGCGATCGCTGCCGTCGACGCTCACGTCGTCGAGCGCGGCGATCGCGCCGTCGGCGGCGTGCGCCGCGACGAGCACGCGACGCCCCGGCAGCGCGGCCGCGAAGCTCGAGACCGTGTCCGGCCGCGAGAGCCGCACCGGCGCGCGCGAGCCGTCCTCGAGCGCGGCGAGCACCTCGCGCTGCGACTCCTTGCCGTAGCTCGTGAAGACGATCGACGCCGGCGCCTTGCCGAGGGCGAGGCTCGGCGTCGGCCCGGTGCTCGGCGGCGCGACCGGCGCCGGGGGTGCGTCGTCCTTGCAGCCGGCGACCAGAACGAGCGTGAGGGCGGAGCCCAGAGCGAAGATCGACCGCATCGCGAGCCTCCTCGAAGGCCGGCACGGTACCACGCGCGTCCACGACGGTGCCTGCTCGTCTTCCCGCGCACACGGTGAGGAGGTCCTCCCCCGTCGAGGGTGCTACCTCAGGGAGATGACCGAGCACGGACGCCCCGCACGCCCCGAGCCCCCCAGGGTCGGGGCCGATCTCCCCGCGCCCACGCACGCCGAGCGCAGCCGCACGCTGATCGCCCAGGCGGCGGTGGCGACGCTGGCGACGCTCGCGAGCGAGCGGACGGACGTCGCGGGGCACCCGTACGGATCGCTGGTCACCGTCGCCGCCGACGGCGAGGGGCGGCCGCTGATGCTCCTCTCCTCGCTCGCCGAGCACACGCAGAACCTCGCCGCGAGGGCCGAGGCCTCCGTCCTGGTCTCCGAAGCGATCGGTCCGGGCGCGGATCCGCTCGCCCTCGGGCGCGTCACCCTCCTCGGACGTTGCGCCAGGCTCGAGGGCGGCGAGGCCCTCGCGGCGCGCGCGGTGTTCCTCGCCCGCCACCCGCGGGCGGCGTACTACGCCGACTTCAAGGACTTCGCTTTCTGGCGGCTCGAGCCGTCGTCGCTCCGCTACATCGGCGGGTTCGGGCGCATGTCGTGGGTCGCCGCCGACGACTACCGGCGCGCCTCGCCGGATCCGCTCGCGGACGCCGCGGCGGGGATCGTGGCGCACATGAACGACGACCACGCCGACGCGCTCGTCTCGTACGCGCGCGCGCTCGCCGGGATCGGCGACGCCACGTCCGCGAGGATGACCGAGGTCGATCGCTACGGCTTCGAGATCGCGGTGCAGACCCCGGACGCGCCGCGCGTGGCGCGCATCGCGTTCGAGGCGCCGCTCGCGACGAGCGAGGAGGTGCGCAAGGCGATGGTGGGCCTGGTCAAGAGCGCGCGCGCCAAGCTCGCCGGCGGGTGACGGGAGTCGCGCCGCGGCCGGCTCTGGGTTGGCCCATCGGTCGCGCGCCGCCTGGACATTGACAGGCGCTGCCGCTCGGCGAGCATGACCCGATGCGCCTCCGCCCGCGCCTCGCGATCGGCCTCGCGTGCGCGTGCGGCGCCGGCTGCGCTTCGCTGGTCGGCATCGACGAGTGGTCGCCGCACGGGCAAGGCGGCGGCCTTGCGACGACCGCCGCCGCGACGTCGACCGACGCGACCGGCGCGGGCGGGGCGGCGACCACCGGGAGCGCGGGCGGCGGCGGCAGCGGTGGCTCGGGCGAGGGCGGCGCGGGACGCGGGGCGCCCTGCGGCCCGCCCGGTCCCGGCGGCGAGGTGGCGCTGGCGTGCGGCGAGCAGCGTCCGTCGGCGATCGCGACCGACGGCACCTACGTCTACTGGGCCGCGGAGGGCGAGAGCGCCATCAAGCGCATCGCCGTCGCCGGCGGACCGATCGCGATCCTCGCCTCGGGCCAGGGCACGCCCTGCGGCATCGCCCTCACCTCGACCGACGTCTACTGGCGGACACGCGAGGGGGAGGTGCGCCGCGCCCCGCTCGCCGGCGGCGGTCCCGCCCCCGTCGCCTCGGGCGAGGGCGACTCCTGCGCGATCGCCGTCGATGCCTCGTACGTCTACTGGGCGCGCACGAGCAGCGCGTCCGACATCGTCCGGGCCCCGCTCGGCGGCGGCGGTCCCGCGGCGGTGGTCCAGAGCACGCACGTGACGGCGCTGAGCGCCTTCGATGCGCAGAGCGTGTACTGGACCGATCCGTGGGCGATGCGGCTGTGGTCGTCGCCCAAGGCAGGGCCCACCTCGTTCACCATCATCGGGAACGGCAACGACCCCTGCGGCGTGGTCGTCGACGGCGCCGGCGTCTACTGGACCGACCGCGGGCTCTCTCCCGCGACGGGCGTCGTCAAACGCGCCACGCTCGACGGCGCCATGAGCCAGGACCTCGCGTTCGCCGAGGCCGACCCCTGTGCCGTCGCGCTGCTCGGCGCCGACCTCTACTGGGTCGATCAGCTGGCCCTGGACGGCAGCGTCCGCCGCACCAGCAAGGCGGGCGGCGGCATGACCGAGGTGCTCGCCACCGCTCAGGACGAGCCCTGCGCGATCGCGACCGACACCGCGTTCGTGTACTGGACCACCTGCAAGGGCGGCACGGTGATGAAGCGATCGTCGGTGGCCCCGGTGGTCGCCGGCTCGCCCGACCCGCCGTAGCGCTCGCCGCGAGCGCGTGGGGTATGCTCGAAGCATGCGCTCGGCCTCGCTCGCCCTGCTCGTCCTCACCTCCGCCGCGATCGGTTGCCCCAACACCGATGCCGCCGTGTTCGTCGACGCGCACGTCGAGGCCCCTGCGCTCCAGGTCGAGTCGCTGGCGCTCGGCACCCGGGTCAGCGGCTCGTTCGATCTCACCTTGCACCTCGGCGCGCGTGCCAGCGACACGAGCGAGGTCTCGGTGGAGTCGTTCGCGGTCCTCGGCGCCGACCAGACGACCGAGATCCTCGCGCCGCTCCAGGCGACGACCACGACGACGTTCCCGGTGTCGGTCGAGCAGGACTCGGACGAGACGGTGCACTTCACCTTCGACACCGGCAACACGCTCCTCCCCGCCGACGACAAGGCGGCGATCTGCGGCGCCGGCGGGCTCCGCATCAAGGCGGTGATCCAGGACTCGCTCCAGGGCGGCGCCGTGCCGGTGATCTCGGACGTGTTCCAGCCGTCGGGCTGCTGATCGGCGCGCGCGGCCGCCCTGGGCGCCGCCGTGGCCGTCGCGGGGCCAGGCGATCCAGGCTAGATTCCCCGCATGGCGCAGAAGGAGCTCACGAACCCCCCCGCGTCCGATGCGCGCGCGAACGGTCACGCGGCGTCCGCGGGCACCCCGAGCGGCGAGTACCCCGGCCTCGACGGCGAGGGGCTGGCCGAGCTCAAGCAGGCGATCGCCGCCTGGCGCACCGGCACGGTCGGCCCGTCGGAGAAGAAGATGCCGCCGCGGGCGCCGCGCTTCACCACGTGGAGCGGCCTCGAGGTGCCCGATCTGGTGACGCCTGCGGAGAAGCCGGTCGCGTACATGCACGAGCTCGGCCTGCCCGGCGAGTACCCGTTCACGCGCGGCGTCCAGCCGACGATGTACCGGAGCAAGCTCTGGACGATGCGCATGTTCGCCGGCTTCGGCACGCCCGAGCAGACGAACCAGCGCTTCAAGTACCTGCTCGCCGAGGGGCAGACCGGCCTCTCCACCGCCTTCGATTTCCCCACCTTGATGGGGTACGACTCCGACTCGCCGCGCTCGCTCGGCGAGGTCGGGATGTGCGGCGTCGCCGTCGACACCCTGCGCGACATGGAGGTCCTCTTCGACGGGATCCCGCTCGACAAGGTGACGACGTCGATGACCATCAACGGTCCGGCGATCGTCCTGCTCGCGTTCTACATCGCGCTCGCCGACGAGCGCGGCATCCCGCGCGACAAGATCGGCGGCACGGTCCAGAACGACTGCCTCAAGGAGTTCATCGCCCAGCACGCGTGGCTGGTCCCGCCGCGCCCGGCGATGCGCATCGTCACCGACATGATCGAGTTCTGCTCGCGCGAGGTGCCGCGCTGGAACTCGGTCTCGATCAGCGGCTACCACATCCGCGAGGCCGGCTCGACGGCGGCGCAGGAGCTCGCCTTCACCCTCGCCGACGGCCTCGGCTACGTCGAGAGCTGCCTCGAGCGCGGGCTCGACGTCGACTCGTTCGCGCCGCGCTTGTCGTTCTTCTTCGACGTCCACAACGACTTCTTCGAGGAGATCGCCAAGTTTCGCGCGGCGCGGCGGATGTGGGCCCGCTTCATGACGGAGCGCTTCGGCGCGAAGCGGGCCGAGAGCATGAAGCTCCGCACCCACGCGCAGACGGCCGGCGTCTCGCTCACGGCGCAGCAGCCGTACAACAACGTGGCGCGCGTGGCGCTCCAGGCGATGGCGGCGGTGCTGGGCGGCACCCAGTCGCTCCACACCAACTCGCTCGACGAGACGTACGCGCTGCCGACCGAGGAGAGCGTGATGATCGCCCTTCGCACGCAGCAGATCATCGCCTGCGAGAGCGGCGCGGCCAACGTCATCGATCCGCTCGGCGGCAGCTACTACGTCGAGTGGCTCACCGACAAGCTCGAGGCCGAGGCGCTCGACACCATCCGCCGCATCGACGAGATGGGCGGCGTGGTCTCGGCGATCGAGAAGGGCTACCCGCAGCGCGAGATCGCCGCCTCGGCGTACCGCTTCCAGCGCGAGGTCGACTCGAAGGAGCGCGTCATGGTCGGCGTCAACGACTACCTCTCCTCGCAGGAGAGCTCGATCCCGCTGCTCAGGATCGACGAGTCGGTGCAAAAGACGCAGTGCCAGAACCTCGCCAAGGTGAAGCGCGAGCGCAGCGCCGGCGCCTTGCGCGACGCGCTCGCGGCCGTGCGCGAGGCGGCTCGCGGCAAGGACAACCTGATGCCGCCGATCATCGCCGCCGCGCGGGCGTACGCGTCGGAGCAGGAGATCTGCGACGTGCTCCGCGAGGTGCTGGGCACGTACTCGGATCCTGCCGAGTTCTGATCGCTCGCGGCGCTGTGCCGGCCTGAGCGCCTTCAGCCGGGTGGTCGCCTCGTCGTGAGCGCTGCGGCATGATCGGCGTCGGCGACGCGGGCGACGAACCCATCGTAGATGACATGCAGCCGCTCCGACAGCGAGGGCGACGGCGCGGCCTCTCCCGCGAGGATCGCCGCGCGGAAGGCCTCGGCGTCCGGAGGCACGCCGGCACCGAGCTCGACGGCGCGGAGGAGCGCCGAATGCGCACCGTCGACGTCGCCGTCGAACAGCCGTTCGCGTGCCAGCTGGTGATGGATGGCGAGGTCCCACGTGTGCTCCGCAGCGCGAGCGTCGAGGAGAGCGAGCGCCTCCGCGCGGCGGCCGAGCCCGATGAGCGCTTGCTCTTCCTCGGAGCGGAGCTCGTCGTGCGTCGCCCACGAACCGGACGCAGCGAGCCCGGTCGCGATCTCGTCGCGCGCCTCGTCCCAGCGGCCCTGCAGGCGCCGCACCCGAGCGCGGTCGAGGCGGTGGCGGGCTGGCTCTCTGTCGTCGATCCGCGCCTGTTCGAACGCCTCCTCGGCGGCGCTCCACTCCCGGCCGTAAAGCCTCGAGTAACCGAGCACGCGCAGCAGCTCCGCGCGCTGCAGCGGCTCGACGTCCGAGGCGCGCGCCGCCGCCTCGACGAGCGGCGCGGCGGCCGCGACTCCAGGATGGCTCGCTGCTCCCGGAGCGTGGGCCATCGCCAGCTCCGCCAGCGAGCGCCGCGCCCACTCGACGAACGCGGCGTCGAGCCAGCCCTCGTACCACACGAGGAACGACTCCGACTCGCGGTCGAGCGGTCCCTCGCCGAGTCCGCGGTCCGCCCAGACCTCGCCCGCGCGCGGGCCCGTGACGACGAGGAGGGAGATCATGCCACAGCCCTGATCGGCGATCGGCAGGCTGCCGTCGTATCGACCGGCCGCGATCCCCGGCTCTTCACCCGTCGCGGACGGCCAGCGGAACGGGTGATCGAAGCGCGGCTTCGGTCCCGGCTCTTCGAGCCACCGCCGCACCGCCGCCGCGCTCGGTCCCTGGAGCCCGTAGTACGGGCCTGCGCCCCCGCTCCCGACGCGCGTCAAGAAGGCGCGCACCTCGGGAGGCAGCGACACGCCCATGGCGCGCTCGACCTCGGCCAGCTCGTCGGACCCATACGGCGGATCGAGCCGGTAGCCGTGGTGGGTGGCGCCGAAGACCCGAAGCTCGGCGTCGCAGCTCGCGAGCAGCTGCAGGCGCGCCGCGATGCGTTCGAGCCGGACCTCGAGCGGATCGGTCATCCCTCCACGTTACCTCACGCGCGCGACGCTCGAGGCCGCTCCGTCGCTCTGCGGACCTCGCGTGCTATCGTCCACGAATGCCGGCGCCTGTGCGCAAGGGAGCGACGTACGACGACCTCCTGGCGCTGCCGCCCGATGTCGTCGGCGAGATCATCGACGGCGATCTGCTCGTCATGCCGCGCCCGAGGCCCCGCCACGCGGCGGCGGCGTCGAGCCTCGGCGAGGAGCTCGGCCCCCCGTTCCGGCGCGGCCGCGGCGGGCCGGGCGGCTGGATCTTCCTCGACGAGCCCGAGCTGCACCTCGGACAAGACGTGGTCGTTCCCGACCTCGCCGGCTGGCGCCGCGAACGCATGAGCGAGCTGCCGGACGTGGCCTTCCTGGAGCTGGCGCCGGACTGGATCTGCGAGGTCCTCTCGCCGAGCACCGCGCGCGTCGATCGTGTCCTCAAGCGCCGGATCTACGCGCGCGAGCGGGTCGCGCATTACTGGTTGCTCGATCCCGACGCGAGGACGCTGGAGGTCGAGCGCCTCGATGGGGACAGCTACCGGATCGTGCTCTCCGCGTCCGAGGAGGACAAGGTGCGCGCCGAGCCGTTCGATGCCCTGGAGCTCGACCTCGCGCTCCTCTGGACCCCGTAGGCTCGCGTCGCGGCCTCCTCGAGCGAGGGAGTCAGCGCAGCAGCGCGCGGACGCTCGCCGAGTGTCCCTCGGCGAACGTTCGCGCCAGCTGCACCGAGTGGAACGGCAGCACGACGAGCACCCAGAGCACGTTCGCGGGCACGATGTTGATGAGCGTCTTGGTGAGCAGCGTCTTGCGCATGCAGGCGGGGCACTGGGTGCAGGTCGCCCGGCGGGTGAAGGCGAAGATGCCGAGGAACACCAGGAGATCGATCATCACGTAGCGCTTCATGCTGGCCGTCGGTTGTCCGCACGAAGGGCAGGGGATGACCGGATCGCTCATGGCGCGATCCTACCTCGCATGCCGGCGGGCGCGGGAAGAGGCGATCGTGCGCGGCGGGGCGAGATCGTCACGCCGCCGCGGCCTCCGCGGGCGCGTGCCGTTGCGGTATCCTGCGTGGGCGGACCGACGCGGTCGCGGATCGACACGAGGGCTCGAGGCGGAGTCGCCGGCGAGGATGGTGGGTGTGGCGCGCCGCTTCGGGCTCGCAGGGCTGATCGGATGCGCCGGCGCTTGGCTCGGCCTGGGCGCGACGCGCGCCGCGGGTCGGTGCGCGAGCGATCGGCTCCGGGGCGAGCCGATCGGCCACCTCCTGTGGCCGCTGCTCGCGCTCTGCGGCTGGCTGCTCGCGCTCTGGGTGCTGGCGTTCCTCTGGTCGCGCCGGGCGAGGGGCCGGCGCGGCGTCGAGCGCGCCGCCGTGCTCGCCGGCGTCACGGTCCTCGCCGGCGCGAGCTACGCGGCGTCGCTGCGCGACGGCAAGCACTGGTCCCACGGGCTGGTCACGTTCCCGCCGGGCATGCGCGTCGAGGACCGCACGCCGACGCGGCCGCCGACGGTGACCGCCATCAACGCGCGCGGGTTTCGCGGCGATGACTGGACCGAGTCCAAGCCTCCCGGCGTCACCCGCGTGGCCGTGGTCGGCGACTCGTTCGTCTTCGGCTCGGGCGTCGCCGACGAAGAGACGCTCCCGCGCCGGCTCGCCGCCGAGCTCGGGGCGCTCGCGCCGGCGCGTCGCTGGGAGGTGCTGAACCTGGGGCTCCCCGGCGACAACCTCGCCTCGCACGTGACCCTGGCGGACGTCGCGGCCCACGATCTCGCCGCCGACGTGGTGATCCTGTGCGTCTCGATCCCCAACGATCTCTCCCGCTGGGACGATCAGGTGGCGCACCGCCGGCGGCGTGACGTCGGCGGGTACAGCCTGGTCTCGTGGTTGCTCGGCGAGCCCGCGGCCGCCGCGCTGTGGACCTCGACCCGCCTCGACCGCGAGGTGACGCCCGAAGGCCTGCGCTTCCTCGCGGCGGAGGCGGCGCGGCTCGGGGCGCTCCGCGAGCGGCGCGGGGCCCCACCGCTCCTGGTGTTTCGCTACCACGACGACGAGCAGTCGTTGCCGGACCTCGCGAGCTTGCCGCACGCGCGCGCCGTCCTGGGTCCGCCGGATCGCCCCGAGCTCTGGATCGAGGGCGACGGCCACCCCACGGCGCTCGGAAACCGCACCTTCGCCGCGCTGCTGGCCAGCGCCGTCGTCGACGCCACCGGCCGATAGAACGCCGACTTGCCTCGGGCGCCGCGCTCCCCGGCGCCGCGTCCTGGTATGGTCGGCGCATGCGGCCGGCCCGCGAGGTGCTGCGCGCGCTCGGCGCGAGGGTGCGGCGGCGCCGTCGCGTTCTGTACGTCATCGCCGTCGTCGTCGCGTTCGATCAGCTCCTGCTCTGGACCTTCCTCACGCGCCCGGTCTCGAGCCTTCGCAGCTACATCGAGCTGACCGGCGATCCCGATCCGCCCTTCTTCCGCCTCCGGCCGAGCCTCGAGACCACGTACACGAGCTGGAAACGCGGCGACGTCTCGCGCATCCACACCAACGGCCTCGGCCTGCGCGGTCCGGAGCAGCCCGTCGAGAAGCGGCCCGGCGTCCGGCGGGTGATCATGACCGGCGACTCGATCACGTTCGGCATCGGCGTGAACGACGACGAGGCGTTCCCGCAGCGGCTCGGCGCGCTCCTCCGCGCCCAGGGCCGCGGCGACGTCGACGTCTGGAACGCCGGCGTGCCCGGGTACGCGATGGCGGACCACCTCGGCCTGCTCCGCAAGCGGCTGCTCGCGCTGGCGCCGGATCTGATCGTGCTGCAGCTCAGCAAGAACGACGTGGCGAAGCCGATGCCGCTCGGACCGACGTTCCTCTCGCTCCTGCGTTACTCGGGGCTCGCGCGCCTCTACATGATCGTGCGCTTCAACTTCGTCGACGACGCCGATCTCTTCGACGAGAGCTTCGCGGCGTACCTCGAGACCTGCCGCGCCGCGGGCGTGCGCCTGCTCGTCGTGTACGAGGGGCTGCCGCGGAGCGCGGTCGTCGAACGGCTCACGAAGGCCGCCGGCGTTCGGCTGCTCGACATCGGCGCGTTCGCGAAGCTGCCCGACGACCCTCACTACTCCGCCGAGGGGAATCGCGACGTCGCCGCGAAGCTCCTCCCGGAGGTGCTCGACCTCGTCGACCTGCCCGCGCCGTGAGTCAGAAGAGCGTGTAGATGTACGGCGCCGTGGCCTGCCCGATCGCGATCACGCCGCCGGCGAGCAGGAGCAGGAGCACGAGCGGCACGATCCAGTACGCCTTGTGCGCCCGCGCGAACCCGAGCAGCTCGGCGAGCAGCGTTGTCGCGTAGCGCAGCCGTCCCATCAATCGCTCGTCAGCATCGCGCGCCAGCTCGCGGGCTCATTCCAGCGCGGCTGGTCCGCCTTGGCCAGGAGAAAAGGCCCGAGCGCGAGGTAGTCCATGTCGCTGCGCGCGAAGCAGCGGTACGCGTCCTCCGGCGTGCCGACGATCGGCTCGCCGCGGAGGTTGAAGCTCGTGTTGATGAGGACGCCGCAGCCCGTCCGGCGCGCGAAGGCTCGGAGCAGCGCGTAAAACCGCGGGTTCGTCTCGGCGTCGACCGTCTGGACGCGCGCCGAGCGGTCGACGTGGGTGACGGCGGGGAGCCCCGCGCCCTCTCGCACCGGCGCGACCAGGAGCATGTAGGGCGACTCGCGGTCGAGCTCGAAGTAGTCGCCGGCGCGATCGAGGAGGCAGCTCGGCGCGAACGGGCGGAAGCTCTCGCGGTGCTTGATCTTCAGGTTCATCGTGGACTGCATCGTGGGCGAGCGCGGATCGCCCACGATGGAACGGTTCCCGAGCGCGCGCGGCCCGAGCTCCATCCGGCCCTGGAAGAGGCCGACGACGGCGCCCTCCGCGATCTTCGCGGCGACCGCGTCGGCCCAGGCCGCGTCGCCGGCCAGCTCGACATGGGGATAGCCGCGCGCGTCGAGGTAGGCGCGGATCTCGTCGTCGGGGAACGCGGGGCCGAGCAGGGCGCCGCGCATCCCGTCGCGCGCAGGCACCGTGCGCGGCTTGCCCATGCCGTCGTGCCAGAGGGCGAGCGCCGCGCCGACCGCCCCACCGGCGTCGCCGGCGGCCGGCTGGATCCACACGTCCTCGAAGATCCGCTCGCGGACGAGCCGCCCGTTGGCGACGCAGTTGAGCGCCACGCCGCCCGCGAGGCAGAGCCGGTCCTTGCCGGTCACCGCGCGCGCGTGCCGGGCGATGGACAGCACCACCTCCTCGAGCACCTCCTGCACCGAGCGGGCGAGATCCTTCTCACGCTGTCCGATCGGTGACTCGGGGCGCCGCGGCGGGCCGTCGAAGAGCGCCGCGAACCTCTCGTTGGTCATCACCAGATCGTCGAGGAAGCCGAAGTACGAGAGGTCCAGGTGGAACGAGCCGTCGGGCTTCACGTCGATGAGGTGCTCGCGGATGCGATCGGCGTAGACGGGGCGGCCGTAGGGCGCGAGGCCCATGAGCTTGTACTCGCCCGAGTTCGGCTTGAAGCCGGCGAACGCGGTGAAGGCGGCGTAGAGCAGCCCCAGCGAGTGCGGGAAGCGCAGCTCCTCGACGAGGCGCAGCCGCGCGCCCTCGCCGACGCCGATCGTCGTGGTCGCCCACTCCCCCACGCCGTCGAGCGTGAGCACCGCCGCCTCCTCGAAGGGAGACGGGTAGAACGCGCTGGCGGCGTGCGAGGCGTGGTGCTCGGCGAAGTGGATCCGCTCCGGCGCCCGCGTGCCGCAGGCGCGGAGCGACTCCTCGATGAGCGGCGGCAGCCAGAGCTTCTTCTTCAGCCACACCGGCAGCGCGCGCAGGTAGGCCCGCAGCCCTCGCGGCGCGACCGCGAAGTACGTCTCTAGCAGGCGGTGGAACTTGGCGAGCGGCTTGTCGTAGAACGCCACCGCGTCGAGCCCCTCGGCGCCGACGCGCCCCTCGGCGAGGCAGTAGCGGATCGCCTGCGACGGGAACGAGGCGTCGTGCTTCTTGCGCGAGAACCGCTCCTCCTGCGCCGCCGCGACGATGACGCCGTCCTCGAGGAGGCAAGCCGCGGCGTCGTGGTAGTAGGCGCTGATCCCGAGGATCTTCATCGACGCGATCGCTCAGAACAGGCGCTCGTAGTCCGAGAGGGTCCGGGGCCGCTCCGGGCGGCGCCGCCAGTAGGTCGGCAGGGCGCGGTCGGGGCGGCGCCCGAGCACGTCGCGCGCGCCGCGCCGGAGGAACGCGCCGAACGGCCAGAAGAAGAGGTAGAAGAGCGGCGCCAGCAGGACCCAGCCGAGCGCGGCCCCGATCCCCCTGCCCACCGCGCCCAGGCCATGCTGGATCGATCGGTAGACGACGAGCGGGCTCGCCGCGGCCGCGAGCCCCGACGCCACGGCGGCGGCGCCGATCACCCAGGCGAGCGTCGTGGATCCGCGCGCGTAGTAGAGGAGGACGCTTCCGCCGATCCCCAGCGCCGAGCCGACGAGACCGTTGCGTCGGAGCCTCCGCGCCTCGCGCGCCCGCGCCGCGCGGCGACCGTTCCCCCGCCAGTCCCAGATCACGACAGGCCGGTCGCCGGCCAGCGGACCGGCGCGGCTCGGGGGTCGCCCTGCGCGGAGATCGGCCTGAGCTCGTCGGCGCCGTGCAGGTCCTGGTAGCCGCGGCGGAGGCCGTAGCACTTGGCGGCGAGGTCGCAGCGGCCGCACGGCTCGGGTTTGACGAACTCGCCCTTGTCGAACCCGGGCGGGATCTCGCCGAGGTCGAAGTACGCCCCGAGATCGGCGGGGACGAGGCAGAGCGGGATGCCGCACATCGACTCGAAGCCGCCGATCTCGAGGCCGAGGCGCCGCGCCTCGGCGATCGCCTGCTGCAGGTGGGGCAGCGCCTCGGAGTAGCGGGGGATGAACTCGCGCTCGCGCGGGACGACGTCGGTCGACGGCGCGACGAAGGAGATGTTCACGAACGCCTTCGGCCAGCGCGCGCCCACGAGGCGCACGTAAGGGACGAGGTCGCCGACGTTGGTCTCGCAGATCACGAAGTTGAGGACGATCTTCACCCGCGTCGCATAGAGCCGGTCGATGCCGACGACCGTGCGCACGAACGTGCCCGGCGCGCCGGTGACCGCGTCCGAGATCGCGGCGGTGGAGCCGTGCAGCGAGATGAACGCCTCGTCGAGGCCGGCCTCGACGAGCGCCGCGACCAGCGCCTCGTCGTCGAGGCGTATCGCGTTCGTCTGCAGCAGCACCGGCAGCGGGCTCAGCGACTTGGCGAGGCGCACGTACTCGACGAGGTGCGGGTTGAGCGTGGGCTCGCCCCCGGAGAGCGTGACCTTCACCCCCTTCGCGGCGGCGCGCCGGATGGCCTCGCGCACCGCCTCGTCCCCCGCGGGCGGCAGGTGCGTGGAGACGAAGCAGAAGCGGCAGGTCTGGTTGCAGTGGAAGTTGACGCGGATGATCTCCTCGTCGAGCTCGCCGTGCACCGGATCGCGGTAGCGGTTCGGCGTCACGAACTCGCGTGCGACCTGCTCGTCGACGGTGGAGATCAGCGCCAGGCGGCGGCGGACGCGGTCCTCGCCCACCGGGTGCATCGGCGGCGCGCCGAAGCGCGCCAGGTGCTCGTCGGCGAGGCCGGAGCAGCGGTCGCTCACCAGGCACTCGGCGCAGGCGGGCTGCGGCGTGTGGCCGGCGCGGCGCGGCGCGCCCGGCGTGAGCGCGAACAGGTGCGTCACCCGCGCCTTGGGCGGAAAGACGCAGGGCGGCGGGCCGCTGTCCGGGAGCAGCTTCACCGGGATGCCCACCGCGCGGGCGGCCTCGTCGAGCGCGGCGATCACGGCGGCGGCCTCGCCGTAGGGCAGGAGCTCGTCGGGCGCCGGGCTCGCGGTCGGCACGGTGGCGTGGATGACGTTGACGCGGGCAGGCAGCGCGGCGAGCCCGGCGGGCAGCAGCGGCAAGAGCGACGCCGTCGAGCGCACGACCGCCGCCTGCACCGAGAGGGCGACGCCCGCCGCCCCGAGCGCGCACAGGCCCCGCCGCGTCGCCTCGAAGCCGCCGGGGTCCTGGGTCACGCGGTCGAGCGCCTCGCCCCACCCGGCCAGGTTCACTCGAGCCTCGCCGAGCCCCGCGGCGTGCAGCGCGGCGGCGCGCGCCGGATCGATCGACGTGGCGTTGGTCTCCAGGACCACACGATCCGCGCCGGCGGCGCGGGCGTGGGCGACGAGCGCCTCGAGATCGTTGCGCAGGGTGGGCTCGCCGCCGGAGAGCACGATTTCTCGCGCGCCGGCGCCGAGCGCCGCGTCGATGCGCCCGCGCACGGCCTCGAGGCGGATGCTCGCGCGCTCGTCCGTCGCCCGGCGGCTCGTGCAGTAGGTGCAGTTCTGGTTGCACCGGAGGTTCGTGAAAACGCGTTCGGTGCGCACCTCGGGGTGGATTGTAGCCTCTATACTGACCGCTGCGTGCCGTCCCGAACCGTCCTCTTGCTCGATTTGCACGCGCGCGACGACACGTTCCTCGGCGACGGCGCGCTGCGCGGGCTCTCGGCGCGGCTGGCGGCGCGCGGGCACGACGTGGCGCTCTGGCGGAGCGTGCAGGCGGCCGCGTCGGGTGGCCCGGCCGCCTGGTCGGCCGAGGTGACCGAGCACGTGCGCGAGGGCGGCCGCGACGTCGTCGTGCTGGCGCGCGCGTGGGACGCGACGGTCGTCGACGCCGTGCGGCGCGGGCTGCGGCCCGACGCCAAGCTGGTCCGGCTCACCGCGGGTGTGGCGGCGGCGCTCGACGGTGCGTTCGACCACGTCCTCGACGAGCCCGGGCTGGTCGCGCTCCTCGAAGGCGAGGCGTCGCCGGCGCCGGCGGCGTTCCAGCCGACCACGGCGCGCGCGCTGCGGGCGGCCCGCGCCCTGCGACCCGCGCCCGCGGAGGTCGTCGTCGAGGAGATCGCCGGCGCCCGTCCCGCGATCACCGGTCCGGCGACCGGCTGCCCGTTCCTGCTCGACGCGGCGAAGAGCCCGCGCTTCGCCGCGCTCCCGATGGACCGGACGCGCGTGCAGACCAAGGGCTGCACCTTCTGTCTCGACAACACCGGCGCCTACGCGACCCCCGCCGAGGAGGAGGTGATCGCCTCCTGGCTCGGCCAGCTCCGCGCCATCCGCGCGGCCCGCCCGCCCGGCGACCGCATCGAGGTCCTGCTCACCGACGAGCGCCCGCACCCGTGGCTGCCGGGCTTGTTCGCTGCGCTGGAGCGCGAGCCGGAGCTCGCGCCGGTGGAGCTCCTCGTGAAGAGCCGGGTGGACTGGCTGCTCGAGCTCGAGGGCGCGCTCGCCGAGGCGTGCACCATCGCCGCGCGCACCGGCAGCGTGCTCCACGTCTACCTCGTCGGCTTCGAGAGCTTCCACCAGCCGGATCTCGATCTCTTCAACAAGGGCGTGTCGGTCACCGACAACTGCCGCGCCATCGACGCGCTGCGCGCGCTCTCGGCCCGCTTCCCGCGGTCGTTCGAGTACAAGAAGCACCGCGCGCACGGCATCGTCCTCTTCACGCCGTGGACGACGCCCGAGGGGCTGCTCGAGAACGCGCGGGTGATGCGCGGCGTCGGCTTCGACGAGCTCAGGGCCGAGCCGCTCCGCACGCGCCTCAGGCTCTATCCGCGCACGCCGCTCCACGCCCTCGCCGCCGCCGAGGGGCTCCTCGTCGACGAGCACGCCGCGGGGCGCGGCGATCGCGCGGCCGAGCAGGGATACGACGCGAGCGCGCCGTGGCGCTTCGCCGACGATCGCGTCGAGGCGATCTTCCGCGCTGCCGCCGCGCTCTCGGCCCACGAGCGCTCGCTGCCCGACGCCGACGTGCTCGAGGCGGCGACGCGGTGGCTCTTGCGCTGGCCCGGGCTCGCCGCGGTGCCCGAGCTCGCCGGCCTGCCGCTCCTGGTCGCCCTCTCGTCGTGGGAGCTGCCGCTCGCGACCGCGCTCTCGCGGCTCGCGCCGGCGATCGCGGTGTACGATCGCGAGCTCGAGGCGGTCGCCGCGGGGGAGAAGCCCGCGTGCCTGAAGGAGCGCATCCCCCACGCGCTCGCGCCCGGGCTGGTCGGCGCCTACCGCGCCATGGGGCTTGCGGCCGAGGTAGTGGATCGCCACGGCGTGGACGCCACCGGCGGCGACCACCGCGCCGGCGACAGCTTCGCGATCGTGGCGATCGCCGGGACCCCGGCGACGCTCGGCGAGGTGCTGGCGATGCAGCGCGCACACGCGCTCGGTCGCGGCGACGCGCCCATCGCGGCGATGGGTGCGCTCATGGGGTACCCGCCCTGCTGCGTGGCCGCCTTCGAGGCGCTCCCCGATCGGCGCGACAACGCCGAGAACGAGCGCGCCCCGTTCCGCCGCGCGCCGCAGGAGGCGCTGGCGCCGGAGGTCCATCGCCTCGGGGCGCTGCGGCTGATCTCGCATCACCTGTGCACGCCATCGTGTGCCGTGTCGGTGGGGCGGGTGAGGACGCTCCTCGAGCGGCTCGCCGCGCTCGACGCGCGCGGGGCCGGCTGGATCTCCGACGAGCTCGCCCGCCCGGCGCTCTTCCTCGATCACGCCCGCGCCGCCACCGCGCGCGGCCGCTGGGAGGGGGACCGCTTCGCGGTGGAGTCGCTGACGCCGCTGCGCAACAACGACCTCGGCGCGCCCACCTCCGGCGTGACCGGGCTGCGCCTCGCGACCGACGGCGTGATGCTCGAGTACGCCGCGGGGCCGCCGCGCCCGATCGCGGCGCGCCACCCGCTCCTCACGACGCCGGGGCGGCCGCTCGCGCCCGCGGCGCTCGCCGCCATCGGC